>CAZKHJ010000004.1:0-133165 GCA_964552675.1 uncultured Sulfuricella sp. | reverse complement strand
AAGACCCGCGTGTGAAGTATGCGGCTTGATACTATTTGCTGGCCGGATCAATAATTACACTATCTGACAAAGCACTAAGCCACCATTGAAAAGACTACATCATGAGCTACAAGGGCATTATAACCATCGAACCCGACAAGCGCGGCGGGAAACCCTGCATTCGCGGCTTGCGCATCACTGTTTATGATGTGCTGGAATATCTGGCTTCGGGCATGACCACAGAAGAAATACTGGATGATTTCGACTATCTCACCTTGCAAGACATTCACGCTTGCCTTTCATATGCAGCAGACAGAGAACGCCACCAGATGGCGGTGAATGCGTGAAACTACTGTTTGACGAAAACCTGTCACCCAAGCTAGTGGATACCTTGGCCGATTTATACCCACAATCAGCTCACGTCGACCGCATCGGACTGGGCGGTGCATCTGATACGGAAGTCTGGGAATACGCCAAACATCATGGCTTTACCTTGGCTACGGGATGGGCAGATTCAGTTTTCTGGCACTAAATCCGGTAAGAATCGTTCAGTTCCAATTTCGGACGAGCTGCAGAAGGAGTTGGAGCCGGTCATTTCGGGAAGTTTGACAGGTCGCTTGTTCAAGTACGCTTATTCAGGTTTCAGGGAGGCGGTGGAGAGGTCAGCTTTGTCGCTACCGCGTGGACAGTTGACGCATGTTTTGCGCCACACGTTTGCTAGCCATTTCATAATGAACGGCGGGAACATCCTAGTACTGCAAAAGCTGCTGGGTCACAGCACATTAACGATGACTATGCGCTATGCACACTTGGCGCCGGATCATTTGCAGGAGGCGAAAACCTTGAACCCTTTGGCGCGGTTGACACTTTGTTGACACCCGGTCAAATTAACGACACAAATTGGGGTGGAAATTTTGCCGTAAGTCTTTGATTTTGGTGCCCGGAACCGGAATCGAACCGGTACGAGGGGATAAGCCTCGACGGATTTTAAGTCCGTTGCGTCTACCAATTTCGCCACCCGGGCAAGGAAGAATGAAGGCGAGGCTCGGAAGCAAACCGGAATGGCTGGCATTTCTGGTCGGCTGCAGTCCAAATGGCCATGGCTTTCAGATAACCCACCCGGTTACAACCCAGCGCCGCCATTTTGGCGTCGAACGAAGCTGCGATTGTATCACTCCTGAACCGCTTCCAGATAGACAACAACCCCAATATCATGTCCAAAGTAACTCCCCCCAATAGCGATTCTCCTAGAATGGCGGCGGAGATACTACGCTGATCAGGGCACCGCTATCCGGATGGGTGAATTCGATATAAGAAGCGTGCAACATCAAGCGGCCCGCCTTTCCCCGCGATTTTTCCGTGCCATACAGATCATCCCCCAAAATGGGATGCCCCGCTGATTCCATGTGCACCCTGAGTTGATGCGATCTTCCCGTAACAGGGAAAAGCTCAATCCTGGATGCATCCTTCGACGCATCCAGACCAATCACGCGATACCGGGTTAAGCTAGGCCGGCCAAGCACCGGATCGATTTTCTGCCTGGGTCGGTTGGGCCAGTCTGCCATTATTGGCAGGTTGATTTCGCCTTCGGGATTGGAAGTCCATTGCCCATCGACCAGGGCCTGGTAGCACTTCCTGACTTTACGATCCTGAAAAAGAATGCTGAGCGCTCTTTGAGATTTCGGGCCACGCCCCATTACGACAATTCCCGACGTAGCCATGTCCAGGCGGTGGACAACCATTGCATCGGGAAATTCTGCCTGAACTCTGGACAAAAGACAGTCAGATTTATCGATCCCTCGTCCCGGCACCGTCAGCAAGCCACTTGGCTTGTCAAGGATGATCAGTTGCTTTGAGAGATGAAGGATCGGGAGTTCTTGCTGAAGAGGAGGATGGTAAGCAGTCTTGCTCATAACCAGAAACGGTCAGCTGCTAAAATTCTTGGAGGCGCGACCCAGAATCGAACTGGGGTAGACGGATTTGCAATCCGTTGCACGGCCACTATGCGATCGCGCCATAAAACCTTCTACCTTAACCCTACCGGCCTGCTCTAGCATGTGCATAAGCAGTTTTCTGCCGCACCAGAAAAACCTGCTAGAACTAAAAAGGGAAAGCATTGCGCTTTCCCTTGAATCTGGAGCGGGAAACGAGACTCGAACTCGCGACCTATACCTTGGCAAGGTATCGCTCTACCAACTGAGCTATTCCCGCATTTGAGAAGCCGCCATTTTAATGATCCGGCAGCCGATGTCAAGCGCTAGAGCCACTCATTTCTGCTCGGCAATCTGCGGCCAGGCCTTTTTCAGATAATAAGCCATTGACCATAAAGTCAAAATCGCCGCGATATCAATCAGGAAAGAACCCAGCATCTGGGAATCGATTACCGCGCCAATTGGATCATGGTAAAGCAACAGCAGAATTGCTGCCATTTGTGCAGTAGTCTTGAGCTTGCCGACGAAGGAAACCGCGACATTCTTGCTCTTGCCCAGCCCCGCCATCCACTCGCGCAAGGCGGAAATGGCAATTTCACGGCCAATGATGATGAAAGCGATACCGGCATCCACACGCTGCAATTTAACCAGCAACACCAGAGCGGCAGCCACCATGAGCTTGTCCGCCACCGGATCGAGAAAGGCGCCAAAAGCGGAGGTCTGGTTCAAGGCGCGCGCCAGATAGCCATCCAGCCAGTCGGTCACGGCCGCTACGGCAAAAATCAGCGTGGCGGCATAGTTGACCTCATGGGGCGTAAGCCAGTCCTGCGGCAGGTAGAACACGGCAACGAACACCGGGATCAGGACAATCCTGAGCCAGGTGAGGAGATTCGGTATGTTGAGAGGCACTAGGGCGTGTTCACAGTAATTTCGCATCTGCGACGGGGGCGATTTGGGATGCCATCCACGAAGCAAGACGCGCCGAAATGCAAGCCATTTCAAGCGGCTTGCGACAAAGGAGGGCGCCCAAATCGCCCCCGTCCCGTAGGGTTGCTGCAAGAACGCGCGTCTGCGGCGTTACTCGGCTCGCCAATGGAATAACCATTGGCTTCGCCTCGCGCCTTGCAGCCATCGCGTTCTTGCAGCAACGCAGTTGTGAAATTACTGTGAACACGCCCTAATGCAGTTCCTGATAAATTTTTTCCGCCAGCGTGCGGCTGATGCCTTCCACTTGTGCCAGTTCATCCACATTGGCGGCGAGCACACCCTTCAGCCCGCCGAAACGGGCCAGCAGGCGTTGCCGCCGCTTGGCGCCAACGCCACCGATCTCCTCCAGGGATGAATGGGTGCGTGCCTTGCCACGCTTGGCGCGATGACCACTGATGGCAAAACGATGCGCTTCGTCGCGGATTTGCTGGATCAGGTGCAGTGCCGGGCTATCCTTGGGCAATTGTAACGCTTTGTCGCGCTTCGGGAAAACAAGCTGCTCCAGGCCGGGCTTGCGCGCCTCGCCCTTGGCCACGCCGATCACCGCCACGTCGTTCAGGCCCAGATCGGTCAGAATTTCCATCGCGCTGCCGAGCTGTCCCTTGCCGCCGTCGATCAGGATCAGGTCCGGCATCCGCCCTTCGCCCGCCGCGATCTTGCTGTAGCGGCGCTGCAATGCATCACGCATGGCGGCGTAATCGTCCCCCGGCGTGATGCCGCCGATATTGTAGCGGCGGTATTCGCCACTGCGCATGTCGCCTTGGTCAAACACCACGCACGAGGCCACGGTCGCCTCACCCATGGTATGACTGATGTCGAAGCATTCGATGCGCTGCAAGCCGGGCTCCAGTTCAAGCGCCTGCTGCAGGGCAGCCAGCCGTGCTTCCTGGTTGGCCTGCTGGCTGAGGCGCTGCTCCACCGCCAGGCGTGCATTGGTGAGCGCCATGTCCACCCACACCCGGCGCTCGCCAGTCACGCGCCAGGCAATCTGGACCTTGTGCCGCGCCTGCTCGCCCAGCATGGTTTCCAGCGCTTCTCCGTCGATGTCCTCGCTGACCAGAATCTGCCGTGGCACCGGCTGGTTCAGGTAATGCTGGCCGAGGAAAGCCTCCAGCGCCGCAGCAGTATCCCATTGCGTGGCATTGCTGGGAAAAAAACTCTTGTCGCCGAGATGGCGTCCGCCCCGCACCATGACCAGGTTGACGCACACCATGCCCTGCTGTTCGTGACAGGCTACGATATCGGCATCCGCTCCGCTGCCGCTGCTGACATACTGCTTCTCCTGCACCCGGCGCAGCGCTCCGATCTGGTCACGGAATACCGCCGCTTCCTCATAACGGAAAGCCTCTGCCGCTGCCTGCATTTTTTCCGTGATCGCATCCATCACCTGATTGTCCTTGCCCAGCATGAACAGGGCGGCATTGTGCACGTCGGCACGATAGCTTTCCGGGTCAATCAGTCCGACACAGGGCGCGGTGCAGCGCTGGATCTGGTGCAGCAGGCAAGGGCGCGAGCGGTTGTTGAACACGCTGTCCTCGCAGGTGCGCAGGCGGAACACTTTCTGCAACAGCTGGATGCTCTCCTTCACCGCGCCAGCATTGGGAAAGGGCCCGAAATACTGGTTGCCCTTGTGCTGCGCACCACGGTAATAGCCGAGGCGGGGAAAACGGTGGCCGGTAAGGACGATGTAGGGATAGGACTTGTCATCGCGAAACAGGATGTTGAAACGCGGGGCAAGCGACTTGATCAGGTTGTTTTCCAGCAGCAGCGCTTCCGCCTCGCTGCGCGTCACGGTGGTTTCGATCGAGGCGATCTGCGACACCATCAGGCGGGTGCGTGGAATCAGGTCGGTTTTCTGGAAATAGGAGGAAACACGCCTCTTCAGGTCGCGCGCCTTGCCGACATAAATCACCTCTCCCGCTGCATTGAACATGCGGTATACCCCGGGCAGATGGGGCAGGCTGGAGAGAAGGGGTTTGCTATCGAACATCACTCGTCGGCATGTTATCGTATTACGCTGTCGTCCGGAGCGGAAGCATAAAGGCGGCGAATGCCATTTTCAAGAATTTCGGATCAAAGCATCCGGCATTCTTGAAAATCCGCCGTTTTGCCATGATATTGGCCGGACTGCCACCCAACGGAGTCATTCATGCCCCCCTTTGCTGCCGACGTCAACGAAGCCGATTTCCAGCAAGCCGTTATCGAGCGGTCATTTCAGACACCGGTACTGGTGGATTTCTGGGCTACCTGGTGCGGCCCGTGCAAGGTGCTCAAGCCCCTGCTGGAAAAACTGGCCGACGAATATCAGGGAAAATTCTTTCTCGCCCTGCTTGAAACCGACGCCAACCAGCAACTGGCGATGAGTTACGGCATCCGTGGCGTGCCGGCGGTGAAGGCCTTCATCAACGGCGAAATCGTGGACGAATTCAGCGGCGCCCTGCCGGAAGGACAGATCAGGGAGTTTCTGCAACGCATCATTCCCTCCCCCGGCGAAGCACTGCGTCTGGAAGCCGAGGAGCTCTACCGGCAGGGCGAAGCCGCACAAGCCCTGCAACGCCTGGCGGAGGCCTCGGCACAAGACCCGAGCAACGAAAAAATCCGCATTTCTGCCGCCGCTATCATGCTCGACAGTGGAGAAACCGCAGAAGCACGCCGGCTGCTGAACAGCCTGAATCCGGATGCCCGCCGCGAAGATCAGGTAACTGCCCTGCTCGCGCGGCTGGAATTTGCCGAAAAAGGCGCCAGTGGCGATGCCGCAGCGCTGGCGCAGAAAATCGCTGCCGACGAGAACGATCTGGCCGCGCGCATGGAACTGGCCAGCCTGCTGGTCGCCCGGCAGGAATATGAAGCGGCGCTGGAACAATTGCTCGAAATCATCCGCCGTGATCGCGGCTTTGGCGATGACGCCGGACGCAAGACCATGCTCTCGGTCTTTACCCTGCTCGGCGGACAGGGCCCGCTGGTGAGCAAATACCGCCGCCTCCTGGCGAGCGCACTGAATTGAGGCATAAATGAAACCACCCAGTGAAAACTTGCAGGCCGGCATCGCCCATCAGCGTGAAGCGCTCATCGGCATGCTGCGGGAACCGCTGCAGCAGCTGGCCGCCAATTGCAGCCAGGCCTGGGGAGATCGTAACCGGCTCAACGAACTGCTGGGCGAAGCACTGAAAAGTCTACCCTACTGCAAGCACCTCTACGCGCTCGATACCCACGCCGTCCAGATCAGCGACAACGTCAGCCACGAAGGACTGCTGGAAGGCTTCGGCCGGGACCGCTCCAATCGCCCCTACATGGGGGAAATCGCTCCCGGCACATCCCTGCTGCTGTCGGATGCCTACATCAGCCTGCGCGAGCGCCGCCCCTCCCTCACCGCACTCCAGGTCGTGCGCGACCCGGCGGGCAACATGCTGGGCTACATCGGCGCCTATTTCGGCCTGCGCGACCTGCCGCTGACGCGCAAGCTGTATGAGGAACCGAGATACTGGCGCCAGATCAAGGGCGACCCCTCGATTCGCGGCACCGTATTCCACCAGACCCGCTCTGACAGCGAAATGGACCGGCAGATTGACACCGTGCTGGGCGTGCTGTCCGAATTGATGCTGTATCACGGCGTGTATCACGTAATCCTGCATTTTTCCAGCAGCCGTGCCGTGATCTGGGTCATGCAGGATCCTTATCGCTACCGCCTGCTGGACATCAGGGAATTGATCGACCCCGACATCTGCCTGGTTTATCCACGCACGCCCTACCCTGCCGACGCCCTGGTACCCGCCGAGCAAATCCGCGCTGTGCTGGACACCTTTCGCGGCCTGCGCCTGATGGATGAAATGTTCTATCTGCGTTCCGCAACGCTGAATATCTTCAATGGCATTGTCGGCCTGACCTTTTCCTGCGACGGCTCCCATTACATACCCTACGATGAATTTCTCAGCATGGACCACGAGTTCTGGATTGCCGGCAAATAGGGCCACGAACCTCGCTCGGGCACACAATCACAGCAGCCAGATCAGTGCCCCCATCCGGCCTGTCGTACCCTCACGGCGGTAGGAGTAGAAACGCTCATGGTCGCGGTAAGTACACTCCCCGCCACCAGACACCTGGCTTATTCCTACGCGAGCCAGGCGCTGGCGTGCCAGCAGGAAAATATCCGCCAGCCATTTGCCGTCGTTGTGCGGGCGGAAGGCAAGCTCCGCTTCGGGTGCAAAACGCATGAATACCTCGCGCACTTCATCCCCCACTTCGAATGACTGTGGCCCGATGGCCGGGCCGAGCCAGGCCAGGATTTCTCCGGCATCCACCGCCATGGAGTGTACGGCGGCCTCCAGCACACCATTGGCCAGCCCCCGCCAGCCGGCATGAGCCGCCGCCACGACAGATCCGGCCCGGTCACAGAACAGAACAGGGAGACAGTCTGCCGTCAGCACAGCACAGACGGTTCCCGGTATCCGGCTATAGCTGCCGTCCGCCGGCGGAATACCTGCCGCATCCGCCGCATTCACAATGCCGACGCCATGCACCTGGTTCAGCCACACCGGCTCGCTGGGCAGCATGTCACGCAGCCGGGCACGGTTGGCAGCCACGGCCAGGGGATCATCACCGACATGATCGCCAAGGTTCAGGCTGGCATATGGAGGGGCGCTGATGCCGCCATGGCGCAAGGTCACCAGCGCGCGCACGTTGGCCGGCGCAGGCCATTCGGGAAGCAGGCAGTTGCTCAGCATCTGTCTTCGGCCCTCAGCACATCCAGCAGGTTTGTCATGTCGGGCGGCATCTCGACGCGCCATTCCATGGCCACACCGCTGCCAGGATGAATCAGCCCCAGCCGTGCGGCATGCAGCGCCTGGCGCGTAAACCCCCTGACTGCCTCTCTCAGGGGAACAGGAACATTCATGCCCTTGCCGGCATAAACCGGGTCGCCCAGCAGGGGAAACCCCAGATGCTGCATGTGCACTCTGATCTGATGGGTGCGCCCGGTTTCGAGCCGGCATTGCACCAGACTGTAATGAGCGAAACATTCCAGCAGGGTGAAATGGGTCACGGCCGGCTTGCCGGAAGGCACCACCGCCATCTTGACGCGCTGGGTAGGGTGACGGCCGATGGGCGCATCCACGCTACCCGTCAGTTCCGGCACGCCCTGAACCACGGCGAGATATTCGCGCTTCACTGTGCGCGCCTGCAGCTGCCGCACCAGATCGGTCTGCGCGGTCAGGGTTTTGGCCACCACCAGCAGGCCGCTGGTGTCCTTGTCGAGGCGGTGGACGATGCCGGCGCGGGGAACACCCGCCAGTTGCGGCGCGTGATGGAGCAAGGCATTGAGCAAGGTTCCCTGCCAGTTGCCGCTGCCGGGGTGGACCACCAGGCCAGCAGGCTTATTGATCACCAGCAGCGCATCATCTTCATAAACGATATCGAGGGCGATTTCCTCCGGGCGGAAGGCGACTTCCTCTGCGGCGGGCTGCGTTTCCACCTCGATCCGGTCGCCTTCCCACACCACATGTCTGGGCACGACAGCAGCGCCATTCAGCCTGACATGGCCGTCCTTGATCCAGCTTTGCAGGCGGCTGCGCGAATATTCGGGGAGGAGGCCGGAAAGCGCCTGATCCAGGCGTAACCCGCTGCTTCCGGCGGGAATCTCCAGTTGAAGGGACTGGAGTTGGGAAGCGTTTCGGTTATAATCGGTAAAATTTTCTTCGGATTCAGTCATGAAGCGTAGTTTAGCCCTAATTCTGCTGTTGCTGGTGGCCGGTTGCGGCCTGTTCCCCGAGAACAATGATGAAACCAAGGGCTGGTCGGCGCAAAAGCTATACAGCGAAGCCAAAAATGAAATGGGCGATGGCAACTATAGCAAGGCCATCAAATATTTTGAAACCCTGGAAGCACGCTATCCCTATGGGCGTTACGCGCAGCAATCTCAACTTGAAGTGGCTTATGCCTATTTCAAGGACAATGAGCCGGTGTCGGCCATCGCCGCCTGCGACCGCTTCATCAAGCTCCACCCCAATCATCCCAATGTGGATTACGCCTATTACCTGAAAGGACTGGCCAATTTCAACGAGGATCTGGGGCTGCTTGGCGCCATCGCCGACCAGGATCTGTCCGAACGCGATCCCAAGGCGGCAAAGGACTCATTTGAGGCTTTCAGGGAACTGGCCACCCGCTTTCCCGACAGCAAATACGCGCCGGATGCAGTCGCCCGCATGAAATACCTGGTCAACACCCTTGCCTCGTACGAAGTGCATGTGGCCCGCTACTACGCCCGGCGCGGTGCTCACGTCGCTGCGGTGAGCCGTGCCCAGGTAGCGCTGCAGCAATACCCTCAGGCACCCGCCACGGAAGAGGCGCTGGTGATCATGGTGAAATCCTATGATGCACTGGGTTTGAACGAATTGAGCGACGATGCGCGCCGCGTGTTGACCCAGAACTACCCTAACAGCAAGTATCTGGGCAGCATCACCAGGGCAGCGAAACCCTGGTGGCGGCTCTGGTAAGGAAATTCAAATTGCTGCTTCGTCGGTTTCGCCCGTCCTGATCCGGACGACTTTTTCCACCGTCGTCACGAAAATCTTGCCATCGCCGATCTTGCCAGTACGCGCGGCGTTGACAATAGCTTCAAGCACCGCATCCACCTGAGCAGCAGCAATCACCACTTCAATTTTTACCTTGGGCAGGAAGTCCACCACATATTCCGCGCCGCGATAGAGTTCGGTATGCCCCTTTTGCCGCCCGAAGCCCTTGACCTCAGTAACGGTCAGGCCGGTAACACCAATTTCTGATAACGCCTCACGCACTTCGTCGAGCTTGAATGGCTTGATGATGGCCTCGATCTTTTTCATGCAACTCTCCTGTTATTGATTCCATGGTCGGTATTTTGACGTTATGGGATAACGCCGGTCCTTGCCAAAACCTCGTGGTGTGATGCGCACTCCGACCGGTGACTGGCGGCGCTTGTATTCGCTGATATCGATCAGTTTCACCACACGCCGTACATCCCCCGCATCGAACCCCTGCGCAATGATGTCGTGGGGACACAAATCATGTTCGACATAAGCTTCCATGATGGCATCCAGAATCTCGTAGGGCGGCAGGCTGTCCTGATCAGTCTGGTCCTGGCGCAATTCAGCCGAGGGCGCCCGCGTAATGACACGCTCCGGTATGGCGCGGCCAAGGTTGTTGCGATAGTTCGCAAGGCGGTAAACCAGAGTTTTCGGTACATCCTTGAGCACCGCGAATCCCCCCGCCATGTCTCCGTATAACGTTGCGTAACCCACCGCCATCTCGCTCTTGTTGCCGGTGGTGATGACGATGGCGCCGTATTTGTTGGACAACGCCATCAGCAAGGTGCCACGAATACGCGCCTGGATATTTTCCTCGGTGGTATCAAATGGCAAAGCATCAAATTCATCGGCCAGGGTGTCGAGAAAAGTATCGAACACCGGCTTTATGGAAATTTCGCTGTAATGCACGCCCAATGTTGAAGCCATGGCCTCCGCATCCTGCAGGCTGATATCGGCAGTGAACTGTGAAGGCATCATCACAGCCCGCACTTTCTCCGCCCCCAGGGCATCAACAGCAATCGCCAGCACCAGCGCGGAATCGATTCCGCCCGAAAGGCCCAGCACTACACCTGGGAAGCCATTTTTCCCGACATAATCCTTAACCCCCAGACACAGGGCCCGGTAGACATTCTCTTCCAGCGAATGCTCTGGCACGATTTCCCCGCCAAGGGGTACAGCCTGTTCCAGTTCCACCACCCGCAGCGATTCCTCAAATGCCGGCATCTGGTGCACCAGGCGGCCTTTTCCATCCATGACAAACGAGGCGCCATCAAATACCAGTTCATCCTGCCCGCCAACCAGATTGGCATAAAACACCGCCACGCCACATTCACCAATGCGCTCGCGTACCGCCTCATAGCGCGAAATCTGTTTGTTCATGTGGTAGGGAGAGGCATTGAGCACCAGCAGCACGTCGGCCCCTGCGCCAAGTGCACAGGTCGCCGCGCCCTCTTCCCAGATGTCGGCGCAGATATTGATGCCGAATTTCACCCCACCCTGCTCAAACACGCAAGCTTCACTACCACCCGAAAAATAGCGTACTTCGTCAAACACGGAATGATTGGGCAGTTTCTGCTTGTGATAGGTAGCGATCACCTTGCCGGATTTCAGTACTGAAGCCGCGTTATAGCGCTTGCCACCCTCCTGGTGTGGATGGCCCACCACCACGCTGATCCCCTTCACCTGGCGCGCCAGCGTAAATAATGCCTGGTCGCAGGCAGCATAGAATCCGTCCCGCAGCAGCAGATCCTCGGGCGGGTACCCGGTCAGGGACAATTCCGGCGTCAACATCACTTCCGCGCCCATGGCCTTGGCGCGGTTGGCATAAACAAGGATCCTGGCGACATTGCCATCAAGATCACCAACGACACAGTTAATTTGGGCAATGGCGATTTTCATGCGTTCATTCGGGTCAGTCATGCGCGGATTATATCGTCACCGCAAAATCAGTCGGCGGCAATCTCTTCCAACGCCCGGGAGCGCCAGTTGAGTACTGCGGTATGCATCCGCATCTTGCTCGCCAGTTGCGGATATTCGGCACGAATCACCTCGGCAGCAAACTGCGACAGGAAACGCGACTTAAGCTCGGCACGAGCGCGATCTACACCGATCTCGGCATAAGGCACCGAGGCCAGCAGCAAAAAACCATCGTCCGGGGTGCGTCCGGCACGCATGTTGGCCTCGATGATGCCGGCTGCCTTGCGGATCGGGTCGGCCAGATCAGGGCTGTAGGGGCCGATGATGAGCGCGATATTGGGCGTATGCATGAAATCGAAACCGCGCCCCAGGCAGATCATCCATTCGCGATGCTCGATATCCAGCGTGCGCGTGGTCTGCCTCACCTCGGCAACATGGGCCATGTTGCCGAGAATGAGCGGCAGCAGATCCTGGCGCACCTGGTTCGGCATATCGGGAAACAGCGCGTCCAGCCGCAATCCAAGCGTGCTGGCATCCTGCGGCCCCAGTGTAGCCACATCCAGTACGCCCCCCCGGTCACCATGCAGAATGAGGGAATCGTCATCCGTCTCGAAACCGCACACAATGGGATAAACAGTACCATGGCCGCGGCCGAAGACATGCTCGACCTGGCGCTTGATGGCATAGGTATGCGCGATGGCCGCCTCGGTGTCATAGCAGAAACCGGCACAACCACGATGCTTGTCACCCTTGGAAAAATGATAGGTAATCAGGGTCAGCACGCGGCGTCCCCGCGATACCACGTCGTGCACGTGATTGGACAGCACTTCGCCGAGGTGCGGCCAGCCCAGGTTGAACATGCCGCCCAGATTGCGGATTGGCGTCAGAATCCCGGTCGGCGTGTTGGTAGCGATAGGAATATTGATGCGCCCGTCCATGCATTTGAGCACCACGATGTCGGTTGGATGCTCGGCCAGATAGCGTTCGCGCGCGAGGAAAGATTCCGGGCTGCAAAAGGAAGCCGAGTGCCGGCGCGCCAGTTCAAGCAGCCAGTCGATACGCTCATGGATGGTTTTGGTGTGAATATCCATTGGGCGGAGAAGCTATAAAGTTCCGTTGTGGAATAGCAGGCTCGGCAGCGCAGTCTTGCCCTCGCCCTCGATATGAATCCGGGTAATGCCCGAATTGCCCACCTGAATGCGGAAAATATGATCCATCGGCATCCCCAGCACATACGCCATGATCATGCGGATCACGCCAGCATGAGCGACCACCAGTACATGCTCGCCCTTGTATTCCTTGACCAGGACATGCCATACCGCACTGACCCGGGCAGCGAACTCGGATAGCGGCTCTGCGCCAACCGGATGGTGATGCATGGGATCTCGCCAGAAATTAAGCAGGGCGTCTGGATCATTCTCCATCAACTCCTGCGGCGTCCTGCCTTCCCATTCGCCAAAACCCAGCTCCATCAGGCGCGCATCCTCACTCACCGGGAGCTGCCATTTCTGCGCCAGGGCATGGGCAAAATCAGCACAGCGCGACAAGGGGGAAGTGACGATATGCTGCCACGGATGATGCTCGCCCACCGCCGACCACATCTGCTCCCAGCCTTTTTCGCTGAGGGGGTCGTTGCTCTGGCCGCGATATTTCTTGCCGCCAACTGGTTCACCATGGCGAATAAGGTCGATCATTGTGATTTTCATATTTATATTTCCAAAAACAATAAGTTATGCGCCACTCCAGCGAGCCAGGTTAAGCAATAACAGCAACACCAGCCATAATACCAAGGCCCGCCACACCATGCCGATGGCACTATCGAGGTAATCCGCATCGGCCTCGTCGCCCAGGCCCAGTTCGGGGCGGAGTTCGATCTCGCCCAGGCCGGAAACAGAATCGCCCAGCTTTACGCCCATGGCACCGGCACCGCTGGCCAGGATAATTCCCAGGCCACGCCGGGTCCATTGTTGCGCCTGCGAACGCCAGCAATACATGGCATCCTCGAAATCACCCACAATGGCAAAGCTGATCGCGGTCAGGCGCAGGGGAATCCAGTCCAGCCAGATGAAAACCCCTGCCGCAAATTTTCCGAAATCGCCGGATTCCTTTGCGTCCAGCTCACCCCATTTCTCATCGAGCATCCGGGACAGGTGATACAGCACTGCACCGCCAGGCCCGAATGCCGCAAACCAGATCATCACCCCGAACAGATGCCGGTATGCATCGCTCAGGACATTTTCGATACCCAGCCGGGCCACCTCGGCGGCGGACAGGGAAGAACCATCCCGTTCCAGCCATTGTCCCAGCAGGAACCGCGCTTCGTCCAGTTCCTGACGACGCAGGGAGGCGGCAATATTGGTCGCATTCACGCTCGAAGCGCGGAATCCCATGAGCAGATACAGGATCGCGCCGCCCCACAAGGCGCCCAGCAAGGATGCAAGCTGGTTCAGATACGCATTAACCAGCGCCGCCAGCACCACCGGCGGCACCACTGCCAGCAGCCATGCCAGCGCGCCATGACGGCGTTCGCCGGCATTGAACAAGCGTTCCAGAGAACAAGCATAGCGGGAAAACCAGGGGGAAGCACGATAATATGCCGCCAGCGGACGAAAATATTCCAGCAGCAGCGCAGCAAGCAATGCAAGAAAATTCATCGCCTTTTTATATGCTCATTTCCACGGTCAGCACTCCATCCTGATAAAGTTCCACCGTGGGCAGGCCAAATTTCATCCGGTGTTCCTCCAGATATCCGATCAGGGCGGCATAGGCCCTTCCTGGCGCCAGAAGGAGCTGTGCCCTGACTTTTACTATCAGCACCTGACGCGCCGGCACATCCCCGAGAGAAAGCGGCTCGCTGACTCTGGCCTGTGCATCCACCAGATAACCGACCTGAGCGGTCCAATCGCGCTTGGGAGTGGTACGGGGATCGTTCAGCAGCAATGTTACTGGTGCTCCGGGCGTCACGCCCTGCTGCAGCAAACGCCCCCGCACTTCCTGCTGCTTTTCCGGCAGCTTTGAATAGTCGCCCTTCTGTGTCACATAGGCGAAATGGTAGGGGCCACGCCGGGCAATTTCAAAGCTCACCGGGTTGAAGCCCCCCCACCACCAGTAGATCAAAATCAGGGGCAACACGAATGCGAGTAAAAAAGGGAGCCACTGTTTCTTCATGCCATTCAATCGAGTCTAAAACAAAGCCGAAAGATACCATGAAAAGCGCGTCTGGCGCCGAAACCACGCCATCTGCGAGCCCTCTCCAGATTATGAGCGCACCCCCCGTGCGGAAGAAAAATTATCCCTGATCAATGACTGCTGGCATCAGGCAAGGCAAAATCCTGTGCAACCATCCCGCCCGGAGAGACTTTATGCACTACCCCGAATTTTTCAACCGAGTCGAAACCATCACCCTGCATGACGGGCTCGCCGAATTTCTCGGCGCCATCGACGGCGGCCTGATTGCTTACACCTACCTTGACGCCGTCAAGCTGGCCGGACATTCCTGCCCCACTGTGGCCGGCGCCTGGCTGATGACAGCACGCGCCCTGCAAGCACTGTATCCCGCCAGCACTCCCGAGCGTGGCGGCATTCGCGCCGAATTTCGCGACCCTGCTGAGAACGGCGTCACCGGGGTAATCGCAAACATTGTCAGCCTGCTCACTGGCGCAATGCAGGAAGGCGGATTCAAGGGTATCGCGGGCAGCTTTGACCGCCGCCACCTGCTTGCCTTCAAGCACGACATGCCAGCCGAGATCAAATTCACCCGGCTCGACAATCATGCCGCCGTCGAAGTTTCCTACCATCCGGAACTGGTGCCACCCGCTGCAGAAATGAAAGCGCTAATGCAGAAAGTACTGGCTCACGTAGCCAGCACGGAAGAAAAAACGCAATTTGCCCATTTATGGCAGGAACGGGTGAGGCGCATCCTGATCGATCACCCCGACATGCCGGGGCTGGTAAGACTATCCCCTGTCACCGCTATCGCCTGATCCATCATGACGCAAATCCTTCAACTTACCCTCACCGCGGATGGCATCGATAAGCATTGCTGCGAATTGAAGGCACAGGCACGAAACCCGGCTCATTTGCTCACCGCCCTGATGGCCTTGCAAACCCTTATTACCACATACGCACCACCGGGAGACCAGGCTGCCCCTGCCTACCGCGACATTCAGGCGACGCTCGAACGCCATGCAGCCATAGCACGTGAAAACCTGCTGCAGGAAACTGCCTCCATGCTGCAGACAGCGCTGGCAACGCAGGATCGGTATGCCATCGTGCGCGCGCATGGGTCACTGTCACGCAATGGTTTCTGGCAGGCAGTCGCACTGGCCGCGCAGCAGGCCGGATCGGAACATCTGGCCCGCGCTGCAGGCTGGCTGGAAACGTGGTGCCAGCAGGAAAAACAGCGTGCCCAGGACGCCAGTCCCTATCCCGATTGCCTCGACTTCAAGGCGGCCGGCATTGACCAGCAAGAGTATGCCGCCATGGATGAAACCCGGCGTGCCCTGGGCGCTGCAGGATGGTCTTGATGAATCAATCACTGGCGGCGCATAATGGTTAAAACTTTGTAATGCAGCATAGTATCCGCTGGCGCCGAACCATTAAGGAATCTGTTTCTCCGCTGAGGTAAGCACAGTGAAAATCCGGATCCCCCGTATCTTTGTCCTTGTTGCTGCCGTATTGCTGACATCGCCGCAGGGGATGGCTGTCGGGCTGGGTGAAATCAACATTCAATCGTCTCTGGGTGAGCCGTTACGGGCAACCATACCCCTGCAAAGCGCAACAAACGAGGAAATCGACCTCGCCTGCCTGCACCTTTCCCCGCCGCCACCTCAGGACGGCATGGTATATCTGCGCCGCGCCCGGCTTTCCCTGACGGGACAGAAAAGCGCCCCTAAATTGCTGATTGCCGGGACCCATGCCCTTAATGAACCATATCTCATCGTTGTCATCCAGAGTGGCTGCCAGGAACAGGGGCGCCTGGTGCGCGAATACACCGTTCTGCTCGACCCTCCTGCCTATGACACAAAATCTCTGGGTGAGCCGGAAGCATTACCCTCTGATGACGATGTCTCATGGAAAGCCGAACCGGAAAAATTTATTACGCCCCCCCCCTCAGGCCACTGAACGTCCTCCCCAGGCAATGGCAAAAAATACAGTCAGGCGGAAAGCAGGCAGATCTTCTTCTGCGCCAGGGCAGGACAGGCTGAAAGTCATATCAGGCGTGGGGGAAACACAAGTAAAAGCGGAGCAGACCGAAAAAGAGCGCTTGCAGCAGCGGGAAAAAGAGCTGATGAAAGAGCTCGATGATAAAACCGCACAGTTTCTGGCCATGCGGGCCCAACTGGAAAAACTGGAAACCAGACTGGCCGAAATGCAAAAAACGGTCGCCCTGCAAAACAAGATCATGGCTTCGATGCAGCAGACACCAGCCCCATCCAAAAAACCCGGGCTCAGCTGGAATGGTTACTGGCTTGCCGGCCCGGTATTTCTGATCACCGGGATGGGCTATTTTATCGCCCGCCGCTTGCGCCGCCGTTCGCTGGAAAACTGGGCGCCAGCCCGCCCCTCACCCAAAAGGTAAATCAATTCCGCTGACGGCGCGCCTCGAACAGACAAATTCCCGCCGCTACAGAAACATTAAGGCTTTCCACTTGGCCGAACATGGGAATCCGCACCAGTTCGTCGCAGTTCTCCCGCGTCAGGCGCCGCAACCCTTCCCCTTCAGCCCCCAGCACCAAGGCAAGGGGACCATTGAGTTTCATGCCAAACAGATCCTTACTGGCTTCACCCGCAGTTCCCACCACCCAGACCCCCAGTTCCTGTAACTCACGCAAGGTACGCGCCAGATTGGTCACGGTGATAAAAGGAACGGTTTCCGCCGCGCCCGAAGCCACCTTGCGGACCGTTGGATTCAGGCCTGCCGCACGGTCCCTGGGCGCAATCACGGCATGAGCACCCATGGCATCCGCAACACGCAGACAGGCTCCCAGATTGTGCGGATCCTGTACGCCATCCAGCACCAGCAGCAAGGCTGGCTCAGTCAAACCTTCCAGCACGCCATCCAGCGTATGGGGCAGAACGGGGCCAACCGTCGCCTTCGCTACAACTCCTTGATGGCGGCCATCCGGGGCCATGCCGTCGAGGCGCTGACGGGACACCTGAATCACCCGCACGCCATGATTTTCGGCTAGCTGCGACAAATCGCGCGAACGCTGGTCATGGCGTTCCTGATCCAGATAAATCTCCACCATGCTAGCCGGGCTCTGGCGCAAACGGCTGTTGATGGCATGAAAACCATGGATCAAGAGCGTCTGGGTCATTATTCCTGCCCCGCCTTTGCTTTCGGCTTGCGGCGCGTACTGGAAGACCGAGGCTTGGCGGCACGGCTCCCGGCTGGCTGCACAGATGGCGCCACTTCCTCTTTCACCAGCGTGAAATCAACCTTGCTGGTTTCCAGATCCACACGTGCAACTTTCACCTGCAACCGGTCACCCAGACGGAAGCGCTTGCCGGTACGTTCCCCCACCATCTGGTGGCGGGCAGTATCAAAATGGAAATATTCGTCACCCAAATCGGTCACATGCACCAGGCCCTCGGCATAGATTTCATCCAGCGCGACAAAGACGCCGAAGCCGGTCACTCCGCTGATGGTGCCGCTGAACACCTCGCCGACCTTGTCCTGCATGAAATAGCACTTGAGCCAGTTTTCCACATCGCGCGTGGCCTCATCGGCACGGCGCTCGGTCATGGAACAGTGCATACCTAGCTCGTCCCACTTGCCGGGCTTGTATTTCTCGCTCTTGAGCGCAGCCTTGATGGAACGGTGCACCAGCAAATCGGGATAGCGCCGGATCGGGGAAGTGAAATGGGTATAGTTTTCGTAAGCCAGCCCGAAATGGCCCACGTTGTCCGGGCTATACACTGCCTGGCGCAGCGAACGCAACATCACCGTTTGCAGCAGCTGCGCATCGGGCCGATCCTTGATCCGTTCCAGCAGCTTGGCATAGTCCTTGGCATGAGGGTCATCCCCGCCCCCCAGATCGAGGCCGAATTCAGCCAGAAACTCGCGCAGATTGGTCAGTTTCTCTGGCGTCGGCCCTTCGTGGATACGGTACAGCGCGGGATGTTTGTGCTTTTTGAGAAACTCCGAGGCGCACACGTTGGCTGCCAGCATGCACTCCTCGATCAGGCGGTGGGCATCGTTGCGATGCACCGGGACGATACGGTCGATCTTGCCCTGATCATTGAAGATCATCTGGGTTTCGATGGTTTCAAAGTCAATCGCGCCACGCTTGGCTCTTGCCTTGACCAGCACCCGGTAGAGCTTTTCCAGCTCCAGGATGTGCGGCAGCAGTTCCTCATTTTCCTTCGCCGCCTTGCCCTTGGGATCAGCCAGCATCTCGGCCACCGTGGTGTAGGTAAAGCGCTTGTGCGAATTCATCACCGCCGGATAGAAACGGTATTTCTTGACCTCGCCGCTGCTGTTGATGTCCATCTCACACACCATGCACAGCCGTTCCACATTGGGATTGATCGAGCATAGTCCATTGGAAAGTTCTTCCGGCAGCATGGGGATCACCCGGCGCGGGAAATACACCGAATTGCCGCGTTCGATCGCTTCCTTGTCCAGCGGCTCGCCCGGCTTGACGTAATGACTCACGTCGGCAATTGCCACATACAGCTTCCAGCCGCCCTTGCCCAGCAGTTTCCAGCCTTTGCCCAAGGGCTTGCAGAACACCGCATCATCGAAATCTCGCGCGGTCTCGCCATCAATGGTCACCAGCGGCAGATCGCGGATATCCTCGCGGCCCTCATAATCCTTCTTCTGTACCTTGGGCTTGAGTTTCTTCGCCGCCTGCGCCACCTCCAGCGGAAACTCATTGGGCAGATTGTGCTTGCGCAGGGCGATCTCGATTTCCATGCCAGGATCGGCATAGTTGCCCAGCACCTCGGCTACCCGACCGATCGGCCGGTTATGCTTGGAGGGCTGCTCGACCAGTTCCACCATCACCACCTGGCCAGGCTGGGCACCCTTGTCGGAACCAGGCTCGATCAGGATTTCCTGGCTGATACGCTTGTTCTCGGCAGTGACGAACAGAATCCCGTGTTCGACATGGAGCCGTCCCACCAGCAGCGTGTTGACATGCTCCAGCACTTCGACAATGCTGCCTTCCGGGCGACCGCGCCGGTCCACGCCGATCTGCCGCGCCATGACGCGGTCACCGTGCAGCACCTTGTCCATCTGCTTGCCGGAGAGAAACAGGTCCGGGCTGCCATCATCGGGCACCAGAAAGCCGAAACCATCGGCATGCCCCTGTACCGTGCCCTTGATCAGGTCCAGTTTTTCCATCAGGCAGATGGCATTCTTGCGATTGCGCATGATCTGCCCATCACGCTCCATCGCCCGCAGGCGGCGTGAGAAGATGTCCGCTTCTTCCTTATCCAGGCCAAGCAGTTTGATCAGCTTTTCATCACTGACGGGTGCGCCCTGCTCCTCCAGCACCTGGAGAACAAATTCCCTGCTCGGCAGGGGCTTTTCATAATTCCGGCTCTCGCGCTCGAAATGTGGATCCTGAGTTTTACCGCTTTTTTTTGCGGCCTTGCTATTTTGATTTGACAAAAGTTTCATTTCCTATAAAATTCGCGTTTCTTGAAGCCCAGATGGCGGAATTGGTAGACGCGCACGGTTCAGGTCCGTGTGCCGCAAGGTGTGGAGGTTCGAGTCCTCTTCTGGGCACCAAATCAAAAAGGGCGGGTTCTTTGGAACCCGCCCTTTTTATTTACTCAAACGGATGCCTTAATACAATCGTCTCTTCCCGGTCAGGACCGGTGGAAATGATATCAATCGGCACACCACAGATTTCTTCCATGCGCAGCAGGTACTTACGCGCTGCGAACGGCAAATCCTCATAGACTTTCACACCCACCGTACTTTCATTCCAACCCGGCATATCTTCGTAAATCGGCTCACACTTGGACAGCGTTTCGGCGCCTACCGGGAGGATATCGGTCGTGCCGCCATTCACCCGGTAACCGGTGCACAAACGCACGGTTTCCATGCCGTCCATCACATCCAGTTTGGTCACGCACAGGCCTGTCACGCCATTGATCTGGATCGAACGCTTGAGCGCAGCCGCGTCGAACCAGCCGCAGCGGCGCGCACGGCCCGTGGTGGCGCCAAATTCATGGCCACGTTCTGCCATGTGTTTGCCGCTCGGATCGAGCTTGTCCACTGCATCATACAATTCGGTGGGGAACGGACCGGAGCCGACTCGGGTGGTATAGGCCTTGGTGATGCCCAGCACGTAATGCAGCATCTGCGGGCCCACACCGCTGCCGGTAGCAGCGTTGGAAGCAATACAGTTGCTTGAAGTCACGAAGGGGTAGGTGCCGTGGTCGATGTCCAGCAACGCGCCCTGCGCACCTTCAAACAGGATATTCCTGCCCGCCTGGTTGGCTTCGAACAGCATGCGTGGCACGTCCGCCACCATAGGCTTGATGCGTTCGGCAACCGCCAGTACATCATCCAGGGATTTCTGAAAATCCACGGTTTCAGCCTTGAAGTAATTTTTCAGCACGAAGTTGTGATAATCGAGAATCTCGCCCAGCTTGGCCGCCAGGCGCTCGCGGTGGAACAGATCCTGAATACGGATGCCACGGCGCGACACCTTGTCCTCGTAAGCCGGTCCGATACCGCGCCCGGTAGTGCCAATCTTGCCGGCGCCCTTGGCAATTTCGCGAACCTGGTCGAGCGCCACGTGATGCGGCATGATCACCGGACAGGCTTCGGAAATCTTCAGGCGGTTGCGTACCGGCACCCCGGCCTTTTCCAGCATGTCCACTTCTTCCATCAGCGCCCAGGGCGAAACCACCACGCCATTGCCGATGTAGCACTCAACATTTTCGCGCAGAATGCCGGACGGGATCAGGTGCAACACCGTTTTGGCACCATTGATCACCAATGTGTGGCCAGCATTGTGCCCCCCCTGAAAACGCGCCACGCCCTGGGCATGGTCGGTCAACCAGTCGACGATCTTGCCCTTCCCTTCATCCCCCCACTGGGTGCCGATTACCACTACGTTTTTTGTCATGTTATCCAATCCCTAAGACTAAATTTTTTCCACTTGCCACTGCCCGCCTTGCCATGCCAGGCGGCGATCGCAATTCAGTTCATCACGGCTGTGCTCGTGGCCTGGCAAATCCACTATCACGACCTCGCCCTGTCCCCGTAATACTTCAATCTTTTCCGCCAATGCGGCATCCCCGGCATAGGGCGCAAGAATGCCGGGAGCCGCTGCTGCGGCCCCCAGAGCGCGGCACAGCACGCGCAAGTCCATGCTGAAGCCGGTTGCCGGGCGGGCACGGCCAAAAGCGCTGCCGACTTCATCATAACGCCCTCCCTGCGCCACGGCCTGAGACTGCCCGGAAAGATAGGCAGCAAACACCACACCGCTGTGGTAATGGTAACCACGCAGTTCCGCCAGATCAAAGGCAACACGCCCCGCCATGCTTTCCACTGCCGAGCCTATGGCTCGCAAATCAGCCAGGGCACGCTGAATCTCGGGGTAATCCGGCAAGGATTTTTGAGCGCGGTCCAGCGTTTCCATGCCACCATACAACCGGGTCAGATGCAACACGGCTGTCCGGGTAACGTCATCCAGCGCCTGTGCCAGATCGGCAATGGCCGATACGTCCTTGCCCTGCAAAGCCTGAAAAAGCGCCGCTTCCCGTTCGGCAGAAACACCACCATGGGTCATCAGCGCCTGGAAAATACCGATATGGCCGACATCAAGGTAAACGTCTTGCACGCCAATGATTTTCAGTGCCTTGAGCATCAGTTGCTGGATCTCGACATCGCTTTCCAGTCCGGCATGGCCAAACAGCTCCGCACCGATCTGCAGCGGCTCGCGCGTCTGCATCATGCCATCCGGCAAGGCATGGAGCACGCTGCCGGCATAGCACAGCCGTACCACGCCGGCACGGTTGAGCAGATGGGCATCCACCCGTGCCGCCTGGGGCGTAATGTCGGCGCGCAGGCCCATCATGCGGCCGGAAAGCTGGTCAACCACCTTGAAGGTCTTGAGATCCATGTCATGCCCGGTACCGCTCATCAGCGAGGGCAAATACTCCAGCAGGGGAGGAATCACCTGGTGATAGCCATGAACATGGAACAGGTCCAGCAGGCGACGGCGCAGACTTTCAATGCGGCGCGCTTCAGGCGGGAGAATGTCTTCGATATATTCGGGAAGTAACCAGGTTTGCATCATTTAACCAGCAATAGCATCAATAAACCGCCCAGCATGGAGCCAAGGCCGATAAAACGCAACTGACCATCGGACAGTTCGGTCATTTTACGGAAAGTTTCGCGCCAGACAGCAGGAGACACGAAAGGCAGAATACCTTCAATTACCAGCATCAGCGCAAAAGCGGCGAGCAAATTCACCTGCATGGCCGTTATTTCGCCGCCTTGCCGCCGGAAGATTTCATGTACTTGAAGAACTCGGAATTAGGTTCCAGCACCATCACATCGGATTTGTTCTTGAAGCTCTGACGATACGCTTCCATGCTGCGATAAAAGGCATAAAATTCCGGGCTTTGGCCATAGGCCGCAGCATAGGTGGCCGAAGCCTTGGCATCGCCTTCACCCTTGGTCTCCTGCGCGGTGCGGTAGGCTTCGGCAATGGTCACTTCGCGTTGCCGGTCGGCGTCGGCACGAATCTTCTCCGCCTCCGCTGCACCCTGCGAACGCAATTCATTGGCGACACGCTTGCGCTCGGCCTCCATCCGCTGG
This sequence comes from uncultured Sulfuricella sp., assembly GCA_964552675.1. Taxonomy (GTDB): domain Bacteria; phylum Pseudomonadota; class Gammaproteobacteria; order Burkholderiales; family Sulfuricellaceae; genus Sulfurimicrobium. The sequence continues at coordinate 110,006 of CAZKHJ010000004.1, read as the reverse complement.
TAAACCGACTCACTCACTTCCTGCGGCAATTCAACCCGCTTCAGTCGGACGTCCATCACCTGAACACCAATCTTGCGCGCATCGATATCGGCCTTCTGACGCAAAATTTCCATGATCCGGTCACGTTCGCCGGAGACCACATCGTGCACCGTCCGCTTGCCGAATTCGGCGCGCAGGCTGTCATTTACCGTCTGCATCAGACGTGTCTGCGCCTGCGACTCGTCTCCGGCAACGCTGACAAAATATTGCTTGGCATCGACAATGCGCCATTTGACGAAATAATCCACCAGCACGTTTTTCTTTTCCGAAGTGATGAAACGCTCTGACTCCGCCGTATCCAGCGTGCGCAAACGGATATCGAAAAAACGCACATCCTGCAACAGCGGCACCTTGAAATAGAGTCCGGGCTGCTGCTTGACCGCAACGATCTCGCCCAGTTGGCGCACGATCACGTGCTGCCACTGGTTCACGGTAAACATGGCCAGGCTGGAAAAAATGATCAGGCCCAGGATTGCAGTCATCAGACTGCCAAGATGTTTTTTCATTATCGCACCTCCCGGTCACGGCTGCGGAAGGCATCACGACTGCGCGCCGTATCAGCGGGCATGACCGTTTCCGGTGCCGGCTTTGCCGTTACGGCAGTCTCAGGGGTCGCGGCTGCAGCGGAGGATTGCTGGATCAACTTATCCAGGGGCAGATAAAGCATGCTGTTGCTGCCCTTCTGATCCACCAGCACCTTGCTGGTGCTGGAATAAATCTGCTGCATCGCGTCCAGATACAGGCGATCACGGGTCACGCCCGGCGCCTTGTTGTATTCGGCCACGATCTGCCTGAAACGGGCCGCGTCACCTTCAGCATTGGCGATCACGCGCTGCTTGTAGCCATCCGCTTCCTGCAACAGGCGCGAGGCCGTACCCTTGGCCTTGGGGATCACATCATTGGCGTAGGCCTGCCCTTCATTTTTCTGACGCTCCCTGTCCTGCCCCGCCTTCACCGCATCGTCGAAGGCCGCCTGCACCTGCTCCGGCGGCTGCGCATTTTGCATCGTCACTTTGCTGATGGCGATACCGGTCTGGTAACGATCAAGAATCTCCTGCATCAATTTGGCCGCCTTGGCTGCAACTTCGGCGCGTCCCTCGTACAGCACGAAATCCATCCTGCTCTTGCCAACGATCTCGCGAATCGCCGTTTCCGCCGTTTGCAACACGGACTCATCCGGATGTCGGTTGTTGAAGAGATAAGCCTTGGGGTCTTTCAGGGTGTACTGCACGGCAAACTGGATATCAATAATATTCTCGTCATCGGTCAGCATCAGCGACTCTTTCAACACCTTGCTCTTGACCGTGTTGCGATAGCCCACCTCGACCGTACGAACCTGCTCCATATTCACCACCTCGACGCTCTCGATGGGATAGGGCATATGCCAGCGCGGCCCAGGTTCGGTTGTTTCAACATACTTTCCAAAGCGCAGCACCACGCCGCGCTCACCTGCGTTGACAATGTAGAATCCGCTGCCGATCCAGACCACCACGGCCAGCGCCGCCACCACACCCAGGCCACCAAAAGCCTGGCTGCCTGATGGCAGGTTTCCGCCAGCAGCAGGTCCCTTGCCGCCAAACATTGCGTTCAGCTTCTGGTTGAATTTGCGCCACAGCTCGTCGAGATCAGGCGGGCCGCCGCTATTTTTCTTGCCCCAGTCGGGATCATTCCAGGCCATAAAATTTCGGTTTCCATGAACAAAGTTCCAAGTTCAAAGTCAAGGCGCGCTCACCACCGGCAGCACGGCCTCCTTTGAACTTGGAACTTGGCACTTTGAACCAGACTCGACCAGCGCCTCCCTGATCAGGTCCATTCCGGCGCCAGTCAAGGCGCTGACATGAATGCGCGTGATTCTACCATACTCGTCCCGCTCCAGACCCGGCTCCTGGCCTTTCACATCAATTTTGTTAAACACCATGATTTGCGGTGCATTGGCGCCAATTTCGCGCAATACGCCATTAACTTCCTCCATCTGCTGCTCGCGGTTGGGACTGGCAGCATCGACGACATGCAGCAGCAGATCGGCTTCCACCGCCTCGGTCAAGGTAGCGCGAAAGGCCGCAACCAGGGTGTGGGGCAGATGCTTGATAAAGCCCACCGTGTCAGACAGCACCACTTCGTTACCCTCGCCCAGATAAATCCGGCGCGATGTGGTGTCCAGCGTGGCAAACAACTGGTCCGCCGCATAGGCATTGGCATGAGTCAGGCGATTGAAGAGGGTGGATTTGCCGGCGTTGGTATAGCCCACCAGCGACACTGACAGCACATTGCCACGCACCCTGGCACGACGCTGAACCTGATGCTGGCGTTTGAGTTTTTCCAGCTTATCCTTGAGCAGTTTGACGCGCTTCCCCAGCAAACGGCGGTCGGTTTCAAGCTGGGTTTCACCCGGCCCGCGCAGGCCAATGCCCCCCTTCTGCCGCTCCAGGTGAGTCCAGCCACGGATCAGGCGCGTGGCCAGATGTTCCAGTTGCGCAAGTTCAACCTGCAGTTTACCTTCATGGCTGCGAGCACGCTGGGCAAAAATATCGAGAATCAGGGTGGTGCGATCGACTACCCGTGTTTGCAGGCGCCGCTCAAGGTTGCGCTGCTGCGCAGCAGAAATTTCATGATTGAAAATCACCATGCCGGCGCCGGACTGCCCCAGAACATCAGCAATTTCCTGCACCTTGCCGCTACCCGCATAGAGCGCGGCATCAGGACGGGAACGTTTGCCCTCGACGACCGCCACCACACTGACGCCCGCACTTTCGGCCAGCCGATGCAACTCTTCCAGGCTGTCTGCGTAATCCGTGTCGCCGAAGTCCAGGCTGACCAGCACAGCCGTATCCGCACCACCGGGGCGGTCAAACATCAGGAGGCGCTTCCTTTAAGCCGCGTCAGAAGGATGCTCGAACGGGATGGTGACAGGGCGTGCGGGAACAACGGTGGAAATGGCATGCTTGTATACCATCTGGGTAACAGTATTCTTGAGCAGCACGACATACTGGTCGAAAGACTCGACCTGGCCCTGCAGCTTGATGCCATTGACAAGATAAATGGAAACCGGAATATGCTCTTTCCGCAGAATATTCAGGAACGGGTCTTGTAACATTTGCCCTTTAGCGCTCATTTTTTGCTCCAAACGCAATACTTGATTGTTATGAGTGGCCACTGTAATTGATTTTTCAAACGATTGCCAGCCGCCTGCCAAACCAACATTGAGCACTTGGCCCGTATTTCAAGGTCTATCGCCTAGATTTCCGGACGGCCAAAATAATACCCCTGCCCCCAGTCCACTCCCATCTCGCGCAATATCCCTGCCGTTTCGCTATCCTCGACAAATTCCGCGATAGTGACGATCTCCAGCCGCCGCGCAAGCTCCACCATGCTCTCCACCATGTAGCGAACCCGCTTGTTGCTGCGCATGTTCTGGATCATCCAGCCTTCGATCTTGAGGAAGCTGATGGGCAGCTCGGCCAGGTACAGAAATGAGGAGTAGCCGCTGCCGAAATCATCCAGTGCCAGACGGAAGCCGAAATCCAGCAACGGCTGAATATCCCGCCTCATGCGTTCAAAATCCGAGAGCAGTTGCCGTTCGGTAATTTCGAATACCAGCGGTTTCACGGCATGGACATCCAGATTGCAGATACTGCAATGATTCCTGGCGTTATTCATCAATTCTTCCACCAGGTCACGCCGTGCCAGAAATTGGGGCGAGAGATTGATGAAATGGGAAAAATCCGGGCTCCCTCCGGCCTCAAGGCTGACTGCACAACGCGACATGGCCTGAAGCGTGATGGCACGATCCACCTCGTGGATCAGGTTCACGCCTTCTGCCGCTTCGATAAACTCTCCGGCAGGAACCAGTGTCCCGTCGGACCGGCGCAGACGCGCCAGCGCCTCGTCCGCCACAGGCAAACCGGTTTGCAGGTTGACCAGCACCTGATAGGCGCTGATCACTCGCCCTTCGTGCAACGCCCGCTGCAGCATGCCTGCACGCCACAAAGTAGTCTGGCCTATAGATTCCGCCAGCACCACGCAGTCACGGCCACGTTTTTTCGCGTCGTACAGGCAGCCGTCCGCCTCCGACAGCACATGGTAAATGTCTCCATCTTCGGCTTGGTATACGCCAATACCAAAGCTGGCCGTCACATTCACCTCACCCTCGCGGGTGTGAATCGTCGTCTCTTTCAGGGTTTCACGGATGCGCTCCACTGCGGAGCGCGCATCTTCACCATCGGACTGATGCAAAAAGATGAGAAACTCCTCGCCGCCCCAACGCGCCATCCAGTCGCCTTCGCGCAGCGCCTGACGCATGATATGGGTCGATTGCTGCAATACCTCGTCACCCACATCATGGCCAAAGTGATCATTGATCAGTTTGAACCGGTCCAGATCACATATGGCAATCGCGAACTTCACGCCATCACGCTGCGCACGGGCAATTTCCTCGACAAAACGCAACTCGGCTGCCCGCCGGTTGGGCAAACCGGTCAGCGAGTCAGTCAATGCCTGGGTTTGCAGCGCTTCATTCTGCTTGCTGCGCAACAGCATCAGGCCAAACCAGTTAGCCAGCAGTTCCATGAAAGTCTTGTCGTCCGGGCTGAACTCCTCACTCGCCAGAAGCTGCCTGCGCAGAAACACCAGGGTGCCGAACAGCTCCTCGCCTACCCAGATCGGAATGCCCGCATAGACCTGAAGCCCGGACGAGCACACACCCGGCAGACTGGAGAAACGTTCATCGTCCTGCATGTGATACAGAAAAGTGCTTTGCTCGCTGCAGGTGGCCACCTGGCACAGCATCTCCAGTGGGCAGGCCTCGCCCGTCCTGAGAAAATCGAGGCCATCCACCAGGTAGCGGATAATGAATCTTCCACCTGATGCCTCGCCGATAAAAGCCGTGTCCACTCCAAGCACATCCCGGGCCAGATGCAGCATCAGATTGGCTTTTTCTTCATCTGACCTGGAGCGGCTGGTGGCCAGCTGCCACAACGCCTGGAGCCGTGCCGACTGGCTCTGCTGTTGAGGCGTCAGGGGTTCATGCTTACTCATGCCACTTCCCCCTGCCCCCAAAGACACAACATTGACACACCAGGGGAAAGCATCCGGAACCGTGAATGATCGTCAGCCGACATAATCATGGCAAGCCACTGATGTTAAATGGAATGATCAACATCATAGCAAACTTCGTGCTGACACCGGATTTATTAAGCGCCTCCAATGGAGGGCGAGCGCAGTTACATCTTGGGCCAGTAATCGGTGGCAATGCCTTCGCCCAGATCGGCCTCGATCAGGCGGCGCCGCACTTCGAGCAAGCGCTCGATCAGTTTGGACTCCTGTTTTTCGTAAGCCTCGGCATCGGCGGCGCGATTCACCACCACGCCAAGCAGTTCGGTAATCGCATTGCCGATCGAATTCTGACTGATGGTGACAATCAGCTTGCCCTGATCATTGCGGTAGATAAGCTGCTTGAACGCTGGCTGCCAGCGGATGGCATTGGCGTATTTGGCGTCGGTAATGCAGCGGTCCCTGACTTTCTTCGCCGTCTTGAGAAAATCGTTGTTGAACAGCAGCACGCTCTCGACCTGATCCGGGAAATAAACATCATCCGGCATTGGCGCATTGCGCGTCGAAACCTGCGAGAAAAATGTACGGTAGAAGTCGATGAAACCCTTCAGCACCAGATCGTATTCGTGCCAGAAGCGGACATCCTCCAGCGTCGCCGCGCCACCGGGAATTTCCCAGCTCGGCAGGCCCTGCGGGTAGCCGGTCAGCTCAAGGCGCGCAGCATCATCGCTCACCGGCCGCAGCACCTCCAGATGCAGCGCCTTGCAGATGAACTCCCGATAAACGTCATGCATGTACATCTCAAACAGCGAATGCTGGCCGCCATCGGTCAGGTTGGGATTTTTCGGATCGGCCGGCTTGGCATTGCGCAGCGCATCCATGGGAAACACGATGAAGTGATTGTGCAACATGCGAATGCTGGGCACCCCGGGCGAAGTCAGCGGCCAGGTCGCATCCAGACTGGCCTCACCCGCCAGCACCAGGTGCTGCGCCGGGTCCGGAAACTGTTCCAGCATGTAATCGATGATGATCTGATTCATCCGGTTCCACACATGCCGGACATTGTCCGGCACCTGAGTGCGCCGCACCGGCCGGCCCAGCGGATTGAGGATGACCTTGGAGGTGTTGTAGATGATCGAGGTGTCGAACGTAGTGCTATGCCCCAGCGCCTTGCGATAGAGCAGCAGATTTTCCGGGTTCAGCAACAGGCCGTTGTTGTGTACCAGGTCGTTGAGATTTTCCGTGCTGTTGAAAAATTCGTTGGGCTTCATCCCCTCCGGCACATCCAGAGGGATGGGACGGTAGGGCGTAACAATTTCGCGGGGGCTGGATTGGGTCATGGCTAGGGGGGCTGTAAGTCCTGTCGAAAGGGCTTTTTACCACAGCCGCCCCATGCCGGGCAGCAAAAAAATCAAATATAGGGATAAGGTTGTTGCATCATTGACAAATCTCAGACCGAACCACCCGTAAGGAACAATCATCAAGGCAAATTCAGCCCACGTAACAACCTGAAAAAGGCTAAAACCTGGCCGGTTGATACCGCCCCCCCTCAAGACTATACTGATGTTTATGAAAAATTCCCTTTTACAGCAAAATCCGCATCTCCGTAATCCTGAATCATATCGTGCGGCATTAAGGCTTAACGTTGTTTCCTCGATGGCGATTGAAGGCGTCAGGAAAGCGGCTGAAAAGGCATTGCCGGCATCTACGCCCAAACCAGCCAAGGCAGCTTAACGCCCTTTCAGGGTTTTTCGACCACGCTGCGGAAAATCTGTTCCATTGGCGCATAGTCTCGCGCCAACCCCGCCTGTACCGCCGCAAAGCACCCTTCCTTCTTTCTGCCACTGATCCCTGAAAAATCCAGCAGCGGCAGCCCCGCCTGCAAAGCCATGAGCGTTGCCAGCAGACGCGACAGCCTGCCGTTTCCCTCGCGGAAAGGATGGATCAGCACCAGTTCGCAATGGGTCACAGCCAGCGACTCGATGATCTTACCCATGCCGGAAAAATTGCAGGGGGTAATGGCGGGCCAGAATCTCCCGCTCGAATTCTTCCATCAGGCGGGGAATCTGGGCCGCCATGGCAAAAGTGAAACCGCCCTTGCCGATATTCACTTGGCGATAGTCGCCTGCCCAGGGGTACACCTTGCCCAGCCATTGCCGATGCAGGCCGCAAACATCTTTGGCCGTAAAACGATGCTTGGCTGAGGTATGCCGGATAGCGTGGTCGGTCGCCTCGGCCAGCTTGACCGCTTCCAGCGCATCCATTTCCCGCTTGCGGCGAATGCCAAGCAAATTTTTCAGCACCCGGCCACGGGAGCCCGACTCGAATTGCGTTTCGGCAAGGTGGTCGATGTCGTAGCGGGTGGGCATGTTCAAGCGTCCTGTGGTGTAAGGTCCGCCAGATATTCCAGCGCCACCGCCTCGCTGTCCTCGATGGCGATTTCCACCGCGCGCTTGGCGGCTTTCAGCAGGGCATGTGCTTGGCGGCGGGCGTCATGCGCGGATTGCACGGCTTGAATAATTGCAGTTTCTGCATCCTTGGCGATGGGGTGGAATGGCAGTGCCAGCAAGTCAGTTTCGGAAATGGCCGGGTAGTGGTTCAATAAGCGATGCAGCCACAACTGGCGCACCACTTCTTCCTTCTTGGCTTGTACATCTTTGCCGCGCACCAGGCACTTGATGTAGGGCTTGCCGTTCTTGTCGAACAGGGCTTGTTCGATGGCGTCTTTCTCGGCGTCGGAGAAAATGGCCAAGGTTTGACGGATTGCGCTGTCTTGAAAAATGTCGGATAGGGCCATGTATTTTCTTCTTCAGCGACAGCGCGCAATGTTTCTTTCAGGTTCGTTCAGTATTTCTTGCCATAGGTCTTCCGGCTGCGCCGACGCTTGCGGTGAGCCTGACGCTCCTCTTCCTCGGTCTTGGGCTTGGGTTTGCGATCGGCGAAGGGGTTTTGCCCCTGCTTGAACTCGACGCGAAGGGGCGTGCCTTCGAGTTCAAATGCGGTACGGAAGGTGCTTTCGAGGTAGCGTTTGTAGCTGTCCGCAACGCCTGCCACCGCAGTCCCGTGCACGATGACCAGCGGCGGATTGGAGCCCCCCTGGTGAGCGTAGCGCAGCTTGGGGCGGATCGGGCCAACCTTGGGTGGCTGATGCTTCTCCGTTGCCGAGATCAGCACACGCGTCAGCAGGGGGGTGGACATCTTTGCCATCGCCGCCGCATAGGCAGTATCCACGGACTTGAACAGGCCGCCCACGCCGCTGCCCTGGAGAGCGGAAATGTAATGGAATTTGGCAAAATCGAGAAATTGCAGTTTGCGCGCCAGATCGCCCTTGACCACCTCACGCCGCGCCGTATCCAGGCCGTCCCACTTGTTTACCGCCACCACCAGCGCCCTGCCCGCTTCCAGGATGAAGCCGGCAATGTGCGCGTCCTGCTCGGAAATATCCTGGCGCGCGTCCAGCACCAGCACCACCACGTTGGCATCCTCGATGGCCTGCAGGGTCTTGATCACGGAAAATTTCTCGATCGCCTCGAAGACCTTGCCCTTCTTGCGCACACCTGCGGTGTCGATCAGCGTGTAGCGCTTGCCATCCCGTTCCAGATCCATATAGATGCTGTCGCGCGTGGTGCCCGGCTGATCGAAGGCAATAACCCGCTCCTCGCCCAGCAGGCGGTTGACCAGGGTGGATTTGCCGACATTGGGGCGACCGACGATAGCCACCTTGGGGTGGTCATCCTCATCCTCGCCGTCGCCCATATCAGGGAAATCAGCCAAGGCCAGTTCCACCAGCTCGCGCACGCCTTCGCCGTGCGCGCCGGAGATGACCAGCGGCTCACCCAGCGCCAGCTCATGGAATTCTGCCGCCACCACTTCGCGACGCATACCCTCGGCCTTGTTGACTGCCAGAAACACCGGCCGTCCCGACTTGCGCAGGCCATCGGCAATGATCTGATCCTGCGGCGTCAGCCCCTGGCGTGCATCCACCATGAACACGATGCAGTCGGCCTCATCCACTGCCTGTAGCGTCTGCTTGGCCATTTCATGCAGAATGCCATCCTTGGCGACCGGCTCGAAACCGCCGGTATCCACCACCAGATAAGGTTTGCCGCCGATCAGGCCGTGGCCATAGTGGCGATCGCGGGTAAGGCCGGGAAGATCAGCCACCAGCGCATCTCGGCTCTTGGTCAGGCGGTTGAACAGGGTGGATTTGCCGACATTGGGGCGGCCAACCAGGACCAGGGTAGGTTTCATTGGGTGGCCAGGGAAAATAGCCCGCCATTGCGGGTCTGCACCAGAACATTCTGCTCCAGCAGCACGGGAGCGGCGGCAATGGCGCTGCCGTCGGTGGCAACGCGACCGGCAAAGCTGCCATCCTCGCGCGCCAGCACATGGACGTAGCCTTCCAGATCGGCAACGGCTACATATTCGCCCTTCACTACGGGGGCACTGAGGCGACGGTTAAGGAGCTTGTCCTGCTTCCAGATGCTGGCGCCGCTGTTTTTGTCCAGCGCGTGCACCGCACCACGGGCATCGCTCAGGTAAATATAGGAACGGTCCAGCGCGAGTCCGGAAATGCTCGATATTTCCCGCGCCCAAACCAGGTTGCCGTTCAGGATCTCGAAACAGGCCAGGCGCCCCTGATAAGCCACCGCGCAGATGCGGTTGCCATCGATCACCGGCAGGCTGGTCACATCGGCGATGCGCTCCAGCTCGGTCGCGCCACGGGGTTGCGCCACGCTTGCCTCCCAGCCCAGAACGCCATTGGAAAGGGACAGCGCCACCAGCTTGCCGCCGGCATAACCGGCGAAAACCGCGCCGCGCGTCACCACCACGCCGGCATGACTACGGATTGCCAGGACCGGCAAAGCTCTTTGATACACCCATTTGCGCTTGCCATCGCGAGCATCCAGGCCAAAAATCTGGCCGTCGGCAGCACGCACCACCACGATGCCCTCCGCCGCCTGCGGCGCGCTCAACACCTCGCTCGATACCCTGGCGCGCCATACGGCCTTGCCATCCAGGTCATAAGCCAGGATTTCGCCCTTGCGCGTCGCCACGAAGACCAGTCCTTCACCCACACCCACGCCGGCAGAAAGTTTCTGCCCGGTTTCGATGCGCCACAACTGCTGGCCGCTGATGGCATCAAAACGTGCAAGGTAGCCATCATGCCCTGCCGCATAGACGCTGTTGTCAGCTGAAGCCGGAATAAACACATAATCGCCGGCGCTGCCCACGCCTGCCTGCCACCGCGATTTCAGCGTCACGGATGGCCTGATTTCCGTCAGGGGTGCGGGTTTTTCCGTTGCATCCTTGTTTCCCCACAATCCAAATCCGGTGGAAACAGATTCACCGATGCTGGCGCAGCCGACCAGCGACAGGGCCAGCAAGCCAGCCAGATGAGCTTGCAATGCGCGTATTTTCATTATCCGCCCAATCCATCCAGTTTCATCTGCACCAGGCCGCGGTAGGCGCTGGCCGGATCAATTTTCTCCAGCGCCAGCTTGTAAGACGCCAGCGCCTCGGCCTGTTTGCCGGAAGCCAGCAGCACGTCGCCCCTGAGATCGGCATAAAGCCCATCGAATGCCGTGCCATGTTTGGTTTCAAGCAGTTTCAGCGCCTCGTCATGGTTTTTTTCATCCAGCAACACGCCGGCCAGGCGCAGGCGCGTTGCATCCCTGATCTCATCGCTTTTGGTATGGTCCAGCACCCATTGCAGTTGTGCCCGGGCGCTCTTGGCGTCACCCGTTTCATGATTGGTCCTGGCCGCGACCAGCGCCGCACGGGTTGCATAGGGGCTGCGCGGAAACTGCTCGATCAACTGACCGGCGATTTCGCGCACTTTCTGCGGCTCGGTCGCGCCCTGCAACGACTCATACAGGGCCGCAGCCTGTGCCGTCTGCCGGCTCTGGTAATAGCGCCACCCCTGCATCCCGGCCACGATGGTCACAAACAGCACCACTCCCAGCACAGCCGCGTTGCCATACTGTTTCCACCACGCCTTGAGCGCATCTATCTGTTCCTGCTCTTCCAGATCGTAAGCCATAAGTCACCTTGTTAAGTAGTCAATAATCGCGGGATTAAATTTTTCTTCCGATCACATCGGCCGCTTCCGCCACCGTCATCCGGGCCTGTTCACCCATTTCGCGCAACGGCTTGAGGCTGACCTGCTGCGCATTGGCCTCGTCGTCGCCGATGATGACCGCATAACGGGCACCGCTGCCATCCGCTTTTTTCATTTGCGATTTGAAACTGCCGCCACCGCAGTGCAGGATCACATGCAAGCCCTGCCCGCGCAACATTTCAGCGCTCTTGAAGGCGAAACGGTCTGCCGCCTCACCCTGGTGGACGAGGTAGGCATCGACAGCCTTCTGCGGCGCCTGAAATTGCTGCTCCTCAAGCAGCGCCAGCAGGCGCTCCACCCCCATGGCGAAACCGCAGGCCGGGGCGGGCTTGCCGCCGATCTGGGTGATCAGGCCATCGTAGCGCCCGCCGGCACATACCGTTCCCTGGGCGCCAAGCCGCGTGGTTACCCACTCGAACACGGTAAAGTTGTAGTAATCCAGGCCGCGCACCAGACGCGGGTTGATGCGGTATTCAATGCCGGCTTCGCGCAATATCAGCTGAAGCTCCTCAAAATGCTTGAGAGATATCTCATCGAGATCATCCAGCAACTTGGGAGCGGCTTCCACCAGCATCTGCATGGCCGGGTTCTTGCTGTCCAGCACGCGCAGAGGATTGGTGTGCAGGCGGCGTTTCGAATCTTCGTCGAGCTGGTCGGCATGCTGTTCGAGATAATGCACCAGGCGCGCGCGGTGCCGGGCACGGTCTTCCGCACTGCCCAGGGTATTGATTTCCAGCGCCACATCCTGCAGGCCGAGGCGTTTCCACAGCCTGGCTGTCATGATGATCTGCTCGGCGTCGATATCCGGTCCGGCAAAGCCGAGCGACTCCACGCCGACCTGGTGGAACTGGCGGTAGCGTCCCTTCTGCGGCCGCTCGTGGCGGAACATCGGCCCCATGTACCACAGGCGCTGCGGCGCATTGTAGAGCAGGTTGTGCTGCAGCACCGCGCGCACGCAGGAAGCCGTGCCTTCCGGGCGCAGCGTCAGGCTTTCGCCATTGAGCGCGTCGGTGAAGGTATACATTTCCTTCTCGACGATGTCGGTCACCTCGCCGATGGCGCGCTTGAACAGGCTGGTCTGCTCCACGATGGGCATACGGATGCACTGGTAGCCGTAACTGTGCAACCAGTCGCGCACCGTGTCCTCGAAAAATTCCCACAGGGCGGCATGCTCCGGCAGGATGTCGTTCATGCCGCGAATGGCCTGGATCTGACTCATGATTTTCTACTTGCTGGTAATTTGTTGTTTGGCGGCAATTTTTGCGCGCACTTCCTTTTCGATCTGATCGACGATTTCGCCGTCATTGACCTTGTGGCTGGGCTTGCCGTCCATGTACAGCAGGTTGGGCTCGCCGCCGGCGAGGCCAATATCCGCCTCGCGCGCCTCTCCCGGCCCGTTCACCACGCAGCCGATCACCGCCACATCGAGATGCTCCAGCACATCCTCAAGCCGCTGTTCCAGCGCGTTCACCACCTTGATCACATCGAAATTCTGGCGCGAGCAGGAAGGGCAGGCAATGATATTCACGCCCTTGTTGCGCAAATGCAGGCTTTTCAGGATATCGAAACCGACCTTGACCTCTTCTACCGGATCGGCAGCCAGCGATACACGGATGGTATCGCCGATACCGGATGCCAGAATCATGCCCAGACCAATCGCCGACTTCACGCTGCCGGAGCGCAAACCGCCGGCTTCGGTGATACCGAGATGCAGAGGCTGTTCGATCTGGTTGGCGAGCAATTTGTAGGCTTCCACCGTCATGAAGATTTCCGATGCCTTGAGGCTGACCTTGAAATCCGGGAAATTCAAGCGGTCGAGAATCTCGATGTGACGCAGGGCTGATTCCACCAGTGCTTCCGGGGTAGGTTCGCCATATTTCTTCTGCAAATCCTTTTCCAGCGAGCCCGCGTTGACGCCGATGCGGATCGGGATGCCATGATCCTTGGCCGACTGCACCACCGCCTGCACGCGATCCTCGCGCCCGATATTGCCGGGATTGATGCGCAGGCAATCGGCGCCAAGCTCGGCCACGCGCAGGGCGATCCTGTAATCGAAATGGATATCCGTCACCAGCGGCACCGGAGAACGTTTCCGGATCAGGCCAAAAGCTTCCGCCGCTTCCATGCTGGGAATCGATACCCGCACGATATCTGCGCCGGCCCGGGCAGCACGCTCGATCTGCGCAACCGTGGCATCGACATCGGTGGTCTCGGTGTTGGTCATGGTTTGCACCGAAATCGGTGCATCACCACCGATCAGTACATTGCCGACCTTGATCTGCCGGCTCTTGCGGCGCGGAATTTCAACCTTGAACATTTACAGACCCCTACTCCACAACCAGGCGCGCCACATCGCCCTTGATAAAATCCGAGATAGCCAGCTCACGCTCCTGATCCTGGGCGCGGCCCCGATAGCGCACCTTGACATTAGGTGCGCTGCCGATGACCAAAGTGAATGGCGCCTCGCCTTCCACGCTCTGTTCAGACCCGGCCTCATGATTTTGCGAATGGATAATTTTCCCCTGCTTGTCGCGCACTTCCACCCAGGATCGACCACTGAAACTAAGGGTCAGGCGCGGCAGCGACACCGCGGCAATGGCTGGCACTGGCGAGTTTGCTGGAGAAGCTGCTGATGCGCTGGGTACGGATGCGGCATCAGGCTGGGGTTTTGCCTGTATTGCAGGAGCGGGCGATTTGATCGTGGTACGCGACTTTGGCTGTTCCGGTCCCATCCATTCCAGGACGCCCCAGGAAACCAGCGCCACTGCCACAAAACCGCCCGCCAGCCATCTCAGCCAGGGCTTGCCTTGATGTTCGGAGAAACTGATCTGTTGCGAGGGTGCCTGGATATGCTGCACTGTCATTTCCGGCTGTTGCGGCAGATATTCCGCCACCAGTTGGTCGGGGTCCAGATTGAGCAGGCGCGCATAATTACGCACGAAACCGCGCACAAAAGTACGACCCGGCAAGCTGTCCAGCTGATCTGCTTCGAGCGCCTCGATCTGCTTCACGCTCAGGCGGAGCGCACGCGCCACATCGACAACGCCCAGGCCCTGGCTTTCGCGCTCGCGGGCCAGTTTCATGCCGGCACTTTCCTGCGCTGGCGCTGGCGCCAGCTCTTCGGAAAAATCCTCGCTCACTTCTGCGCCCCCGCCGCCACAGGACCATCGAACTGGCCATTGCGAAAGGCCTGCGTCTCAAGCGAATCGGGGTAATTCTTTCTGAGCTGCAAACCATAGTTGGCTTCCGCATCACGCTTGCCCAGGCGGTGGGCAATGCGCGCACCCAACCACAAGGACTCCCGCGAGGGGACGCTCATCTTCATGAACACTTCGAGGTAACGCTGGGCATCGTTGTAATCGCCACGGCGGAAACTGATCTCGGCCAGATTCCAGAATGCCTTGGGCGGGGCAGGTTGAAACTTGATGGCGCGCAGGAAGAAATCTTCCGCATTTTTCTCGTCGCCTTTCTTCAGCGAACATTCGCCAGCGTTGAGATAGGCTTTTTCCGGTGTGGCATAGAGCGGGTTTTTCAGCGCGCGCATGAAATATCCGATGGCCTCATCCACCCGGTTGCGCTGGCACAGGAACCAGCCGTAATTGTTGTGCGCCTCGGAATTGTTCGAGTCGATATCAAGCGAGCGCTGGAAATATTCCTCAGCCTTGTCAAATTCTCTCAGATCCATGTAAATCAAACCAAGAATGTTGTAGGCTGGCGCATATTTGGAATCGTTATCGATGGCGGTTTTGAGTTCCTCCAGCGCGACCCCCAGCTTGCCCATGCTGAAATAGGCCGCGCCCAGATCGGTATGAACCTGCGCACGCTTTCGCTGCTCAGACATCTGCTCCGCCCAAACCGGCTGGATCACGCCCCATAACACCAGCACCAGCACCAGCAGTTTTTTCATCCGGCAATCTCCACAATGTTGTACTGCGTCCGTTTGGTCTTGTCCTGCACCTGCCCCGCGAGCTGGCCACAGGCGGCATCGATATCGTCGCCCCTGGTCTTGCGCGTGGTCGCAATCAGACCAGCCTGCATCAGCTCGTCCCGGAAACGGCGCACCGCTTCCGGCCGGGAGCGCTTATAGCCTGACAGGGGAAACGGGTTAAAAGGAATCAGGTTGAACTTGCACGGTACGTCCTTCACCAGTGCGATTAGTTCCCGTGCATGCATTACGCTGTCGTTAACGCCGTCCAGCATGACATATTCAAAAGTGATGAAATCCCTCGGCGCCTTCTCGATATAACGGCGACAGGCCGCCATCAGTTCGGCCAGCGGATATTTTTTATTGATTGGCACCAGCACGTCGCGCAAGGCGTCATTGGGTGCGTGCAATGACACCGCCAAGGCCACCGGGCAGGCATCGCGCAAACGATCCATTGCCGGCACCAGGCCGGAAGTGCTCACCGTCACGCGCCGTCGCGACAGGCCGTAGGCGTGATCATCCAGCATGATATTGAGTGCCGTGACCACGTTGTCAAAGTTGGCCAGCGGCTCACCCATGCCCATCAGCACCACGTTGCTGATGATGCGTTCTCCCTTGGGGTCGCGCCCCAGCGCCTTGTTGGCCCACCACAGCTGGCCGATGATTTCCGCCACCGACAGGTTGCGGTTGAAGCCCTGACGAGCGGTGGAACAGAAGCTGCATTCCAGCGCGCAGCCCACCTGGCTCGACACGCACAGCGTGCCGCGTTCGTCTTCGGGAATGAACACTGTCTCGATGCCATTGTTGGCGCCTACATCCAGCAGCCATTTGCGCGTGCCGTCGTCGGACAGTTGTTCCTTGATCAGACGGGGTGGTTCAACCACCGCCGTAGTGCTCAACTTCTCCCGCAGCGACTTGGCGAGATCGCTCATGCGAGAGAAATCGCTCTCGCCAAACTGGTGCATCCAGCGCATCAGCTGCTTGGCGCGAAAAGGCTTTTCGCCCATTTCGGCGAAATAGGCAGTAAGCTGCGGGAGGTCGTAGTCGAGCAGATTAACGGGCATTAGCGCGCGTAAACTTCCATGGCCGGGAAGAAATAGCAGATTTCAACCTTGGCAGTATCCGGACCATCGGAGCCATGCACGGCATTGGCGTCGATGCTCTCGGCAAAGTCGGCACGGATCGTGCCGGGCTCAGCTTTCTTCGGGTCGGTCGCACCCATCAGCTCACGGTTCTTGGCGATCGCGTTTTCGCCTTCCAGCACCTGGATCATAACCGGGCCGGACACCATGAAATCGACCAGGTCCTTGAAGAAGGGGCGCTCGCGATGCACCGCGTAAAAACCTTCCGCTTCGGCACGGGACAGGTGCTTCAGCTTGGCGGCAGCGATGCTGAGGCCGTTGCTTTCGAAGCGGGAATAGATTTTGCCGATCACGTTTTTCGCCACGGCGTCGGGTTTGATGATGGACAGGGTGCGTTCAACAGCCATTTAATATCTCCAGAGACAACAGGTTAAAATTCTTCAACAACCCGTCAAAATATCATGGAATCCCCATAAAATAAACCAGCCAGGTTGCTGGCGGCTGCAAAAATGAAGTGATAACATGCCCGGCATTCCATTCCGCAAGCAGGGAGTTTCGATGCCGGAACAGCCAATCCAGGACGAGCAGGCCGAAATCAAGAAACGCGCGATGCGCCGCATGGTGCTTGCCGCATCGCTGGTTGCTGCGGCCGTCATCACCCTCACGGTGCTGAGCCACAAAAAACCTGAACCCCCTGTTCCCGTGGCGGCATCGTTGCCCCCCCCCATTGTGAACGAACCACAGCCCCCCCAGCCAGCCGCAGCCCCCGACAAGACAGAAGAAGAAAAACCTGCGGAACCCCTGGCAGAAGCTGCGCCCGCCGTGCCTGACCCGGAAGCCGCGCCGCCCGCTCCGCCACCGCCGCAAGTTATCAACAAATCATCCATGGGCGCGCCTGTTGGCACAAAACCACGCAGCGAAATCTCCGCACCACCAGCAAAGCCCGCGAGCATTGAAACACCGCCCAGACTCGCACCGCCTGCTGCCAGCATCCCCGTTCCGCCTCCATCACCGGCTCCCGTGACTGCCATGCCGGCAGAACAGAAGCCCGCAGCGCCTGCCAAAGCCGCCGAAGCCTCGCCGCCGCCCAAACCGGCCACCGAACCCACCCCACCCAAAGGTTATGTCGTCCAGTTGGGGCTGTTTTCCAATCCTGACAATGCACTGCAACTGCAGAAACGCCTGGCCGAGCATGGCATCAAGTCCTATACTGAAACCCGACTGCATGTCGGCCCCTTCCAGACCAAGGCGGAAGCAGACCAGGCTCAAGCCAAGATTCGCGCCCTGGGAATCAATGCCGTGCTGGCACCGGTACGCTGAACCATCCACTCCCCCCGAAAATAACGCATGCAAGCAGAAACCATCAGCAAAACCCGCCTTCCCGCTCTGGCGCTGGGCGCACTTGGCATTGTCTATGGCGATATCGGCACCAGCCCGCTTTACACCCTGAAGGAGGTTTTCGCCCCCAGCGCCCACCAATTACCCGCATCTCCGGAAAACATCCTTGGCATTCTGTCCCTGGTGCTGTGGTCACTGATCATCGTGGTTTCGATCAAATACGTCGTGTTCGTGATGCGTGCCGACAACCGCGGCGAAGGGGGCATCATGGCGCTGATTGCGCTGGCATTGCGCGAAGCTGGCGACAACCCCCGCCGCCAGCGCCTGATCATGCTGATCGGCATTCTCGGCGCCTGCATGTTTTACGGCGACGGCATGGTGACGCCAGCGATTTCCGTGCTCTCTGCGGTCGAGGGACTGGAGGTTGGCGCGCCGGCGCTGCATGCCTATATTGTTCCGATTGCCCTGACCGTGCTGTTTTTCCTGTTTTTCATCCAGCGCCATGGCACGGCGCGGGTAGGCACCCTGTTCGGGCCGGTGATGCTGGTGTGGTTTTTCGTTCTGGCCTTCCTTGGCGTCAGCAGTATCGTGCAGACACCCGAGGTGTTGCAGGCGGCCAATCCAGGCCATGCCGCCCGGCTCTTCTGGGCGCACCCCTGGCTTGCCTTCATCGCCCTGGGAGCGGTTGTTCTGGCGCTGACCGGCGGAGAGGCGCTGTACGCGGACATGGGGCACTTCGGTCGCCAGCCAATTCAGCTGGCCTGGTTCGGCTTCGTCCTGCCCGCCCTGCTGCTCAATTATTTCGGCCAGGGGGCGCTGCTGTTGCGCCATCCCGAAGCAATCAACAATCCCTTCTACAATCTGGTGCCTGACTGGGCGCTCTACCCCATGATCACTCTGGCCACTCTAGCCACGGTCATCGCCTCCCAGGCTGTCATTTCGGGTGCCTTCTCGGTCACGCGGCAGGCCATGCAGTTGGGTTATGTGCCGCGCATGCAGGTGCTGCATACCTCCGAACAGGAAAAGGGCCAGATCTACCTGCCCGCCATCAACTGGGCGCTGCTCGTGGCGGTAGTGGTCCTGGTGCTGGGTTTCCGTTCCTCCGGCAACATGGCTGCCGCTTACGGCATCGCCGTTACCGGCGACATGGTGATCACCTCCATCCTCGCCACTTTCGTTTTCAGCCGCGCACTGGGCTGGGGCTGGACCAGGGCAATCGCGCTGTTCAGTCTTTTCCTCGTGGTGGATCTCGCCTTCTTTGGCGCCAATGTGCTGAAAATCTCCGATGGCGGCTGGTTCCCCCTGCTTGCCGGCTTTGTCATCTTCACCCTGATGACCACCTGGAAACGTGGCCGGCAGTTGCTCTACAAGCGCATGGAGGGCGATGCGCTCGCCCTCGAACCTTTTATTGAAGGCCTGGGATATAGCGACATGGCGCGCGTGCCCGGCACGGCGGTATTCATGACGCCCAACCCCAAGGGCGTCCCCCAGGCGCTGCTGCATAATCTCAAACACAACAAGGTGCTGCACGAACGGGTGTTGCTGGCAACCGTCTCCATCCAGGACATCCCCTACGTTGCCGAAACTGAGCGCGTGCAGATGGAAATGCTGCCCAACAATTTCCAGCGCATCACCATGGCATACGGCTTCATGGATGAGCCCGATCTGCCGCGCGATCTGACCCTGTGCTGTGCGCAGCATGGCATCGAGCTCGACATGATGGACACCTCCTTCTTCATCGGCCGTGAAACCCTGATCCCCCGGGTCGGCTCGGAAATGTGCCTGTGGCGCGAAAAACTGTTTGTCAGCATGTTCCGTAACGCCGGCAGCGCCACCCAGTTCTTCAAGCTGCCGCCCAACCGTGTGGTTGAGCTCGGCGCCCAGATCATGCTGTAGACCAGCCCCTCCCCGCAATGGGGACACAGCCTGTTATAATTGCTGACTTTTTTCCCGCCCCTCAGATCATGACCCTCCACGAAGAAATCCAGCGCCGCCGCACCTTCGCCATCATTTCCCATCCCGACGCAGGTAAAACCACGCTGACTGAAAAAATGCTGTGGTTTGGCGGCGCAATCCAGATGGCGGGCGCGGTGCGGGCGCGCAAGGCCGATCGCCACGCCACCAGCGACTGGATGGAACTGGAGAAGCAGCGCGGCATTTCGGTGACCTCCTCGGTAATGCAGTTCCCCTACCGCGACTGCATGATCAACCTGCTCGACACTCCGGGCCACGAGGATTTTTCCGAGGATACCTACCGTACGCTGACAGCAGTGGACTCAGCAGTGATGGTGATTGACTCGGTGAACGGCGTCGAGGCCCAGACCATCAAACTGCTCAACGTCTGCCGCCTGCGCGACACGCCCATCCTCACCTTCATCAACAAACTCGATCGCGAGGGCAAGGAGCCGATCGAACTGCTGGATGAAATCGAATCCGTACTGCAGATCCAGTGTGCGCCAATGACCTGGCCGATCGGCATGGGCAAGCGCTTCCGTGGCACCTATCACCTGTACAACGACACCGTGTCGGTGTTCGACCCGAATGCCGAGAAAGGCACCTCCGAAATTGTCCAGGGACTCGACAACCCGCGCCTGGACGAACTGATCGGCGACCAGGCGGAGGAACTGCGCATCGACATCGAACTGGTGCGCGGCGCATCCCATGCTTTTGACAAGGAAGCCTACCTGAGCGGCAGGCAGACACCCGTTTTCTTCGGCTCGGCAATGAACAATTTCGGCGTGCAATCGCTGCTTGACGCCATCGTCGACCTGTCGCCCGCTCCGCTGCACCGCCCGGCGCAAACACGCGCTGTAGAGCCGGACGAACCCAGGTTCACCGGTTTCGTGTTCAAGATCCAGGCCAATATGGACCCCAAGCACCGCGATCGCATCGCCTTCATCCGTATCTGCTCAGGACGCTTCGACCGCGGCATGAAGATCAAGCAGGTTTCAAGCGGCAAGCAGATCACCGTGGGTAACGCCATCACCTTCATGGCACAGGACCGCAATACCGCCGATGAAGCCTATGCCGGGGACATCATCGGCATCCCCAACCACGGCACGATCCGGCTGGGCGACACATTCACGGAAGGCGAGGAACTCAAATTCACCGGCATTCCTTCCTTTGCCCCGGAAATCTTCCGCCGTGCCCAGATCAGGAACCCGCTCAAGATGAAGCAGTTGCAGAAAGGTTTGCAGCAACTGGCCGAGGAAGGCGCGACCCAATTGTTCCGCCCCATTTCATCCAACGACCTGGTGCTGGGCGCGGTCGGCATGTTGCAATTTGACGTGGTGGCTCATCGCCTGCAATACGAATATGGCGTGGACGTCCAGTTCGAACACTTCGATGTCGCCACCGCGCGCTGGCTGCGCGGCAGCGATCTGGAGCTGAAGAAGCTGGTGGACAAGCACGGTTTCAACGTGGCACTGGACGGTGCCGACGAGTACGTTTATCTTGCCCCCAACCGAGTCAACCTCAATCTGGCACAGGAACGCTTTCCGGAAATCAGGTTTCTGGAAACGCGGGAAATCGTTTAAGCGCCACGTTCGGCGGAAGCCGAACGCGTAACCATGACTTGTGTCGGCTTTAGTGCTCGCCCTTGGTGCGTAGCAGCCCTGCCATGCGGTTGCCCTGTTTCTGCGGTCCACCCATGGGGAAAATTTCGTGCAGGTAGTGGTTGTTGCCACGTTCCTTGCCCCACACCTGGGCAAAGTGCTTGATCATGTTGCGTACCTGAGCCTGAACCGAATGCTCATGGTAATACTGCCGCAGATAGTGAATGACGTCCCAATGTTCATTGGTCAATTCCAGGCCTTCCTGTTTGGCCAATGCGACGGCATAGTCTTCTGACCAATCGTCGAGATTTCTGATATAACCCTCGGAATCGGTCTCGATTTCCTTGCCGTTCACGAGCAGGTATCTGGTATGTAATGCCATGAAAACATCTCCTTGCCAATTCAAAAGCAGGCTGCAGGCTCCCGCCAAGCAGCATATCTGAGCGCCGATATTTGAATTCAGCCTATTCCAGGGACAGGATGTATTTGGTCAATATCCTGCGTTTTGCCTCGGCGAGGTCCGGGTAGGCAGGCATTGCGATCTTACCCCATACACCGCTACCGCCCTTGGCAATTTTGTTCATTATCTTGTCTTCGGCAGCGGGGTCGTGGCGGTAGATTGCTGCCACATCCTTCCATGCCGGGCCAAGAAGTTTCTTTTCAATCGAATGACAGGCAAAGCAGCCGATATCCTGAGCCAGCCGGCTAAATTCCGCCTTGGATACGACCGGTGCAGCCGCATCGGCAGCGGCGGTCTGCTGCACTTCAGCTGCCATGGGCGTATGTGCTTTGCTGTCTTGCGTGGATTCTTTGGGCTGGCAGCCATAGAACATGGCCAGTAACGGCAACATAAAAGTTGTCAGCACGATCTTTTGTGTCTGCATCATTTTTTCGCCAACATCAAGGGCCGGTACGCTGTGCCTGTATCAGAGAACAGCGCACCGGACACGTTTACCCAACCGATTAACGGCTCTGATACTTCAGTTTCTTGGTGCGCACGATCTGGTATGAACGGGTCAGGTAACCGATCGGGAAGCTCCAGATATGCACCAGACGGGTGAACGGGAAGATCAGGAAAACGGTCATGCCAAACAGCACGTGCAGTTTGAAGACGGTATCCACACCTTCCAGGTAAGCCGGATTCGGGTACAGGTAAATAATGCTCTGGATCCACTCCGCCATGGCGGTCACCACACGCGGGTCACCATGACCGGCATGACCGATGGATACCGGGATGGTTGCCAAGCCAAAAATCAGCGTGGCCATGATCCATGACAGCACAAACTTGTCCGACGGGCGGCTGGTGGCCGAAATACGGCGATTGGTAAAACGCCGCACCCAGAGGATGAGGCCGCCGATCAGCGCCATTGCACCAAAAATCGTGCCCAGGATGATAGCCATATATTGGTGCTGGATATCACCCATGACCATCAGAAACACGCTATGTGGCGTCAACAGCCCCACGAAGTGCCCGCCAAAAATGGCAAGCACGCCGATGTGGAACAGGTTGCTGGCCCAGCGCATGCCCGCCGTGGAGAGCAGTTGGCTGGACGCACTGGTCCACCCATATTGCTCGCGGTCGAAGCGCAGCCAGCTACCCAGGACAAACACGCTCAGGCAGACATAGGGATACACACCAAACAGCAGATTATTCCAGCTAAAAATATCTTCATTCATTTCAATCACTCCTTAAGCGGCTACAAGAGTCGGCGTCGCGCGACTTTCAATTATGGAAATCAGCGGAGCATAGGGGCTGCCAGCCTTAGCCAGATTGTCGGCCAGCACCTTCAGCACCTTGCCGGCATCTGACAGGAATTCCCTGCCCTCGCTGTCATCCAGCATGGCCGCAAATTCCAGCACCAGCGGCAAATAGTCGGGCAGTTCGTTGGTCATGACTTTCACGCCATAGTCCTTGTACAGCTCACCCAGATCGATCAGCGCCGGGCCGCGGTTGCGGTCGTTATCGTCGCCGAACAGATGATGGGTCAGATGCAGGCTGTGCTCAGGCGTGAGGTCGAAGGTCTTGACGTAACTCGCCTGGATTTCGGTCGGATCACCGCTCTGCATCCAGGTGATGAACTGGCGCACCGCATTCCATTCCGCCACGTCGCTATCGACCATTTCGTCCAGAACCTGGTTGATGGCCGGCAGATTGTCAAACAACTCCTGGTCCGGGTACTCCAGCAAGGCTGACAAAATTTTGTAGATATGCATGGTCATCTCCTCTTAACGATTGTCGGCATCGGCGGATGGCGCCAGTTCGGCGGGTTCGGGCGTATCCTTGCGACGGCGCGGGAACAGGGAGATGGTACTGATGCCGAGCGAGGAATCGTTGCCGAAGGTGAAGCCGTTCTGCCCCTGGAAGCCATAGGCATCGTCCATGCGCTCTTCCTCGTGGCCGGTGGGGATAACAAAGCGGTCTTCATAATTGGCAATCGCCAGGTAACGGTACATTTCCTTGGCCTGATCTTCCGTAATGCCTGCAGCATCCAGTGCGCGCGTATCTGCAACGCCATCCACATGGATGGAGCGCTGGTAGCTGCGCATGGCAACGAGCCGGTTCATGGCGCTGACAATGGGCGCTTCCTTGCCGGCGGTAAACAGGTTGGCCAGGTATTTGACCGGGGTGCGCATCGCGCTGGCCAGCGGGATCACGCCATCCGGTCCGGTCGGCAGGTTGCCCTGATCCAGCTGGGACTGAACCGGCGACATCGAGGGCACATACCACACCATCGGCAGGGTACGGAACTCCGGATGCAGCGGGAAGGCAATCTTCCAGTCGATTGCCATCTTGTAGATCGGCGAATTCTGGGCGGCCTTGATCCAGTCATCATTGATGCCTTCGGCGCGCGCCGCCTTGATGACTTCAGGATCGTTGGGGTCGAGGAAGATCTTGCACTGCGCTTCGTACAGATCCTGCTCGTTGCTGGTGCTGGCCAGTTCCTCGATACGGTCGGCATCGTACAGCATGATGCCGTTGTAGCGGATACGGCCAACGCAGGATTCAGAGCATACGGTAGGCATGCCGGATTCGACGCGCGGGTAGCAGGCAATGCACTTCTCGGCCTTGCCGGATTCCCAGTTGTAGAACACCTTCTTGTACGGGCAGGCGCTCATACAGAAACGCCAGCCGCGACACTTGTCCTGATCGACCAGCACGATGCCGTCCTCCTCGCGCTTGTACAGCGAGCCGGAGGGGCAGGCCGCCACGCAGGCCGGGTTCATGCAATGGTTGCAGATACGCGGCAGGTAGAGGTTGAAGGTATTCTCGAACTGGCCGAGCATTTCCTTCTGGATGTTATCCAGATTCTTGTCCACGCCGCGCTTGGAAAATTCACCTGCCAGATCGTCTTCCCAGTTCGGGCCCCAGGTGATTTTCTCCATCGGATCGCCGGTGATCATGGACAGCGGACGCGCGGTCGGCGCTGCCTCGGACAGGGGCGCGTTCTGCAAACGGGCGTAGTTGTAGGTGAACGGCTCGTAGTAATCGTCGATCTGGGGCAGATCGGGATTGGCAAAGATGTTCAGCAGCTTGTTGGTGCGGCCGCCGGATTTCAGCTCCAGCTTGCCGCCCTGGAGCATCCAGCCACCCTTCCACTTCTCCTGGTTTTCCCACTGTTTGGGATAGCCGATGCCGGGTTTGGACTCGACGTTGTTGAACCAGACATATTCCACGCCCTTGCGGTTGGTCCAGGTGTTCTTGCAGGTCACCGAGCAGGTGTGACAGCCGATGCACTTGTCCATATTGAAAACAAATGCGAATTGTGCACGTACTTTCATAAAATTCTCCTAATTTATCCTGTCCACGCTTGCGATCAACGCTTGCCGATTCCGGGCGGGTTGAGCTGGGCTTCGCGTTCCGGGGTAAGCGGGCGCTCCAGCCAGTCGATTTCCTGGTCTGCCACCTTGCGCAGGATGACCTCGGTATCGCGGTTGGCGCCCACCGTGCCGTAGTAGTTGAAGCTGTAAGCCAGCTGCACGTAACCGCCGATCATGTTGGTCGGCTTGATGACCGTCCGGGTGACCGAGTTCAGGATGCCGCCGCGTTTGCCCGTGGCCTTGGAGCCCGGCACGTTCACGATCTTCTCCTGGGCGTGGTACATCAGCGCCATGCCCTTGGAAACCCGTTGCGACACCACGGCGCGCGCCATGGTGGCGCCGTTCTTGTTGATCGCCTCGACCCAGTCGTTGTCCTCGATCCCTGCCGCCTTGGCATCAGCTTCGGAAATCCACACATAGGGGCCGCCACGGAACAGGGTCAGCATGCGCAGATTGTCCTGGTAGCTGGAGTGGATGCCCCACTTGGAGTGCGGGGTGATCCACTTGAGCTTGACGTGCTTACCTGCGGTGAAGGAATCGGGCAGGCCGCGGAAGGACTTCATGTCCTGCGCCGGTTTGTACACGCAGAAGCCCTCGCCGAAGTCCAGCATCCACTCGTGATCCTGATAGAAGTGGGCGCGTCCGGTCAGGGTGCGGAACGGAATGTGCTCGTGGATATTGGTATAGCACGAAGTGTAGGACACGGTCTCCGATTCGATGCCGGACCAGGTCGGCGCAGTGATGATCTTGCGCGGCTGCACCTGGATGTCGCGGAAGGTGATCTTGTCCTCGTGGCGCGCGGAATACAGGTGATGGTGGTCGATACCGGTTTTCTTGGAGAGCGCGCTCCAGGATTTGTGCGCGACTTCACCGCAGGTTTCCGGCGCCATGCGCATGACTGCGTCGCAGACGAAAATGTCTTCTTCCAGCGACGGCATGCCCTTGGATACGCCAGGCTCCTTCACGGTGCCGTTCATGATCTTGAGCTGTTCGTACTCTTCCTCGGTATTCCAGTCCAGGCCCTTGACGTTGTTGCCCAGCTTGATCATCAGCGGGCCGATGGCGATGTACTTCTTGTAGGTATCGCCATAGTTCCGCTCCACGACCTTGAGCAGCGGCATGGTCTTGCCAGGAATCGGCTCGCACTCGCCCTTTTTCCAGTCCTTGACTTCGCCAAATGGCTGCGCCAGTTCGAAGGGAGAGTCGTGCTGCATCGGCAGGGCGACCACGTCCTTGCGCGTTCCCAGGTGCTTGTCGGCCAGCGTCGAGAAGGTTTTGGCGATATTCTTGAAAATCTGCCAGTCGGACATGGATTCCCAGCCCGGCGACACGGCTTCGGACAGCGGGTGAATAAAGGGGTGCATGTCAGTGGTGTTGAGGTCGTTCTTCTCGTACCAGGTCGCGGTCGGCAGGATGATGTCCGAGTAGGCGCCGGTGGAGTTGAGGCGGAAGTTGATATCCACCATCAGATCCAGCTTGCCAACAGGGGCTTCTTCGACCCATTTG
Source organism: uncultured Sulfuricella sp. (assembly GCA_964552675.1). GTDB lineage: Bacteria > Pseudomonadota > Gammaproteobacteria > Burkholderiales > Sulfuricellaceae > Sulfurimicrobium. The sequence goes on along the minus strand of CAZKHJ010000004.1, from coordinate 83,573 downwards.
ACCAGTTTGTTGTCCTTGCCGTCGCCGGATTCGGTCAGCACGCCGTTCTGCGCGCCCAGCAGGTGCTTGAGGAAGAACTCGTGGCCCTTGGCGGAAGTGCCGATCAGGTTGGCGCGCCATACAAACAGGTTGCGCGGCCAGTTGACGGGATTGTCCGGGTCGGCGAATGCCACGTCCAGCGAGCCGTCCTTGAGCTTGCTGACGATATGCTTGGCCACGCCAGCCTCATCGGTAGCGCCGGCCTTTTCCGCTTCGGAAACCAGATCCAGCGGGTTGGTGTTCCAGTGCGGAGCGGAAGGCAGCCAGCCCATGCGCACGGCGGCAACGTTATAGTCAGCCAGAGAGTAACCCTTGTTCTTGTTCTTGCCGGCAGGCGAGGTGAGGTCGTCGCCGCGCAGGGTTTCGTAGCGCCATTGGTCGGTGTGGAAATACCAGTAGGAAGTCGAGTTCATGTGACGCGGCGGACGCTGCCAGTCGAGGCCGAACGCGATTGGCGCCCAGCCGGCCTGCGGGCGCAGTTTTTCCTGGCCCACATAGTGCGCCCAGCCGCCGCCGGATTTGCCCACGCAACCGCACAGGTGCAGCAGGTTCATCACGCTGCGGTACTGCATGTCGTTGTGGTACCAGTGGTTGATGGCCGCGCCCATGATGACCATGGATTTGCCCTTGGTCTTGGAGGCGTTTTCGGCGAATTCACGGCCGGTACGGATAATATCCGCGGCCTTGACGCCGGAAATGTTGGCCGCCCAGGCCGGAGAAATGGGCGTATTGGCGTCGTTGTAGTTGCTGGTGACGTTCTTGCCGCCCAGACCGCGGTCGATACTGTGCTGCGCCAGCATCATGTCGAACACGGAGGTGACATACGCTTCTTCGCCGCTGGCCAGCTTCAGCTTGCGCACCGGCACATTGCGGTACAGCAGATCGCCTTCGCCCGGCTCGAAGTGCGGGAAGCCCACGGAAACCACTTCATCCTTGCTGTCGAGACAGGAGAGTTCGGCCTGGATTTCCTGCTGGTTGGCTGCGTTCTTGGGCAACAGGTTCCATTTGCCTTCCTCGCCCCAGCGGAAGCCGATGGAGCCGTTGGGCACCACGAAGCTCTTGGTCTTTTCGTCGAATACAACGGTTTTCCACTCGGGATTGTTGGACTCACCCAGGTTGCCGGAAAAATCGGTAGCGCGCAGGCAGCGGTCGGAAACATAACCATCGCCCTGCTTGCGCAGCATCACCTGAATCGGCAGGTCGGTGTACTTGCGAGCATATTCTGCGAAGTAGGCGTCCTGCTTGTCGACATAGAATTCCTTCAGCGCGACATGCGCCATGGCCATGAACACTGCGGTGTCCGAGCCGGGGTTGACCGGCATCCACAGGTCGGAGGCCTTGCAGAACTCGGCGTAGTCCGGCGCCATGGAAATGACTTTGGCGCCCTTGTAGCGCACTTCGGAAACGAAGTGGGCGTCCGGGGTGCGCGTGGTCGGCAGGCTGGAGCCGCACACGATGATATAGGTGGAGTTGTACCAGTCGGCGGATTCCGGCACGTCGGTCTGCTCACCCCAGGTCTGGGGGGATGCCGCCGGCAGGTCGCAGTACCAGTCATAGAAGGAACCGCAGGCGCCACCGATCAGGGACAGATAACGCGCGCCGGAGGCATAGGAAATCTGCGACATGGCAGGAATCGGGGAGAAACCGAAAATGCGGTCGGGACCATATTTCTTGATGGTGTAGACGTTGGCCGCCGCAATGATTTCCTTGACCTCTTCCCAGTTGGCGCGCACGAAGCCGCCGAGGCCGCGCACGTGAACGTATTTGGCGCGCTTGGCCGAGTCGGCCTGAATGGCGGCCCAGGCTTCCACCGGATCCTTGCCGGATTTGCGCTCGGCGCGGTACAGGTCAAGCAGACGGCCACGGATCAGCGGGTGCTTGATGCGCTGCGGGCTGTACAGATACCAGGAGAAGGATGCGCCGCGCTGGCAGCCGCGTGGCTCATGGTCAGGCAGATCCGCGCGGGTGCGCGGGTAGTCGGTCTGCTGCATCTCGAAGGATACCAGGCCGTTCTTGACGAAAATCTTCCACGAGCAGCCGCCGGTGCAGTTCACGCCGTGCGTGGAACGCACGATCTTGTCATGCTGCCAGCGATGACGGTAGGCGTCTTCCCATTTGCGGTCTTCGTTGGTGACAACCCCGTGGTTATTGGAGAAGGTTTCCTTGACCTTTTCAAAGAATTTCAGGCGATCGAGAAAATGACTCATGTTTTAAGCTCCTGTTAAATTTTTTACAGACTTTGCCGGTTGGTTACGGATTTTTGATTTCAGAACCGCTGCGCAGATAGAACCACCAGTTCAGCACCAGGCACAGGGCATAGAAGATAGCGAAGCCATACATCGCGTTTTGCGGCGTGCCTGCCTTGATCTGGTCGCCAATCACCACTGGCGCAATGAAAGAGCCGTAGGCCGCCACGGCGGAAGTCCAGCCCAGCACCGGGCCAGCCTGCACGCGATCGAAAATCACGCCCACGGAACGGAAGGTGGAGCCGTTGCCGATACCGGAAGCCGCGAACAGCAACACGAAAATCACCAGAAAAATGGTGAAATACTGCTCAGGCGTCGCCGAGTTATAGGCCAGGAACATCACGTAACCGGCCGCGACGGAAGCGACCACCATCACCACGGAAATCAGCTGGGTCACGATGGAGCCGCCCACCTTGTCGGAAATCCAGCCACCGATCGGACGCACCAGCGCGCCGACGAAAGGGCCGATCCAGGCATAGGTCAGCGCGGAAGGCGCATTGGGGTTCTTGAGGGTGTGCGTCATCAGGCCGGTAGCCGGGTCAACCACATGCTGGAAGCCGAAAATCACCGTGATGGAGAGCGGCAGCGCCATGGAGAACCCGATGAAGGAACCGAAAGTAAGCACATAGAGCAGGGTCAGGGACCAGGTGTGCTTGTTTTTGAAAATGGCGAACTGCTTTTCGATATTGGCTTTCATTTCACCGAAAGCTGCGAGTTTCATCACGAGCAGGGTGCCCACCATGATCAGCGGCAGCGCTACCCACATATTCAGCATACCCAGGCCGCTAGGCGCCGGCAGGTAGAGATAGAGACCCACGCCCGCAGTGACAAAGGCCAGACCATACAGCCACAGAATCTTGATGAAGGCGGAAACGGTCGAGCCGATATTGGGAGAAATCGGCATCAGGTTGTTCATGCCGAAGAAGCCCAGAAAAGCCAGCGGAATCAGGGCCAGCATCCACACAAAACCGGCATTCTGGATGAAAGTGGGTGTACCGGCGAGAATCTTGCCAAGAATCCAGCCGCTATCCTTGACCAGTTCCATCGAGCCGCCCGCCATGGCGCCGAAGATACCGGCGGTCATCACCAGGGGAATCAGGATCTGCATGGTGGTCACGCCGAAGTTGCCCAGACCAGCGTTGAGGCCCAGCGCAGTACCCTGCAGGCGCTTGGGAAAGAAGGTGCTGATATTGGACATCGAGCAGGCAAAATTACCGCCGCCGATACCGGACAGCAGGGCCAGCAACTGGAACACCCACAGCGGCGTCGATTTGTCCTGCAGCGCGATGCCCGCGCCAAAGGCCGGAATCATCAGCAAGGCGGTAGTCAGGAAGATGGTATTGCGTCCGCCCGCGATACGGATGAAAAAGGAGGACGGGATGCGCAGGGTTGCGCCGGACAGACCGGCAATCGCGGTCAGCGTGAACAGTTGATCCTTGCTGAAAGGAAAGCCCAGGTTAAGCATCTGAACGGTCACAATGCCCCACATCAGCCATATTGCAAAACCAAGCAGCAGACTGGGGATGGAAATCCACAGGTTGCGATTGGCAATTTTCTTGCCCGTGGATTCCCAGAACGTGTTGTCCTCCACGTTCCAATCCTTGATGTTAGTACCCATTCTCAAGTCCTCCGTTGTGATTCAAAAATTGTTTATTCCAGCGTATCCGCTACCCTGCTTTTTCTGTGGCGCGCGAGATCAAGCGGCTTCACCTCGGTCCAGTACATCCACATCAGGGAAACCCACACCACGCCAAACATCAGCATGAAGGCGGAAGAGCGGATCCCGGTCAGATCCACCAGCGCGCCGAACATGATGGGCATGAGAAACCCGCCCAGACCGCCGGCCAGCCCCACCACACCGGAAATCACGCCGATGTTCTTGGGATAGTCGTCAGAGATGTACTTGAACACCGAGGCCTTGCCGATCGCGAAGGCAATACCCAGGGTAAACATGATGATGGTGAACATGGTCGACCCGAGGCCCACATGGAAGGTGGTGGGGCCGGTCACGGTATGAATGGTGAATTCGGTCTGCGGATAGGACAGGAAGAACAGGCACACCAGCGAAACCCACAACACCCACCAGGTAATCGAGTGCGCGCCGTATTTGTCGGAGAAATGGCCGCCAATCGCACGCAGCACGCCGCCAGGGATGCTGAATGCCGCCGCCATCAGTGCTGCCGTCTTGAGATCGAAACCGTATTCGGTCACGTAGTATTTGGTCATCCATAGAGCAAGCGCGACATAGCCGCCGAACACGATGGAGTAATACTGGCTGTAGCGCCACACCTTGGGATCCTTCAGCGCTGCCAGCTGTTCGCCTATCGTCACGCTTTTGCCGACCTTGTGCGCCGGATCGGTAAAGGTAAAGAACCAGAACAGGATTGCCATCACCAGCATGAGCACCGCATATACCTGCGGCACCATAGCCCAGCCGTAGGCCACCACGATGCCGGGCGCCACCAGCTTGGTCACCGCTGCACCGGTATTGCCTGCGCCAAAGATACCCATGGCCAGACCCTGCCGGTTCTTGGGAAACCAGCGTGCGCAGTAGGAAATGCCGACAGTAAACGAGCCGCCCGCCACCCCGACAAACAGGCCTGCCACGAGAAAATGCCAGTACAAGGTAGCTTGTGAAATCAGGTATATCGGGAAAACGGTGGACAGCATCAGGAGGAAGAACACGATGCGCCCGCCGAACTTGTCGGTCCACATGCCCAGCGGAAGGCGGATCAGGGAACCAGTCAGCACCGGCGTTGCCACCAGGATGCCAAACTGGGTTTCATTGAGATCCAGCATTTTCTTGATCGGGATGCCAATCACCGCAAACATCATCCAGATCATGAAGCAAACCGTAAACGCCAGCGTGCTGGCAGTCACTACGGACCATGCTTTGTATTGTTGCGAAGCCATGTTTCCCCCTCAAGAGCCGACAGGTTTTTTGACACGCTGCCAGAATAGGCCTGCTTGCCTGCGCAGCCTATTCGTCGAAAGAACAGTTGGAGAGGTGCAAAAGGGGGGGTGGCCAACCGCAGTGACTAGTTACAGCAACCCGAGGGACTAGTTACTTTGGCTAATGGCGTAATCACAGTACCCGGCCCCTTGCAGGCCGGGATGATTCTGGGACGCGCTACAGATCTTCCCGCTGGGCCAGGCCATGTTCCACGGCGTATACCGCAGCCTGCACCCGGCTGGTGAGATTGAGTTTCTTGAGTATGCTCTGAACGTGGATTTTTACCGTGCTCTCGGCCACGTTCAGGACACGCGCCATTTCCTTGTTGCTGGCACCCTTGGCGAGCAGGGTAATGATTTCCTTCTCGCGCGGGGTCAGCTTTTCGCGCTCGGCCTCTGCTTGCTGAGGAGCCATTTCGGTTTTAGGCTGGGTACGCAAGCCCTGCACCAGCTTTCCCGTCATCAGCGGAGAGATGATGGACTCACCGCGCACCGCACCCTGTATGGCATTGACCAGGTAATCAGTCTCGATATTCTTCAGCAGATAACCCGCCGCACCGGCGCGCAGGCAATCCACCAGGTCTTCTGCGTCCTCCGACACGGTAAGCATGACTACCCGCGTTTCCGGCGCTTCCTCGGTAATCAGGCCCACCGCCTCGCGCCCGCTGATGCCGGGCATATGCAGATCGAGCAGCACCACATCCGGCTTGAGCGATTTGGCGCGCTTGACCCCTTCCAGGCCATCTCCGGCCTCGCCCACCACCTCGAAATCCTTCTGCCGCTGCAACAGCAGCTTGATGCCGCTACGAAACAGGGTATGGTCGTCAACGATGAGCACTCTGATCGGCTTCATGCAGCTTCCTTCTGCGTTTTGCTGAGGATCAGTCTGACTTCGGCGCCCTCGCTTGGCGCGGAAACAATTTCCAACTGGCCACCGATGCGGTGTGCCCGCTCCTTCATGATGCTGATGCCAACATGGGAGTCCCCCGGCTGCAAGGCGGGATTGAAGCCCCGTCCATTGTCGCGCACCGAGATCACAAAGGCGCCGTCACGTGAAATTTTCACCGATACGGCGCTGGCCCCGGTGTGCTTCCTGACATTGGACAGGGCTTCCTGCACGATATGCAACACCTGGGTCTCGTTCTCAGTATCGAGCGGCGTGCCCGTGCCGTCAATGTGCAAATCCGTCTTGATGCCGGTCTGGCCCTCAAATTTTTCCAGCGTGCTGCGGATTGCCCCCTCCAGATCGGACTGGTGAACTCGGGTACGGAAATGGACCAGCAATTCGCGCACATCGTCATAGCTTTCCTGCACTCCCTCGCGAATGTGAGACAGACCCTCCATCACCTCCTGCTCATTGCCACTCCTGATCGAGTCTCCCAGCATCTGCACCTGGATATTCAGGAACGCCAATCCCTGCGCAATGCTGTCGTGCAATTCCTGCGCCAACAGGTTGCGCTCTTCGGAAATGGCCATTTCCTTCTCGCGCGACACCAGGCGCTGTCCCTCGATGGCTGCGCCAAGATGCTGTCCGACCGTCTCCAGCAATTGCACCTCCATCGACGAAAAACCACGCGCCTTGCCGAAATAAAGATTGAAAATGCCGATCAGCCGTTTTTTCACGCGGATGGTGAACACCGACACCGAGCGATAGCCCTCGTCGCGGCAGTTATACATCAGCTTCATTTCGGTCGGCTGATACAGATCAAAGAAAGCCGGGGTCTGCGTGCTCGCTGCGCCGCCGCACAGGCACTCGCCCATGTTGAGACAGGATTCTTTCTGGGCGAAGTCATCACTCAGGCCCTCACTCACCACCAGATGGATTTTCTGCGACTTGGCATCCACCAGCCGCACCGCGCCCCCTTGCGCGTCGAACTGAGCCATCAGGCGTCGGATAAAGCGGCGGCAGAGATCCTCTACCGCCACAGGCTCATTCAGAAAGGCAGTGATTTCATAGAGCAGAGCCAGTTCCTGGTTCTTTTCTTCCAGGCTATGCGTTTTCGCTTCCACCCGCTGCTCCAGGGTGGTGTAGAGACCTTCCAGGTGGTCGGCCATACGGTTGAAACCCAGCGCCAACGCACCGAACTCGTCGTTGGTCTCCACTGGCACACGCACACTGAAGTCCTCGGCGGCCATGCGCTGTATGCCTTCCTGCAGCTTGGTGGCAGGACGGATGATGAGCAGATACATCAGGAAAATGAGGATCACCGTACCCATGATGGCCAGCATCACCAGACCCAGCTGAATGGAGCGCAACAGACTGGTTTTATAGGCGTTATCACGTTCGACACTCAATACCAGTCCATTGACCATGCCGACGAAATTCTCTACCGCAGGCCGTCCTTCCTTCAGCAGACGCTGGCGTAGTTCGGCATCATGGCTGCCCAGAACGCCTTCCAGCAGCGGACGGATATGGCCCTGCCATTCCAGCCTGAGGCTCGCCATCTGACGCCGCACGCCCTCATCCTTGGGCAGCAGCAGCGGACGAGACGGGTCACCCTGCTCCAGGTCCATGAGCGTTTTCTCGAAGGCAACCATTTCCCGCTGCACTTCACCCTCCATACTCTCCTGGTCCAGCCCAAAGTGGATGTTGTAGGCCAGCAGATAGGCCAGGCGATAGGAACGCATGCGTTCGCTGCCAGCATCATTGATTGCAGCCGCGCCACCTTCCAGCTGCCAGGAAACATACAGGGTCAGGCCAATGGCAATCAGGGCAACGCAGAAAAAGGCGAGCAGAATACCCACCAGTTTCGAGCTTAGCGTGCGGAAGGGCGCGATCATGGGCACTTCCAGCCAGCCAGGCTATCCATACGCCTACTTGCGCTTGATAAAGAGGTCGGTAATTGTTCCCTCTGCCATTTCGGCAGCGAAACACAAGGTTTCCGACAGGGTAGGATGGGGATGAATGGTCAGGCCGAGATCCTGTGCATCGGCACCCATTTCCAGCGCCAGCACTGCTTCGGCAATGAGCTCACCCGCGTTCGGGCCGACGATGCCGGCGCCGATGATGCGCTTGGTATCCTTGTCCAGCAGCAGCTTGGTGGCACCGTAGTCGGCATTGATCGACAGCGCACGACCGCTGGCCGCCCAGGGAAAGCTGGCCTTCTCATAGTCAATGCCTTTTGCCCTGGCCTCGGTTTCGGTCAGTCCCATCCACGCCACCTCCGGGTCGGTATAGGCGACGGAGGGAATGGTGCGGGCATCGAAAGCCGCCTTGTGACCAGCGATGACCTCTGCCGCCACCTTGCCCTCGTGCACCGCCTTGTGCGCCAGCATCGGTTGGCCCACGATATCGCCGATGGCGAAAATGTGCGGCACATTGGTACGCTGCTGCCTGTCCACCGGGATGAAACCTTGCTCGTTGACCTGGATACCGGCATGCTCGGCCCCAATCAGCTTGCCATTGGGGCGGCGCCCCACTGCCACCAGAACCCGGTCAAAAGTCTGGGGTGCAGGCGCATTCTCGCCCTCAAAGGTCGCCACGATGCCGTCTTTCTTCGCTTCCAGGCCGGCCACCTTGGTCTTGAGGAAAATCTCGTAGTGTTTTTCGATTTTCTTGTGCAAGGGCTTGACGATATCCTTGTCGCAGCCCGGAATAAGCTGCTCGCCCAGCTCTACCACAGTAATTCTGGCACCAAGCGCATGGTATACCGTGGCCATTTCCAGCCCGATGATGCCGCCGCCGATCACCAGCATTTTCTTCGGCACATCCGCCAGGGCCAGCGCACCGGTGGAATCCATCACGCGAGGATCATCGGGGAAGGACGGGATTTTGACTGCCTGCGAACCGGCGGCAATGATGGCATTATCGAAAGACACGCTGACTTCGCCCTCGGCAGTTTCCACCTTGAGGTGATGCGGCGCGATGAACTGCCCCCTGCCGTGAATGACCTGCACGTTACGCTGTTTGGCAAGCTGGGACAGGCCGCCGGTCAAGCGGTTCACCACGCTTTCCTTCCAGCCGCGCACCTGATCGATATCCACCTTCGGCTTGGCGAACTTGACCCCGTGGGCACCCATGTCTTCCGCCTCGGCAATCACTTTTGCCACATGCAGCAGCGCCTTGGAGGGAATGCAGCCGACGTTGAGGCAGACTCCGCCCAGCGAGGCGTAACGCTCGATCAGCACCACTTTCTTGCCCAGGTCGGCAGCACGGAAGGCCGCCGTATAACCGCCGGGGCCAGCGCCCAGCACCACCACATCAGCATGAATCTCGCCACTGGCTGCAACCGGTTCAGGCGCGGCTACAGGCGCCTCCGCTACTACGGGTGCGGCATCCGCCACTTCCAGGGTGAGGATCTCGCTGCCCTGCGATACCTTGTCGCCCACCTTGAGCCGGATCGACTTCACCGTTCCAGCGTGGCTGGAAGGGATTTCCATCGTTGATTTGTCACTTTCAAGGGTGACCAGCGAAGTATCTTTCTCCACCTTGTCTCCCGGTTTGACCAGCACTTCAATCACCGGCACATTGTTGAAGTCGCCGATATCCGGCACGGTTATTTCAATGATCTTGCTCATGGTTCCACCTGCGGGCGATTTGCCCGCTCCTGATAGCGATTAAATTTTAAAGCGGCTCACCGCACTGCGCATTTCGCCCGCCAACTGCTGCAGATGCTCTGCCGACTGCGCGGCTTCACCCGCCGCTGCGCTGTTTTCTTCAGTCATTTGCGCCACGCGCTCGACATGGCTGGCGATATCATTGCTGGCAACACTCTGCTCGGCCAGGGCCGACGTAATGTCATTGACCACATGCACCACCCGCTCCGCGCCCGAACGGATCTGGTTGATCGCCTCGCCGGCCTGCTGGGCCAGGGTTGCGCCACTGCCGACCCGTTCCACCGCATTGTCCATGGTCGTCACCGCAGAGCGGGCACTTTCCTGCATGGAATTGACCATGGCAGCAATTTCCTCGGTTGCCTTGGTGGTGCGTTCGGCCAGCTTCCTGACTTCGTCGGCCACCACGGCAAAACCGCGCCCCTGCTCGCCAGCACGTGCTGCCTCGATCGCTGCATTGAGCGCCAGCAAATTGGTCTGGTCGGCCACTTCCTTGATCACCTGGACGACGGAAGTAATCTGCTCTGATTGCTGGCCCAGACTATCAATGGCCTGCGATGCCTGACGCACGGTGCCCGCAATCTGGTTCATCTCGTCCACCGCGCGGTGAATCACCTCACCACCCTGGGCTGACAGTTCGCCGGATTTACGCGAGATTGCCAGCGCATCCCGCGCGCTGTCGGAAACATGGTTGATGCTCACCGTCATTTGCTCCACCGATGCTGCCATGGCCGATGCAGCTTCACTTTGCCGCTCCGAACTGGAGGCCACCTGATGGGAACTCGTGGCCAGGCTGCCCACCGAATCGGACACCCGCGCCACATTTTCCAGCACGGAGCGCGCCGTTTCCCGCATCGTCGCAATCAGCTGGTTGAAGGATTTGGACATCTCCCCCACTTCGTCGTGGCTATCGACATCCACCCGGCGCGTGAAATCGCTATCGCGCTCGACCACAGCAATGGTGGCCCGCACTTCACCCAAAGGAATCGTAATGGAACGAATGATCCAGAGGGCCAGCATCAATCCAAAAATCAGCGCCAGGCTGATGAAACCCATTGCCATATTGCGTGCGAAACGGAATTTCGCCTCGCCCTTTCCATATTCCTCGGCCGCCACCCGCATCTGCAACTCAACCAGTTGGCTCATGGTCTTCTCGGCATCACCACCAATGCTGCGGTTGCCCTTGAGAAAGCGTTCCGTCATGCCCATCGAGTAGTCACCCTTACTCAGGGCCTCCAGTGCCGGGCTCAGCACCTCGGCGATATAACGCGCGCTCTGCTTTTCATACTGCTCGGCCAGCACCTTTTCCTCGGGCGTCAGGGAAGTCGCCATGTACTTGGCCCAAAGCTCTTTCATCGTATCAAGGTTCTTTTTCACCCGATTGACATGTTCGCCCACCGGGTGATCATGCAGCTTGGAAATTTCATGGGCCGGGTTGTGTTGCAGCGCACGCAGCACCTCGGAAAAACTGCCATTGAGCAGCGCCTGAATGCGGGACAGGTCTCCGGTCGGAACGGTGCGGTCGTTATAAACGGTTTCCAGCGAGTCGAGTACCTTGGACATATTGGTAATGCCCACCACGCCCATAGTAATCATGGTCGCAGCCATGAACGCAACGAGAAAATACAGGCGGCTTGCCACTCGTTTGGTTTTGATCATGGTTGCTCCTCCTTGAAATTATTTTATGATTTTTTATAGCAGCAAGCGCCGCACATCGCCCAGCACACTTGACAGGAAGGAGGTTAAACGAGCGCCCAGCGCGCCGTCAATCACGCGATGATCATAGGACAGCGATAGGGGCAGCATGAGACGTGGCACAAACTCCTTGCCGTTCCACAGCGGTTTCATGCTGGCACGCGACACGCCGAGAATTGCCACTTCAGGCAGATTGATGATGGGTGTGAAATAAGTGCCGCCGATGCCACCCAGGCTGGAGATGGTGAAACAGCCGCCCTGCATCTCGCCCGGCGTAATCTTTTTCTCGCGCGCTTTGGCTGAAAGTGTAGCCAGTTCGCGTGCGATTTCGAGCAGACCTTTCTGGTCCACATCGCGAATCACCGGCACCACCAGCCCATCGGGCGTATCTGCGGCAAAACCGAAATGGAAATATTTCTTCAGAATCAGGCTCTCGCCATCCGCCGCGAGCGAAGCATTGAACTCGGGGAAAGCCTTCATGCCCGCCACCAGCGCCTTCATCAGGAAAGGCAGCAGCGTCAGTTTGACCCCCTGTTTGGCGGCTTCATCGAGCATGGACTTGCGGAAAGCTTCCAGGTCGGTGATATCCGCTTCCTCGAACTGGGTAATGTGCGGTGCCGCCACCCAGTTGCGGTGCAGGTTGGCGCCAGAAATTTTCTTGATCTTGGACAGCGCCTTGACCTCGACTTCGCCAAACTTGCTGAAATCGACCGCCGGCATGGCCGCCAGGCCCAGGCTCAGCCCCCCCGCAGCAGCACCGCGCGGCTTGGCCAGTTCGGCCTTGACGAAAGCCTGCACGTCTTCTTTCAGAACGCGGCGTTTCGGGCCGGAGCCATTGACCAGGGTAAGATCAACACCAAGTTCGCGTGCAAAGGCGCGCACCGACGGGCTGGCGTGAACCTTGCCACTGCTCTCCACCACAGTCTCTCCCCTGACAAGGGGAGCGGGGGAGAGTTGAGGGGCAGGAGGAGTTGGTGCCGCCGCAGTTTGCTGCACCGGCTTCGCTTCTGCCACAGGCGGGGAAACCGGCGCGGCAGGCGCCGCAGACTGGCTCACTGCGCCTTCAGTCACCGCCATGGTCAGGATCAGCGTGCCTTCGGCTGCCTTTTCTCCCGCCTTGATGCGTACCGACTTCACCACCCCGCCAAAGGGCGCAGGAATATCCATGGTAGCCTTGTCGCTCTCCAGCGTGACCAGCGAATCCTCTGCCCTGACCACATCGCCTTCCCTGACCAGCACCTCGATGACGTCCACCTCGGGGAAATTGCCGATGTCCGGGACGCGCACTTCCTTGATATTTGACACTATTATTTCTCCTGACTCTTCACCGCGAAGGGCGCAAAGTATCGCAAAGGAAGGCTTTTCTGCATTGCCTCGGCGCCCTTCGCGGTTGAAAAACTTCCTTACACCGTCACCGGATTGGGTTTATTCGGGTCGATGCCGTATTTTTTCATCGCCTCGCTCACCTGGGCTGCGGGCACTGTCCCTTCATCGGCCAAGGCCTTGAGCGCCGCCACTGCAACGTAATAGCGGTCCACCTCGAAAAAGCGGCGCAGCTTCTCGCGGCTGTCGCTGCGACCAAAGCCGTCGGTACCAAGGGTGATATAGCTCGCCGGCACGAATTCGCGGATCTGGTCGGCATAGGCCTTCATGTAGTCGGTGGAAGCGATCACCGGCTCCTTGCCACCCTTGAGGCATTTCGCGACATAGCTTTCACGCTGCGGTTTTTCCGGGTGCAGCATGTTCCAGCGCCCGGCATCCAGGCCGTCGCGGCGCAACTCGTTGAAGCTGGTGACGCTCCACACCTCGGCAGACACGCCGAAATCGTTTTCCAGCAGTTCGGCGGCCGCTTCCACTTCGCGCAGAATGGTGCCCGAGCCCATCAGGCGCACCTTGAGTTTCTTCTTGCCGGCTTTCTTCAGCAGGTACATCCCCTTGATGATGCCCTCCTCCACGCCCTTGGGCATGGGCGGATGAACGTAGTTTTCGTTCATCACCGTGAGGTAGTAATACACATCCTCCTGCTCCTGGTACATGCGGCGCAGACCGTCCTGGACGATCACCGCCAGTTCGTAGGCATAGGCCGGGTCATAGGTGATGCAGTTGGGGATGGTTGCTGCCTGCAGATGGCTGTGGCCATCCTCATGCTGCAGGCCCTCGCCGTTGAGCGTGGTGCGTCCTGCCGTGCCGCCGAGCAGGAAGCCGCGCGCGCGCGAATCGCCCGCCAGCCAGGCGAGGTCGCCGATGCGCTGGAAGCCGAACATCGAGTAGTAGATGTAAAACGGGATCATCGCCACGCCGTGGTTGCTGTAGCTGGTCGCGGCGGCCACCCAGGAAGCGAAGGCGCCGGCCTCGTTGATGCCTTCTTCCAGGATCTGGCCGGTCTTGGCTTCGCGGTAATACATCACCTGGTCAGCATCCTGCGGTTCGTACAGCTGTCCCTGCGAGGAATAGATGCCGAGCTGGCGGAACATGCCTTCCATGCCGAAGGTGCGGGCCTCATCGGGCACGATAGGCACGATGTGCTTGCCGATCACCTTGTCCTTGACCAGCGTCGAGAGCACGCGCACGAATGCCATGGTAGTCGAGATTTCGCGCTCGCCGGTACCGGCGAGGATGGCATCGAAGTCCTTGAGCGAAGGCACGTCGAGCGCTGCCGCCTTCTGCCGCCGTGCCGGCAGATAGCCGCCCAGCGACTTGCGGCGCTCCTTGAGATACTGGATTTCCGGGCTGTCTTCGGCCGGACGGTAAAGCGGCACGCTGGAAAGCTGATCGTCGGCGATGGGAATGTTGAAGCGGTCGCGAAACTGCTTCAATGCCGCGTCGGACATTTTCTTCGCCTGATGGGTGATATTCTGGCCTTCGCCTGATTCGCCCATGCCGTAGCCCTTCACCGTCTTGGCCAGAATGACCGTCGGCTGGCCGTTGTGCTTGGTTGCCGCCGCGTAGGCTGCAAATACCTTGAACGGGTCGTGGCCGCCACGGTTGAGGCGCCAGATGTCGTCGTCGGACATGTTGGCGACCATTTCCAGCAGCTCGGGGTATTTGCCGAAGAAATGCTGGCGCACATAGGCGCCGTCCTTGGCCTTGTAGTTCTGGTAATCGCCGTCCACGCATTCTTCCATGCGCTTCAACAACAGGCCCTTGGTGTCCTTCGCCAGCAGCGCGTCCCAGTGACGGCCCCACACCACCTTGATGACGTTCCAGCCCGCGCCACGGAACACGCCTTCGAGTTCCTGGATGATCTTGCCATTGCCGCGCACCGGGCCGTCCAGGCGCTGCAGATTGCAGTTCACCACGAAAATGAGATTGTCGAGTTTCTCGCGCCCGGCCAGGGAAATCGCGCCCAGGGATTCCGGCTCGTCGGTCTCGCCGTCACCGAGGAAAGCCCACACCTTGCGGTTTTCGGTATTCACCAAGCCGCGATCGTTGAGATACTTCATGAAACGCGCCTGGTAGATCGCCGTCAGCGGCCCCAGGCCCATGGACACGGTAGGAAACTGCCAGAAATCGGGCATCAGCCAGGGATGCGGGTAGGAAGGCAGGCCATCGCCGTCCACTTCCTGACGGAAGTTTTTCATCTGCTCCTCGCTCAGGCGGCCTTCCAGGTAGGCACGCGCATAAATGCCGGGCGAGGAGTGGCCCTGGATATACAGCAGGTCGCCGCCGTGCTTGTCATCCGGGGCGTGGAAAAAATGGTTGAAACCCACATCGTAGAGGGTCGCAGCCGAAGCGAAGCTGGCAATATGGCCGCCGACACCGGGGCTTTTCTTGTTCGCCTGCATCACCGTGGCGATGGCATTCCAGCGGATCAGGGCACGGATGCGGCGCTCCAGGGCGAGATCACCGGGAAAGCGTTCTTCCTGCGACACCGGGATGGTGTTCAGATAGGCCGTGCTGGCCGAATAAGGCAGGTTTGCGCCGGAGCGGCGCGCCTTGTCGATCATCTGCTCCAGCAGAAAATGAGCGCGCTCCGCACCTTCCAGCTCGAGAACCGCATCCAGGGCATCAAGCCACTCCTGCGTCTCCTGCGGGTCCATGTCGGGGATTGCTGCCATATGATCGCTCCTGATTAGACATTCATTCAAACCTGTTATGATTCCTTATCTTGCCCTCTTTGGTCAAGGCAAGAATACACGCCACTGTCCGGGAAACAGCACCATGAATCTGCCAAAAATTATTGAGAAACAATCCGATATCAGCATGCAGGAAATTCACGGCAACGCTCACTTGTTGATGATTCTGCCCGCCGTAAAGAAACTCTCCCAACTCAAGGGCTTGCCTCTGCTCGACATTCTCCAGGCGCGCATGGAACGCCGCAGCGTGAAACTGGAAGAGCTGAAAAAAACCCCGCTCAGCAGCGATCTCGATCAGGGCGCGCTGGTTACATGGCTGATGCTCGACCTGCAACAAAGTGCCTTTGAGCAGCATACCGCGCTGCGCAAGGCCATTCAGGCACTGCTCGCCGAGCAGCCGCGGGAAATTTCCATCGCAGTCAGCGGCACTGACGCCCAGCGCCGTCTGGCAGCGGAAAGCGCGCTCTACTGCGCGCTGGTCAACAGCGCCCTGCTCCCGGCGCGCAAAAAGAAGGACGAACGCAAGCCGCTGCAGAAAATCACCATCCACGGCCACCAGTCGGACGATGCCTATCTGGCGCAGCGCGCACAGGCTGCCGGCAACATCCTGAGCCGCGAGCTCACCATGCTGCCGGCCAACGAACTCACGCCAGGCCTGTACCGGGGGCGCATCCGCACACTGGCCAAGGCAGAAAACTGGAAATATCAGGAATTCGACCTGAAAAAACTGCGCCAGATGGATGCCGGCGCCTTTGTTGCCGTGGCCCAGGGCAGCGCGGAGGAGGATGCCGCCATCGTGCATCTTTCCTGCCGCCACCCCGGAGCGAAGCAGACCGTCGCCCTGGTCGGCAAGGGTATCTGCTTCGACACCGGCGGCCACAATCTCAAGCCGGCGCGTTACATGCACGGCATGCACGAGGACATGAATGGTTCCGCCGTGGCGCTGGGCATTCTGCTGGCGGCCAGCCGCGCCAAGCTGCCGGTCAATCTCGATGTCTGGCTGGCCATCGCGCAGAATCACATCAGCCCCAGGGCTTACAAACAGAACGACGTGGTGACGGCGCTCAACGGCACCACCATCGAAATCGTCCATACCGATGCCGAGGGACGCATGGTGCTGGCCGACACGCTGACTCTGGCCTCGCGCGCCAAGCCCGATCTGATGATGGACTTTGCCACCCTGACCGGCAGCATGGATACGGCCTTGGGCGACCGTTATTCCGGCATTTTCAGCAACCGCGAAAATCTGATCGCGCGCGCGCTGGCAGCGGGAAAAGCATCCGGTGAGCGCGTCAACGCCTTCCCGCTCGATGCCGATTATGAGGAAGCGCTCGACAGCCAGATCGCCGACATCAAGCAATGCACCATGGAAGGCGAGGCTGACCACATCCTGGCAGCGCGTTTCCTGCTGCGCTTCGTCGAAAACGATACGCCATGGCTGCACATGGATCTCTCCGCCAGCAACTGCAAGGGCGGGCTGGGCGCGGTCGCGTCGGATGTCACCGGCTTCGGCGTAGGCTGGGGGATAGCCTTATTGGCTAGTCATTCCGGCAAATTGTAATTGCCGGGTCGCTGCGCTATAGTCAATTCAATCCTAATAGACTTCCGGCGGTATCGCCATGACAGACCACACGCTTCTCACCGACAACTTCCAGCGACCGATCGAGTATCTGCGCCTGTCCGTGACTGACCGCTGCGATCTGCGCTGCGCCTACTGTATGCCGGAGGATTTCAAGGGCTACGAGGAGCCGGAAAACTGGCTCACGTTTGATGAGATCGAGCGCCTGATCGGTGCCTTTGCGCGCCTGGGCGTGAAGCGTCTGCGCCTGACCGGCGGTGAGCCCCTGTTGCGGCGCAACCTGACCGGCCTGGCCGGGCGCCTCTCGGCTCTACCCGGTATCGAGGATCTGTCGCTCAGCACCAATGCCACTCAACTCGACAAATATGCCCGCGCCCTGCGTGACAATGGCGTATCGCGCATCAACGTCAGCCTCGATTCGCTGCAACGCGAACGGATTGAAAAAATCACCGGGCGCGACTGCCTGCACAAAATCCTGGCGGGCCTGATGGCGGGCAAGGAAGCCGGACTGGCCCCGATCAAGATCAACATGGTGGCACTGCAGGGGGTCAACGATGATGAGATCGACGCCATGGTGGCGTTCTGCATCGAACATGGCTTCATCCTGCGCTTCATCGAAACCATGCCGATCGGCAGCACCGGCCGCGAGGCGCAATTTCTCGACCTGCAACCGGTCAAGCAGCGTCTGCGCGAGCGCTTTGGCCTGTTTGAGGGAGTCATACCGGGCGGCGGACCGGCGCGTTATCTGAAGTCTGCTGACGGCAAATTCAGCGTGGGTTTCATCACGCCGATTTCCCAGCATTTCTGTGAAACCTGCAACCGCGTGCGGCTGTCCGTGGACGGCACACTGTATACCTGCCTGGGCCAGGATGAAAAATTCGAATTCCGGCCTCTGCTGCGTGGCGGCATTTCCGATCAGGGTCTGGAAGACGCCATTCGCCTGGCGGTTTCCCTCAAGCCGGAACGCCACGAATTCCGCGAGGAACCGCGCAAGATCGTGCGCTTCATGTCATCGACCGGCGGCTGATTCCGGGCTCTCCGGCGTCGCCGTATCCTTTTTGACTTCATCCACCAGTTCCGGAAAGAGCGGATCCAGCTCCAGGCTTTCACCTTCTCGCGCCGGTTCTTCCTGTTTCACGGTTTCCGGCTCCCGGTCAGCGAGCACGAATTCCAACGGCGCATCCAGATCAGGCACTTCCGGCTCCGGCACAGCGTTTCCGGCTGATTCTCCAGGCTGCTCCGGGCTGGCCAGATAGAGCGGGTTTCCCTCGTCCAGCTGACGTCCCAGCTTCTGAACCAACACCCATAAGCCACTATCATCCTGCGTCGCCTGGCAACGCAGGGCAAGCTGTTCGAATTCCTGTTTCATCCCCTGAGAGCTATAGGTTTCAAACAGTTTTTTCCACAACAGGGGATCTTCGGGATGCTTTTCCAGATACTCCTGCAGCAGCTCGACGGCACGGTTGGCCCAGCCATAGGCGAGATACAGATCCGCCTCGTCCAGCACGGATTCCGCTTCAGTAAAGGTTACCGATTCGCTCTCGGTATCAAAAAGACTGGTAACGCTGTGATAGAAATCGTCTTCCTTGCCATTTTCAGCGGCCTGAACCGGTGCGGCGGCAGGTTTATCATCCTGCGGCGCCACGGGCATGTGATAAGCCTCATTGACGGGAAACTCCTGCCCCAGCTCGGCATCCAGCCAGGCTTCTGCCTGGCGCCTGCGCCAGCGCCACCAGACCGAGAGCAGCAACGCCAGAATCAGGCCGACACCGGCCATGCCACGGAAGGAAATATTCTCCCCCACGGCCAGCAGCCGGTCCGTCAGGGATAGAGAGGAAGGCACGGAAACCGGTGCAGGAACAGGCGCAGGCGGTGCACTCGATGCAAGCCGGTTGTTGGTCTTGACCAGTTCGGCTTGCAGCTGATCAAGTTGCGATTCCAGCTGCATGATACGGTTTTTCATGCTGAGGGTATTGGCGACCTGGTCATCCGCATCCAGCAGCCGCTGCTTCTCTCGCAGTTGCTGGCGCTGCTCCTCGCTCATTTTCCCCAGCATGGACAAATCCAGCTCTTCACTGCTGGAAAGCCTGAGGCGAAACTCGCCTGACTCCGCAGTGCGCGCGGCTGCAGGTGCTTCGGGCCTGCTCCGGCGAGCACCGCTGCCACGGGCCGCAGCGCTCTCCTGGCGCGGCTGGTTGGCAAGCGCTGCGGATTTGGGCGCGGCAGGCGAAGCGGGCTGCATGACGCGGGAACGGCGCGGTGCTCTGACTGGTTCGGGTGGAGATTCCACCTGAGGTTCTTGCTCATCACGCGTCACGACAGGCGCTTGAACTGGCGCACGCTCCTCCGGGTCGAGCAGCACGACAAATTCGCGCTCCAGCCGTCCCTGCCCGCAATCCGCCTGGATCAGCAGCTGGACGAAAGGTTCGTTGATCACATTTGCGGAGCGGATGCTGAGGTAATGCTTCCCCTTTTTTTGCTCCAGGCCCAGATGCGCGTGGCTCAGGTAAACGCTTCCGTCCTGCCGCGCGGGACGAATCAGGGTAAAGCAGCGGCCATCAAGCTCCTCTCCCGCGCCGGGGCTCAGCGGGATGGTCGCACGGAAAACCTGGCCGAGATAGGAATGGGCAGCAATCTCGCCCAGCATCAGGGCAGATGCGGACAATGGTGTCAGGCCGGCACAGGAAATCACCCCCGCAGCCAGCAAGCGCCTCGTCATCGTCCCGATCCGTATCGTCATGCGTCCAGCCTGATCCTCAAAAATATCGCGGAGGGTTGCAACTCTCCAAAAAACCGCTCCCGGCGCGGGATTATAGCACGCTGCCGTTAAGGCCAATAAAGGCAAAGCCGGAAAAAGTCAATTACGACAAGCAACTCCCAAAATCATATCTGTTATGCTAGCAGCAAGAAACATGACAAATGGCCAAACACCGGCCATGGAGGGATTCGTCGTGAAAGGCCTGCATCTGGCATTTATTACCAGTGCCGCCCTGCTCATCGCCGCTTGCGGCTCCAGCGGGGACAGCACATACACCCCCCAGTATTCCGACAGACCGCCCCGCCAGGCAACGGAATATATCTTCGCACCGCTCCCTGTACACAACCCCAGACGGCTGTTCGAGCTTTATGCCCCCCTCGTTGATTACCTGAATTCCCACGTCAGGGGGGCGCATTTCCAGCTTCAGGCCTCGCGCGGCTTTCCCGATTTTGAAAAAAACCTTTACGCGCGCCGCTTCGACTTTGCCCTGCCCAATCCCTATGAAACACTGAACGCCACTCGCCATGGTTACCGGGTTTTTGGCAAGATGGGCGACGACCATTTATTCAGGGGCGTAATCCTGGTACGCCGCGACAGCAAGATTCAGGACATTCAGGACCTGACCGGCAAAACCGTCTCCTTCCCTGCGCCAACCGCCCTGGCTGCTGCGCTGATGCCGCAGTATTACCTGCACACCCATGGCCTCGACGTCAACCGGGATATCCGGATGCTCTACAGCGGCTCCCACGAATCCTCGATCATGAATGTGTATCTCGGCAATGCTGCTGCCGGCGCGGTATGGCTTACTCCCTGGCAGGCATTCAGCCGGGACAAGCCGGAAATCGCACGCCAGCTCGAAGTACGCTGGCAAACCGACACCCTGCCCGACAACAGCCTGATGGCACGTGACGACATTCCCCTGGCCATCACGGAACAGGTCCGGACGGCGCTTTTTTCGCTGCATGACAGCCCGGAAGGGCGAGCCATCCTGGCGCGCATCGGCGTTTCGCACTTCGAAGCTGCCGATGATGCCACCTACGAGCCAGTGCGTGCCTTTATCCGGAAATTCAGCGCCCAGGTCAGACCAATCGAGGAAAGCCTCTAAGATGAATGTCAGGGATGCTTTTAACCGGGCGATAAAAATCATAACGGCTGACAGCTCCATCAAACGGCAACTGATGCTTGGCGTGATCACCGTGCACGCGGTGCTGATGACCCTGTTCGTGTTCGACCTGGTAGAACGGCAGCGCACCTTTCTCCATCAGCAGAGCGCACAGCAGGCCTCCAGCCTGGGCAACGCCCTGGCCAGCAACAGCGTGTCCTGGATTTTGGCCAATGACATCACCGGCCTGAGCGAGGTCATCAACTCCCTGAGCCAGTATCCTGACCTGCGCTACGCCATGCTGCTGTCCCCCAATGGGCGAATACTGGCGCATAGCGACCCGAGCCGGATCGGCCTGCGGGTGAGCGACGACATCAGCATCAATCTGCTTCATGCGCCGCTCAAGCTCTTTACGCTGGTGGACAGCCCCACCCTGATCGACGTAGCCGTGCCGGTAATGAGCGGCGAGCGCCACATCGCCTGGGCACGCATCGGCCTGGGCCAAGAGCAGGTCGCATCGGGACTTCATGTCGTTACCCGCAATGGCGTGATCTATACACTGGCGGCCATCCTTGCCGGCATCCTGTTTGCCGGCTGGATGGCAAACCATCTTTCCCGCCGCCTCCAGCTTCTCCTGCAAGTAAGCGAGCAGACCCGCCTGGGGCAGCGCAACCTGCGCGCACGCTTTGACCAGGATGACGAAATCGGCCAGCTCGGCCGCGGTTTTGACGCCATGCTGGACGCCATGGCGGAAAGCGAGGAGCGCGTGCGCTCGCTGCTGGACTCGACCGCCGAAGGCATTCTTGGCAGCAACATCGATGGCAACTGCATTTTCTGCAACCCTGCCGCGCTCAGAATCCTGGGGTTCGGGAGCCAGGACGAGGTGCTGGGCAAGAATATCCACCGCCTGATCCACCACAGCCACCCCGATGGCAGCCCCTATCCCGCCAGTGAATGCAAGGGCCTGCAGGCCGTCAGAAAGGGCGGCGGCATCCATATCGACGATGAAGTCTTCTGGAATGCCGATGGCATTCCCATTCCAGTAGAGTACTGGGCTCATCCGACCCAGAGCAATGGTGGCATGAACGGCTCGGTGATTGCATTCACCGACATTACTGAACGGCGCAAAACGGAAAATCAGTTGCGCCTCGCCGCCAAGGTATTCGAAAACAGCCGCGAAGCCATTTTCATCACCGATGCCGACAACCGCATCATCACCGTGAATGAGGCATTCAGCAATATCACCGGCTACAGCCGGGACGAAGTGCTGGGCCAGAACCCGTCCATGCTGCAATCGGGCGAACACGGTCCGGATTTCTACCGCGTCATGTGGAATTCGATCAACAAGGACGGCTACTGGCAGGGAGAAATCTGGGACCGGCGCAAGAGTGGCGAAATCTTCCCGGTCTGGGTCTCGATCAGCGTGGTCTACGATGATCATGGCAGGACCAGCCACCACATCGCCATGTACGACGATATCACCGAACGCAAGGCCGCCGACGAGCGCATCCGTTTCCTCGCCCAGCACGACGCGCTGACCGGGCTGCCGAACCGCAGCCTGCTGCAGGATCGCCTGTTGCAGGCACTCGCCAGCGCGCAGCGTGATGGCGAGCAGGTGGCGGTGCTATTCCTCGATCTGGACCACTTCAAGACCATCAACGACTCGCTCGGCCATCACATCGGCGACCGTCTGCTGCAGGAAGTGGCGCGGCGTCTGGGCCACTGCGTGCGCGGCAACGACACCGTCAGCCGCCAGGGCGGCGACGAGTTCCTGACCGTGCTGGGCCAGCTCAAGAATCCGGGCGACGCCGCGCACATCGCCCAGAAAATGCTGGACGCGGTGGCCCAGCCTTACGATATCGACGGTCATGAGCTGCGCGTCACGCCCAGCATCGGCATTGCCATCCATCCCGACGATGGCCACGACACCGAAACGCTGATCAAGAATGCCGATGCCGCCATGTATCACGCCAAGGAAAACGGGCGCAACAATTACCAGTATTTCACCGCCGATCTCAATTCCCGCGCCTTCGAGCGCCTCTCGGTGGAAAACAGCCTGCGCCGGGGGCTGGAACAGGGCGAGTTCCTGCTGCACTACCAGCCCCAGATCAACCTCGCCAGCGGCGCCATCGTCGGTCTGGAAGCACTGGTGCGCTGGCAGCACCCGGATTTCGGCCTGGTGCCGCCGCTCAGGTTCATCCCGGTAGCCGAGGAAAGCGGCCTGATCGTGCCGCTGGGGGAATGGGTGTTGCGCGAGGCCTGCCGCCAGAACCGAGCCTGGCAGCAAGCCGGTCTGCCGGCGATTCCGGTAGCAGTCAACCTGTCCGCCCACCAGTTCCACCAGAAAAACCTGGCGCAGACGATTTCCGGTGCCCTGCAGGAATCAGGGCTCGATGCGCGTTATCTGGAACTGGAGCTGACCGAAAGCGTGGTGATGAGGGGCTCCGAGTCTACCGTGGAAACCCTGGCGCGCCTCAAGCAAATGGGGCTGATGCTGTCGATCGACGACTTCGGCACAGGCTATTCCTCGCTCAGCTACCTGAAGCGCTTCCCCATCGACAAGCTGAAGATCGACCGCTCCTTTGTACGCGATGTCACCCTGGACCAGGACGATGCCGCCATTGCCGGCGCCATCATCGCCATGGCCCACAGCCTGCGCCTCAAGGTCATTGCCGAGGGAGTGGAAACACAGGAACAATCGGATTTCCTGAAGGAGCAGGGCTGCGACGAAATCCAGGGTTATCTGTTCAGCAGGCCGCTACCCGCCGAACAGATGGAAAAACTGCTGCGCAAAAACCCTTAGGCAGCAGCGTTCTTGGCGCGCTTGCGCTCGTTCTCGGTGAGGTGGCGCTTGCGCAGGCGGATGGACTTGGGCGTCAATTCCACCAGTTCGTCATCGGCGATGAATTCCACCGCAGACTCCAGCGTCAGCTGGATCGGCGGGGTGAGGCGCACCGCCTCGTCGGTGCCGGAAGCGCGCACGTTGGTGAGCTGCTTGCCCTTGATCGGATTCACCACCAGATCGTTGTCGCGGCTGTGGATGCCGATGATCATGCCCTCGTATAGCCTGTCGCCAGGGTTGACGAACATGCGGCCGCGGTCTTCCAGCTTCCACAAGGCATAGGCCACTGCCTCGCCATGTTCCTGGGAAATCAGCACACCGTTGTGGCGCGAGGGAATATCCGGCTTCATCGGCGCGTACTCGTCAAACACGTGGCTCATCACGCCGGTGCCGCGCGTCAGGGTCATGAATTCCGACTGGAAGCCGATCAGGCCACGCGCCGGAATGCGGTAATCCAGGCGCACACGGCCCTGGCCATCGGGCAGCATGTCCTGCAGGTCGCCCCGGCGGCGGCCCAGTTCTTCCATCACTGCCCCCTGGTTGGCTTCTTCCACATCGGCGGTCAGCATTTCGAACGGCTCGCATTTCTCGCCGTCGATTTCCTTGATCAGCACGCGCGGACGGGATACGGACAACTCATAACCTTCACGGCGCATGGTTTCGAGCAGAATGGTGAGGTGCAATTCGCCCCGGCCCGAGACCAGGAACACATCCGCATCCGCTGTATCCTCGACGCGCAGCGCCACGTTGGTCAGCAGTTCCTTGGTCAGGCGCTCGCGGATCTGGCGGCTGGTAACGAATTTGCCTTCCTGGCCGGCCAGCGGCGAGGTATTGACCTGGAAATTCATGGTCAGGGTAGGCTCGTCCACGGTCAGCATGGGCAGGGCTTCGGGCGCATCGACTGCGGCCAGGGTCACGCCGATACCGATTTCCTCGATGCCGTTGATCACCACGATATCACCGGCCTGCGCTTCTTCCAGCTGAACCCGGTTCAAGCCGCTGAAGCCCAGCACCTGGTTGACTTTTGCGCGCACACCCTTGTCTTCCGGGCCGCGCAATACCAGCACTTCCTGGCCCGGCTTGAGTCGGCCGCGCGCAATGCGGCCAATCCCGATGCGCCCGACATAGCTGGAATAGTCCAGCGCGGAGATCTGCAATTGCAGCGGCTGGTCAGGGTTGGCAGCGGGCGCCGGGACATGCTTGAGTACAGCCTCGAACAGCACGCGCATGTTGTCGCTTTTCTCGTTGGCATCCAGCGAGGCAAAGCCGTTCAGCGCCGAGGCATACACCACCGGGAAATCGAGCTGTTCCTCGGTTGCGCCCAGCTTGTCGAACAGGTCAAAGGTCTGGTTCACCACCCAGTCCGGACGGGAGCCGGGGCGGTCGATCTTGTTCACCACCACGATGGGCTTCAAGCCCAGCGCCAGCGCCTTCTTGGTGACGAAACGGGTCTGCGGCATCGGGCCTTCAACGGCATCCACCAGCAGCAGCACGCCATCGACCATCGACAGCGCACGCTCCACCTCGCCGCCAAAGTCGGCGTGTCCGGGGGTATCGACGATATTGATGTGGGTGCCTTCAAAATTGATCGCGGTATTTTTCGCCAGAATGGTGATGCCACGCTCTTTTTCCAGATCGTTGCTGTCCATCACCCGTTCGGTGACTTGCTGGTGTGCGGCGAAAGTACCGGCCTGCTGCAGGAGCTTGTCCACCAGGGTGGTCTTGCCGTGGTCAACGTGGGCGATGATGGCGATATTACGGAGGGCGCGTGACATGAAAACTTTCCGGTGCGGTAAAAAGTCGGCAATTCTAGCATAACTATCTGGTAATTTTCTGAAATACACGTATAATGCGCCACCTTGCCCGGCTCGATTGCCGGTCAATCTGGTTCATCGTTCCCTGGCCCCCTTAATTCAGCCCTCTGAATTTCAGCTCCACCCCGGTTAGCGACGATGTTGTGTTTGCGCCGCGCGGTGTTTTGCTGACGTTTATCCCGGTATTCCCGGCTTGTCTTGCCGTTCCCTGCCTGCGCACTATTGCTTTACTACGCAAGGAAATTCCGTGTCTTTTGAATCTTTGAATCTCAATCCCTCCATCCTCAAAGCGATTGCCGAGAGCGGTTACACCGAGCCCACCCCGATCCAGTCCGAAGCGATTCCGGTCGTGATCGCCGGCCACGACCTGATGGCCTCGGCCCAGACCGGCACCGGCAAAACCGCTGCCTTCATGCTGCCGGCGCTGCACAAGCTGGCGACCCCTTCCACGGTCAAGAGCCGTGGCCCCCGCGTCCTGGTGCTGACTCCCACGCGCGAGCTGGCCAACCAGGTCAACGATGCCGCACGCAAATACGGCAAGCACCTGCGCGTCAACACCGTGAGCATCCTCGGCGGCATGCCCTATCCGCTGCAAAACAAGCTGCTGTCCGGCTACGTTGACATCCTGGTCGCCACCCCCGGCCGCCTGATCGACCATATCGAGCGTGGCCGCATCGATTTTTCGCGCCTCGAAATGCTCATCCTCGACGAAGCCGACCGCATGCTGGACATGGGTTTCATCGATGACGTGGAAAAAATCGCCAACGCCACCCCGGCCAGCCGCCAGACCCTGTTGTTCTCCGCCACGCTCGAAGGCGTGATCGGCAACCTCGCCAGCCGCCTGCTGAAAGAGCCCCAGCGTATCCAGATCGCCGCGCAGAAAGCGCGCCACGAAAATATCGAACAGCGCCTGCACTATGTCGACGACATGGCACACAAGAACCGCCTGCTGGAACACCTGCTGCGCGACGTGGACGTCAAGCAGGCGATCGTTTTCACTTCCACCAAGCGCGATGCCGACATGCTGGCCGAGGACCTGTTTGCCCAGGGCCACGCTGCCGCCGCCCTGCACGGCGACATGAACCAGGGCGCACGCAACCGCACCCTGACCAAAATGCGCCGTGGCGGCATCCGCGTACTGGTAGCCACCGATGTGGCTGCGCGCGGCATCGACGTGGCCGGCATCAGTCACGTGATCAACTTCGACCTGCCCAAATTCGCCGAGGACTATGTCCACCGCATCGGCCGGACTGGCCGCGCCGGCGCCTCTGGCATCGCGGTATCCTTCGCCTCCCACAAGGACATGCTGCACCTCCAGCGCATCGAACGCTTCACCGGCCAGCCGATCGCGCCGCACACCGTTCCTGGCCTGGAACCCAAGCGCGTGCCCCGGCCCAGCGCCCCCCGTACCGGCCAGGGCCGCAAATTCAGCGGCAAGCCCGGCGGCAATCGCGGCTTCTCCGGCCAGCCCCGGCGTGAAGGCGGCTTTGGTGGCAGCGAGCGTCGCCCCAATGGCGGCGGCTTCGGCCATCACAACGGCCGCCGTCACGGCTGATCCTTAGCTTCGGCAAACAAAAAAGGCGCCAATTGGCGCCTTTTTTGTTTCCGCTCACAACGGTTCAATCATCATAGCCGTGATGATGCCGGTGCTTGTGATGGCCACGATGCAGGCCGTTATCGTGGCGGCCATCCACGTAAATCACCTCGCGCTCACGCACGACCCGGGGTTGGCGCCGCTCGGAAGCCATCATCGCAGTACCGGTCGCGCCACCAATGGCACCGCCGATGATCGCGCCATCGCGTCCGCCCACAGCAGAACCAATGGCCGCGCCGGTCGCGCCGCCCAGCGCGCCGCCGATCACCGCATCGCCATCCACCCGGCCCGCCTGCGCCGGCACTGCCAGCACGGTATAGAGCAACAACCCGGTCAATCCTGTCACCAGTCTCATCATGCCTCCCTCATCAATCGATATAGATAGGAGATATGCTAGCAATTTTGCATCTGCCAGCAGGTTACAAATCGTTCATCAACTTTCCTGGTTCCGCATGAAATCCGCTGTTTTCCAGAATGCCGCCGCCAGTTCCTGGCGCAGCTTTTCATCCAGCCCGACCTCGTCCATGGCACGCGTCATGCAGGCCATCCACTGGTCGCGCTCGGCTTCGCCGATGGCAAACGGCAGATGGCGCTGACGCAGGCGCGGATGGCCGAATTTTTCCATGTACAGCTGCGGCCCGCCGGTCCAGCCGGAAAGGAACATGAACAGCTTGTCGCGCGCCTCGGCCAGATCCCTGGCGTGCATTTTCCGGATGCCGTAGTAATCCGGGTCCTCGTCCATCAAATCGTAAAAGCGATCCACCAGGCGGCGGATGGTTTCCTCGCCGCCGATACGTTGGTAATGCGTTTCCATTCTTCTATCCCTTGACCGGCTTCACCAGGCTTGCTGCCAGCCTGGCCCGGCTGCGCGCTTCCTCGACCGACGCGCCATTGGCCAGTGCTACGCCCATGCGGCGGCGGGCAAAGCTTTCCGGCTTGCCGAACAGGCGCAGATCGCTGCGCGGCACGGCCAGCGCCTGTTCCACGCCCTCGAAAGCAATGCCTTTTTCCTCCATCCCGCCGTAGATCACCGCCGAAGCGCCCGCTTCGCGCAGGCTCACATCCACCGGCAGCCCCAGAATCGCCCGCGCGTGCAGCTCGAACTCGGACAGGCGCTGGCTGCACAAGGTCACCAGGCCGGTATCATGGGGACGCGGACTGACCTCCGAAAACCATACCTGATCGCCCTTGATGAACAGCTCCACGCCGAAAATCCCGCGCCCGCCGAGATTGTCCGTGACTTTTTTCGCGACTTCGCGGGCCTTCTTCAGGGCTTCCGCGCCCATTGCCTGGGGTTGCCAGCTTTCAACATAATCGCCCTTGACCTGCACATGGCCGATGGGATCGCAGAAATAGGTTTCGATTTCGCCATTTGCGCCGCGCGCACGCACGGTCAGCAGGGTGATTTCGAAATCGAAGGTGATCATTTCCTCCACGATCACCCGTCCACGATTCACCCGTCCGCCGCTCATGGCGTAGTTCCAGGCCTTTTCCACGTCATCGGGGCCATTGACCGTGGACTGCCCCTTGCCGGACGAGGACATCACCGGCTTGACGATGCAGGGATAGCCGATGCCCTTGTCGATCCAGATTCCCAGTTCGTTCAGGGTGTCGGCAAAGGCGTAGCGCGAGGTGGGCAGTTCCAGTTCCTCCGCCGCCAGCCGGCGGATGCCCTCGCGGTTCATGGTGAGTTGCGCGGCACGGGCAGTGGGAATCACCTCGGCCAGGCCATCGCGTTCGATTTCGGACAGCATCTCGGTGGCGATCGCCTCGATCTCGGGCACGATCAGGTGGGGTTTTTCCTGCTCCACCAGCGCACGCAGGGCCTGGCCATCGGCCATGTTGATGACGTGGGCGCGATGCGCCACCTGCTGTCCCGGCGCATCGGGGTAACGGTCCACTGCGATCACTTCCACCCCCAGGCGCTGCAGGGCAATGATCACTTCCTTGCCCAGCTCGCCGCTGCCGAGCAGCATCACGCGGGTCGCGTTGGGGCTTAATGGGGTGCCGATTTTCATGCCATTCACCTTATTTCATGTGCAAATGAAATTTAACCATATCCGCTCCGGCTCGCGCCCGGAATTTTATGCCGGCTGGGGCCATGCGATGGTTTAGAATCCGTTTTTTCCATCAGGGTAATGTATCCGCATGAATCCAAATCCGACCGCCGCCGATGATGAAACCGCCGCTCTGCAACGTGAGCTGGAAGAAAAACAGCGGGCGCTCGGCAGGCTTGGCGATGTCTCCACCATCGAGCGCGCCCGCCTCCAGCTCGACGTCGCCGAACTCCTGCTGGCGCTGGAGCGCAAGGAAGAAGCCTGGAACCTGGCACGCCCGGCCTTCGACAGCGCCTTGCAGCACGAATCCTGGCAGGATGCCGTCGAGGCCTGCAACGTGCTCTATCAGTGCGAGCAGCCGCTCTCCATCCCGGCGCTGGGCATGGGCACCTGGCTGTCCATCACCTTCCCGGTGGAACCCGAGCTGACTTTCGCCATGCTGGCCCATATCATCGACGAGACGCCCGACCACTCCGACGGCGCGGCGCTTGCCGCCGTCACCATCCGCTACGTGATCGACCTGCGCGCCAGCGACGACCGGCACGAGGACCTCGCCCTGCTGGCCAACAATCTCATCGCCCGCGTGGCCGCGCGTCACGACAAGGTCAACGACCAGCAGGGGCTGAACGACTGGATGGACCGGCTGGAACTGCGCGACCCCGGCGTATTCCTGCCGCGCCTGAGCCAGGTGGTGAATACCATCGTTGGCGCATCCTGGTGGTTTGACCGCGAGGCGCTGCGGAACAAACTGCCTGCATGATTCATATGGCAGTAAAATGCCGGCTTTAATTTATTCAGACCTGATCCAGCATGAAAATTTTCTTCAAGATCCTGCGCATTGTGCTCGGCCCCTTCCTGCTGCTGTGGGAATTCTTCACCCGCCCCAAGGGCATGGCGCGCGAGGCGGGAGCACAGCGGCAGGTCGACGCGCAATGCCGCGCTCTGGCGCTCTATCAATTCAGAACCTGCCCCTTCTGCATCAAGGTGCGTCAGGAAATACGCCGACTGTCGCTCGATATCGAACTGCGCGACGCGAAAAACGACCCGCAGCACCGCGCGGCATTATTGCAGGGTGGCGGCGCGGTCAAGGTGCCGTGCCTGAGGATCACCGATGCGCAGGGCAACAGCCAGTGGATGTACGAGTCGGGCGACATCATCCGCTATCTGCAGCAGCGTTTTTCCTGATGCCTGACGCCTCTTTTCCGCGAGAACAGCATGTCCCTGCATGAAGTCAAACCCGGCCAGTCGATTGAGCTGCTCAAGGAGCTGCACATTCTCACCCGCGACGGGAAGATGAACCAGGACAGCCGGCGCAAACTCAAGCAGGTGAACCACCTGTTCCAGTTCATCGAACCGCTGCTGAAGGAGATTCAGCAGGACCATCCCGGCATCCGGCTGGTGGATCATGGCGCGGGCAAGTCCTACCTGGGCTTCATCCTGTATGACCTGTTCTTCAAGGCACTGAATGACGATTCCCATATCTACGGCATCGAAACCCGCGACGAGCTGGTGAGCAGATCGCGCGATCTGGCGCAAAAGCTGGCTTTTCCGGGCATGTCCTTCCTCAGCCTGTCGGTTGCGGAGTCGATCGAGTCCAGCCTGCTGCCGCAAACCGTCGACGTGGTCACCGCCCTGCACGCCTGCAACACCGCCACCGACGATGCCATCCATTTCGCCCTGAAAAAGCAGGCCCGGTTCATCGTGCTGGTGCCCTGCTGCCAGGCCGAAGTGGCTGCGGTGCTGAAAAAGAACAAGGGCAAGGCGCTAACGCGCAATGCACTGACCGAAATCTGGCGTCATCCGCTGCATACCCGCGAATTCGGCAGCCTGATCACCAATGTGCTACGCTGCCTGCAACTTGAGGCGCACGGCTACCAGGTCAACGTCACCGAACTGGTGGGCTGGGAGCACTCGATGAAGAACGAGCTGATCATCGCGAGCTACAAGGATTTGCCGCGCCGACGCCCGACGGAACGCCTGCACGAAGTGCTCGAAACGCTGGGACTGGAGGAGTTGGGCTCGCGCTTTTTCACCTCGTTGTAATACCGTTTGTCACACATAACAAAATCAGGGGAGATCATTGATGAGCAACAAGGTAAAAGTCGCATTGCTGGGCCTGGGCAGCGTGGGCGAAACCTTTGCCGAACACTTTCTGGAAAAGATCCAGGAAGAACACGCCAACGTCGAAATCGTCGCGGTTGCTGACCGCCACCCGGATTCCCCGGTGGCGCTGGGGTTTGCCCACAGCAAGGTACCGGTTTTCACCAACGCGCTCGACGTGGTCGAAATGGGCGAGAAGGTTGACATCATTTTCGACCTCACCGGCAATGCGGAATTGCGCCAGAGCCTGCGCAGCCGTCTGCAGGAAACCAACAACCGCCACACCGTGATCGCTCCGGAAATCTTTGCCCACCTGCTGTGGAATTTCTTTGGCGAGGACATTGCCCTGCCGAAAAGCGACCGTACCGGCTATTAACGCCTTCGGGGCCGCATCGCTCAGCAAGCGGCGAAGCCATGAAAACTTCGCCTGCAACTGGCGGCAGCACATTCAAAACACCCTTCGTAGCTTACCGGAAACCGGAATGGCAACAGGCCCCGGTCAGGGCACTGACGAAATTTTCAATGTCTCCAGTTCCACCGCCACGGTACCGGCCTGGTCCGCCAGCCAGATCTGGCCGTCCTGGATGGTGCAATTCAGCCGCATGGTGCGCTGGGCCAGCCCAGCCAGGGCCTGGGTCGTTTCCGGCGACAGCTTCATCACGGCCAGATTGGGAAGGCGGTCGAGCTTGCTGCCGTGCTGGCCCCACCAGATGTCGGCCGCGCGGCCGCCATAGGCATAGACGAACACCTGCCGGGCGCGCCCGCAGGCCTTGCGCACCAGCTTCTCGTCGGGCAGGCCGACGTCGATCCACCACTCAATGGCGCCGGTCAGATCCTTCTGCCACAGATCGGGCTCATCGTCGGCACTCAGCCCCTGGCCGAACGCCAGCGCCTCATGGGCATGGCGCGCAAAAGCCAGCAATCGCACCATCATGCGCTCATCGGTCTCCGAGGGATGGCGGGCAAGAGTCAGGTTATGGACATGGTAATAATTGCGGTCCATGTCGGCGATCTGCAGCTCGGCTTTAAAAATTGTTGATTTGAGTGCCATATAATCCTAAATTCCTTACCGCAGAGACGCAGAGATTTTTTACAAAACAACAAGTTGTCTATTTTCATGCAATCACCTTCCCGGTGAAGAAACAAATTGAGCCAGCACATTGTTTTTACTTCGCGTCTCTGCGCCTCTGCGATTCAAATGAGTTTTTTAGGGTAATTGCGCGTTGGATAAAGAGCCTATTTTAGTAGGTTTCATGCCTCGCGTTGAGGCCAGAAAGTGATGGCTGCAAGAAGCGGGGCGCAGCCAATGGTCATTCCATTGGCAAGGCCCGCGACGCCGCAGACGCGCTTTCTGGCCTCAACCCGGAGGGCCAGTATCATTCAAGGTGCATTGCGTTGTTGCTCGCGGCTTGCCTGGAACAACCAGGCCGTGCCCCTCGCGCCTAGCACTGCACCTTGACTGATGCTGGCGCGAGGTATGAAACCTACTATAACAGGCTCTAAACAAGCATACCTGATCAGCGTCTGATTCCCGGCAATGGAGGCCGGACACCGTGGAAAAACATTTCGAAGCCCAGGCCCGCCTCGTCGCCATGCTGATTCTGGTAGTGGGCTGTTTTCTGGTGCTGCGGCCCTTTCTCACCGCCCTGCTGTTCGCTGCCGTGGTGTGTGTCTCGACCTGGCCCGTCTACACCGGGCTGCTGCGCCGGATGAAGGAACGCCAGGGGCTGGCCGCGCTCGCCATGACCCTGTCGCTGGTGGTGATGGTCATCCTGCCGCTGGCGCTGGTCGCGTACAACCTCGCCGACAACGTCAGCGCCCTGTACGAGATGCTCCGGCAAGCCATCGAGGGCGGCCCGCCGGAGGCGCCGGCCTGGCTGGCCGGGCTGCCGCTGGTGGGCACCTCGATCGAATCCTACTGGCAGCAGATTTCCACCAGCCAGGAGGAAATGCTGGCCTTGGCCAAGCGCCTGCTGGAGCCGGCCAGGAACTTCCTGCTCGCCGGTGGCATGCTGCTGGGGAAAGGCGTCATGGAAATGAGCCTGGCTGCCTTCATCAGCTTCTTTTTCTACCGCGACGGCGCTGCGCTGATGCGTTCCCTGGGCGTGGCGCTGGACCGGGTGGCGG
Source organism: uncultured Sulfuricella sp. (assembly GCA_964552675.1). Taxonomy (GTDB): domain Bacteria; phylum Pseudomonadota; class Gammaproteobacteria; order Burkholderiales; family Sulfuricellaceae; genus Sulfurimicrobium. The sequence goes on along the minus strand of CAZKHJ010000004.1, from coordinate 50,038 downwards.
GAAGTCATGCCCTGGATGTGCTCGACATCGTCACCAACACCGTGCGCGGCGTCATGTACGGGCTGCTGGGCACCGCCATGGCACAAGCCTTCGTGGCCACCATCGGCTTCGCCATCGCCGGCGTGCCTGCCGCCCTGCTGCTCGGCGTCTGCACCTTCCTGTTCTCCCTGATCCCCGTCGGCCCGCCGCTGCTCTGGGGCGGCGCGGCTTTCTGGCTATTCAACCAGGGGCAGACCGGATGGGGAATTTTCATGCTGCTATGGGGCTTCTTCCTGATCAGCAGCGTGGACAATGTGGTAAAGCCCCTGCTGATCAGCCGTGGCAGCAGCCTGCCCTTTCTCCTGGTGATGCTCGGGGTGATGGGCGGCGTGCTCGCCTTCGGCTTCATCGGCATTTTCATCGGGCCGACACTGCTGGCGGTGGGGTTGAATCTGGCACAAAAATGGACCGCCCGCGAAAGCACGCCACAAGATGATCTGTAGTTTGCCAGCGGCAAAGGACTAAAAGCGGCAGCGGGGCCAGAACAGGCCGCGCCTCATGCCGGCTCTTCGCACTCGCTCAGCTTGATTTCGAGCACTTCGTACAGCATCAGCATGTCCCGGAACGCCTCTTCATGGAAGCCAGAACGCTCGCCGTGGCGGTTGTCACGCATCAGCTCCTGCATGAACGTCAGGCCGGAGGAATCGTTCCAGTGCAGGGCAATCCGCTCCAGCAAATTCGGGAAATGTTCGAGTCCATAACGGGATTCGGCCCTGGCGCTGCTGTCTTCCCAGGTGGGCAGGGTCACGTTGAAGCGCGTCCTGATTTCCTGCGCAAGATTCTCGAATTTCCCGTGCATGCCCTGGCCGTGGTAGATATCGAGCAGCTTGAACCACACAGGAATGCGGCTCTCGGGCTCGTAGTCCAGATAATCACGCAATACCCTGATCGCCACGTCCGGGCGGCCCATCATGACGAAGGCCTCGGCTTCTTCCTCGATACGCGAGAGTTCCCCCACCGTGACCGTGGTTGCCTCGTCAAGATTGATCCAGCTCTGTATCGAACGAGCGCCCGACGGATCCTCGTTCTGTTCCGGCCCGGCTGGCGCCGGACGCGCGGGTTCGGCTGAAGCAGGTTTGAACGTGGGCTTGGGCCGGGGCAAATGCTCTCGCTGCGGCAGCCGCGAGTAGATCTGGTGCCCCACCACCGCCACGCCGGCACCAAGCAGCATCCAGATCAGCGCATCCAGCTCATAGGATGAAAACACGAAGTCGCTGTCGGCCAGAGCGGGGAAAACCGCCAAAACCATCACGCCGCCCAGCAGGCTCGTGGAAATTTTTGTAATTGCCGTTTTCATGAACACCTTATTCCTTGTTCTGAATTTTACTCCAGACAGGCGATGTGGGCATCATTGAAACGGCTTATATTCAGCCACTGCGGCGCCACCAGCAGCACCCCCAGCTCAAGCATCATGGTGCTGGAAAGGCGCTTCAGCAGCCGGCCTTCGCGCTCCGTCAGCTTGTAAGAAATCCGGCTCAGATACAGCGGGGCCAACGCGCTCCCCAGAAGATTCGTGCCAGTCAAAATTGCCATTTAATTGGCCAGAAAGGGGTAATCGGTATATCCCTTTTCTTCTCCAACATAGAGTTTTTCATAATCCGGCGCATTGAGCGGGGCATTGCGGCGAAACCGTTCCACCAGATCCGGATTGGCCAGCAGCAGCCGGCCAAAGGCGATGGCATCCGCGGCACCGGTGGAGATGGCTTCCTGGGCGCTGGCGAAATCGTAGCCATTGTTGCGGATGAGCTTGCCGGCATACAACGCGCGCAGGCGATCGTAATCGAATGGAATCCACTGCTCTTTCGGCGCACCGCCGGTGCCCTGCAGGAGATCAAGAAAGGCCAGATTGAAACGGTTGAGCTGTCCGACGACGTATTCGAAGGTATCCTGCGGATTCTCATCGTACAGGTCATTGAACGGCGTTACCGGGGACAGGCGCACGCCGACCCGCTCGCTGCCAATGGCAGCGCATACGCCCTCCAGCACTTCCAGCAGCAAACGGGCGCGATTCTCTTTGCTGCCGCCGTATGCGTCAGTCCTGTGATTGGTGGAAGAGCGCAGGAACTGGTCGATCAGGTAGCCGTTGCCCGCATGCACTTCAACCCCGTCAAAGCCTGCCTCCATGGCATTTCCCGACGCTTGTACATAATTGGCGATCAATCCGGGAATCTCGGCAGTATCGAGCGCACGGGGCGTAAGGAAATTTTTCATTCCCTGCCCGGTGAAGGTCTGGCCGGCGGGGCAAAGGGCTGAAGGCGCCACTGGCAGCGCGCCGTTGGGCTGCAAATCAGGATGGGAGATTCGTCCCACATGCCACAGCTGAATGGCAATCTTGCCCCCTGCGGCATGAACGGCCTGGGTGACCTTCTTCCATCCGGCAACCTGTTCTGCCGAATGAATCCCTGGGGTACGGGGGTATCCATGCCCTTCCGGGCAAACCGGAGAGGCTTCGGTCAGAATCAATCCTGCCGATGCACGCTGGCGGTAATACTCGACCATGAGATCGGTTGGCACGTTTCCGGCACCTGCCCGATTCCGGGTCAACGAGGACATCACAACGCGATTGGCCAGTTCGATTGCGCCAAGGCGAAGAGGGGAAAAAAGGTCGCTCATAATCATTCCTCCATCAATTTATGTGTTACGAGGACAAACAATGACTGACAGATTGCACGGGTTGGCCAAAGTTCAGACTGATCTCACTCCCTGCCGCAACAGCCGCAGCACGGTTCCGCGCCGCCCAGCCATTCTTCCACCTTGGCGCTGCCCGGCACGCTGCCGCTGTGCACCACCTTGCCATCCACCACCACGCCCGGCGTGGACATCACGCCATAGCCCAGGATGGCGGCCATGTCAGTCACTTTTTCCAGGCTGATCTCCACGCCTTTGGCCTGCGCGGCCTTTTCGATCAGGTTTGCCGTGACTTCGCACTTCGAACAGCCGCTGCCGAGAACCTTGATTTGTTTCATGATTTGCTCCTTATGGTTTAACTGCTTCAATGTTTGCCGAACACACGTAGGCTTCCACGCCGCGCCCCGGCGCCCAGTCGCGGATGAATTCGCGGCTGGCGTCCTTGGCTTCGATGCGGATCTGCGTGAAACCCGCCGCCGCCAGCATCTGTTCGATTTCCTCCGCTGCCGCCGCGCCGGCGATGCAGCTGGTGTACAGGGCCAGGTCGCGCCGCGCTTCTTCCGGCAGCGGCGCGGTAGTGATGATATCGGATAGCGCCAGGCGCCCGCCGCTTTTCAGCACCCGGAAGGCATCACGGAACACCTGGGCCTTGTCGGGCGAGAGGTTGATCACGCAATTGGAAATGATCACGTCCACCGTGGCGTCGGCCACCGGCAGGCGCTCGATCTCGCCGAGGCGGAATTCGGTGTTGGCATAGCCGCCCCTGGCGGCGTTGGCGCGCGCCTTGCTCACCATGTCCGGCGTCATGTCCACGCCGATCACCTGGCCGGATTCGCCCACCTGGCGCGCTGCGAGGAAGCAGTCGAAGCCCGCCCCGCTGCCCAGGTCGAGCACGGTTTCGCCGGGTTTCAGCGCGGCGATGGCCTGCGGGTTGCCGCAGCCCAGACCCAGGTTGGCGCCTTCCGGCACCGCGCCGACTTCGCTTGCGCTGTAGCCGATGCCGCGCGACAGGATATCGGCGCCCGGCATTTCAGCCGGGGTGCAACACACCGGGCCGCAACCACAGGCGCCGTCGGCGCGGGCCACGGCGCCGTAGTTTTCGCGCACGGCCTGGCGGATTTCGTCATGTTTCACCTGGTTCATCTATTACTCCTTATTTTGCCAAAAAACCAACCCCCTCCAACTCCCCCTTGTCGGGGGGAGAGCCGGGTGCGCCTCCCCTGACAAGGGGAGGGTGGGAGGGGTTGAATTCACCAGCCCCTGAATCTACTGACCCTCTTCAACAGCACGACTGACCGCTTTTCGTCGTTGTGCAGCAGGCAGATTGGGCGATACCGATGGCGGACAGGCTGGCATTGGCCGCTTCCTTGCGGCAGGCCTCGTCGAAGCTGGCATCCAGCGCCTGCGCCGCCTCGTCGCGGATGTGGCGCGCGATCTCCACCACCGCGTCAATCTGTTCCTCCGCCACGCCGTATTCCTTGAGCTTGCCCACCTGACACAGGCCCTGTTTGGGATGATTGGCGGCGATATTGGCGGCCAGCGACACCAGCGCCACGATGGAGGGGTGCAAATCCGTGCTCATAAAATACTCCTCATTTGGTTGAACAACAGGCCGACGATAACGAAGGCAATCGTCAGGTAAGCGGCAAACAGCGCCAGCAGCGGCACTTTCACCACTTTTTTCAGGATGATCATTTCCGGCAGCGACAGCGCGGTGACCGCCATCATGAAGGCCAGCACCGTGCCCAATGGCACGCCCTTGTGCAGCAGCACTTCGGCGATGGGGATGATGCCGACCGCGTCGGAATACAGCGGCACGCCGATCAGCACCGCGCCGATCACCGACAGCAGGCCGCCATCCCCCGCCACGCGGGCCACCAGTCCGGCCGGCACGTAGCCGTGGATGAAGGCCCCCACCCCCACGCCGATGAGGATGAATTTCCAGATGCGCCCGACGATTTCCTTCACCTGCCCCAGCGCATACTCGTGGCGGGCGCGCAGGGAGGTGTCCTCCTCCACTTCTGCCGCCTGTCCCATGTGGATCTGCCACACATAGTCCTCGACCCAGCGCTCCGGCCTGAAACGCTCCAGCACGAAGCCGCCGATCAGCGCCACGCTCAAGCCGGTGAGCACGTACAGCACAGTGAATTTCCAGCCGATCACGGACGCCAGCACCACCACCGCCACCTCGTTGATCATCGGGCTGGCGATCAGGAAGGACAGCGTCACGCCAAGCGGAATGCCCGCCTCGACAAAGCCGATGAACAGCGGAATCGAGGAACAGGAGCAGAACGGCGTCACCGCCCCCAGCCCCACCGCCAGGAAGCGGCTTTGCACATTGCCACGATTGCGGATGAATTCGCGCACGGTTTCGGGCTTGAGCAGCGCGCGCAGCAGGCCCATGCCATAGATCACCCCGGTCAGCAGCACCAGGATCTTGGTCACGTCCATCACGAAGAAATGGGCGGCAGAGCCGAAGGCCGCGCCTTTCAGCCCGGCCAGGTCATACACCAGCCCGGTGGCGATGGCGTCAAACATGCTTGTATCCTTTTCCTATAACAGCGCCCTGAGCCCATCATGACGCACACCACAGTCAATGGACTTTGGCGGCATTTGCATCTTGCATGTTCATAAACATATGCCATGGTTAATATTCGAACAAACGAATATATAGAGCGAAATTTTTTTACGCACAACAGCGCGCCGGACGATTCGACATCCCGTCCAGGCGTTTGCGGTCGGCTTGAAACAGCTCCAGCCCGCCGCAGCCCTGCACCATCTGGTCGAGGATACGGTAGGCCCAGGCCGGCAGAATGGGGTGGATGCGGTAATACACCCACAGCCCATCCCTGCGCACCGATAGCACCCCACGCTCACGCATCACCGCAAGGTGGCGCGAAACCTTGGGCTGCGGCATATCGAGCGCGTAACACAGCTCGCACACGCACAACTCGTCGTCGTTCACCAGCAATGCCAGCAAGCGGCGGCGGGTTTCATCGGAAAGGGCGTCAAAAAAATCATTGCTGTCGATCATGGCGGCACACTATATCCGAAATTTCGGATATAGCAAGCCCTTGCCCGAAAAATGCGGCTTTGTCTTACCAGCCGGGATGATCGAAATAGGTAGCGTAATTTTTCAGCGCATGCCCGATCTTGTCGGCACCCGCGCGCACCCTGTCGCTGTCCTGTCCGGTCAGGGCATCGGCGCCGGCGATGATTTCCGCGAGGATGAGATGCAGCATGGCGTCGGCCTCTTTGTCCAGCTTGCAGTTCTGCATCAGGAAGGCAATCTGTTCATTCACCTTGTTGCCCAGCGCGCGCTGCTGTTCCGGCGTCCCCTTGCCGCCCTGGCTCGCCGCCAGTTCGGTGCGGATGCGGCCCATGGCCTGGCGCAGCGTATCGTCGGTGGCCCATTTCTGCCCCTTGTTGAGGCTCAGCTGCGCGGGGGCAGCGGCCTCGTCGTGGGAATGGTCGTGATCATGGGCCCGCACAGCGGCTGCCGGACCGAGCAGCAGCGCCAGAAACAGGATGGGGGCAAGATGCTTTTTCATGAATGTTCTCCTCTGGATTGCAACCGGCTCAAGTCCAGAACAGACTGAGCGATTTCAAAAAGTTCACGTTCCTCGAAGCGCACATGATCAGCCAGCAGTGCGCCAAATTCGGCCAGTGTGCCGGCGTCCGGCTGTTCCGCCAGTTGCCGCGACAGGGCGTGCAGGCGCTGGTGATCGGCAAGCGTGCGCGCCACCCGCCCTGCCTCGCCGGCTTCTTCCAGGGCGGGCAGCAGATGATCTTCCTCATCCCGGAAGTGCGGCGCCAGCTCGCGCGGAAAGACATGCGCCACCACGGCGGCGAGGTCGGCAACCTCGCTCTCCCGGCCGGACGCGGCGGCACGCTTTGCCCGCTGCGCCAGCGAAAGCGCGGCCTGATGTTCGCGCGAAAGAACGAGCAGGGCAGGGTGACGCTTCATGGCGCTTCACTCGCAAAGGTTTTTCCCTCTCCCCGTTCCTCCTGCACCCGCCCGTCGCGGATGCGGTACAGACGCTTGAAGGTGGGGATGATGGCATCGTCGTGGGTCACCACGATGATGGCGGTATGGTATTGCCGCGCCAGCTGGTTGAGCAGCCCGATCACCGCCAGCGAGCGGGCGCTGTCCAGCGGCGCGGTCGGCTCGTCCGCCAGGATGATGGGCGGATTATTGGCCAGGGCACGGGCGATCGAGACACGCTGCGCCTCCCCGCCGGAGAGCTGCGACACGCGCGCCTCCGCGCGATGGCTCATGTCCAGCGCGGCAAGCAGCGCCAGCGCCCTGCGCCGCGCCTCGGCGTTGGGCTTGCCGGCCAGCATGGGCGGCAGGGCCACGTTGTCGGTGGCGTTGAGAAAAGGAATGAGGTACGGCGCCTGGAACATGAAGCCGATCCTGTCACGCCGCAAGGCGCGCAGGTCATGCGTTTTCCAGCCGTTGTCGAAGGTCACCTCACCGCCCAGGGTGATGCGTCCCGCCGTGGGGTCGATCACCGCGCCCAGGCACTGCAGCAGCGTGGTCTTGCCCGAGCCGCTGGGGCCGAGCAGGCCCACCACCTCGCCGGGAAAGATTTCCATGTCCACGCCCTTGAGCGCCTCCACCGCCGCCGCGCCCTTGCCATAGCGCTTGACCAGACCTTCGAGCCGGATTGCCGCCTGCATCAGCCGCCTCCGATCGCCGAGGCCGGATCCACGCGCAAGGCCGCGCGGATGCCCATGATGCTGGCCAGGGTGCAGATCACCAGGGTGAGCACCAGGGCACGCCCGGCGTCACTGCTTTCCAGCAGCACATATTTGGGGAAAGCCGGCGCCCAGAAAGTGGCTGCCACCTTGCCGATGACAAAGCCGATCAGGCCCAGCCCCAGCGCTTCCTGCAGGATCATGCCGGCAATGGTGCGGTTCTTCGTGCCAATCAGCTTGAGCACGGCGATTTCCTTGATCTTGTTCATGGTCATGGTATAGATGATCAGCGCCACGATCGCCGCGCTGACGACAGCGAGAATGACCAGAAACATGGCAATCTGTTTCGATGACACGGCGATCATCTTGGCGACCAGAATCTCTTCCATGTCGGCCTGGGTGTAGGCCTGGAGGCGCTTCCAGCGCTTGATGCCATCGGCCACCAGCGCCGGGTTCCAGCCGTCCCTGACGCGCACCAGTACGGCGTTGACGTTATGGTTGGAAAACTGGCTGGCCTCCACCGCTTCCAGGAGGCCGGGCACGCCGGGACGGTTGAGCTGGGGATTGGCGGCGAGGCGGTTGCGGTCGTTCTGGATCGCATCGTTATCCTTGAGGAACTGCGCTTCCTGCGCATCCTTGAGCGGGATGAACACCATCGGGTCGCCGCCGGAGGACACCATGCGCCGGGTCAGGCCGACCACGGTGTATTCATTGCGCCGGATGCGGATGCGCTCGCCGAGCTGGAAACCGGTTTTCACGTCCGCCACCGCCTCGTAGTGGCTGCGCGTGACCGGCCGCCCGGCGACCAGATGGCCGGGGGCACCGAGACGCCCCGGTTCGATGCCGGAAATCATCACCCGCACATCCTGCCCGCCGCGCCGCACCTGCATGGTGAGATAGGTGACGTTGGCCGCCTCGGCCACGCCGGGCAGCCCGGCGATGGAACGGTACACGTCGTCATGCAGGGTGGAAGATTCCGCATAAGGCCCCAGCGTATTCTGCTGCACCACCCAGATATCCGCGCCGCTGGCCGCGATCAGCGCCTTGCCGTCATCCACCATGCCGCGGTATACCCCGGCCATGGTGAGGGTGACGCCGATCAGCAAGCCCAGCCCGAGGCCGGTCAGCAGATAGCGCCCGAAATGGTTGGCGATGTCGCGCCCGGCGAGGTTGATCATCGGCGGACGCGGAGACCCGGCGTCAAATCCACCGGGCTGTGGGCAATCACTTCATCGCCAGCCTGCAGGCCGCTTACGATCCGGGTCTGGCCATCAAGCGTGGCAATGCCGGTCTGCACCGGCTGAAAGCGCGTCCGGTCCGCTTCAAGCCGCCACACCCCGCGCGTCTGGCCGTGCTGCTTGAGCGCTGCGGTGGGCACGAACAGCGCATTTTTTACCTCCGGCAGCGCTACCGTCACCTCCGCCAGCTCGCCCAGAGTCAGGTTCTCCGGCATGACGTCGAAGGCGACATGCGCCAGCCGTTCCTCGCTCACGCTGTCACCGAGCAACTCGATACGCGCCACCCTGCCGGGCAGCGCCTCGCCCTGGCGCGAACGCAGCACGATGCTGGCCGTCTGGCCGACAGCAATGCCGCCTGCCTGGCCCTGGTCGATGCGTGCCCGCACCCACAGGCTGGCGGGATCCACCAGGCGCACCACCGCCTGCCCCGCCACCACGGTATTGCCCGGTTCGGCATCGCGCGAAATCACCACGCCATCGCTCGGGCTGAGCAGTTTCAGATTGGCGCGCTGCCTGAGCAGCGCATCGCGCTCCGCGCCAAGGCGGACGGCATCGCGCCGCGCGGCGTCAAGCGAGGCGGCAGCGGCCTCGCGCCCGGCGCGCGCCACTTCCGCCTCGCTTTCCCTGGCAGCCGCCATTTCCTGGCTGACAAAATGCTTCGCCACCAGATCGCGGTAGCGCGCTGCGCTGGCCAGTGCCAGCTTTTCACGGCTGGCCGCCTCGCGCAGCTGCGCCTCGGCCGCGTTTGCCGCCAGCCCGGCACGCTGCAGGCCGAAAGCGGCAGCGGCGATGCGCTCGTCCAGGTCCACCGGGTCGAGCTCTGCCACCACCTGCCCTGCTTTCACCCGGTCGCCCTGATCCACCGCCACCGACTTCACCCTTCCCGCCAGCGTGGGCCCGAGCGCGTAGGACAGGCGCGCCTCGACCGTGCCGATGCCAAATACGGCAGGCCGCAGATCGCCCTGCGCCACTTTTGCCAGCATAACCCTGGGCGGCGCCAGCGGCCCGCGCGTGAAGGCGAAGCCAACCAGTCCGGCCGCCAGCAGCAACAGCGCCAGCCCGGTCGCCAGTTTTTGGCGCGAATTTTTCATTTTGTCCGCTCCGCCCGGATGCCGGCCAGATAAACCGGAAATACCTTGTGCGCCTCTTCCGTGAGGGAGCGGCGCGCGCCAAAAATCGTGATCTGCACCACCAGGCCCTGGATCATGCCGATAAACAGGATGGCCGCGCTCTGCTCGTCGAGATCGGCCCGCACCAGCCCGGCCTCGCGCGCCTCGCGCAGCAGGGCCATCAGCCTGTCCTCATAGCCCGAAATGATCTCCTGCACCAGTGCCTTCAGCTTGGGGCTGTCATGCAGCATCTGTCCGGAAAACACCATGCGGGGAATGGCGGGATGTTTGGCGATGAAATCCACATGGGCATGAAACATACGCGCCAGCGCATCGAGCGGATCGGCGGCCCCCTGCGCGGCAGCCCCCAGCACCCCCATCAGGCGCTCGCGTATCCAGCCCATGGCGGCCAGCCAGATCGCGTCCTTGCTGGGGAAGTGGCGGAATATCGCGCCCTGGGTCAAACCCATGGCATCCGCCATGTCCTGGGTCGTCACCCCCTGCATACCACGCTCCCCGGCCAGGTCCACCGCCACCTGGATGATCTGCTCCTGGCGCGCTTCCGCGCTGAGACGCTGTTTTGGCCTGGGCTCCATGCGACATCCTGTTAGATAGTAATTGGTTACTATCTTATCGTTGCCAGCGAGGAAATGTCAATTCAGCCAATCGGCCATTTCCGCCCAAGGCTTGGGCCGGCTGAGATGGTAGCCCTGGATCAGGTCGCACCCCATCTGCTCCAGAAGGCTCTGGATTTCGGCGCTTTCCACCCCCTCGGCCACCACCTGAAGATTGAGGTTGTGGGCCAGTCCGATGGTAGAGCGGACGATGTTGGCGTCCTGTTCGTTGGCCAGCATTTCCATGACGAACAGGCGGTCGATCTTCAGGGCATGAATGGGCAGCCGGCGCAGATAGCCGAGCGAGGAATAGCCCGTGCCGAAATCGTCGATGGACAGCCTCACGCCCAGCGCGGTGATGCGTTCCAGGCGGCCAGCCGCGCCCTCGGGATCGTGCATCAGCGCGGTTTCGGTGATTTCCAGTTCGAGTTCCCCCGGCTGTGTCCCATACTCCTGCAGCAGACCATGAATCATGTCGGCGCAACGGTCGTCGACCAGGTTGCGTGCCGAAAGGTTGACCGCCACCGAAAAGCGATGCCCTGCCGCTTTCCACTGCCGCTGCTGCTCCAGGGCCAGGCGCAGCACGGCGAGCGTGAGCGGGTGAATGACATCGCTGACCTCGGCAAAAGGGATGAATCTGTCCGGGTAGAGCAATCCCAGTTTGGGATGCTGCCAGCGGACCAGCGCCTCAAAACCGGTAACCCGCTGCTGGTGCAGTTCAAATTTCGGCTGGTAGTGAAGGCAGAGCTGCCCCTCACGGATGGCGTTGCCCAGTTCGGCCATGATGGCCAGGCGCTCGGGGGAATACCGGTCGCTCGCCGCATCATAGAAGGCGATGCCGCCGCCACGCGATTTTGCCTCATACATCGCCACGTCGGCGGAACGCAGCAGGGCATGGCTATCCCTGCCGTCCTGCGGATAGAGCGCGATACCGATGCTGGCATCCACTTCCAGCTTCATGGCATCCACTTCAAAAGGCTGCTTGACCGCCACAAGAACCGCCCGTGCCATTTTTCCCAGCTCATCCGGATCATCGATGCCGCCAAGAAAAATGGTGAATTCATCACCGCCCAGCCGGCTGATCAGGGCATGCTGGTCGCCCAGCGCTTTTTGCAGCAAGGGGCCGAGGCCCTGCAGGATCCTGTCGCCCACATGGTGCCCCAGGGTATCGTTGATTTCCTTGAAGCGATCCAGGTCGATCAGCATGAGGGCCGCTGCCACGTTCTCGCCGAGGGCAAGCTCCACCCCCTTCTGCAGGGCATGGCGGTTGAGCAAGCCGGTCAGGGAATCATGATGGGCCAGATATTCCAGCCTGGATTCAGCCTCCTTGCGTCCGCTGATGTCGCGGACCGTCGCCAGAAGATGGGTTTTCCCGGCGATTTCCACGGCGTTGAGGGTAACCTCGGCGTCGAAGGGCGTGCCGTCATAGCGGCAGTGGCGCCATTCGAAAGCGGAGATGTCGCCCTTCAGCGCTGCCGCGATTTTCTCCATGACCTTGTCCCTGGAGGATCGGCCGTCCGGCTGGAGGGCGGGAGAAAAGCGGGCCGGCGATTCGCCCAGAATCTGCTCGCGGCTGCAACCGAATGTTTTCAGGGTAGCAGGATTGCACTCGATGAAATGCTCTCCTGCCATCAAAAAAATGCTGTCACCCGCGCCTTCAAAGAGCGTGCGGTAGCGGGCATCGCTGTCGCGCAGCCTGGACTCGACTTGCCGGCTTTCAGACAGATCGGCGGCAATACCCAAAAAACCGGTAATTTCGCCCCTGCGGCTGTGCAGCGGGGTCACGGAAAGGCGCACGGGAAAACGGGAGCCATCTTTCCGGATATAGGTCCACTCTCTTTCATCCGCCTGGCCCAGGCTCGATTGGGCGATAAACACCCCGAAGCCGGGCTCCACCGTCCGGCCCAGTTCCCCGGACAATTCGGCGGCGCGGCGGGCAACTTCCGCAGCATCGTGAATGATGCTGGGCGTTTGCCTGCCTATCATCTCGTCCGCGCGATAGCCCAGCATGCGCTGGGCCGCCGCATTGAAGCTGACAATCACACCGCTGGTGTCGGTCGAGATGATGCTGTAGTCCGCACCATCCAGCACTGCCTGCTGCCAGCTCGACAGCCGGGCAACTTCGTTTTCGGCTCTTTGCTGCTGCGCGACCGAGCGGCGGTACGCCCACAGGCCACCCAGAAGACAAATGAGCAGCAGGGCAGTCGGCGCGACAATCCGTTCCACCCACTGAGCCACAACCATGCTCCGGGGCACGACTGTGCCGGCAAGCAGTCCATATTCCGCCACCCGTTCATAGGATGCGTAGTACTTTCCCAGCTTACCGGGAAAATCTATCGAGGTGAAGCCGCTCTCACCCGGAAGCGCCCTGGCCTGGCCCAGGGTTTCCGGCGCCACGGGCTTGCCGTAGATTTCCTCCAGCGGTTCCTGCGGCGTGGGATAATAGTGTTGCAGGTAGCCATCTTCGCGCAGCAGCGCGGTTTCCACCCCTGCCGGCAGCGTCATGTTGCCCCAGGTGGTGGCGCCATTCCCGGGGGAATAGCCTGCGGTCATGACGGCGACGGCAGCCCCGGTCTGGTCATATATCGGAACACGAACCGGGGTAACCCACTGTTTCAGGGCATCCATGAAATAGGGCCTGCCAAGCTGGATGCGTTTCTGGGCAAGGCTCTGGAGAAAACTGTCGCGGGTTTCCGGCATCTTGGCCAGATTGGGCAGGGGCGCGCCATTCGCCACCTTGCTGACCAGAACCAGCTGGCCATCCGGCCGGGCCAGGCCAAATCCGGCAAAGCCCGGATCAATTGCCTGCATGCGTTCGATCAGCGCCCGGCCGTTTTCTGGCTGGCGGAGGGCGCCCTGGGCCAGCAGCTCGCCGCCGAGGCCGAGGAGCACCAGCTCGTGGGTTTTCATGGTTGATCGCACGCCCTGAACCAGCATGCTGTTGATATGCGTCAGGCTGGCACGGGTATCGCGCAGCGTCTCCTGCCAGCTCCGCGCAAGCGCCGCCAGATAGGCAACGAGCAGGAGCGCCGTGAAAATCATGAAGAGGCGGCGCAATGCCTGGGGATGTTCAGTGCCTGACAGTGTGGAGTGTTTGCTCATACTCATTCAGCACGCCCATCACTTGAGCCAGCGTTCCACCGCCTGTTCATCGCTTTCGCGCGCATCCACCCAGCGCGCGCCGGATGGCGTCTGCTCGCGCTTCCAGAACGGCGCCTGGGTCTTGAGATAATCCATGATGAATTCGCAGGCGGCAAAGGCTTCGCCGCGATGCGCGCTGGTGACGGCCACCAGCACGATCTGGTCGGTGGGCCTGAGGTCGCCGATGCGGTGGATGACCAGGGCGTCGAATATATCCCAGCGCGCTTTGGCCTGCTCGACGATGCGCTCCAGCGCTTTTTCCGTCATGCCGGGGTAGTGTTCGAGACTCATGCCAGCCACGGCATCGCCCTCGTTGAGGTCGCGCACCAGGCCGAGGAAGCTGGCGATGGCGCCGATCTTCGGATTGCCCTGGCGCAGCGCGAGCAGCTCCGCGCCCAGGTCGAAATCTTCCTGCTGCACCCGGATGGCCATGTCAGCCCCCCGTGACCGGCGGGAAGATGGCAACCTCGTCGCCATCCTTGAGCGGGGTCGCACCCTCGGCCATGTCCTGATTGACCGCGACACGATAGGCCCGCCCAGCAGCCAGTTCGTCCGCCCAGGCACCGCCGCGCTGGCGCAGCCGGGCAGTCAGGGCGGCGACATCCTGCACGTCCGGCGGCAGGCCGATCTGTTCCGAGGATACGCCCAGCGCCTCGCGCAGACGGGCAAAATAAAGTAGTGTAATCATCCTGGAAGCCTCAGTTCATTAACCGCAAAGATCGCAAGGGTCTTCCCCGTGGTTGTATTCCGCTGAAGCGGAACAACGCACGCGAAGGCGCGAAGGCGCAAAGAAAACGAGGACATGCAGATTATCTGGCATTCACCAGTCTGGTGACTGAGCAAATTCAGATAACGCATTGTTTTTACTTTGCGTTCTTTGCGCCTTTGCGGTTCAACTGCTTTTTTTAGGATCATGGTTTAGCCCAGCAATTCGGTAAAAGGCGTGAACTTGACCCGATCGCCACGCGCCACGGTGGAGCCCTCACGAATTTCTGCCAGCCCCTCGCCCCATACCGCCGAGGTCAGCACGCCGGAGCCCTGGTTGGGGTAGATGACGACAGCGGCAGCGCCATCCGCCTGCGGCTCGATGCGCGCCCGCACGAATTCGCGGCGCGGGCCGGGCCTGGGCCACTCGAAAGCGGCCGGCAGCTGATAGCTGCGCGGCGTCACCTGCTCCACCCCCTGACAGCGCAGGATATAGGGCCGCACGAACAGGCAGAAGGTGGCGAAGGCCGAAACCGGGTTGCCCGGCAGGCCGATGAAGGGCGTACCCTGCACCGTGCCGTGGGCGATCGGCTTGCCCGGCTTCATCGCCACTTTCCACATATCGAGGCTGCCCAGGCTTTCCACTGCAGCCTTGACGTGGTCTTCCTCTCCTACCGAGACGCCGCCGCTGGTCACGATCAGGTCGGCCTCGTGCCAGGCCTGCCTGAGCACTTCCACCGTCGCCTCCAGGCTGTCCGGCACGATGCCGTAATCGGCCACGCGGCAGCCCATGCCTTCGAGCAGGCCGAGCAGGGTGTAGCGGTTGGAGTTGTAGATCTCGCCCTCTGCCAGCGGCTCGCCCGGCATCACGATTTCGTCGCCGGTGAAGAACAGGGCCACCCGCAGCTTGCGAAAAACGGTCACATCAGCCAAGCCGATCGAGGCGATCAGCCCCATTTCCTGGGGACGGATGCGGACGCCGGCTGCCAGCACCTGGCTGCCGGCAGCGATATCCTCGCCGGCACGGCGGATATTCTCACCCGGCTTGGGCATGGCGCGGATGATCACGTCATCCCCCTCTGCCGTGCAATCCTCCTGCATCACCACGGCATCCGCGCCCGGCGGCACCGGCGCGCCGGTAAAGATGCGCGCCGCCGTGCACGCTTCCAGGGGATGGCCCACGCTGCCGGCAGGAATGCGCTGGGAGACGCGGAGACGGGTGGCGCCATCGGGATTCAGGCTGGCGCGGGCCACGGCATAGCCGTCCATGGCGCTGTTGTCGAGCGGCGGCACGGTGACGGTCGAGACCAGCGGCTCGGCCAGCACCCGGCCCAGGGCATGGGTAGTGTGAATTTTCTCGGTTTCGCCAATAGGCCGGGCATGGCCCAACAGCACTTCGAGCGCCTCGTCGGCACTCAGCATTTTCTTGATTTCACTCATGTTTCATATCCAGATGGCGCAAAATAAAGCCGGCGATCGCCGCCGGGTCATTGAGATCGAGCAAGGGCAAGGGCGCTTCCAGCGCCACATCGCTGGCAAGCGCGATGATATGGGGGTCCTGGGGATAGAGCAATGGCTTGCCGACAGCAGGGCGATGGATTTCCAGCTTGGGAATCGCCTCCTGCTTGAAACCCTCGACCAGCACCAGGTCGCAGGGAGAAAGCCGCGCCAGATGCTGCGCCAGGCCAGGCTCCGCCTCATCACGCAACTCGTGCAGCAGCACCCAGCGGGAAGACGAAGCGAGCAGCACTTCGCTTGCCCCGGCGGCGCGGTGACGGTAGGAATCCTTGCCGGGCTGGTCGAGATCCACGTCGTGATGCGTCTGCTTGATAGTGGCAACCCGGAGGCCGCGCCCGACCATAAGCGGAATCAGCTTCTCCAGCAGGGTGGTTTTGCCGCTACCCGACCAGCCGGCAAGGCCGAATACTTTCAATCTTCATGCCTCGAATCATCAACCGCAAAGGCGCGGAGGCGCAAAGTTAAAGCGGCGTATGGTGTGAATCGGCTGATTCCCTTGTCGGGCTGATATCCAGCTGGTTTGTTTTTTGGGGTTCTTTGCGCCTCCGCGCCTTCGCGTGCGTTGTTCCGCTTCAGCGGAATACAACCACGGGGAAGACCCTTGCGATCTTTGCGGTTCAAATGCTTTTCCTGTCTCAAAAGGCTTCTCCCTCCTGCAGATAGCGCCACTGTCCCGGCGGCAGGTCGCCCAGTTTGACCTTGCCGATGCGCACGCGCTTCAAGCCCACCACTTTCAGCCCCACCAGCTCGCACATGCGGCGGATCTGGCGTTTTTTGCCTTCTTTGAGGATGAAGCGCAGCTGGTCGGCATTCTGCCAGCTCACCCGCGCCAGCTTGAGCGGCTTGCCATCCAGGCTGAGGCCGTAATTGAGCAGCTTCAGGCCGTTTTCGTCGAGTTTGCCCTGTACCCGCACCAGATATTCCTTTTCGATGCCGGAATCCTCGCCGATCAGCTGCTTGGCGATACGCCCATCCTGGGTCAGCACCAGCAGGCCCTGGGAGTCGATATCCAGCCGTCCGGCCGGCGCCAGGCCGAACAGCTGCGAAGGGTCGAACTGCTGCGGCGCGGTGTCGCCCTTGAAATGGCTGTCTTTGGTGATCAGGGTGGCGGCCGCCTTGTAGCCCTTTTCCGGCTGGCCGGAAACATAGCCCACCGGCTTGTGCAGCAGAATGGTGACACGCCGGGCCTGCTGCGCCCTGGCGCCATGGCCCAGGGTCACGGTCTGGGTCGGCAAAACCTTGGTGCCCAGCTCCGTCACCTTGAAGCCATCGACGAACACCAGGCCGCGCTCGATATAGGAATCTGCCTCGCGGCGGGAGCATAGCCCGAGCTGGGACATGAGCTTGGAGAGTCTGATGGGTTCGGTCATATTGTTTTCATGTCATGCGGTTGCCGCAAAGATTCCGTATCGCCATCAACGGTCCCTGACCTTCTCGCGCAGGAACAGCGCCGCCAGCCCAGCCATCAGGAACACCAGGAACCAGCCCAGCGCCCAGGCCGGGATGGACAGGCCCAGCATGGTCCATGCCACTTTGGCGCATTCCCCCGAACCCTGCAACACCATCGGCAGCACCTTGGTCAGGGGAAAGGCTTCCAGCATGTATTCCAGCCCCGGCCCGCACTCCGGCACCTGGTCCGGGGGCAGATGCTGCAGCCAGAGATTGCGCCCCGCCACTGCAATGCCGGCGGCGGAAAACAGCGTGATCAGCAGGCCAAAAAACATTCTGCCCACAATGCCGGGATTCAGCAGGAAAGCCAGCAAGGCAGTCAGGCCGATGGCCAGGAAGGCCATGCGCTGCAGGATGCACAGGGGGCACGGTTCCAGGTGCAGGCCATGCTGCAGATAAAGGCCGAAGCTCAGCACCCCGAGACAGCACGCCAGCACGGCCAGAAACATGACACGGAAGCTGATGATCATGCGCCGCTCCTCGCCGCTACTGGCGTAAGCCGCCAGATATCCGCGTTGTACTCGTGGATGGTGCGGTCACTGGAAAACTTGCCGCTGGTGGCGCTATTGAGGATACTCATGCGCGTCCAGCGCTCCTGGTCGAGGAAGGCGGCAGCGGCCTGGCGCTGCGCCTCGACATAGCTCCTGAAATCCGCCACGATCATCCAGTAATCGCCGTGCTCGGTCAGGGAACGGATGATGTTGTCGAAAATGCCCGGCTCGGCAGGGTTGAAATGGCCGGATTCCAGCAATTGCATCACCCGCTTGAGATCCTGGTCGGCTTCGATCACCCGGGCCGGATCATAATCCCGGCGGCGCGCTTCCACTTCTGCGGCGGTGAGGCCGAACAGGAAGAAATTGTCCACGCCCGCCTCTTCCCGGATCTCGATATTGGCGCCATCCAGTGTGCCGATGGTGAGCGCGCCGTTGATCATGAATTTCATGTTGCCGGTGCCGGAAGCTTCCTTGCCGGCAGTGGAAATCTGTTCCGACAGATCGGTGCCGGGGCTCACCACTTCCATCGCCGTCACGCGATAATCGGGCAGGTAGGCCATCTTCAGCAAACCGTCGCAGGCCGGGTCGGCATTGACCATCTGCGCCACGCTGCAAGCCAGCTTGATGATGGATTTCGCCATCGCGTAGCCCGGCGCCGCCTTGCCACCGATCAGCACGCAGCGCGGCGTCCAGTTGGCCGTGTCGCCGCGCCTGATGCGGTCGTAAAGGTGGATCACATGCAGGATGTTGAGCAGTTGCCGCTTGTATTCGTGGATGCGTTTGACCTGGACGTCGAACAGCGCATCGACATCGAAGCTCACGCCACAGTCGGCCTGAACCAGCGCGGCCAGGCGCAGCTTGTTTTCCTGCTTCACCTCACGCCAGCGGGCGCGGAATTCGGCATTGTCGGAGAGGGGGATGAGCTTGCGCAGCTGCTGCAGGTCGGTCGCCCAACCCTCTCCGATGCTGTCGCCGATCAGCCGGCTCAGGAGTGGATTGCTCGCTGCCAGCCAGCGGCGCTGGGTCACGCCATTGGTCTTGTTGTTGAACTTGTGGGGCCACAGCTCGTAAAAATCGCGGAACAGGTCCTGCTGCAGCAGTTCGGAATGCAGTTCCGCCACGCCATTGACGGAAAAGCTCGCCACCACGGCCAGATAGGCCATGCGCACCTGGGGCTCGTGCCCTTCCTCGATGATCGACATGCGCGCCAGCCGCTGGTTGTCGCCCGGCCAGCGGCGCGCCACTTCGGACAGGAAGCGGGCGTTGATTTCGTAAATAATGTCCAGCAGGCGCGGCAGCAGCGCGCGGAACAGGCGCACCGGCCATTTTTCCAGCGCTTCGGGCAGCAGGGTGTGGTTGGTGTAAGCCATGGTGCGGGAGGTGATCTGCCAGGCGGCATCCCATTCCAGGCCATGTTCGTCCATCAGCAGGCGCATCAGCTCCGCCACCGAACAGGTGGGATGGGTGTCGTTGAGCTGGAAGCAGACCCGGTCGGCAAACAGGCTGAAATCCTCGCCCTGATCGCGCGTCCAGTGGTGCAGGACGTCCTGCAGGCTGGCCGAGGCCAGGAAATACTGCTGGCGCAGGCGCAGTTCCTTGCCATTTTCACTGGCGTCATTGGGATAGAGCACCATGGAGATATGCTCGGCGGCATTCTTGGCCGCCACCGCCTCGGGATAGCTGCCGGCATTGAATTCGCTGAGATCGAACTCATCGGTTGCCGCCGCCTTCCATAACCGCAGAGTATTGACCGTGCCGTTCTGGTAGCCGGGAATGGGAACATCATAAGGCACCGCCAGCACATCATGGCTGTCCACCCAGCGCACACGCAGCTTCCCTCCGGACTCGCGCAGGTATTCGCAACGTCCGCCGAACTGGATGCGCCGGGTGAATTCAGGGCGCTCCAGCTCCCAGGGATTACCGTTGCGCAGCCAATGGTCCGGTTCCTCGACCTGGTACCCGCCCTCGATATGCTGACGGAACATGCCATATTCATAGCGAATGCCATAACCTGTCACCGGTAGCTGCAGGGTGGCGCAGCTGTCCAGAAAACAGGCCGCAAGCCGACCCAGGCCACCGTTGCCGAGACCGGCATCGTGCTCCTGCTCCGCAACTTCCTCCATCATCAGGCCCAGGCTGCCCAGCGCCTCGGCCGTTCCGTCCACCACACCCAGATTCAGCATGGCATTGGACAGGGCGCGCCCCATGAGAAATTCCAGTGACAGGTAATAGGTGCGCTTGCAGGCGCTGGCCTCATAAGCCATGTCGGTCGCCTTCCAGCGCTCCACCAGCCGGTCGCGCAGGGTCATGGCCAGCGCAGTATAGAAACAGTGTGGCGGCGTGCCATGCCGGTCGCGCCCCAGGGTATGGTTGAAATAACGGCGGAAATCCAGCGCCAGGCTGGACGCATTCATTCCCAGCGGGGGCATTTCGGTCAACAGGGCGCGGGGGGTGCTGCTCAGGTCGCAAGTCATGATTTGTTCAGGTTAAACAGGATTTGTGAAGCTTTTAATGGTAACTTAGATTGGTGCCTAATAAAATTCGGATTGCAATTTGGACTTATTCTAAATACAATCAGATTTCATCAATTTTTCGCACCCCTGAAAGGAAAGACATCATGGCAGTTCTCGTTGGCAAGGCCGCTCCCGACTTCACCGCCGCCGCAGTAATGGGCAACAACAGCATCGAGGAAGGCTTCAATCTCAAGACCCATATCAAGAACAAGTACGCGGTAATCTTCTTCTACCCGCTCGACTTCACTTTCGTGTGCCCGTCCGAGCTGATCGCCTTCGACCACCGCCTGAAGGAATTCCAGGACCGCAACGTGGAAGTGATCGGCGTTTCCATCGACTCCCATTTCAGCCATCTGGCCTGGAAAAACACCGCCATCAACAACGGCGGCATCGGCCAGGTGCAGTATCCCCTGGTAGCCGACATCAAGCACGAAATCTGCAAGGCCTATGACGTCGAAGCCGACGCCGGTGTCGCTTTCCGCGGCTCCTTCCTGATCGACAAGAGCGGCGTGGTGCGCCACCAGGTGGTCAATGACCTGCCGCTGGGCCGCAACATCGACGAAATGCTGCGTATGGTCGATGCCCTGCAATTCACCGAGCAGCACGGCGAAGTCTGCCCGGCTGGCTGGAACAAGGGCAAGGCCGGCATGAAGGCCGACACCAAGGGTGTAGCCGAGTACCTGGCGCAGCACGCCGGCGAACTGTAACAGCTGGTTTTTCGCCCCGCAAAAGCCGCCAGGGAGCCCACTCCCCTGGCGGCTTTTTTACTTCCGGGAGCCTGTTTTCATAATCCGAAAGGAGAATCATGATGAAAGTCACCAAGAAGAAACTGATCGAGGAACTGAACAAGGATCTGGAATGGGAATACGCCGCGGCGGTCCAGTACGTGCAGCATGCGGCGGCAATCAGCGGCCCGCAGTACGATTCGATCCAGAAGGAGCTGATCATCCATTCCCAGGAAGAAATGCAACATGCGGTGATGCTGTCCGAGCAGATCGATTTTCTCGGCGGCGTGCCCACCATCAATGTGGAAAAGCGCGAAATCTCGTCCAGCAGCAGGGAAATGCTGAAACAGGACCTGTGGGGCGAGGATAACGCCATCACCCGCTACAAGGAGCGCATCGCCCAGGCGGAAGCGCTGAAGGAATACGGCCTGCGCCGCGTGCTGGAAGACATCCTGATCCAGGAAGAAGAGCACAAGCGCGATATTGCCAACGCGCTCGAAAGCAAATAATTTCTTTTCCGGGCATTCGTCCTGAATGCCCGCGCACCCTTTCAGAACCGCTGCGATTGGCAAGCGGATTCATTAGCATTTGGTGATATACTTTTTCTCCTCTTGACCCAAATCAAGGATAACCCGCATGATTTCTGATAAAGCCCGTTTCGATCTCGCGATTGCAAAATTTGACGCCGCCAACGCGGAAGACCCCAACAAGGAAGCATTCGAGGGCAAGGAATACCCCAAGGAGCTGCTCTACGCCCAGCGCATGACCGACATGCTCGGCCGCTTTGCGCCCGATGCCCCGGAACACGTCCAGCTCGCCGTGCGCGCCCAGCACATCTGCCGCTGGAAAGTGCCGCGCGACAGCTACCCGATGGACAAAACGGGCTACCATCAATGGCGCACCAATCTGTACAAGTTCCACGGCGAGACTGCAGGCGAGATCATGCGTGAAGCCGGTTATGACGAGGAGATGATCGCCAAGCTCAAGTCACTGCTGCGCAAGGAAAAACTCAAGCTCAATCCGGATACCCAGATGCTTGAGGACGTGGTGGACCTGACTTTCCTGGAGCATTACCTGGAAGCCTTCGTCCACAAATACAGCCACTACGAGGAAGAAAAGCTGCTCGACATCCTGCGCAAGACATGGAAGAAAATGTCCGGGAAAGGGCACGAAGCGGCCCTGAAGCTGAATTACACGCCGGAAATGCTGGCTGTGGTCAAGAAAGCGCTCGGCGCAGCCTGAAGAAGCCGCGCCGCTGCCTTCCTGGCGCGCCTGCGCCGCCAGGAAGCGCCACAATCAACCTGGAAACCTCAGTTCGTTTACCGCGAAGGCGCAAAGGCGCAAAGAAAACGAGGACATGGAAATCATCTGGCATTCACCCGTCTGGTGACTGGACAGATTCAGATAACGCATTGTCTTTACTTTGCGTTCTTTGCGTCTTCGCGTGCGTTGTTCCGCTTCAGCGGAATACAACCACGGGGAAGACCCTTGCGATCTTTGCGGTTCAACTGCTTTTTTAAGTTCAATGCAGCGGCTTCTCGGCCGCCAGTTCCCGCATCAGCTGCGCCACGGTTTCCGGCTCAAGGTCGATGCCCACTTCCCAGCCCGGATTGATGGTCACCCCGGCGCCGGCATCGATGCGCTCCAGCACCCAGCGGAACTCGGCCAGCAGGCCGCCACCAAACTTGGGGAACTCCTCGATCACCAGCCTGGCGCGTTCCGGGCTGCTGAACAGCACCAGCACATGGGTACCGCCTTCGGCTTCGACCACCAGCGGGCGCGCATAAGTCGAGCGCTGAAAGCCCTTGATCGCGATATCCTCGTCCTCCACCGGCATGAATACCTGGGCATCCAGCAGCCCGGACATCAGCTCCTCGACAGAGATTTCGCCGTTTGTTGCAGCCAGCAGCCTGTGTTCAAGGTCGTTCTTGGGCTCGAATGATTCTTCGCTCATGGTGTTTTCCTGGAAAAATGGTATCCGCCCTATTCTACGCGATTCCTGCCTGCCTGCCTGCCACCAGCGCGGCCCCCTGCAGTCCCACTTTCGGATTCATCACCACCCGTACCGGAATACGCTGCATCAGCTCGGCAAAACGCCCCTTGTCATTGAAGGCCTGGATGAATCCGCCCTGTCCGAGCCGGGTGATGATTTTCGGCGCGATGCCGCCGGCAATATAGACCCCTCCGGTGGCCAGCAGCGTCAGCGCCAGGTTGCCGGCCTGCGCGCCAAAAATGGCGATGAACATGTCCAGCGCGCGCGCCGCTGCGGGATCGCGGCCATTCATGGCATATTCCGAGATGGTGGAGGCGGCGTCGAACTCGTCCAGTGCGGCGACAAAGTCCGGCGCAGGCGCTTCCAGCCCCGATTCCATCACGTATTCACAGATTTTCACCAGGCCGGGCCCGGACAGGATCCGTTCGCAGGAAACATGGCCATATATTTTCTGCAAATGGCGCAGCAGGCCGATTTGTGCTTCATCCAGCGGAGCAAAATCGACATGCCCGCCTTCGGATGGCAACGGCTGGTAGCCACCATCGCGCCACACCAGCATACCTTCGCCCAGGCCGGTTCCGGCGCCGAGCACGGCGCGGGTGCCATTTGCTTCCGGCTCGCCAGTCTGTAGCGTCACCAGATCTTCCTCGCGCAGGGTTTCGATGCCAAAACCAATGGCCGCAAAATCGTTGATGAGCTGCACACTGGGAATGCCGAATTCCGCTCCTATCGCACCGGCATCGATGCGCCACGGCAGGTTGGTGATCTTGGCATGGCGGCCATGGATCGGCCCAGCCACGCCGAAGCAGGCCGCCGCCACGGGCCCGGCTGCGGCAGGCATGAATTCGGCGGCATTCAGGAACTCCTGCAGCAGCGCATTGAAATCTTCATGCACAGCGCTGTCGAAGCGCCGTTCATATACCGGATGAACCGCCCCGTCCGGCGCCACCTCGGCCAATCGCAGCAGGGTCTTGGTGCCTCCCACATCGCCCGCCAGTACCAGCTTGTTCATGAGCTCACCACCATTTCTTCAACTTGAAATAAATCACCATGCCCAACGCCACGGCAAACATCAGCAGCCAGGCCGCCA
This sequence comes from uncultured Sulfuricella sp., assembly GCA_964552675.1. GTDB lineage: Bacteria > Pseudomonadota > Gammaproteobacteria > Burkholderiales > Sulfuricellaceae > Sulfurimicrobium. The sequence goes on along the minus strand of CAZKHJ010000004.1, from coordinate 26,081 downwards.
GATAGCCATAGTGCCAACCCAGTTCCGGCATGTATTTGAAATTCATGCCATAAATCCCGGCAATCCAGGTCAGGGGCATGAAAATAGTGGCGATCACGGTGAGCACCTTCATTACCGCGTTAGTGCGATTGCTGATGCTGGAGAGGTAAATATCGAGCATGCCGGACAGCATGTCACGGAAAGTTTCCACGGTGTCGATCACCTGGATGGTGTGATCGTACACATCGCGCAGGTAGTAGCCGGTTTCCTCGCGGATCAGGGCCGAATCGCGGCGCTGCATCCCGCTCACCACCTCGCGCAGGGGCCATACCGACTTGCGCAGATAGATCATTTCGCGCTTGAGATTATGGATCAGGTGCAGCGTTTCCGGTCCAGGATTGCTGATCAGGGTCTCTTCCAGCAACTCGACGCGCTCACCAGCTTTCTCCAGCACGATGAAATAGTTGTCCACCACCGCGTCGATCAGGCTATAGGCGAGATAATCCGCACCCAGCTTGCGAATCTGCCCCTTGCCGTGGCGGATGCGGCCGCGCACCGGCTCGAACACATCGCCCCGGGCGCCTTCCTGGATGGAAAGCACGAAATTTTCCCCCAGGATCAGGCTCACCTGCTCCGAGGCAATCTCCCCGCTCTCGCTGCCGTTGGTGAGCATACGCAGCACGATGTAGAGATAGTCGCCGTAATCCTCGATTTTGGGGCGCTGGTCGGTATTGAGGATATCTTCCATTACCAGCGGGTGCAGGCCGAAGCAGCGGCCGATTTTCTCCAGCGCCTGTGCATCATGGACGCCGTCGATATCCACCCAGGTCACAGATGGTTTGCCACGCAGGGCCAGGCATTGGTCCAGGTCGGTCAGCTCGCTCTCGCTGCAGCTCTGCTCGTCGTAATCCAGCACCTGAACCCTGGTCACATCGGTTTTTTTCTCGCCGATATGCACCAGCGAGCCGGGCGGCAGGCCAGCTTTCTTCGAACGCTTCTTAAGCGCGTGCCTGGCCATAGTTGATGCCCTCCATCGGCGCCGGCATATGGATGCCATAGCCCTGGGCATAATCCACGCCCAGCACCGCCAGCTTGTCGATCAGCGCCTTGTCCTCGACGAACTCCGCCACGGTTTCGATACCCATGACGCTGGCAATGCGGGCAATCGCCTCGACCATGGCCAGACTGACCGGATTCTGGTCCATGCCGCGCACGAAGGCGCCGTCGATCTTCAGATACTGAACCGGAAGATCCTTGAGATAGGCAAAAGACGACATGCCGCTGCCAAAATCGTCCAGCGCAAAACGACAGCCCAGCGCGGAAAGCTCATGCATGAACAGCGAAGCCTTGCCCAGATTGGCAATGGCAGAAGTTTCGGTAATTTCCAGGCACAGCGCCTGGGGAGGCATACCGTAATATTCAAACTGATCGCGCAGGAAGGCAGGGAACATCTCGTCGTTGAAGCTGGTGGCGGAAAGATTGACCGCGCACAGGATCGGGAAAGGCTCGCCCCGGCTTTCATATTCCTGCCACAAACGCCGCCATTCCTTGCCGCGCGAGCTGAACAGGGTGCGGATCACCCAGCGGTCGACGGTCGGCATCAGGTTATAGCGTTCGGCCGCAGGAATGAAGGCAGCAGGCGAAATCAGCGCGCCATTCTCATCCATCATGCGCAACAGCACCTCAAAATGCTGCAGACCGCGCTGATGCGGCATCACGGCAATGATTTCCTGGTAATAGAGGCGGAAACGATCCTCTTCGAAAGCCTTGGTAATGCGCGAAATCCACTGCATCTCGCCATGGCGCCGTGCCAGGCCGGTGTCGCTTTCCAGGTAGACGTGAACGCGATTGCGCCCCCCTTCCTTGGCGGCATAACAGGCGGCATCGGCATTGCTCATCACCGTGGCGAGATCGCCGCTGGTCGCAGTCAACTCCACCAGCCCGATGCTGATGCCAACCTCGAAGGACTTGTCCTGCCAGATGAAGCGGAACTGCTGCACCCCCTCGCGCACCTCATTCGCCAGGCGCAGCGCCGGTTCGAGCGGACAGCCATAAAGCAGCATACCGAATTCGTCGCCCCCCAGGCGCGCCACCACATCCGAATCACGGCCGCGCGCGATGAATACCGTTACCAGCTGGCGCAGCAGCTCATCTCCCGCCATGTGGCCACAGGTGTCGTTCACCACCTTGAACTGGTCCAGGTCCATGAACAGCACGGCATGATGCTTGCCATCCGCAGCAGCGCTGTCGATCAGTTCCTGCAACATGCGCTCGAACTCGCGCCGGTTGGCCAGTCCGGTGAGGGCATCGTGGCTCGCCTGCCAGGAGAGCTGATTGGCCATCTGGCGCGCATAGGACACGTCATGGAACACCACCACCGCCCCGATCACATCGCCGGCCCGGTTGCAGATCGGCGACAGCCGGTCCTCGATCACGAATTCCTCGCCATCGCCGCGCCGCACCAGCAGGGAATGGCTCTTCATTCCCACCACCTGGCCATCCGGCAGGGCATGGCTGGCCAGATGCACCAATTGCTCGCGCGTGGCCTCATCCACGACGTAAAACACATCGCGCAGCGGCTTGCCTCGCGCTTCTGCCAGCGGCCAGCCGGTCAGGACTTCAGCCACAGTATTGAGATAATCGACCCGGCCCTGCTGGTTGGTGGTTATCACCGCATCGCCAATGGAGTGCAGCGTGACCTGCGCCAGTTCCTTTTCCTGGAACAGCGCATCCTCGATTTTCCGGGTGCGCCCGATGACGTAGGCGGCAATGGCAAAAACCAGCGATACCGCAGTCGCGCCGCTCAGCAGCATGAACAGGGTGGCAAAGCGGAACGTGCTTTCAGCATCATCCACCGCCAGGCGCGCCGAGTCACGCTGCATGTCGAGCAAACGGGAATATTCCACAAAGATCTTGTCCTGGATGGGAATCACTTTCTGCAACAGCTCGTGGTGCGCGGCAGCAGTTTTGTTCTGCACCACCAGATCCACCACCTGTTCCTGAAATTCCGAAGCCTGGCTGATCAGGCGCATGGATTCCTGCAACGTTTCGCGCTCTTTCCGGCCCAGGTTGGCGTTTTCCAGCACATTGCGGGCCTTGATGAAATCGGTCGCCAGACCCTTGTAGCGCAAATAGGCCTCATCCTTCTCGAATGGGTCCTCCAGCATGGTCATGGCGTACAGGCTGACCACCCGCTCGCGCGCCAGGGTGCGCATGTTCGAGACCATTTCGGTCTGGACATTGTGGGTATGCACGATCTCTTCCAGCTCGGCCTTGATCGCATACATGCGCGAAATACCGATAAAGGTGAGCGCCAGCATCAACGCCACAGCGACGCCGAAGCCGATGGCAATGATGATTTTTGAATTCTTCTTAAACATCAGCCACCGCGCATGAGCTGGCGGATACCATCAGAGGAAGCCCGTCGCCGCCAGTTCGGTGATCAGGGCATCATAGTCCTTCGCACCCTGGCTCTGCGGCGCATGGCTGAAGATGTCCCGGTTATAGGCGGGACTTTCCGCCAGGCTGACATTTTCCGAAATATGCACAGTGCACAGCTCAGCGCCAAAACGCTCGCGCAACTGCGCCACGATTTCGCGCGACATGCGTCGCCTGGCATCATAGCGGGTCACCACATAACGCCGCTGGATGCGTTTTTTCACCACATGCTCCAGCGCCTTGAGGGTGCTTTCGAGCTGGACGGCCCCTTTCACCGACAGAAAATCCGCCGAAATCGGCACCAGCACCTTGCCCGAGGCAAAAATGGCATTGAGCGACAACACGTTGAGCATCGGGCAGCAATCGATCACGAGCGGCGTATCCTCCTGTTCCAGCATCTCCTCCTGGATGGCCGTTTTGAGGCGCATCACCGACTTCAGCCCCTTGCCATGGAGCGCATCCACCTTGGACAGCTCCATGTGCGAAGGAATGATGTTGCCGCCGGGAGAAAATTTCCGCACCAGGTCGGACAGCGCTCTGGATTCGGCATAAAAACCGAACATGCTGTCCGCCCCGGAAGCCACTGGCACATCGCCGATAATACTCAGATGCGCCTGCGGATCAAGGTCGATCGCCAGGGGATCCAGGCCGCCGCGCGCCAGTGCCGCGACCAGGTTGAGGCTGGTAGTGGTCTTGCCGACACCGCCTTTTTGATTGAACACCGCAATAATTGTCATGATTTCTCAATCCTAAAGGATTATGCCAGCGTTCGGCAAGATTACTGCGCTCTGGCATAATGGCCGCTTTTTAATCCAATGATGGAGTTTTTCATGTCTGAAATCACCACTGAAAGCGGCCTGATCTACGAAGATATCACTCCCGGTGAAGGCGACGAAGCCAGGGCCGGTCGCATGGTATCGGTACACTATACCGGCTGGCTGACCAATGGCAGCAAATTCGATTCGAGCAAGGATCGCAACGACCCCTTCACCTTCCCGCTCGGCGCCGGGCACGTCATCAAGGGCTGGGACGAAGGCGTGCAGGGCATGAAGCCCGGCGGCGTGCGCAAGCTCACGATTCCTCCTCATCTCGGCTACGGTGCCCGTGGTGCGGGCGGCGTGATCCCTCCCAACGCCACATTGGTATTTGAGGTGGAATTACTAAAGGTGCTCTGACCTCGATAAAGCGCTGCTCCAGATCCAGGGTTTCCACCTCGCGCCCCAGCAGCACCACCATGCCCTTCAGCCGGTTGTCGCCGGTATCGGAGAATTCGAAGCGGTAGGTGCGGCGCGGCTTGAGGTGGCCCGCCTCATCCCGCCCGAAACCGAGTCCGCCAAAAGCCACCGTATCGTCGAGAAACTGCACCCCTTCCTCGCGGCAGGCCCGCTTGCCAGCCGTCTCCGCCACTTCCCGCGCCGCCATGCTGTCGAGCCAGAACCAGCCCAGGGCAAGAAAGCCTCCCGTCAGGAACAGTTCCAGCACGTTCAGTACGCCCCATGCCGCGACTTGCGTCCGGATTTCGGATGATCGGCCAGGTGGCAGATGCGGCGGTAGTGCATCAGGGTTTTCTGCACCTGGCCAAGCACGCTGTGCAACGGATAAAGCCCGTTCTCGTCCAGTTCTCCGGCAGGCTGTCCCATCAGGAGCGCCATGGCATCATCGACATGCTCGATGGTGTAGAGATGGAACTGCCCCGCTGCAACTGCATCCACCACCTCGCGCCCCAGCATCAGATGCGGACGGTTGCGCGCCGGGATCACCACGCCCTGGCTGCCGTCCAGTCCCGCCTCGCGACAGATGCGGAAAAACCCTTCGATTTTCTCGTTCAGCCCGCCCACCGGCAGCACCTTGCCGAAGGGGTTGAGCGCGCCGGTTACCGCGATGCCCTGCCGGACCGGCAATTCCGCCAGGCTGGACAGCAGCGCGTACAGTTCGGCACAGGAGGCTGAATCGCCCTCCACGCCATTGTATTCCTGTTCGAACACCAGCGCGCCATTCACCGACAGCGGGCCGAGATGGGCGAACAGGCTGGCGAAATAGGTTTGCAGAATGAACACGCCCTTGTCGTGGATCGGGCCGGACATCTGCACTTCGCGCTCGATATTGAGCACGCCCTCCTTGCCGGGGAAAGTGCGCGCGGAGACCACCACCGGCATGCCGAAACGGTGATCGCCCAGGTCGATCTGGGTCAGGCCGTTGATGCTTCCCGTCCGCTCGCCCGCCACCTCGATGATGATCTCCCCCTCGGCGATGGATTCGCGCAGGCGCTGGTCGGGATAATCGTGGCGCCAGACCTTGGCAGCCAGCGCCGCCTCCACATCGGCGCGCTCGACCAGGGCGCCACCCGCCAGCGCGGCGCTTTCCGTCACCATCTGCTCCAGGTAGGCGAATACCGCATACTGGCGGGCCTGGTCATCCGCCTCGCGGTGCATCTCCTCAAGCAGGCGCGCCACCGCAGCGGCGGAAAAGTGCGGCAGGCCGAGGCGGCGGCAGGTGTGGGCGATGAAAATCGCGGTAGCGCGGCGCGAGTCCGCCCCCGCCCGGAAACTCTCGGCAAAATCCACCTTGATGCGGAAATGGCGCCCGAACTCAGGATCGTCCTCCTGCAGTTCATAATAATGTTCGCGGCTGCCAACCAGGATGATCTTCACCGCCACGTCCACCGCCTCCGGCTCCAGCGAGACCGCCGGATTGGGCGCATACAGCGTGCCGGGCTCCTCGATCTGCAGGCGCCCGCTGCGCAGGTAGCGGCGCAGTTTTTCCCATACCAGAGGGTCGCCCAGCAAATCCCTCAGGTGCAGGATCAGGAACCCGCCATGGGCACGCAGCAGGCTGCCCGCCCGGATGCGCGAGAAATCCGTCACCAGCACCTCGTTTTCCATCTGGTACTCGATGCTGCCGAACAGCGAGCGAAACAGCGGATTGTCCTCCACCAGCGCTGGCGCGCCGCCCAGCCCGGCATTATCGACCACCAGGTTGACGCGGTAGCTCGCCAGCACCGCTGCCAACTCCTCCTGTGCAGCGGCATCCTCGCTGCCGAACAGTTCCAGGTGATCGAGCACGTCCAGCGCCACCTGTTCGAGATAGCCGCCGAGCTTGTGGGTATCCTTGATCTGCTGCTTCAGGGCAGCACGAATCTGTTGCAGCTCATGCTCCAGCAACGGCTTTGCCATGCGGCGGCGGAGCTGGGCCAGGGACTCGTTGGCAGCCCGCTCCTTGGGACGCATGTGGTCGAGGAAGCGCGTGATCTCGCCGCGCAGTTCCTGCTCGGCACGGTCGATCTCGGCCTTGCGCGCCTGGGGCAGGACCAGCATCTCGTCCTCGGTCACCGCATGGCCCTCGTCATTGAGCAGTGTGAAGATCATGCGCTCATCCTCGCGATGCAGCGAAAAGCGGCGCGCGGCGGCAAATGCGGTCAGCTCGGCATAGGCGGCGGCTTCTTCCTCCTTGAATGCCTTCTGGATGCGCTCGCTCTCGGCCTTGAATTCCGGGCCGGCAAGACGGCGCGGGATTTCCTCGCCCAGGGTTTTTGCCAGTTCCGCCATGCCATCGCGCAACACCCGCCCCTGCCCCGCTGGCAGGCGCAGGGCAATGGGCCGCTCCGGCACGTCGAAATTATGCAGATAGCACAGATCCGGCGGCACGGGGCGCTGCGCCGCCGCCTCGCGCATTGCCATCTCCAGCAGCGAGGAGCGCCCGCTGCCCACTTCGCCCAGCGCAAACAGGTTGTACCCCGGCTGATCCAGCGACAGGCCAAAGCGCGCCGCCTTCTCGGCCCGCTCCTGGCCAATCCAGGGCAGGGGATCGGCAGCCAGTTCGGAGGTATCGGAAAAACCCAGCCCGGCGGGGTCGAGCGTCAGGCGCAGTTGTTCGGGAAGCAGTTGGGTGAGGGGCATGGAAAGCTCGTTGGAATGTTTCCAGAATATTTTCCGTGAGGGGATGGAAAACGGTGGTTATCTTTTCTTGGCTCAGGGCATAACGGCACACCAATCCTCCACCCGCAAATTAGGCACCCTGTTGAATTCGCTCACATTATGAGTCACCAGGGTAGCGTCCAGCGCCAGGGCATGAGCTGCAATGAGGGTATCAAGGGCTCCGATGGAACGACCCTGGCGCTCCAGTTCAGCGCGCAATGGGCCGTAGGCACGTGCTGCCGCCTGGTCGAAGGGGGCAATCTCAAGCGCTTCGCCAATGGCCATGACTGCACTCAGCGCTTTTGCGGGATGCTGGCTTTTGGCCGCGCCGAACAACAGTTCGGACAGAGAAATGGAGGATAGACACAGCTCATCCGCCCGGCATTCGGCAAAACGTAGCGCCACTTCAGGCGGGCGGCGCTTGATAGTATAGATGACAATATTGGTATCGAGCAGGTAACGCATCAAAATGCCTCGCGCCCTTCAGCGGGAGCATCAACGATGTCGTCAGGAAAATCGTCGGGCAACTCGATATGCGCCAGCGCCTCAAAAATTTCTGCGCCGCTTCGGCGCGGCTTGCGCAACACAACTTCGTCGCCACGGCGGAAGATTTCCACCTCAGCCACGTCGAAATTGAAGTCCTTGGGGAGGCGCACAGCCTGGGAATTACCGCTCCTGAATACCTTGGTATGCAACATGGCGCACCCCACTTATGTAATTACGCAAGTATATACCACGCCATATTCATTTCGCAAAAACACATACCCAGCCCCCCATTCCTCGCCCTTTCCGGAAGAAGGAGCAGCATGTTTATGCGCCATTTACTTCAGCCGTAGTTCAGTCCCATCGCCTCGCGCACGTCGCGCATGGTTTCATTCGCCAGCTTGCGTGCTTTTTCGCAGCCATCGGCGATGATGTTGCGCACCAGGGTGGGGTCTTCCTCGTACATTCTGGCGCGCTCGCGCATCGGCTCCTGCTCACGCAGCACCGCCTCGATCACCGGCTGCTTGCACTCGATGCAGCCGATGCCGGCACTCTTGCAGCCCTGCTGCACCCATTCGCGCGTGGCATCGCTGGAATAAACCATGTGGAACGACCATACCGGGCACTTGGCCGGATCGCCGGGATCGGTGCGCCGCACCCGTGCCGGGTCGGTGGGCATGGTGCGGATTTTCTTGTTCACGCTCTCGGCGTCTTCACGCAGGGTGATGGTGTTGTGATAGGACTTGGACATTTTCTGCCCGTCCAGGCCCGGCATCCGCGAGGCGGCGGTGAGCAGCGATTCCGGCTCCACCAGGATCATCTTGCCGCCGCCTTCGAGGTAGCCGAACAGGCGTTCCTTGTCGCCCAGCGACAGGTTCTGCTGCTCGTTGAGCAGGGCGCGCGCGGCTTCCAGCGCCTCGTCATCGCCCTGTTCCTGATAGCGTTTGCGCAGTTCCTCATAGAGCTTGGCACGCTTGCTGCCCAGTTTTTTCACCGCGGCCTCGGCTTTCTCCTCGAAGCCGGGTTCACGGCCATAGAGATGGTTGAAACGGCGGGCGATTTCGCGCGTGAATTCGATGTGTGGCACCTGGTCCTCGCCCACCGGCACGCGGTTGGCGCGATAGATCAGGATGTCGGCGCTTTGCAGCAGGGGATAGCCGAGAAAGCCGTAGGTGCTCAAATCTTTTTCTGACAGTTTTTCCTGCTGGTCCTTGTAGGTCGGCACCCGCTCCAGCCAGCCCAGCGGCGTCATCATCGACAGCAGGAGATGCAGCTCGGCATGTTCCGGCACGCGCGACTGGATGAACAGCGTGGCATGGGCCGGGTCGACGCCAGCGGCGAGCCAGTCGATCACCATGTCCCAGACATTGCGCTCGATCACCTCCGGCGTGTCGTAGTGGGTGGTCAGGGCATGCCAGTCGGCAACGAAAAACAGGCATTCGAATTCGTTCTGCAATTCCACCCAGTTTTTCAGCACGCCATGATAATGGCCAAGGTGCAGGCCGCCGGTGGGGCGCATACCGGATAAGACGCGTTCCTGATACATGATTCTTGTTGTCCTTCAGAGTCCGAAAAAAGAGGAAATCAGCGACATGGCCAGATTGATGAGCGGCCACAGGATGGCGTTCAGCATGCCGGAAAACAGCAGCACCACCAGAATGATCATGCCGTAGGGTTCAAGGCGCGAGTAGGAATAGGCCAGACGCAACGGCAGCAGGCTCAGCGCGATGCGCCCGCCGTCCAGGGGCAGCAGGGGCAGCAGGTTGAGCACCATCAGCACGGCATTGATGGTGATGCCGGCCTTGCCCATGAGCGCCATGGGCAAGGCCAGGCCGTTTCCCGGCATGACCATGGCGAGCTTCATCACCCCTGCCCACAGCAGCATCATGAAGAGATTGGCTGCCGGGCCGGCTGCGGCCACCCACAGCATGTCCTGTTTGGGGTGGCGCAGCTGGTTGAAATTGACCGGCACCGGTTTGGCCCAGCCGAACAGGATCCCCCCCACCGCCAGCGTCAGCAGCGGCACCAGCAGGGTGCCGACCGGATCGATATGGCGCAGGGGGTTGAGGCTGATGCGCCCGAGCATGTAGGCCGTGGTGTCGCCGAAGTGCCTGGCGGCATAACCGTGGGCGGCCTCGTGCAGGGTAATGGCGAAAATTACCGGCAGGGCATAGACGGCGATTTGCTGGATCAGGGTCAGTTCCATCAGGCTTCCAGACCGAACGGTTCCAGGCTGCCCTTGCCGGCGCGAACCAGCACCGGCTCGCTGCCGGTCAGGTCGATCACCGTGGACATGCCGATACAGCAGCTGCCGGCATCGAGAATCAGGTCCACCTGCTTTTCCAGCCGGTCGCGGATTTCCTCGCCGTCGCTGAGCGGTTCCTCGTCACCCGGCAGCATCAGGGTGGAACTCAGCAGCGGCTCGTTCAGCTCTTCCAGCAGGGCCAGCGCCACCGGGTGATCCGGCACGCGCAGGCCGATGGTGGCCCGTTTGGGGTGCTGGAGGCGGCGCGGCACTTCCTTGGTGGCCAGCAGGATGAAGGTATAACTGCCCGGCGTGTTGGACTTGAGCAGGCGGTACTGCTGGTTGTCCACCCGGGCGTAGCGCGCCAGCTCGGACAGGTCGCGGCACACCAGAGTGAAGTGGTGGCGCTCGTCCACGCTACGGATGTCGCGAATGCGTTGCATCGCGTCCTTGTCGCCCAGATGGCAGCCCAGGGCATAGCAGGAGTCGGTGGGATAGGCCACCACGCCGCCGTTTCTGATGATATCCACCGCCTGGCGAATCAGGCGCGGCTGGGGATTGTCGGGATGGATGGTGAAGAATTGGGCCATTTCAGTCAGCAATTTTAAATTCGGGGCTTGAATTCCAAATGGAGTTTGTGACACCACTCATAATTCAAAGCGCTCCCACAGGGGAATACAGCCGGGTGGCAAGGGCGGCAGCCGCCCCATGTCGAAATAGTTATGCGTCGGCCCGTGATAATCCGAGCCGACCGAGGCAAGCAGCTCATATTCACGGGCAAACTCGGCAAACAGGCGGTACTGGTCCGGGGTATGGCTGCCCGACACCACTTCCACCGCCTCGCCGCCAGCTTCCTTGAAAGCGGCAAACAGCGCATGCAGGGTCATCTTGCCGATGTCGTAGCGGCCCGGATGGGCGAGCACGGCGATCCCGCCGCTGGCCCTGATCCAGCCGATGGCCTCGGCCATGTCGGCCCAGCAGTGCGCGACATGACCGGGCTTACCCTTGACCAGAAAGCGCTTGAATACGGCCTTGACGTCCTTGGCATGGCCATGCTCCACCAGAAAACGGGCAAAATGGGTGCGGCTGATGATGCGCTCCCTGGCATGCTGGCGTGCGCCATCCAGACTGCCAGGAATGCCGGCCTGGTCCAGAGCGGCAGCAATGGCCTCGGCGCGCGTCAGGCGTCCGGCACGAATAGCCGCCAGACCTTCCTGCAAGCCCCGGTGTGCGGGATCCACCCGCAGCCCGACGATATGGATGGTGCGCTTGTTCCAGGTAACGGAGATCTCGACGCCATTGACCAGCCGGACGCCCGCCTCTTCCGCTGCGGCATGGGCTTCGGCCAGCCCGCCCAGATCATCGTGGTCGGTCAGCGCCATGATTTCGACGCCCTGCGCAGCCGCGTAACGAACCAGATCCGTGGGAGTATAGGTACCGTCTGAAATGGTGGAATGACTGTGCAAGTCAATCTTTGTCATGCAGTGGGGGAACTTGTAAGAAGAGGGCTAATCATAGCAAAATGCCGGGTCTATTGAAATGAAGCACGTAAAGCCAAAATGAAATTCCTGTTTGATTTTTTCCCCATCATCCTGTTTTTTGCCGCCTTCAAGCTTTACGGAATCTACACCGCCACCGCAGTCGCCATTGTCGCCACCTTCGCCCAGATCGGCTGGGTCTGGCTCAGGCATCGCAAGGTGGACACCATGCTGTGGGTCAGCCTCGCCATCATCACCCTGTTCGGCGGCGCAACCCTGTTCCTGCACGACGAAACCTTCATCAAATGGAAACCCACCGTGCTCTACTGGCTGTTTGCCACGGTGCTGACCGCGAGCGCCGCCCTGTTCCGCAAAAATCTCATCCGCACCATGATGGAAAAGCAGTTCACCGCCCCGGATTTCGTGTGGCGCATCCTGAATCTGAGCTGGGTGGTGTTTTTCCTGATCATGGGCGGCCTTAACCTCTATATCGCCTTCAACTACTCCACTGACACCTGGGTCAATTTCAAGCTGTTCGGCAGCATGGGGCTGATGTTTGCCTTCGTCATCCTGCAAGGTTTGATGCTGGCGAAATATATCGAGGAGGAAAAGGAATCCTGATGCTTTATGCCATTTACGGCGAGGACGTGCCGGACAGTCTCGCCTCGCGTCTGGCTGCCCGCCCCGCGCATCTTGCGCGCCTCAGCGAATTGCAGGACAACGGCCGCCTGATCCTGGCCGGCCCCTTCCCCGCCAGCGACAGCCCGGACCCTGGACCGGCGGGCTTCACCGGCAGCCTGATCGTCGCGGAGTTCCCTTCGCTGCGGGAAGCACAAACCTGGGCCGAAGCCGATCCCTATGTGGCCGCTGGCGTGTATGCCAGGGTCAGCGTCAAACCCTTCAAGAAAGTTTTTCCTTCATGAACACGATCGAACTGATGCAGCAAAGACTCGCCACCCTCGCGCCCGAAGCCCTCGAAATCGGCGATGACAGCGCCAAGCACGCCGGCCACGAAGGCGCCAGGGGCGGGGGTGGACATTACGACCTGACCATCGTCTCACCCCAGTTTAATGGGATGTTAACAATTGCCAGACACCGCATGATATATAATGCCCTCGGCGATCTGATGCATTCCAGAATTCATGCCCTGAGCATAAAGGCCTATGCGCCAGGGGAGCTGTAAGCCGGCCCGATTCACGCAGTTAAAATTTTTTGTTGTTTTTTCTTTAATTACCCTTTAAGGAACTGTAAATGATGTCTATCAAGTCCCGCATTCTGTTGGCCAGTGCAGCTTCCCTGCTGACCCTGAGCGCCTGCAACGCCGATCAACCCGCAAAAGCCGTTGCCAAGGACGGCGTTGCCGCCACCGTGAACGGTACCGCCATCAGCAAAAGCCGCGTCGACCTGCTGGTCAAGCAGCGCGCCGGCATGGGTCAGCCGGACAATGCCGATACCCGCAAGGGCATCATCGACCAGCTGGCCATGCAGATGCTGATCTCCCAGGAAGCCATCAAGAAAGGCCTGGACAAGAGCCCCGAAGTGCTCGACCAGATTGAACTGACCAAGCAATCCATCCTGGCCAATGCCTTTGTGCAGGACTACATCAAGAACAACCCGGTCAGCGACGACCTGCTCAAGGCCGAGTACGACAAGATCAAGGCCCAGATGAGCGGCAACGAGTACAAGGCCCGCCACATCCTGGTGGAAAAGGAAACCGAAGCCAAGGACATCATCGCCAAGCTGAAAAAGGATGCCAAGCAGTTCGACAAGCTGGCCAAGGAAAAATCCAAGGATCCAGGTTCCAAGGGCAATGGCGGCGATCTGGGCTGGTTTGACCCGCGCGGCATGGTGCCGGAATTCAGCGCTGCTGTCGCCAAGCTGGAGAAAGGCAAGTTCACGCTGGAGCCGGTCAAGTCGCAATTCGGCTACCACGTGATCATGCTGGAAGATTCCCGCGCGATGCAGATTCCTCCCCTGGATCAGGTCAAGCCGCAGCTGACCCAGCAGGTGCAGCAGCAGAACCTGAAGAAAATGATCGACGACATGAAAGCCAAGGCCAAGATCGAAATGACCGAGGCGCCGGCTCCGGCTCCGGCTGCCGCAAAATAAGCGGTTTCAGTGCATGGGAAAGGGCGGCCTGCGGGCCGCCTTTTTTATTGGCCGTCAGCCCTTGAATATGAATTTTTCACTGTCATAATAAGCGGAACCATTCATCACCCACGCCCCAACTCCCGGCATGATCAAGAAAATCGACATCGCACAGCTGATTCCCGGCATGTATATCCACGACCTGAATTGCGGCTGGATGGATCACCCCTTTGCAACCAACCGTTTTGTCGTCAAGGATGAGACGGTTGCATTCGAGCTGCGCGGAATTGGTGTCCACGAACTGTATATCGACACCGACAAGGGTCTGGACATTGCCGAGGCCAAGACCGAGGAAGAGGTCAGCCATGAAATCGACGAGCAGATGCAGCACATCGCGGAAGAGCAGCCTGCACCGATTGTCGCCGTCTCCCTGGCCGAAGAAGCGCAGCGCGCACGCAAGCTGCACGGCGAGGCCAACCGCATCGTCAAGGGCATCATTACCGATGTCCGCCTGGGCAAGCAGATCGAAATGGAAAAGGTGGAGCCGCTGGTGGAAAACATGGTGGATTCCATCTTCCGCCATCAGGATGCCCTGATTCCGCTGGCACGCCTGAAAACCCACGATGAATACACTTTCCAGCATTCGGTCTCGGTCTGTGCGCTGATGGTCGCCTTCGCCCGGGGGCTGAAAATGTCCCGCGACGTGATCAAGGAGATCGCCATTGGCGCCCTGCTGCATGATGTAGGCAAGGCCAAGGTGCCGGACAGCATCCTGAACAAGCCAGCCAAGCTGACCGATGCCGAATTCGACAAAATGAAATCACATGTAGTGCAAAGCAAGATCATTCTGCAGAACACGCCCGGCATCAGCGAAATCGCCCTGGACGTGGCTGCGCAGCACCATGAACGGTTCGACGGAACAGGCTACCCCAACCGGCTCAAGAACGACGAAATCTCGATTTATGGCCAGATGGGTGCCATCGTCGACGTATATGACGCGATTACCTCCAACCGCGTCTACCACAAGGGTATGCCCCCTACCGAAGCGCTCAAGAAACTGCTGGAATGGAGCAAGTTTCACTTCAAGCCGGAACTGGTACAGGCATTCATCCGCACCCTTGGCATCTACCCCAGCGGCTCACTGGTGCGTCTGAGCAGCAACCGCCTCGGCATCGTGCTCGAACAGCACGCGGAAAAAATGCTGCAGCCCAAGGTAAAGGTGTTCTACCACGCCGAAAAGCGGTATTACCTCCCGCCGGAAGAAATCGACCTGGCTCGCCCCGGCTGTCAGGACAAGATCGTGAGTCACGAATCGTTCGAGAAATGGGACATAGACCCGGCAAAATGGCTGCAGGCGTAGGGGTTTATCCACCCCGCTTGACGCTCTTCATGACCTGATCTTTCTCGCGCTTCCACTCCCGCTCTTTCTCGGCTTCCCTTTTGTCGTGCTGTTTCTTGCCCTTGGCCAGGCCAATTTCCAGCTTGATCCGCCCCCTGGAATAATGCATGTCGAGCGGCACCAGGGTATAGCCCGCGCGTTCCACCTTGCCGATCAGCTTGACGATTTCTGCGGCATGCAGCAGCAGCTTGCGGGTGCGCACCGGATCGGGATTGACATGGGTGGAAGCCGTCGGCAAGGGGCTGATATGGCAGCCGATGAGAAACATCTCGCCACTGCGGATCAGCACATAAGCTTCCTTGAGATTGGTCCTCCCGGCGCGAATGGCCTTGACCTCCCAGCCTTCCAGCGCCATGCCGGCTTCATATTTCTCCTCGATGAAATAATCGTGGAAGGCTTTCTTGTTCTGTGCAATGCTCATGGGGACGTGAATTTCTGCGGCAAATGAGGTATTTTAGCGGTTTTATTGAATGGTCGCCAAAACGGCCGCATCAAGATGGCGCAAGTGGAAAAATCCGTGCTGGTGATGCATACCGCCCAGCAAATGTTCGACCTGGTGGATGGCGTGGAGAATTATCCGCAATTCCTGCCCTGGTGCGGCGGAACCGACGTAAAATGGCGCGATGACGCCACCACCCTGGCCACCATCATGATCGACTACCACCGCGTCAGGCAGAGTTTCACCACCGAAAACGCCAAGCAGATTCCGTCGCTGATCGAAATGAAACTGCAGGACGGGCCGTTCCGCCATCTGGAAGGCAGTTGGCGCTTCATCGCCCTCAACGAAAGCGCCTGCAAGGTGGAGTTCCGTCTCCATTACGAATTTTCCAGCAAACTGCTGGAATCCCTGGTAGGGCCGGTTTTCAATCACATCACCAGCAATTTTGTCGACGCCTTCGTACAGCGCGCCGAAAAGGTCTACGGTACATCATGAGCGACACCATCCGCATCGAAATCGCCTACGCGCTCCCCGCTGAGCAAATCCTCAAACCTCTGCAGGTCGCGCCCGGCACAACCGCCGAGCAGGCCATCCGCCAGTCCGGCGTGCTGGAGAAGCACCCGGAAATCGATCTGGCAAAGAACAAGGTCGGCATTTTCGGCAAGCTCGCCAAACTCGACACCATCCTGCGCGACAAGGACCGGGTCGAGATTTACCGCCCGCTGATCGCCGATCCCAAGGAAGTACGCAAGAAACGCGCGGAGGAAGGCAAGGTCATGAAAAAAGGCGGCGGCGACGCGGCCTCTCCGGAGGGGGAATAGGGCTTCCCGTGCCAATCGGGTAGAATATCCGCTTCATGCAAGGAGCACTCGAATGCGGATTGAAGTACACGTACACGGCAGCCTTTACCTGCGCAAAGGCGTCACCATGGCCCAGCTGGAAGCCGGCCTGCGCCAATGGCTGGAGTATCTCGACGTGGAAAACATCAATGAAATGAGCAGCATGGAGCCCAGCGAGCCGGGCGTCACTTTCGACCAGTCGGCGCGTGTGCTCGATATCTGCTGGACCGGCGAAGTCGGGCGCAGCTTCCAGCGCACCCTGCAGGAAACGCTTCATACGCTGGGGCCATTGCTGGAGCATGCCTCGGAAATCGAGCTCACTTACTACCACGAAGATGGCCGCGACGAATTCCAGCTGATTTTTGCCGGCCCCAGCGCCGAATCCATCCACCAGGCGCAACGACGCCTGATGCTGGAAGATGTTGCCGGCTTGCTATCGCGCCATTTTGCGCCGGCCGAGGTCAATAGGGTCAGCGCCCTGGTCAACGAACTGTTCGACCGCGACTGGGAACAGCGTGCTACCGAACCCGAGGTGGATTTCCCGCCTTCCGGCAGTCTGGTGCACTTTCGCGGCAAGAAGCATCTGCACTAGCCCGGCGCCAGCAGTGCCAGTTCACGCGAGATGGCCGCCTCATCCAGTCCGTCATAATCATCGCGGTTGAACGTCACCATCCCGCCGGCCAGTTCATGCCAGGTAAAGCCACTGGTCCAGGCCGGCTGTGCGCAGGTTCCCTGCTTGCGGCGCGGGAAAACATATAGCCGCCCGGGGGTGTAGAGCAGGTTGTAGGGCGTTTCCCGCTCGTGCAGTTCATGGATGCAGGCCCAGGCGGAACGCGCATCGGCAAAGGTCGCACAGCTGCCCGGATAAGGCATGGCGCCGCCGTTGTGGCGCCACTGCGCGTGCATGACGGGAAAACCTTCGGGCTTGAGAAACATCTGGAAATGCAGATGGTTGACGGAAGCGAATGCCCCCAGCGAGTTGTAGCCGAAGCCCACCCCTTCCAGCGTGCGCGCCAGTTCCAGCGCCGCTTCCCAGACGTAGAAATGATGCGCCTCGGTCAGGTACTGCGACAGACAGCTCTCCCGCTCCGGCACCAGCAGGCCGTGGAAATCGACGAAAGGGTATTTGTTGTAGTACAGCGTCGCGTGCCTGCCGCACAGCTCTCCTGACCAGAATGCCTCTTTCTGCATGAAGCCCTTGTTGAAATGGAAACCGGTCTCGTCGAACGGCGCATGCAGATGCTCGGGTATGCGCGCCGTGATGCGCTTGGGGCGGAAGGAGCGCAGATGGTTGAACTGCACTTCCCATGGCCCGGCCTGGCGCTTTTCCGTAGGCTTGAGGTTTCCCATGCCGACGGCATGGATTTTGAGGAACACCAGCAGGTCTTCCTCCACCGCCTGGATCTCCCGGCCATTGCGCAAGGCACCGACGATCTCCTGATACAGCGTTTCGTATTGCTGATTCAGCTGGGCCGCATTTGCTGCGTGGAGATGGTGATCAAAAGTCGCATTGGCGCAAACCAGAATAAAAGGCCCCAGGCCGCCTTTCTGCAGCAACCCGGTCAGTCCGGCTTCAAATGCGTGGCAGAAGGTTGTTCGGGATGTAAAGGGGGAAAAATCTTCCATAGCGTTCATCCGGCTCCCGTCAGGATGTGAAATCACGGCGCAGGCTCTCGATTTCCTTGCGGAAAGCCTCGGCATCGCCGTAATCGGCAAAGCGCTCATAGCGCGAATGGGCTTCGAGCATGCGTCGTGCATGCTTGATCGGGCACCAGTACTGTTCCGTCCGGGCGATGACTTCCCGGATATAGGCAGCCAGGCCGTTGCCATAGGCGCAATAGGTGCAATTGATTTTCTCGATCAGGTTGAGATAGGCAAGCTGGTTGCGGTCATACAGCATGAAATCGGCCCGGCGCACGCGCGGGATGCCATACAGGCGGAAACAGGTGTGCTGGTAGAAGGTCACCGCCAGATCGACCAGCAGCAGCGGGAAAAACATGGCATAGATGATGGGCGCGGAAACCACGTTGCGCAGCTGCGCCTGGGCCAGATACTGGAACAGCCCGGCCCGGAAGCGGCGGTGCCGTTCCAGCATGATGCGCTCGAAACGGACCTTGCGGTCTTCCAGAGTGAACATGAATTCAGCCTGGCGGGCAGCCAGATCAGCCTCGATCTCTGCCTGCAATTCCTTGATGCGGGCAAGCAGTTCGTTGATTCTGGGATTCATTGGCAATGGCCTTAAAATAAGCGCAAAAGGCGCGGCACAAGACTGCTTTCAGCCCGCCTGACGCGCCAGCAGATGCTCCGTCAAGCGCGCCCAGTAGCTCGCGCCGATGGGCAGAATGTCGTCATTGAAATCGTAATGGGGGTTGTGCAGCATGCAGCCGCCCTCCCCCAGGCCATTGCCGAGCCAAACATAGCAGCCCGGCCGGGTCTGGAGCATGTAGGAGAAATCCTCCGCCCCCATGGAAGGACGCAGATCGGTGCGCACCTGCTCCGGCCCGACCAGCGCGGCAGCGACCTGCCGGCAGGCTTCGGCTTCGGCCGCCGAATTGATGGTAGCCGGATAACCGCGCCGGAAATCGAGACTGACCTGTACCCCGAAGCTGGCGGCAATACCGTTGCAGATGCGCTCCATGGCGGCTTCCACCTGATCCTGCACCTCGGGGCGGAAGGCTCTCACCGTCCCGCCCAGCACGGCATGATCGGGGATGACATTGTAGGCATCACCGGCGTGAAAGCGCGTCACGCTCAGCACTGCGGCATCGAGCGGGTCGAGAGTGCGGCTGGCAATGGTC
Source organism: uncultured Sulfuricella sp. (assembly GCA_964552675.1). Taxonomy (GTDB): domain Bacteria; phylum Pseudomonadota; class Gammaproteobacteria; order Burkholderiales; family Sulfuricellaceae; genus Sulfurimicrobium. Next base: position 6,981 of record CAZKHJ010000004.1, on the reverse strand, counting down.
TGGAGTGCCTGCAGCAGGGCCGCGCCGGCAAGCACCGGGTCGGCACCCTGATGGGGCATGGCGGCATGTGCGCCGTGGCCCTTGACGGTGATGTCGAACTGGTCCGCCGAAGCCATCATCGGGCCGGGCATGATGGCGAATTGCCCGGCCGGCAGCCCCGGCCAGTTGTGCATGCCGAACACGGCCTGCACTGGGCAGCGCTCGAACAGGCCCTGCTCGATCATCACCCGGGCGCCGCCCTCCCCTTCCTCGGCTGGCTGGAAGATGAATACCGCCGTGCCGTCAAAATTCCGCGTTGCCGCCAGGTATTGCGCTGCGCCCAGCAACATGGCGGTATGGCCGTCATGGCCGCAGGCGTGCATGCGTCCCTCGTGCCGGGAACGGTGCGGGAACAGGTTCTGTTCCTGGATCGGCAGGGCATCCATGTCAGCACGCAGGCCGATGGCCCGCTCGCTGCTGCCAACGCGCAGCACGCCCACCACGCCGGTGCCAGCCAGGCCGCGATGCACCTCGACTCCCGCAGCAGCAAGGAATGCCGCCACCACATCGCTGGTGCGGCGCTCCTCGAAAGCGGTTTCGGGATGGGCGTGGATGTCACGCCGCAAGGCGGCAAGGCTGGCTTGCTGGGCGAGAATGGCCGGGATCATGAATAGCCAAGATCCAGTGGCAGATAGAAAAACACGAAGCGGCCATCCTCGATATCCACCATCAGCTTCGCGCCGTGGTTCAGGCCATAGTCCACATAACCGGGAACGGCGCCGCCCTGGTGGCATTCGCTGGCATGCTGGGGAGACTCGAAATCGCGGTCGCGGTCGTACCACGAAAGCAGCATGTTATCGCCCAGGCGCGCAGCCGCCTCGGCCTCGGCGAGGCGCATGGCGGCCCGGTAATCCGCTGGCGAGGGCTGGGGGGCGAGCCGCGCCACCGTCACACCGGAGAAATCGGGCGCCGGGCGCAATCCACAAGCAGAGGGTGCCATTTAAACCCGGGCCGGCTCAAGCACGGCATCGAGGTTGAGGTCATCGCAGTAGGCGAAGAAATTGTCGCGCAGGGTGGCAATCTGCATTTTGGCCGGCACGCCCACCGTCATGTGGACGGAGAACATCTGGGTGCCGGTGTGGGGGGCGTGGTAGGTATCGGTTTCCAGCTCTTCAATATTGATGCCGCTGCGCGAGAAGAATTGCGCCAGGCTGTGGACGATGCCGGGATGATCGAGCGCAACCACCTCCACCTGATAAGGGATGACCGCTTCGCCCTTCTCGCGCGCCTGGGTACGGCGGTGAATCACCGCCAGGCCCAGTTCCTCGCTCACGGCGGCAAGCTGGTTTTCAAGCTTGGACAAGGCATTCCATGGCCCGGACACCAGCATGATCAGGGCAAACTGGCCGCCCAGCACCCCCATGCGGCTCTGCTCGATATTGCAGCCGGTCGCGGTGATCTGGTTGGTCAGCTGCTCCACCAGGCCCACCCGGTCCTCGCCCGAGGCGGTAATCGCCAAATATTCCTTGCTGCCTTTACTCATATCGCACACCAATGACAATGACTGGAACGCCTATGATAGACGATAACAGGAGCCGGTGCAGCGCCTACCAGCTAATCTCGTACGCCGTCCGGCAGGCGCTCCCAATAGCTCATCCCTGCCACCAGCAGCAAAAAACCAAGCAGAAACAGGATGCGAATAAAACGGAAAGACATGATGATTTCAGGCCAATTCCATTGGCAGAATGATACGAACCGGCAGGCAGTGGCTGACCGGACGGGCGCGAGCCTCCGCATCGGATACGCCCTGCAGCATCCCCAGCATGATCTGGATCGGCTCCTCATGGGAAACCACCACGATGCGCTGTTGCGACACAACACGCAGCTTGTCGAGAAACAAAGCCAGCCGCCGCTTCATTTCAGCAAATGGCTCGCATCCGGGAACCACCGCGCTGAAACGGTCCGGCACCTGGGCACGGTGCCACCAGCTGGCCGGCTTGCCTTCGAAGGCGAAGGCGCCGGTCTCGTTGATCAGAGGCTCGACCAGCAACGGCACGGAGAAATGCTGGTTGACGATCTCGGCAGTCTGGCGCGCACGCGGAAACTCGGAGCAGTAGATGACCTCGATCGCGTGCTGCGCCAGCTCTGCGCCGCTGCAGGCAGCCTGTTCCCGGCCGGTAACAGTGAGATTGTTGCACACCTCGGGGTGGCTGTTGACCCGGTCCAGCAGGTTGTAATCCGCCTCGCCGTGGCGCACCAGGTAAAGAATTTTATCGTCCATGTAGTCTGTCCAATCGAGCGGGGGAAGGAATTAACGCTGTGTTGTTTCACGCCAGCCCGAAATACTGCTCGAAGAACGCCACAAGCTTGTCCAGCACAGCCAGCTTCTTCGCCGAATGGTCGTTGTTCTTCGAGAACCGCGAAACCGGCGGCAGTATCTTCGTGATCGCCGTGCCCGTGGCCGGAATCGCCCCATCGCGGAAGGCATTGTCGATGAAGACCTTTGTTTCATCAGCGTCGAGTCCTTCATCGGCGATGATCCGGTCCAGATCCTCCACCTTCCTTTTCGCCACGAATGCCTGCCATTGGGCATCCACCTTGGCCTTCGTCGAAACGGAATCCACGAACTGCTCGATGAGGTCTTTCTTGTTGCGCAAGCTGGGGCTGGCATTGATCGCGCGCGAGAGGGTGGCGCGGATTTCCTTGTCCTGCCTGCGGCCCTTCCCGGACGCCTAGGAATTCGGCAACGACGGTGCTCTCATTGGAAAGCGCGACGGGCTCGTAGCGGCAGGGTTTGAGGTCTTCTGGCATAAGGTTTTCTTTTACTTGGCCCTCGTCTTAGTTAAAGAAACCGCTTTTCTTTTAACTAAAGAAGAGATTAAGGTAACGTTCAAAAGCGTAGACCCGCCCCCGCTGCTGGCCCGTGATTTCCTTAAGAACACCCTTTTCAATCAATATATTAATCAATTTATTGGCAGTGGGTGTGCTGATACCCAAGGCCTTTTCCAATTCCGCCGCATCAAGAACCGGTTTGCGATACAGCAGATTGAGCGTCTGACGCGCCAGGGGTGCGCGCTTGCCCAAGTCCATGATCGCCTGCTCTGTCTCGGTGCGCAGCGCCAGAATCTGCTGAAAAACATCCCGCCCCTTGGTCGCAGTTTGGGCTACCCCGTTCAAGAAAAAGCGCACCCAGTGAATCAGATCATTGCTCGCGCGCACGCGCATCAGGGCATCGTAGTAACTGGCGCGGTTGCGCTCGAAAAAGTCGGAAAGATAGAGCGATGGCTTGGCCAGCATGCCGTGGCTTACCAAATAAAGCGGGATCAACAACCGCCCGATGCGGCCATTGCCGTCGAGAAAGGGGTGAATAGTCTCGAACTGATAATGGCTGATAGCGATGCGGATCAGGTGTGGCACGACGATTTCCTCGTTATGCCAGAATTTTTCCAGGTCTCCCATCAACTCCGATACACCCTCGTGGTGCGGCGGAATAAAGGAAGCGTCGACCAGACTGGATCCCCCGATCCAGTTCTGGCTGCTGCGAAACTCGCCAGGTTGCTTGTGCTCGCCGCGCACGCCCTGCATCAGAATGGCATGAGTCCGTTTCAGCAAACGGTTGGAGAGCGGCAACGATTTCAATTCAGCGATGGCGGTGTTGACCGCCTCGATGTAGTTGCGCACCTCGCGCCAGTCGTCCCGCTTTTCCGGGCGGATATGCTCCTCCGTCATCAGCGCTTCATCGATGCCGGTCTGGGTGCCCTCGATCTTGCTGGAAGTTTGCGCCTCCTTGACCACATGCATTTCGATAAACAGGTCGATATCCGGCACAATCAGGGAAAAAGCGTTCAGCTCTCCCAGTGCGCGCGTAGCCTGCTCCAGCAGGCTGTTGATGGCCGGGTCTTCCCAGCGCCATTCATGGTTGACCGGCACCGGCTCGAAACTCTTGTACTGGTAACGTTGCTGCCAGCGCCCGGCCTTGAAGGTCTCGAATTTCATACAGCCTCCCGAAAGGTGAGCAGACGGTCGCGATAGTGTTCGTACTGCTGGCGGCGGGCCTTGATCTCGGCGGGCAGGCCGATGGAGATATCGTTCACCAGAGCATCGAACTTGTCGAGGATGGCGACGATGCGCTCTTGTTCTTCAAGGGGCGGAACGAGGACCGTAATTACCTCAAAATCCCTCACACGAACGTGAGGTACGCCGTTAGAACAGTGCTCGGCAATAAGATCATCAATCCGGCTCATGGTTTTTTCTTCCCGGTGATCTTTTTCTGCACCGTCTTCACGGTCTCCAGATAATCCGCTTCCACCTCGGAAGGCTGTGCGTCCAGCTGCGTGCGGAATTTGGCGTATTCGGCCTCGGCGTGGGCCAGCGCCTGCTGGTGGCTGACCTTGCCTGCGCCCTGCAAGGTTTTGCCGCCCATGGCGACAATCAGTTGCTCCAGATGCGCGAGCCAGTCCTTCATGTAGGTGGGTTCGTGGTTCATGGCGCGGAACTCGGCGGCATCGAAATAGGCCGAGACCAGGGTGTTTAGGCGCTTGAGTTCGTCCGCATCGAGGTAATTCTTGGCGATGGCGGCTTCGGCCTTGGTGGGCTGCGTGCCGCTGAACGAGAGCAGGCCCATGAAGGGTTTGCCGGCGTCGGCTCGCTGCTTGATGACCTCTGCCGCCGTCTGGCCGTGGGCGGCGTAGTGCAGCTTGTTCTGCACGGTCTTGAAGAACATCGTGCTGGCCTCGGCCTTGGGGTCGTAATCGACGCTGGTGGCGTACAGGTCCAGCACCTGCCGGTAGAGCACCTTCTCGCTGCTGCGGATGTCGCGGATGCGATCGAGCAGTTCTTTCCAGTAGTTGCCGCCGCCCATGTTCTTCAAGCGCTCGTCATCCATGGTGAAACCCTTGACGAGGTATTCCTGCAGGCGTTCGGTGGCCCAGATGCGGAACTGGGTACCGCGCGGAGAACGCACGCGGTAGCCCACGGCCAGAATGGCCTCCAGGCTGTAATGGCGCAGGCTGCGCTCAATCTGGCGTTTGCCCTCCTGGCGAACTTGTAAGTATTCCTTACAGGTTGCGGCCTTGCTCAGCTCGCCTTCGGCGTAGATGGCCTTCAGATGCAGGGTGATGTTTTGCGGCGTGGTTTGAAACAGCTCGGCCATCCGCGCCTGGGTCAGCCAGACGGTGCCGCCTTCCATGCGCACATCAATGGCGGGCGCGCCGTCATCACGCTGGTAAAGGATGATTTCGCCACTGCCGCTCATGCCCGCCCCCCCTCCAGATCAGCCACGATGGCGTCAATGGCAGTGCGCAGTTCAGCTTGCCGGGCGACGATGCGGGAGATCTCGGCGTTGAGCGCCGTGATGTCCACGGCTTCGCGGTTATCCTGCTTGCCGGCGACGGTGATGCGGGCAAGCAGTTCGGAGACTTCCTGCGGCGTGTAGAACTCGCCGCCGGACTTGCCGGCGGTGGAGGCGTACATCTGCATCAGGTATTCGTAGGCGTCGCCGAACAGGTCGATGGTATTTTCTGTAAACCCGCCTTCGTTGCTGGCCAGTGGCAGGTCGCCGATGGCGTCGAGCAGCTTCACCAGCTTTTCGTTGCGCTTGGCCACGGTGGGGCCCAATTTGTTGCTATTCACGTCGAGATCGTCGAACAGCCCCTTGAAGTCGTCTTCGCTGTCGCTGCCGGTGGCCGAGCCTTCGATGTCGGCAAAGATGCGGGAGAGGGTTTCGTTGAGGTTGGCGTCATGCCGGGCACGGGCGCGCACATTGGCAAACAGTTCGGATGGCAGGATGTAGAAGCCCTTTTCCGTCACCGTTTCGGCGCGGCCGAATTCGGCGTCGGCATCGCTCAGGGTGGCGTAGTCGAAATCAGGTGTACCGGCCCTGTGCTCCTGTTCGTTGAGATAGCTGGTCAGATTTTCCGAGATGAAGCGGTAGAACAGCATCCCGAGCACGTAGGTCTTGAAGTCCCAGCCATCGACACTGCCGCGCAGGTCGTTGGCAATGCGCCAGATAGTCTTGTGCAGTTCCGCCCGTTCGGTTTCTTTGTTGTTCACGACACAAACCTTCAATCAAAATCTTGAATTGCGCCGCCTGCACCCGCAAAAACGCCCCGGCTCCGGGGCGTTATATGCGTTGAAGGCAACAAAGATGAAATCAGCCATCGGCATTGATTCTGGCGATCAATTCCTGCAATACCTGTCCGGCCCGGTCGTTTTCCACCTGGCAGGTGCCGGCGGCCTGGTGGCCGCCACCGCCATATTGCAGCATCAGGTCGCCGACATTGGTTTTCGAGCTGCGGTCGAGAATGGACTTGCCGGTGGCGAATACCGTGTTCTGGTTTTTCAGGCCCCACAGCACATGGATGGAAATATTGGTCTCGGGGAACAGGGCATAGATCATGAAGCGGTTGCCGGCGTAGATGGTCTCCTCGTTGCGCAGGTCCAGCACCACCAGGTTTTTATGCACGGTGGCACAGCGCTTCAGCTGTTGCTTGAATTTTTCCTCGTGCTCGAAATACAGGTCGACCCGTTCCTTCACGTCAGGCAGGGTCATGATCTGATCGATGGTGTGGTTTTTGCAATAGTCGATCAGATCCATCATCAGGCTGTAGTTGGAAATGCGAAAATCGCGGAAACGCCCCAGGCCGGTACGTGCATCCATCAGAAAATTCAGCAATACCCAGCCGGAGGGATGCAGGATTTCCTCGCGGCTGAACTGGGCGGCATCGCCCTTGTCCACTGCCGCCATCATCTCGTCCCACTCGGCAGGGAAGGCCTTGCGCCCGCCGAAATGGTCGTACACCACCCGTGCCGCAGAAGGCGCCTCGGGGTGAATGATGTGATTGGGGCGCTCGCCGGTGTTGCGCACCGTCTCTGACAGATGATGATCCAGCACCAGATGCGCCCCGGCCACATAAGGCAGGTTGGTGGTGATGTCGTTCCCGGTGATCTCGATCTTGCCGTCCTGCATGTCCTTGGGGTGGACGAACTTGATGTCGTCGATCA
>CAZKHJ010000003.1:62678-177879 GCA_964552675.1 uncultured Sulfuricella sp. | reverse complement strand
CGTGCGCCAGGGCGTGGCTGGATTCCAGCGCCGGGATGATCCCTTCGAAGCGGCACAGGTCATGGAAGGCCTTGAGCGCCTCGTCGTCGGTCACTGCCACGTATTCGGCGCGACCGCTGTCCTTGAGGTAGCAGTGTTCCGGCCCGACGCCGGGGTAATCCAGGCCGGCGGAAATGGAATGGGTTTCGATGATCTGGCCGTTGGGGTCCTGCATCAGGTACTGGCGCGCGCCATGCAGCACACCCACACCACCGGCATTGAGCGGCGCCGCATGTCTGCCGCTGGCCAGGCCCAGGCCGGCAGCCTCGACACCGATCAATTTAACCTCATCGTGAGGAATATAGGGGTAGAACATGCCAATGGCGTTGGAGCCGCCACCCACGCAGGCGATCACCACATCCGGCTGGCGGCCGATCATTTCCGGCATCTGCTTCTTGGCTTCCTCGCCGATCACGCACTGGAAGTCGCGCACCAGCATGGGATAGGGGTGCGGGCCGGCGGCAGTGCCGAGGATGTAGAATGTGGTTTCGACATTGGTGACCCAGTCGCGCATGGCTTCGTTGAGCGCATCCTTGAGGGTTTTCGAGCCGGATTCAACCGGCACCACGGTGGCCCCGAGCAGCTTCATGCGGTAGACGTTGGGCGCCTGGCGCTTGACATCCTCGGCGCCCATGTAGACCACGCATTCCAGGCCGTAGCGCGCGGCCACGGTAGCGCTCGCCACGCCGTGCATGCCGGCACCGGTTTCAGCGATGACGCGCTTCTTGCCCATGCGCCGGGCCAGCAGGGCCTGGCCGATGCCGTTGTTGATCTTGTGCGCGCCGGTGTGGTTGAGATCTTCGCGCTTGAGGTAGATCTGCGCCCCGCCGAGATGTTCGGTCCAGCGCCTGGCGTGATAGATCGGGCTGGGTCGGCCGACGTAATGCTTCAGTTCGTTGACGAATTCGGCCTGAAAATCCGGATCCTTGCGGCATTCCTCGTAGGCAACACGCAATTCGTCCAGTGCCGCAATCAGGGTTTCGGCGACGAAAATGCCGCCGTAGGGGCCAAAATGACCATTTTGGTCCGGCAGATCATACATTTGCACTTATACACACTCCTTGCGTACTTCTCGCATGAACGCGGCGATTTTCGCTGCATCCTTGATTCCCTTGCTTGCTTCAACGCCGCTGGAAACGTCTACTGCCCAGGGTTTGACCTGTTCGATGCCAGCCCGCACATTGCCGGCATCAAGCCCGCCGGAAAGAATCACCGGAAGCGGCAAGCGGGGTGGGATCAGCGCCCAGTCAAAGGATTGGCCGGTTCCACCGGCCGTTCCTTCCACATAGGCATCCAGCAGCAAACCCTGGGCGCGCCGGTATCGAATTGCGTATTGTACCAAATCCACCCCGGGTTTGACGCGCACCGCCTTGAGCCAGGGCACACCGAAACGGGTACAGAGCTCGGGCGCTTCATCGCCGTGGAACTGCAGCACATCCAGGCGCAATTCCCGCAACACTGCCTCGACCTGGGCCACTTCCGGGTTCACAAACAGGCCAACCGTGGTAACAAAGGGCGGCAAGGCTGCGGTAATGGCAGCCGCCTGCGCAAGCGAGACATGGCGCGGGCTGGGGGGGTAAAAAACCAGGCCAATGGCATCCGCGCCCTGACGGGCTGCTTCCAGGCCATCCTCAACGCGGGTAATGCCGCAAATTTTTGCTCTAGTGTAGTGTTGCACGCTAGTCATGGATTCAGATTCAGGGTGCGTCCAAATTCAGGGAGATTCCATTTTTCATCATACCTGACGCCGGAAAAATACAGTCCGTCGGGAGAAAAAGTCGGTGCAGCAAGCGTGCGATCGGCATTCAAAAGAAGTTCCGCAATCCACTCCGGCGGATATTTCTTCTTGCCCACATACACCAGGCAGCCAACGATGTTGCGCACCATATGGTGCAGGAAACCATTGGCGGCCAGTTCGAAAATCAGGGTATCGCCCTGGCGCGTAACATCCAGTTGATGCAAATGCTTCACCGGCGACTTTGCCTGGCATCCGGCAGCACGGAAGGCTGAAAAATCGTGCTCGCCCAGAAGATATTCAGCCCCCTGGCGCATCAGCGCCAGATCCAGCGGCAGGTGAAACCAGCCGGTTTTGGCATTGAACAGCCCGGGGCGAACCGGGTGATTGAGCAGGACATAGCGGTAGCGGCGCCCCTGTGCAGAAAAGCGTGCATGGAAATCATCACTGACCTGGCGTGCCCACAACACGCCAATGCTTGCTGGCAGCAGGGCATTGGCGCCCCGCACCCAGGCGCTTTCCGGGCGCACGGCGGCCGTGTCGAAATGGATCACCTGGGAGAGGGCATGCACACCGGTATCGGTACGGCCAGCGGCATGAACCCGGATGTGCTCCCCGGCGATACCTGCCAGCGCCTGTTCCAGTGCATCCTGCACGCCACAACCGGAGGGCTGGCTCTGCCAGCCGCAAAAATGGCTGCCGTCATATTCCAGCCCGAGTGCGAATCTTGTCATGCCACCCACCCAGGCCATAGCAGCAACACCGACACAAACGCTGCCAATGCAAGCACCAGCGTATCGCGCCAGGAAAAGGCAAACAGTTCCAGCTTCACCTCGGTCGCCATGGCAGGAGCCGGGTCAAGCGCGGCAAGTAGTTCATTGCGCCAATCCTGAATTTTCTGGCGCGACTGTCCTTGGGCATAGTGCAGCGTCAGCCAGAGCCGTACCGCGACCCGCTCGGGGTCTAGCCCCATGGGGCGAAACGGTCGCAGCAATACATAAATTCCACTCAGCAGGTTTTCTCGCGGGCTGGACCACAGCAGCAGCGACAAGCCAAGCAGCAACACCACCAGACGTCCTGCCTGCAGAATACCACCATGCAAGCCCTCGAATGACGGACTGATAACACCGAGCAGCGGCAACAGGGGGAGTCCCGGAGTAGCACAGGCATAAATCAAAACCAGCGCCAGCAGCAGCCAGCGGGCACGGCGCAGCATGGGCAAGGCCAAGGCCAAGGCCAAGCCCCTCGCCACGACCAGGATCATGGTTAGCGACACGGCGACAAGAGCCAACGGAACAAGATCCAGGCCTTGCACGGCAAGGGCTGCCCCCAGCCAAAGCAGGATCTTGGTGGCGGGATGAATCAGCAAGTGTTTACTCTCAGCAAATAAAAAGCCCTCCACAGTTTAACTGTGGAGGGCCATTTTCCCAAATTTCCGGTTTTAGAGCGACGCCAGCAACTGGTTGGCGTCAGCCTGTTGCTGCTCGCTGCCTTCTTTCAGCACTTCTTCCAGAATCTCCCGTGCGCCATCCGTATCACCCATTTCGACATAGGCTCGTGCCAGGTCGAGTTTGGTGGCTGCCTCGGTGGTACCGATCTCGCCTTCACCTGAAAGAGACACGGCCTCGGCAGGCTGTTCAGCAGGCTCCGCCAGATCCAGGCTGATGCCGGACAGATCGAGTTCCGGCATCGCTGCGGCAGGTTTTTCCTCGGCTGCGGCAGGCGCAGCTTCACCGCCCAGATCAAAATCGAAATCCAGGTGTCCTTCCTCTTCCGGAGCCGCCCCGATATTGATGCTTTCTTCCTGTGCCTCGCTCTCGGCAACAGGCTCAGCAACCACTTCGGCGCCCATTTCCGGCAGGTCCAGCGAAAAATCCAGATCCGTGCCCGCTTCGACTGCCTCCTCAGGCGCCGACTCGGCAGAGGGTGCCAGCAAATTATCAAGATCAAGTTCCAAGCCTGCCGACTCAGCCCCAGGCTGTAGCACCGGCGCTGTCTCTATTTCAGTCGGAGCTTGCTCCGGTATCAACTCATCCAGGTCAAAATCCATGCCTGTCCCGGATTCCGCAATAGTGGCTACTTCGGTTTCCGGCTGCGCTTCCACAGGTGATTCGGCGGGTTTTTCGGCGAAAGTCCCCATGTCGAATTCAAGCGCATCGAACTCTTCCTCGACCGGCGCTTCTTCGGCAACAGGCGCGACTGTTTCGGCCTCCGCCTGAACGGGGGTCTCATCCACATCGAAATCCAGGTCCGCAGAGGCCTCTTCCGTTTCTGTCTCAGCTTCCGCCTCAAACGGTGCCGGCATCTCCACCATCCCCTGGGTTGGTTCGGCCAGATCCACACCCGCAGCAGCAACAGCGGCAACAGCAGCCGCTTCCGGCGCGGCTTTCCCGGCACTTTCCTGCTTGCCATAGAGCGGATTATTCGGATCCAGTGCACGCCCCATTTCTGCCGCCCTATCCCACAACGGGCTGGCCTGGCCACCAATGGCAGCGTACAGCTCACCAGCCAGCGTTTCGAAGGCGATCAGGTTTTTACGTGCCGCATAGATTTCCAGCAGCTTGAGGTGAATTTCATGGCGGTTGGGGTCCTTGACCATCGCCTCCTTGAGAATTTCCTCGGCCTGCGCATCACGACCATAAGCCATATATACCTCGGCCTCGGCAATCGGATCAACATCGTTGGTGTCGATCGTGCCCAGGCCGGCCTGGCTGAAATCGGTCAGGAAAGAGGTGTCTCCAGTGTCGACCACCCCCCCTGCGGTCTCACCAAATACCGTATTAGCCTTGAGATCCCCACCCGTAAGGATGCTGTCCTCGAAGCTGGACAGGCTCTTTTTCCTTCGGCGGTTGACCGCGAACAGCGCACCTCCGCCCAGCAACGCCAGCAGGCCACCAGCAGCGAGGTAGAGCGGATTATTGGTCAGGCTATCCAGCAGGCTGGGTTCGGGAGGCGGCGGAGCAACGGGTTGGGGCTTAGGCTTGACCGGGGGCTTGGGCTTGCCCTCGACAGGCACTTCGGCTGCCGGCTTCGGCGCTTCCGCCGGTGCTGCCACGGGCTCGGCCGCCTTGGGTGGAGGCTCCGCTGCCTTCTCAGCTGGTTTTGCCGGGGCTTCGGCAGCCGGAGCTGGTGCCGGAGCCGGAGCCGGAGCCGGAGCCAGAGCCGGCTCCGGCTTGGCTGCAGCCTGCTTTTGCAGTTCAGCCAGATTTTTGTTCTTCAGTTCAAGAAGCTGCTGCATCTCCTTGATGTTTTTTTCCAGTGTCGCGATACGGCTATTGGCTTCCTTCAGGGATTTTTCCCGTGCCGTGGTTTCTTCCTGCAGCGACTGTACCTTGTTTTGCAGTGACTGCAATTCCTTGCCGCTGGCAGGGGCCTCGCCCTTGGTTACCTTGAGCACATCCTTGGACGGCGCGGGAGGCGGCGCAGCCTTGTCTTCAACAGCAGTGGCTATTTTCCCTTTTGCTTCCTGTTTGGGCGCCGCTTCCCTGGGGGCAGCCGTTTCGGCCACGGCGGAGGCAAGCTTCTGGCGGTAGGCATTCCAGTCAGCCGTATGCGCTTTTACTTCATGCGTCGCCTCGGCACGTCCCAGCGAAGCAAGCTGCTGCTCCTCCGGAACACGCAGGATCTGACCAGTTTTCAGGCGGTGCATGTTGTTGCCGGAGAACGCCTTCTTATTTGTCTGGTACAGTGCCACCAGCATCTGCTCAAGGCTATAGCCTTCGGGTTTCAACTGGGATGCGATTCCGGTCAGGGTATCGCCCTTTTTGACCGGCCCATAACTTTTTTCCTCTCCACCCTGTTGCCCTGAGGCAGCGGAAGCATCTGCCACCGGCTCGACCGGTTTTCTGGCTGTCTTGCCTGTTTTGGCGGCATCGCTCTTGGCCGTTGAAGGTGCCGGCGCAGCTTCCGTAGACGGCACTGGTGCCGCTGCCGTGGTTTCCTCCATGGCAGATTTGACCGTGGACACTGCCACCGGCTGTACGGACTGCGGTTCAGCATAGCCTGGTGGATCAAGAAGGACGGTATATTCGCGCAACAGGCGACCGGCAGCCCAATTGAGCTCGACCAACATATCGAGGAAAGGCTCGTTAACGGGCTGAACAGTCGTAAGCCTGACTACCTGGGTGCCTGTCTTTTTCTGCTCGACATTGAATTTGATATCCAGCAAGGCGCCGCTGCGCTCAATTCTGGCTTCCTTGAATGCATCAGCAGAGGCAAGGCGCGCCACGATAGAACTCAACTCGTCCTTTTGCACGGCCACCAGTTCGATTTCCGCCCGCAAGGGCTGTCCCAATGCAGACGTAACGGTCAGCTTGCCCAAGCCGGCCGCATCAGCGGACAACGGCGACAGGGCCAACAAGCCTGCATATACCCATGGTTTTAATTTGAATGTGCGCGCCATGCCACCCTCATGATATTTTGGCTAGGGTATTTAACTTAACATCATATAGTTAGGGATGCAAGCTAAACTTGTCTGTCAGGTATGCGCGAAGTGTGCATAAAAACAACACCTTCGACTTTCATGCTAACTTCAGTTAATAAAAAAGCCCATCGTTATGCACGATGGGCTTTTTCCGGGCTTAGCGGGCATCCCCCGAATGCCGTCAGGCTTCGATCAGGATACGCAGCATGCGGCGCAGCGGTTCGGCCGCGCCCCACAGCAACTGGTCACCGACAGTGAAGGCGGAGAGATACTGCGGGCCCATGTTGAGTTTGCGCATGCGGCCCACCGGCACGGTCAGGGTGCCGGTCACCGCCGCCGGGGTCAGCTGCTCCATGGTGATCTGGCGATCGTTCGGCACTACCTTTACCCACTGGTTGTGCGCGGCGATGATGCCGTGGATCTCGTCGAGCGGCACATCTTTCGTCATCTTGATGGTCAGCGCCTGGCTGTGGCAGCGCATCGCGCCGATGCGCACGCACAGGCCGTCGATCGGAATCTGGTTGCCGGAGCGGCCGAGAATCTTGTTGCACTCCACCTGCGCTTTCCACTCTTCCTTGCTCTGGCCGGATTCGAGCGCCACGTCGATCCAGGGGATCAGCGAACCGGCCAGCGGCACTGGCCAGGCATCCACGGGGTAGCGGTCGGAGCGGATGAAGTCGGCCACCTTGCGGTCGATCTCAAGAATAGCGGAAGCCGGATCGTCCAGCAGCGGCTTGACCTCGCCGTTGATCGCGCCCATCTGCTGGATCAGTTCGCGCATGTTGCGCGCGCCGGCGCCGGAAGCGGCCTGGTAGGTCATCGGGCTGATCCACTCGATCAGGCCCTGGTCGAACAGGCCGCCGATGGCCATCAGCATCAGGCTGACGGTGCAGTTGCCACCGACATAGGTTTTGACGCCCTTGGCCAGACCGTCCTTGATCACGTTCTTGTTGACCGGGTCGAGGATGATGATGGCGTCATCTTTCATGCGCAGGGTGGAGGCGGCGTCGATCCAGTAACCGTTCCAGCCGGCGGCGCGCAGGTCGCCGTACACTTCCTTGGTGTAGTCGCCCCCCTGGCAGGAGATGATGGCGTCCATGGCCTTGAGCTCGTTGATGTCTTTTGCATCCTTGAGCGGCGGCACGTCCTTGCCGACATCGGGCCCCTTGCCACCGGGATTGGAGGTGGTGAAGAACACCGGGTCAATGACATCAAAATCCTTTTCTTCGCGCATGCGCTGCATCAGCACCGAACCCACCATGCCGCGCCAGCCGATCAGACCTACTTTCATCATTTTTTTCAGCCTCAAATCATTAATAAATGGTTACAGCGCCGCCACGACCGCGTCGCCCATCGCGCTGCATGACGTCTTGTTGGTTCCCTCGGTGTAAATATCCACCGTGCGATAGCCCTGGGCCAGCACTTTTTTCACTGCGTTCTCGATGCGGGCCGCACCTTCCTCGTTGTTGAAGGTATAGCGCAGCATCATCGCCGCCGAAAGAATGGTGGCCAGCGGGTTGGCGATATCCTTGCCGGCGATGTCCGGCGCCGAACCGTGGCTCGGCTCGTACAGCCCCTTGTTGTTGGCATCGAGCGAGGCTGAAGGCAGCATGCCGATGGAGCCGGTGAGCATGGAAGCCTCGTCGGACAGGATATCGCCGAAGATATTGCCGGTGATCATCACGTCGAACTGCTTGGGATTGCGGATCAGCTGCATCGCGGCATTGTCCACGTACATGTGCGACAGCTCGACTTCCGGGTAATCCCTGTTCATGCCGGTGACGATCTCGCGCCACAGCTCCGTGGTTTCCAGCACGTTGGCCTTGTCCACCGAACACAGCTTGCGGCTGCGCTTCATGGCGATTTCGTAGCCCACCTTGGCGATGCGGCGAATTTCCGATTCGCTGTAGCGCATGGTGTTGATGCCTTCGCGCTCGCCCTGCTCATTGGTGTGCACGCCGCGCGGCTGGCCGAAGTAGATGTCGCCGGTGAGTTCGCGCACGATCATGATGTCCAGCCCGGACACCACTTCCGGCTTGAGCGTGGAAGCGCTCGCCAATTCAGGATAAAGCAGTGCCGGACGCAGGTTGGCGAATACCCCCATGCCCTTGCGGATACGCAGCAAACCCTGCTCGGGACGCATCGGGCGCGGCAGCTTGTCATATTCCCAGCCGCCCACCGCCCCCAGCAGCACGGCATCGGAAGCCTGGGCCAGCTTCATGGTGGCTTCCGGCAGGGGATCGCCTGCCGCATCGTAACCGGCGCCGCCAATGTGCGCCTGTTCCAGCTCGATTTTCATGCCGTCGCTGGCCAGGGCTTTCAGTACCTTCACTGCCTGGGCGACGATTTCCGGCCCGATACCATCACCGGGCAATACTGCGATTTTCATTTTTTAACCCTTGATACTGATTGAACCGCTAAGGCGCAGAGGAAAACAGCCACATTCGTTCTCTGCAACTCTTTGCGCCTTAGCGCCTTTGCGGTTTGTCTTTATGTAAACACCCATGGCTCAGACTGGCGCCGGCGCGCTTCATAAGCCTTGATCTTGTCCGCATGCTGCAGGGTCAGGCCGATGTCGTCCAGGCCGTTCAGCAGGCAATACTTGCGGAAACTGTCCACCGCGAAACCGAACACCTGTCCGCCAGGCGTGGTTACGCTTTGCGCGTCCAGATCGACCGTCAGGCGGTAGCCATCGTGGGCAAAGGTCTCACTGAACAGCCGGCCCACATCCATCGCATCCAGCACGATGGGCAGGATGCCATTCTTGAAGCAGTTGTTGAAAAAAATATCGGCAAAGCTGGGCGCGATGATGGCGCGAAAGCCATAATCCAGCAGCGCCCAGGGCGCATGCTCACGGCTCGACCCGCAACCGAAATTTTCCCTTGCCAGCAAAATCTGCGCGCCCTGATAACGTGGCTGGTTGAGCACGAAATCAGGATTGAGGGGGCGGGCGGAATTATCCATACCCGGTTCACCATGGTCTAGATAAGGCCATTCATCAAAGGCGTTAGGTCCTAAACCACTGCGTTTGATGGATTTCAGGAACTGCTTGGGAATAATGGCATCGGTATCCACATTGGCACGATCCAGCGGCGCCACCAATCCCGCGAGCTTGTGAAAAGCCTCCATTATTTGGCCGCTTTCTCGATGGCCTGCCCGCCACGCTCGATATCCCTGCCCATCCCCTGCACAGTATTGCAACCGCTCAGGCTGATCAGGGCAGCCGCAACGAATGCAGCCAGCGCAAAAGATTTAAATGAAATCAAAGCAGCAATTTTTTTCATGGTTTTGCTCCAAAAATTCAAGATCAAAAAGTTCTGACATCCACGAAATGCCCGGCAACCGCCGCTGCGGCCGCCATTTCCGGGCTGACCAGATGGGTTCGCCCGCCCGGCCCCTGCCGTCCCTCGAAATTTCGGTTGGAAGTGGAAGCACAGCGCTCTCCCGGCTCCAGCCGGTCGGCATTCATCGCCAGGCACATGGAACAGCCCGGCTCGCGCCACTCGAAACCGGCAGCACGAAAAATCTGGTCCAGGCCTTCCTGCTCGGCCTGCCGTTTGACCAGGCCGGAACCCGGCACCACCAGCGCCAGCTTCACCGTATCGGCCTTCTTTCTGCCCTTGGCCACCGCTGCGGCCGCGCGCAAATCCTCGATGCGGGAATTGGTGCAGGAGCCGATGAACACCTTGTCCACAGCGATCTGATTGATCGGTGTATTGGCTTGCAGGCCCATATAGGCCAGCGCACGCTCCATGCCTCCCCGTTTGACCGGATCGCTTTCGCGAGCAGGGTCCGGCACCTGGTCATCGATCGTCACCACCATTTCCGGCGAAGTGCCCCAGGTCACCTGGGGTTTGATGGCGGCGCCATCCAGCTCTACTACCTGGTCGAAATGGGCGCCTTCATCGCTGTGCAGGGTGCGCCAGTAGGCCACGGCCTGATCCCATTGTTCTGCCGCAGGCGAGAATGGGCGGCCTTTGACATAGTCGAGGGTAATATCGTCCACCGCCACCATGCCGGCACGCGCACCTGCCTCGATCGCCATGTTGCACAGGGTCATCCGTCCTTCCATGGAAAGCGCGCGAATCGCCGTGCCGGCAAACTCGATGGCATAGCCGGTACCCCCGGCCGTGCCGATCCTGCCGATCACCGCCAGGGCGATATCCTTGGCCGTCACGCCTTTGCTCAAGACACCTTCGACCTTGACCAGCATGGCCCTGGATTTCTTCTGCAGCAAACACTGGGTGGCCAGCACATGCTCCACCTCGGAGGTGCCGATCCCATGCGCCAGCGCGGCAAACGCCCCATGCGTGCTGGTATGCGAATCGCCGCACACCACCGTCATGCCGGGCAGCGTTGCGCCCTGTTCCGGGCCGATGACGTGCACGATACCCTGGCGCACGTCGCTCATCCTGAACTCGGCAATGCCGAATTCAGCGCAGTTCTGATCCAGCGTATCCACCTGCAGGCGCGAAACAGGGTCGGCAATGCCCTGGGTGCGATCCGTCGTCGGGACATTGTGATCCGCCACCGCCAGATTGGCCGACAGCCGCCACGGCTTGCGACCCGCCAGGCGCAAGCCCTCGAAGGCCTGCGGACTGGTCACCTCGTGCAGCAGATGTCGATCGATATACAGCAGCGCGGTGCCATCCGCTTCGGTATGCACTACATGGGACTGCCACAGTTTGTCGTACAGCGTTTGTGCGCTCATGAGACTGAAATTTGGGAAAAGGGTAAATTATTGCACAGTCGCCATCACGCGAACAATTACAAAGACGTAAACAACAGATTGCCGGCCCGGCTTAACAACCCCGCGCTCAATGTACCAAGCCCTGTATCCAGTGGCCATAAACGGCGGCCGCATGGGCATTCAGTTCTTTTACACGTTCCGGCAGATTTTCCTGAATCGCTTCGGGCTGTTGCACACCGGGGCTGCTCAGGGCGGCAGCAATTTCCCCCGCCCCGATTCCGCACCACTCCTTCACCATTTCGGCAGTCATTTCCACATGACACTGCATGGCCAGGTGTTTACCCAGGGCAAAAGCCTGATTGGCGCAATGCGCGCTGGACAGGATATTGATCGCACCGGGCGGCAGGGAAAAAGTCTCGCCATGCCAGTGAAAGGCCGTAAATGCCGTCGAGTCACCAAACCATGTTTTCGCCGCCGGATCATTCACCACTGCCACCTCGCCCCAGCCAATTTCCTTGACCGGATTGCGGCCCACCGTGCCACCCAATGCCTTGGCTATCAGCTGCCCGCCAAGACAATGCCCCATCACCGGGATTTCCGCCGCCACCGCCTGACGAATCAGTTCCAGCGCCGGAGGAATCCACGGCAGATCATCATTCACGCTCATCGGCCCGCCCATGAAGACCAGGCCGGAAAAGGCATGCACATCCGCCGGCGGCGTCTCGCCGGCATCAATTTCGACCAGGCGCCAGGGAATATTTTTTTCTTCCAGGAATGTGGCAAAATAACCCGGACCTTCGCTCCGGGCGTGACGGAATATCGCAACGGGTTTCATTTCCAGGACTCCCTATAAAATGATGAAAAAGTCTTATTCTAGCCTGACTCTCGTCGGGGCGCTGCTGTTTCCGCTATCTTCCATCGCCACCGATGTCAGCGTGGCAGGCTTGTTTAGCGGCAGGGCGCTCATCACCGTCAATGGCGGCCCACAAAAACTGCTCAAGGTTGGAGACAAGACACCGGAAGGCGTCAAACTGATCAGCGCGGACTCGAACCAGGCGGTGCTGGAAGTGGATGGACAGCGCCTGTCTCTGGGCCTGGGGCAAGGCACCTCGGGTGGAGGTGCCCAGGATTCCGGCGGCAATGCCAGCGTTACCCTGATTGCCGACTCCCAGGGCCATTTCGTCACCATGGGCAGCATCAACGGCAGCGCGATCCGCTTCCTGGTCGACACCGGCGCCACCACCGTAGCCATGGGCAGCACCGAAGCCAAGCGCCTGGGGATCGACTACAAGCGGGGAGAACGCGGCCTGTCGGCAACTGCCAACGGGGTCGTGCCGGTTTACCGCGTCAGTCTGAACAGCGTGAAAGTGGGTGATATCACGCTCAATGGCATCACTGGCACGGTGCACGACAGCGCCATGCCAGTGGTACTGCTGGGCATGAGCTTCCTCAACCGCGTGGACATGAAACGCGAGGGCGACCGCATGGTACTGACCAAGCGGTACTGACGCGCCAGAAACCTGCCTCTTATCTGGTTTTGTCCTTCTCGATCAGGGCATAGGCCGAGTGGTTGTGGATCGACTCGAAATTCTCGGATTCGATGATATAGGCATCCACACGCTTGTCGGCATTGAACACCGCCGCCACGTCGCGCACCATGTCCTCGACAAATTTGGGATTGTCGTAGGCACGTTCGGTGACATATTTCTCGTCCGGACGCTTGAGCAGGCCGAACAGCTCGCATGAGGCCTGATCTTCCACCATGCGCACGATGTCCTCGATCCACACCATCTCGTTGGTGCGCGCCGTGACCGTGACATGGGAACGCTGATTGTGCGCGCCGTAATCGGATATTTTCTTGGAGCAGGGGCACAGGCTGGTCACCGGCACGATGACCTTCATGGTCTGGCGGTATTGGCCATCGAGGATTTCACCAATGAAGGTCACTTCATAGTCGAGCAGGCTCTGCACCCCGGAAATCGGCGCCTTCTTGTTGATGAAATAGGGGAAAGTCATTTCCACGTGGCCGGACTCGGCTTCCAGGCGCACCACCATCTCGCGTAGCATGGTTTCGAAATTTTCTACTGAAATCTCGCGCTCGTAGCCGTTGAGGATCTCGACGAAGCGCGACATGTGGGTACCCTTGAAGTTATGCGGCAGGTGCACGTACATGTTGAATACGGCAACGGTGTGCTGCACGCCCTCGCTCTTGTCCGCGACCTTGATCGGGTGGCGGATCGATTTGATGCCCACCTTGTCGATTGCCAGCTGGCGGGTATCGGCAAAGGACTGGACATCCTCGATTTCACAGGCAGCAGTGGTTCCATCACAGGGAATGTTGCAGTTGCTCATGGACTTGATTCCTAACAACGATGTTGATTGAATTAGACTCAGTATAACTGCTTCCAATAGCCGAGTAAACTACTCAGGTAATAATTTTTTGATCGAGCGCGCCAGGCCATCTCCATCGAGGCCGCACTGTTGCAGCAACACGGCATGATCGCCCTGCTCGATGAATCGGTCGGGCAATCCCAATTGCAGCAGGGGAACCGTGAGCCCCTGCCGCTCCAGGCTTTCCGCCACGGCACTGCCGGCACCACCCATGACGGCGTTTTCCTCTACCGTCACCAGCAAGACATGGCTGGCAGCCAGCTCTTTTATCATTTCTTCGTCCAGCGGCTTGACGAAGCGCATATTGGCCACCGTGGCATTCAATTCCTCTGCGGCCCGCAGCGCCGGAGCCAGCATGCTACCAAAAGCCAGGATGGCGATTTTTTCGCCACGGCGACGAATCTCGCCGCGCCCCAGTTGCAGGGCGGTCATTTCGGCGCAAACCTCGGCACCCGTGCCACAGCCGCGCGGGTAGCGCACCGCCGCAGGCTGATCGAGCTGATAAGCGGTAAACAGCATCTGGCGGCATTCGTTCTCGTCGCTCGGCGCCATCACCACCATATTGGGAATGCAACGCAGGAAGGAAAGATCGAAGCTGCCGGCATGGGTTGGGCCATCCGCGCCCACCAGCCCGGCGCGGTCGATGGCGAATACCACCGGCAGGTTCTGCAGTGCCACGTCGTGCACCAGCTGGTCGTAAGCTCGCTGCAGGAAGGTGGAATAGATCGCCACCACTGGTTTCAACCCCTCGCAGGCCAGACCGGCGGCAAAAGTGACGGCATGCTGCTCGGCGATGCCGACATCGAAATAGCGCGCCGGAAAATCCTCGGAAAACCTCACCATGCCCGAGCCTTCGCGCATGGCCGGAGTAATTCCCACCAGGCGCGGGTCGAGCGCCGCCATGTCACACAGCCAGTCGCCAAATATCTGAGTATAGGTCTTGCTGCAGTTCGGTGAACTGCCGACCACACCATCCTCGGGGTTGAACCTGGCAACACCGTGATACAGACAGGGATCCTCTTCCGCGCGCTTGAAACCCTTGCCTTTCTGGGTCACTACATGCAGGAACTGCGGGCCTTCGAGCTGCTTGATATTATTCAGGGTGGGAATCAGCGCGTCCAGGTCATGCCCGTCGATGGGGCCGATGTAATTGAAACCGAATTCCTCGAACAGGGTGCCGGGCACCACCATGCCTTTCATGTGCTCTTCGGCGCGTTTGGCCAGTTCGAGGATGGGCGGCGCCACTGACAGCATTCTTTCACCCGCCTTGCGCGCGGCGGCATAGAAACTGCCGGACATGAGCTTGGCGAGATAGTTGTTGAGCGCACCCACCGGCGGGGAAATCGACATGTCGTTATCGTTGAGGATCACCAGCAGGTTGGCATCCATGGCGCCAGCATTGTTCAGCGCCTCGAATGCCATCCCCGCAGTCATGGCGCCGTCGCCGATAATGGCGACCACACGCCGCCCGGCATCCTGCTGCTTGGCCGCCACCGCCATACCCAGGGCAGCGCTGATGGAGGTGCTGGAATGGCCGGCACCAAAAGCATCAAACGGACTTTCGTCGCGGCGCGGGAAACCGGCGATGCCGCCCTGCTGGCGCAGGCCGGCCATGGCGGCACGCCGTCCGGTGAGTATCTTGTGGGGATAGGTCTGGTGTCCCACATCCCACACCAGACGGTCGGATGGCGTGTTGAACACATAATGCAGGGCGATGGTCAGCTCCACCGTGCCCAGGTTGGAGGACAGATGCCCACCCGTGCGCGATACACTCTCGATCAGAAAGGTGCGCAGTTCCTCGGCAAGCTGGGGTAACTGCTTGCGCTCAAGCGCGCGCAGCTGTTCCGGGCTATCGATGGCTTCAAGCAATGAATACATCAGGACTGGCGCCGCACGATAAAATCGGCCAGCTGTGACAGCCGTGCGGCCCGGTCGCCAAACTCCACCAGGGCGGACAGTGCATTCTGGTGCAGTTCTTCCGCCAGATCGCGCGCTGCGCCCAACCCGAGAATGCTGACATAGGTCGGCTTGTTGTTTTCCGCGTCCTTGCCTGCCGTCTTGCCCAGGGTGGCGGTACTGGCCTCCACGTCGAGAATGTCGTCCACCACCTGGAACGCCAGCCCGATGCACTTGGCGTAATGGTTGACCGCCTCCAGCTGACCGGGCTCCACGCCATTGCCGCAATGGGCCCCCATCAGCACGGCAGCGCGAATCAGAGCGCCGGTCTTGTGGATATGCATGAATTCCAGCTCGGTCTGATTCAGGCTCTTGCCCACCGAATCGAGATCAATTGCCTGGCCACCGGCCATGCCGCGCGAACCGGCCGCCAGCGCCAGCAGCCGGATCATTTCCAGTTGCAGCGACGGGCTATGGGCAATCGGGCGCTCCGCCACGAGCTGAAAAGCCAGGCTTTGCAGGCTGTCGCCCACCAGCAGCGCGGTGGCTTCGTCAAACTGCACATGGCAGGTCGGCTTGCCGCGCCGCAGCTCGTCGTCGTCCATGCAGGGCAGATCGTCATGCACCAGCGAATAGACATGGATCAGCTCCACTGCCGCCGCCACGGCTTCCACCCGCTCCAGCGGGGCTGCGCACAATTCGCCCGCAGCGAAAGCCAGCAGCGGACGCACCCGCTTGCCACCGCCCAGGACCGCATAGCGCATGGCCTGGTGCAGGCGCTGCGGAGCCAGCTTGGATGCAGGCAGAAACTGCTCCAGCACCGTCTCCATCCGTACCTGGCGCTGACGCGCCCAATCCTGGAAATCTTTATTCATTAGCACTTGTACCGCCGCCATCCGGATTAAAATCTTTAAGAGAGCCAGCCTCGAGAATTTTCACTTGCTGCTGCGCATCCTGAAGGGTCGCCTGACAGTATTTGAGCAGTTCCATGCCGCGCTGGTAGGCAGTCAGCGACTGCTCCAGCGGCATCTGGCCCGCTTCCATGACAGAGACAACCTGTTCCAGCTCGGTCAGTGCGCTTTCGAAACTTTTCGGGGAGGCCGTTTTGGCGGGCTTGGTCATGAAGTCGGGCAAAATGTAGTCAATCAAATGAAGCGGGCGATTTTACCGGAATATTGCACCGGGGGCCAAATTGGGACAGAATGATCTACTTTTCCGAATGCCCGCGCCTTGCCGCAAGCAAAGCCTGGCATGGCTCTAACCTTAATTCCCCACAGGGTTGTTTTATGTCTGACTTGGCCCAAGCTCCCGCTCTGCTGAAGACTTCGCCGCAGCTGCCGGTTGACTGGTATATCGATCCCCACATTCACCAGATCGAGCAGCAGCTCTTTTTTGCTCAAGGCCCGAATTACATCGGCCACGAACTGATGACGCCCAATGTGGGCGACTACCATTCGCTGGAATGGATGGACCACGCCAAAACCCTGGTGTGCACCGAACAGGGCATTGAACTGCTGTCCAACATCTGCCGCCACCGCCAGGCCATCATGCTGAAAGGCCGCGGCCAGGCCAAGAATATCGTCTGCCCGCTGCACCGCTGGACTTACGACATGAATGGCAAACTCATCGGCGCGCCGCATTTCCCCGGCAACCCCTGCCTGGATCTGGGCAAAACGCCCTTGCAGAACTGGAACGGACTGCTGTTCTCGGGCCAGCGCAATGTGGCAAATGATCTCAAAAACCTGGGGGTGATGAAGGATCTGGATTTTTCCGGCTACATGCTGGATCGCGTAATGGTGGATCACTACAACTTCAACTGGAAAACCTTCATCGAAGTCTATCTGGAAGATTACCATGTGGTGCCCTTCCATCCCGGCCTCGGCAACTTCGTCAACTGCGACGAACTGAAATGGGAATTTGGCGAGTGGTACAGCGTGCAGACAGTCGGCATCAAGGACGGCCTGAGCCACTCCGGCAGCACGGTCTACCAGAAATGGCATGAACAGGTGCTCCGCTACGATGCTGGCAAGACCCCTGCCCATGGCGCCATCTGGCTGGTCTACTATCCCAACATCATGATCGAGTGGTATCCCCACGTACTGGTGATCAGCCACATCCAGCCCAGCGGCCCGCTGAGCTGCACTAACGTGGTCGAATTCTACTATCCGGAAGACATCGCCCTGTTCGAGCGCGAATTCGTCGAAGCCGAACAGGCCGCCTACACCGAAACCGCCATCGAGGACGAGGAAATCTGCCAGCGCATGGAAGACGGACGACGCGCGCTCCATCGCCAGGGCATCAGCGAAACCGGCCCCTACCAGTCACCGATGGAAGACGGCATGGTGCATTTTCACGAATTCATCCGCCGCCATCTGGAACCCCATCTGGGCGTGAAATAGCCGCCGCCAAAACTTTCGTTATATAATGCGCGGCGTTGCCGATGTAGCTCAGTTGGTAGAGCAGCGCATTCGTAATGCGAAGGTCGGGAGTTCGACTCTCTTCATCGGCACCAGGAAAAACAAACGGGTCAGGCAGCAATGTCCGACCCGTTTTTCATTTCCATCCCGCCTCAAGCACCCTCCCCTATGACCCGATCGCACGAGACATGCGAACATGCGGAATCCCCGCATCCAGGAACGGCTCTCCTTCCGGTATAAAGCCCAGATGCTCATAAAATGAAATGATATATGACTGGGAATCCAGGATCACGGACTCCAGCCGTAAAGTACGGCAATACGCCAATGCCTGGGCCATCATCGCGGCGCCGGCTCCCTGCCGCCGGGGCAAGGTAACAGCATTTCATGGCAAAATTTCCCAATGGGGATTGACTCGGGTTTATCATTTTAAAGCTCAACCCTGCCTTCAAGGTATCTGTTCATGCCCTCTTCCGCCACAAACATCGACCCCATGCTCAAACAGCTTGAAAGCACGCTGGCCTCTCCTGTTTTCAAGGGCAAGGCGCTTTCACTGGACCGCCTGCACGGATTTCTGTGTGCTGTGGTGAGTTCTCCCGACACGATTCCTCCCAGCAAATGGCTGCCAGACGTACTGGGCCAGAAGCCTGCATACGAATCCATGGAACAGGTTCAGGAAATCATGGGGTTGCTGATGCAATTTCATAACGATGTGGCAAAAACGCTTCTTGATGGGCAGCCACCCAAGCTGATTCTGAAGCCGCGTTCCTCGACCGACTCGCAGCCGGATTACCAGGCCTGGTGCGAGGGATATATCCTGGGCTGGGCACTCTCGACACAGGAATGGCTGCGGCCCGGAAACGAGGCCCTGAAAAAACTGACCCTGCCCATCCTGTTCCTGTCCGGCGCTTTCAGGGAAGATGCGCAGTCCAAGGGGAAAGCGTATATGCCGGATGAAGACGACCTGAAAATGCAGCAGGAATGCATCGATGCCCTTCCTGGCGCGATAGTGGCAATCTACCATTTCTTCCTGTCCCGGCGAAAGCCCGCCCCTGCCCCAATCCAGCGGGAAACACCCAAAATCGGCCGGAATGACTCCTGCCCATGCGGCAGCGGAAAGAAATTCAAGCAGTGCTGCGGCGGGGCAAAAATCCTGCACTGAGTATCCGAGTGGCGAGGCTTGCTTCGTTTGGCAGTATGCGTAAAACTCTGGCCATCGAATAAAGAAGCAAATAGTGATGCGATTTATCCAATTCTGTCTCGTTGTATTCTTTTTGATCTGGGCCAGCCAGGCGCCCGCCGACAATACGATCGGTTTCGGCCTGTCGCAAAAATACTGCCTGGGGAATATCTGCCTGGGCGATCCTGCCGCCGATCATCCCGAACTGGCCGCCAAATCCATCTTTGGTGACATGAAAAGGGTGTCGATTCCCACCTGTTACAGTTCGACCTTTTCCAGCCCGGTTTACGACTTCCAGGATGGGCGGCTGGGAGAATTCATCATTCAGAATGACCCGGCCAATCTGGATGAAAATATTGAAAAATATTACCGCGTGCAATCCATCCGTATCCGCTTCAACCCTCCGCTGGCCCAGGATGTGGCCAGAAAAATCGAGCAGGATATTGTCAGCCGCTACCACATGAAAAAAGCCAGCTTTGGCACCTTCATCCTTCAGGACGGGAAACGAAGAATTTACTTCAGCAGCAACAGCTCCACGACCTTCAGCCTCCAGATGACTGGAGTGGATGGCAGCGAATACGCCGCACAGCCCGGCTGCACCCGCCAGGAGCCCAAATTATAAACCGGCGCCCTTCGACTCCGTCATGCGCTGCCGCACCCAATGGCCATATGATCGTCCAGGGCGACGGCATACCGGCCATTACGGTAATCGGTTACAATCGCGCCGTCGGCCGGGACGAGCTGATTACCCGCCTGCAGCGGGTAAGGCAAGGTAATGTCAGGCCTGTAGTGCAATAGCAAGGACCCGCATGAAATCGACAATTATTGCCGCCGCGCCGCTGGCCCAGCGCTGGATCAGCATGGCCGCTTCCGGCCGGTGGAGTCAGAACCCGAGTGGCGCCTGGATCAATAAATGACGCCAGTTCTCGTTTTCGACATCGAAACGGTTCCCGACACCGCAGGGCTGCGCAAGCTTTACGGGCTGGATGCCAGCACGCCCGATGCCCAGGTGGCAGAAGTCGCTTTCCAGCAACGCCGCCAGGCGAGCGGCAGCGACTTCCTGCAGCACCACCTGCATCGCGTGGTCGCCATCTCCTGCACCCTGCGCGAGCGCGACAGTTTCCGCGTATGGAGCCTGGGCACGACGGAGGACAGCGAAGCCGAAATCATCCGGCGCTTTTTCGAGGGCATCGAAAAATACACCCCGCAACTGGTGTCATGGAACGGCGGCGGCTTCGACCTGCCGGTGCTGCATTACCGCGCCCTGATGCACGGCATCCAGGCACCGCGCTACTGGGACATGGGCGAGGACGACCGCGAGTTCAAGTGGAACAACTACATCAGCCGCTACCACACCCGCCACCTCGACCTGATGGACCTGATCGCACTCTACCAGCCACGCGCCAACGCGCCGCTCGACCAGATCGCCCAGCTGTGCGGCTTCCCCGGCAAGCTGGGGATGGACGGCTCCAAAGTGTGGGAGGCTTTCCAGAACGGCGAAATCGTTGCCATCCGCAATTACTGCGAGACCGATGTGGTCAACACCTACCTGGTATTCCTGCGCTTCCAGCTGATGCGCGGCGTGTTCACGCCGGCACAATACCAGGCAGAATGCGATCTGGTGCGCAACCAGCTGGGAAAGATCGACGCCGCTCACTGGCGTGAGTTTCTTGCCGCATGGCATTCAGCAGCCTGAACGCCACCTCCTCCTTTCCTGCAAAAAATACTGATACATCATGACCGTTACCATTGAATCCCTGGACCACGAAGGCCGTGGCATTACACACGTGGATGGCAAGGTGATTTTCATCGAAGGCGCACTGCCGGGCGAAGAAGTCAGCTATTCCGTATTCAAGAAAAAACCCAGTTACGAAATGGCCAGCGTGCAGCAGATCGTACGTTCGAGCTTCATGCGGGTGACACCGAAATGCCCGCATTTTGGCGTGTGTGGCGGTTGCAGCATGCAGCATCTGGAGCCATCCGGCCAGGTTGCTGTCAAGCAGCGGGTGCTGGAAGACGACCTGTGGCACATCGGCAAAGTCAGGGCGGAAACCATCCTGCCGCCGATTCATGGCGAGGACTGGGGCTACCGCTGGCGCGCCAGGATATCGGTGAAGGACATGACGCTCAAAAAGGGCAAGGTACTGGTGGGCTTTCATGAAAAGCGCAGCAGTTACGTCGCCGACATGCACCGCTGCGAAGTCCTGCCAGCGCACATTTCCGCCCTGATCGAGCCACTGGGCAAGCTGATGGCACAACTGTCCATCCGCGACCGCCTGCCGCAAATCGAAATCGCCCTGGGGCAGGATGTGAACGTGCTGGTATTACGCATCCTGGAGCCGCTCTCGCCCGCCGACGAAACCTTGTTAAAACATTTTGCCGATCGGCATGGTGTGCAATTCTGGACCCAGACCAAGGGGCCGGATACGGTGCAACCCTTCTACCCGCTGGATGCACCAGCCTTGAACTACACCCTGCCGGAATTCGGCATCACCATGCCGTTCAAGCCTACCGAATTCACCCAGGTCAATCCGCATATCAACCGCCTGCTGGTGCGTCGTGCCATCGCGCTGCTCGATCCGCAGCCAGGCGAACGCATCGCCGACCTGTTCTGCGGACTGGGGAATTTCACCCTGCCCATCGCCCGGCGCGGTGCAAGCGTGGTGGGGGTGGAGGGCAGCGCCGCGCTGGTGGCGCGCGCCATGGCCAATGCGGAATACAACGGACTGGCAGGCAAAGCTGAATTTCACCAGGCCGATCTGTTCCAGGCCACGCCGGAAAGCCTGGCCGCACTGGGGCACTTCGACAAAATCCTGATCGACCCGCCGCGCGACGGCGCAGTAGAGGTGATCAAGGCGCTCGATGGCAACGGTCCCCGGCGCATCGTGTATGTTTCCTGCAATCCTTCCACCCTGGCGCGGGACGCCTCGGTGCTGGTCAATACCCAAGGTTATGCACTCAAGGCTGCGGGCGTGGCTAACATGTTCCCCCACACCGCCCACGTCGAGTCCATCGCCCTGTTCGAGAAATAAAAAAGGATGGCCGCAGCCACCCTTTTTTATCCCTGATACAGCTTAAACTGATTCCGTCTTGCGGGTTTCCACCTGCATCAGCGGTTCGGTCAGCTCATCTTTCGGTGGTTTGATGCGAGGCGCCCGCGGACGCGAGGCAGCAGCTGCTGCCTCCGCTGCGCCAGCGGCGGCTTCCGCCTCCAGACGCTGCAGCCGCTCAGCCTTGGTTTCAACCTGCACCAGACCTTCGCTTGCCACTTCGGCTTCTGCAGTTTCCGCAGCAGGGCGGCGACGGCGGCGGGGCGCGCGTGATTTTGCCGCCGGCTCTTCTTCTGCTTCGACCACAACCGGTGCTGCCACCGTTTCAACCTGCTGCAGCATCGAAACCGGTTCTGCAGGCAGTTCCGCCGCAACAGCCGGGGCTGGAATTGGGGGGATCCCGGCAACTGCGGGCAGCTCGGCCGGAACCTCTGGCTTGGGCGCTTCCACCCTGGCTTCGGCAACTTCCGCTTGCTGCGCTGCAGCCGGGGTTTCAGGCTGTGCCTGGGGCGTTTCCACCACGACCGCCACAGGCGCAGCTGCCGGCATGACTGTTTCAGCCACGGCAGGAGCGGCAGCTTGTTCAAGCGCCACAGCTGCGGCAACCACTTCACCTTGCTCCGCTGCCGCCGCTTCAAGCGGCGCGCCGCTGGCTGCACGGCCTTCCTCACGGCGCTCGCGCTCGCGTCTTCCGCCGCGGCGATTGCGTTTGGCGCGCGGCTCGGCGCCCGCCTCACCGGTCGTGATTGCCGGGCCCTTCTCTGCTGGTGCAGCCGCAGTTTGGGATGCCGCTCGCTCAGCCTTGGCGGCGAGTTCCTTCCTCAAGTCGCCGCGTCCTTCGCCACGTTCCTCGCCACCACGCTGTTCACGATTCTCGCCTCGTTCACCACGGCCTTCACCGCCACGCCGCTGCTGGCCGCCACGGCCGCCCTGGCCCTGACGCGGCTCACGTGTTTCCTTCGGTTCACGCGGCTGGCGCTCCGGGCGCCGCTCGCGCTGCTGGCCATGCCCCTGTGATTTCGGCTTGGCTGCGGGTTGCACTTCTTCTTCCTTGGGGCCACTCAGCTTCTGCAGCCAGCCCTTGATCCGGCCAAAGATGGATGGCGCTTCCACCACCGGCTCGGGACGGGTGGGAGCGGGCTGATCGGGGGTGATGCCACGCACTGCAGCCTGCTGGCGCGGCGCCTTGGCTTCCTGGGCTGGTGTGGCAGCCTCGTTGCTTTCCGCCGGCAATTCCACCATCTGATAGCTGGGCGGCGCACCGTCGGAAACATCTTCGTGACGCAGACGCACGATGGAATAATTCGGGGTTTCAAGATGGATGTTGGGAATCAGCACCACACTGACGCGGTGGCGCGATTCGATGCCGTAAATGTCGGCACGCTTCTCGTTGAGCAGGAAGGTGGCAACATCCACCGGCACCTGGGCGTGGATGGCGGAGCTGTTTTCCTTCATCGCCTCTTCCTGCAGGATGCGCAGGATATGCAGGGCGGAGGATTCAGTACCACGGATATGGCCGGTGCCGTGGCAACGCGGGCAGGGGATGTGGCTGGTTTCGCCCAATGAGGGCTGCAGGCGCTGGCGCGACAGTTCGAGCAGGCCGAAACGGGAGATCTTGCCCATCTGCACCCGTGCCCGATCATGCCGCAGGGCATCGCGCAGGCGGTTTTCCACTTCGCGCTGGTTTTTCTGGCTTTCCATGTCAATGAAGTCGATCACCACCAGGCCACCCAGGTCGCGCAGGCGCAGCTGGCGGCCGATCTCGTCCGCCGCTTCGAGGTTGGTGTTGAACGCGGTCTGCTCGATGTCAGAGCCGCGCGTGGCGCGGGCGGAGTTGACGTCCACGGAGACCAGCGCCTCGGTGTGGTCGATCACGATGGCGCCGCCGGAAGGCAGGGAAACCTCGCGTGAGAAGGCGGTCTCGATCTGGTGCTCGATCTGGAAGCGCGAGAACAGCGGCACGTCATCGGCATAGAGTTTGACCTTGCCCACATTGTTGGGCATGACGTGGCTCATGAACTGCACCGCCTGCTCGTGCACATCGGCAGTGTCGATCAGAATTTCGCCAATATCCGGCTGGAAATAGTCGCGAATGGCGCGAATCACCAGGCTGCCTTCCTGGTAGATCAGGAAAGCGCCGCTCTGGATGGTGGAGGCGCCTTCAATGGCGCGCCACAACTGGAGCAGATAATTCATGTCCCATTGCAGCTCTTCGAGGCTGCGGCCAATACCCGCCGTCCTGGCAATGATGCTCATGCCGGCAGGCACATCCAGCTGCGACATGGTTTCGCGCAGTTCATCGCGCTCTTCACCCTCGATGCGGCGCGATACGCCACCACCACGGGGGTTGTTGGGCATCAGCACGAGATAGCGGCCAGCCAGGCTGATAAAGGTGGTGAGCGCGGCGCCCTTGTTGCCGCGCTCGTCCTTCTCGACCTGGACGATGAGTTCCTGGCCTTCCTTGAGCGCGTCCTGGATGCGTGCCTTGGACATTTCCACGCCCTCGGGCAGCCTGAAATAGCTGCGCGCGACTTCCTTGAAAGGCAGGAAGCCGTGGCGATCCGTGCCATAGTCGATGAAGGCGGCTTCCAGGGAAGGTTCGATGCGGGTGATGACACCCTTGTAGATGTTGCTCTTGCGTTGTTCCTTGCCGGCTGATTCGATGTCGAGGTCAATCAGTTTCTGACCGTCCACAATCGCTACGCGCAACTCCTCAGCCTGAGTTGCGTTGAAAAGCATACGTTTCATTCATTTTCCCCCGCGCTCTCCACGGGGCAAAACAACCCCCCCTCGTGCCGGCCAAGGCGCGAAGGGATGCAGTTTATCTCTATCGAATCATGTCGTTATGATCTTCAATCAATTTTTCAGACCGGGTTGTTTACTAAATTTTGTCGTTCTGCACCAGAACCTGTGCGCTGGCACGATGCGTTCAACGCCATCGAATGCCGTGCCACAAAGCAAAATACATTCAGGAAACCGGATCATGTCCGGCTCCATCCCCACCGCACCCAGGCCTGCAAACCAGGCCATGTCGAGCGTCTTATGCGGGGCGTACCGTTCGGGCAAAACTTGAAAATATCGCCTGTTTCAGAGCGCGTTAATACTACATATCGCTACTTCAGCATGGTGAGCGAGATTAACCAGTTCCAGCCGCGTTTCCTTATGAGCGAAGCGCTGACTGTATTTGTTGCAGAAACCGTGTTGCGCACAGCGGGAACATTTCCCTTACCGGCACAACCCGGCTAGTATAAGCAAAATGAATGAATTGGGCAAAAATTCGGTCGCCATGGTGACCATCGCCGAGGACGGCGAGGGACAGCGCATCGACAACTACCTGCTGAAACTGCTCAAGGGCGTACCCAAGAGCCATGTTTACCGCATCCTGCGCAAGGGCGAGGTCAGGGTCAACAAGAAACGCGTTGACGCCACCTGCCGCCTGGCATTGGGCGATGTGGTACGCGT
Source organism: uncultured Sulfuricella sp. (assembly GCA_964552675.1). GTDB lineage: Bacteria > Pseudomonadota > Gammaproteobacteria > Burkholderiales > Sulfuricellaceae > Sulfurimicrobium. Next base: position 152,599 of record CAZKHJ010000003.1, on the reverse strand, counting down.
CCCGCCGGTACAGACTGCACGCCGGGAACCCGCCGGACCGACACCAGTCAGCGCCCGCATGACGCAGTACGTCATTTTCGAGGATGCCGCGCTGCTGGTCATCAACAAGCCTTCCGGCATGGCGGTGCACGGCGGCAGCGGGATCAGCCGGGGCGTGATCGAGCAGCTGCGGCTGGAGCGACCGGAGTTGAAATTTCTCGAACTGGCCCACCGCCTCGACCGGGAGACCTCAGGTGTGCTGCTGCTGGCAAAAAAGCGCAGTGCGCTGGTCAAGCTGCACGAAGCGATGCGCGAGGGGGGCATGGACAAGTTTTACTACACCCTGGTCAAGGGGAACTGGCCCGATGCGCGGCGCCACGTAAAACTCCCCCTGTTCAAGTACCTCACCCCCGAGGGGGAACGCCGCGTCAGCGTGCGAGAGGATGGCCAGCCCTCGCACACCATTTTCTCGCTGCAACGCAAATGGGATGGGCTCTGTCTGCTCGAAGCCGAGCTCAAGACCGGGCGCACTCACCAGATCCGCGTCCATCTCTCCCATCTCGGCTTCCCCATTGCCGGCGACGACAAATATGGTGATTTTGCCTGGAATCGCGAATTACAGCGCCGGGGCTTGAAACGCATGTTTCTGCACGCACATAGGGCGGTAATCCGGCATCCGCTCAGCGGCGAGCAGCTCACCCTGGAAGCACCGCTGCCGCCGGAACTGGAAAAATTCTTGAGCACACTGGACAAGCATGCCGAAACAATTTGATCTGCTGGTATTCGACTGGGACGGCACCCTGATGGATTCGGCCGCCACCATCGTGGCCTCGATCCAGGCGGCCAGCCGCGATATCGGCGTGGACGAACCAAGTGAAGAAGCGGCACGCCACATCATCGGCCTGGGCCTGAACGAAGCCATTGCCGCCCTGTTCCCTGAGCTGGGGCAGCCTGATTACGCCAGACTGGCGGAGCGCTATCGCTACCACTTCATGGGCCAGGACGCCGAAATCCCGCTGTTTGCCGGCGCCAGAGAAACCATCCGGGAGCTGCACGAGGCCGGATTCCTGCTGGCTGTCGCCACCGGCAAAGGCCGCCGCGGCCTTGACCGGGTGCTCGACAATACCGGCCTGAGGCCATGGTTCCACGCCACGCGCTGCGCCGATGAAAGCTTCTCCAAGCCGCATCCGCACATGCTGCTGGAACTGATGGAACGTCTTGGCGCATCCGCTGACAAAACCCTGATGATCGGCGACACCAGCCATGACCTGCAAATGGCCGCCAACGCTGGCGTACCGAGCGTGGGCGTGAGCTACGGCGCCCATCCCAGGGAGGGATTGCTGGGGTTTTCCCCCCTCGCCTGCGCAGACAGCTTCAGCGAACTGCGCCAGTGGCTGCGCGAAAACGCCTGATTGACATATTAGGTCTGCATCATCAGCCAATTCGGGTAAAATACTTCCCCTTCAAAATCCTTACCAAAAGAAGCCGACGACCATGTCCGACCCCGACAACTGGGAACGCAAAACTCTGGAAAAGCTGGCCTTTTCCGCACTGCAAGAGCAGCGACGGGCGCGCCACTGGGGCATCTTTTTCAAGCTGCTGACCTTCATTTACCTGTCCGCCCTGCTGATCCTCGCCATGGGCTGGATGGATCACGGCGAAATGCCGACCTCCGGCAAGCATACCGCCATCGTCGAAATGCACGGCGTCATCGGCAGCGGGGCGGACACCAATGCCGAGCGGGTAATCGGCGGCCTGCAGGCGGCCTTCAAGGACAAGAACACCAAGGGCGTGGTGCTGCATATCAACAGTCCCGGCGGCAGCCCGGTGCAGGCGGGTTACATCAACGACGAGATTCGCCGGCTCAGAACCAAGTACCCGAATATCCCCCTGTATGCCGTGGTTGAGGACATCTGCGCCTCCGGCGGCTACTACGTTGCCGCCGCCACCGACAGGATTTATGTCGACAAGGCCAGCATCGTCGGTTCCATCGGCGTGATCATGGACAGCTTCGGCTTCACCGGCACCATGGAAAAACTCGGCGTCGAACGCCGCCTGCTCACCGCCGGGGAAAACAAGGGTTTCCTCGATCCCTTCTCTCCCGCCAACCCGAGACAGGAGGAATATGCACGCGAGATGCTGGGCGAGATTCACAACCAGTTCATCCAGGTAGTACGCCAGGGGCGCGGCAAACGCCTCAAGGAAACACCGGAAATGTTCAGCGGCCTGGTATGGAGCGGCGAGAAAAGCGTCCAGCTGGGCCTGGCCGACGGCCTGGGCAGCGCCGAGTACGTCGCACGTGAAATCATCAAGGCCGAGGACATGGTGGACTTCACGCCCCAGGAGGGCTTTGCCGAGCGCGTGGCCAAGCGGCTGGGATCGGCGACAGCGAAAAGCTGGCTCGCTCCCCTGTCATCCAGCAACGTAAGTTTGCGTTAATTTTATCCTCCCCTGCTCAAGAGCAAGGGAGAGAAAAATTTGCCGAGGAGAAATTTTGAGATTCCGCTTTCCTGTCGTCATCATTGACGAAGACTTCCGTTCCGAAAACGCCAGCGGCATCGGCATCCGCGTGCTGGCCAAGGCCATCGAGGACGAGGGCATGGAGATCCTGGGCGCCACCAGCTACGGCGACCTGACTTCCTTCGCCCAGCAGCAGAGCCGCGCCTCGGCCTTCATCCTGTCGATCGACGACGAGGAATTCACCACCGCCGATCTCGCTTCGCACGCCGTCGAACAGGTGCGCGCCTTTGTGGAAGAAATTCGCCGCCGCAACGCCGAGATTCCAATTTTCCTGTATGGCGAAACGCGCACTTCGCGCCACATCCCCAACGACGTGCTGAAGGAACTGCACGGCTTCATCCACATGTTCGAAGACACGCCCGAGTTCATCGCCCGCTACGTGGTGCGCGAGGCCAAGGCCTATCTCGATTCGCTGCCGCCGCCCTTCTTCCGCGCCCTGACCCATTACGCCGCCGACGGCTCCTATTCCTGGCACTGCCCCGGCCACTCCGGCGGGGTAGCTTTCCTCAAGAGCCCGGTGGGACAGATGTTCCACCAGTTCTTCGGCGAAAACATGCTGCGCGCCGACGTGTGCAACGCGGTGGACGAACTCGGCCAGCTGCTCGACCACACCGGCCCGGTGGCGGCCTCCGAGCGCAACGCGGCGCGCATTTTCAACGCCGACCACATGTTCTTCGTCACCAACGGCACCTCCACTTCCAACAAGATGGTATGGCATTCCACCGTGGCGCCGGGCGACGTGGTGGTGGTGGACCGCAACTGCCACAAGTCCATCCTCCACGCCATCATCATGACCGGCGCCATCCCCGTGTTCCTGACCCCGACACGCAACCATTACGGCATCATCGGCCCGATCCCGCTGGAGGAGTTCAAGTGGGAAAACATCCAGAAGAAGATCGCCGCCAACCCCTTCGCGCGCGAGGCCAAGGGCTCGCCGCGCGTGCTCACCATCACCCAGAGCACCTATGACGGCGTGATCTACAACGTGGAAACCATCAAGGGCATGCTGGACGGCAGGATCGACACCCTGCACTTCGACGAAGCCTGGCTGCCGCACGCCACTTTCCACGAGTTCTACAAGGACATGCACGCCATCGGCAAGGACCGGCCGCGCCCGAAGCATTCCAGCATTTTCGCCACCCAGTCCACCCACAAGCTGCTGGCCGGTCTCTCCCAGGCTTCGCAGATTCTGGTGCAGGATTCGGAAACCAGCACCTTCGACCGTGACGTATTCAACGAAGCCTACCTGATGCACACCTCCACCAGCCCGCAATACGCCATCATCGCCTCCTGCGACGTGGCTGCGGCGATGATGGAGCCGCCCGGCGGCACCGCGCTGGTGGAGGAATCCATCCTCGAAGCGCTCGATTTCCGCCGCGCCATGCGCAAGGTGGATGAGGAGTTTGGTGATTCCTGGTGGTTCAAGGTGTGGGGCCCGGACAATCTGGCAGAAGAAGGCGTGGGCAGCCGCGAGGACTGGATGCTGCGCGACAACGAGCACTGGCACGGCTTCGGCAACCTGGCACCGGGCTTCAACATGCTCGACCCGATCAAGGCCACCATCATCACCCCGGGACTGAGCATGGACGGCGGTTTCTCCAACTCCGGCATCCCGGCGGGAATCGTCACCAAATACCTGGCCGAGCACGGCGTGATCGTGGAGAAAACCGGCCTGTATTCCTTCTTCATCATGTTCACCATCGGCATCACCAAGGGCCGCTGGAACACCATGCTTACCGAGCTGCAGCAGTTCAAGGACGACTATGACCGCAACCAGCCGCTGTGGCGCGTGTTGCCGGAATTTGTCGCCAAATACCCGCGCTACGAGCGGGTCGGGCTGAAGGATCTGTCCGACAGCATCCACGGCATCTACAAGGCCAACGACATCGCCCGCCTGACCACCGAGATGTACCTCTCCAACATGGAGCCGGCGATGAAACCCGCCGATGCCTTTGCCAAGATGGCGCATCGCGAAATCGAACGGGTGGAAATCGACAATCTCGCCGGCCGCGTCACCAGCGTGCTGCTCACCCCCTACCCGCCGGGCATCCCGCTGCTGATCCCGGGCGAACGCTTCAATGAAACCATCGTGCGTTACCTCAAGTTCGCACGCGACTTCAACGAGAAATTCCCCGGTTTCGAGACCGACATTCACGGCCTGGTGCAGGAGCAGGTTGACGGCAGAAAGCGTTACTACGTCGACTGCGTGAAACAGGATTAAACATCTGCCAATGAAACCGCTGTCATGGCTGGCGGGAATCCTGCTCTACCTGGCATTTCTCGCCACTACAGCGCCCGCTTCCACCTTGCTATGGTTTGCCGATCGCCTCACTTCCTCCACCATCACGGCAAGCGCCACAAGCGGTACGCTGTGGCGTGGCGAGGCGCAGAATGTTTCTTTCACTCCGTCTGGCAGCCAGGCCATCCATCTGGATCGCCTCGTTTGGGGCATACGCCCGCTCGAACTGGCGTTCGGTCAGCTCCCGGTCGAGATATATTTTGACGACACCGCAGCCAGAGGCCAGTTCACTCTGCTTCTGACACTCTCGGAACTGGGTATCGCCCGGCTCGATGCCACCCTCCCCGCCGCCTGGCTGGCTCGCATTCAGCCCAAGCTCAAAACCCTCCATCTGGGGGGCACGCTGACCCTGCGCAGCACTGAATTTTCCCTGCGCCGCAACCATTACCAGGGTCAGGGCGAAATCCTCTGGCACGATGCAGCCTTCGGCCTGAGCCCGATTGGGCCGGTCGGCAGCTACCGTGGGGAAATTAGCGGAAGGGGAGAAAACGTCCAGTTTCACCTCCAGACCCAGACCGGGCCGCTGGAACTGGCGGGCAGTGGCGAGTGGTCAAAATCGGACGGCATCCATTTCAACGGCACGGCGAAGGCACGCGAACGGGAAAGCGAACTGGCACCCGTGCTGCGGCTGCTGGGCAACGCCGACTCCAGCGGCTTTCACACCCTGAAATTCTAATTCCCTGATACCTCACAATCCCACTCCATTTCCTTGATGGGCAGCCGCCCTGTCTGGATCTGCGCCACCTGGACAGTAATGCGATAGACGGGTTTGACGGCACCCGGGAAAGCCCATACCATCCTGCACTTAATTCATCTGTTCGTCATGGGCACACGCTTGCCGAAAAAATTTTTCACTCTCCTGCAAACACGCTGGATCACGCTACTCAATCTGGGTCTGGCAGCATTGCTATGCTGGCAGCTGGCGCACTGGACCTGGCTATTCCTCGCCCCGGCGCCCGCCCAGCCTGCCCCGGCAGCAGCCAGCACGCCCGACTTGGCACAGCTGCTGGAGACAATCCGCGCCGCACAACTGTTCGGCAATGCCCGCCCTGCCGTCACCCCCAACCCAACACAGGCCACCACTTCCCTCAATCTCCGCTTGAGCGGGGTATTCGCGACTGCGGGCCGCCTGCCGGCAGTCGCGATCATCAAGGTCGAAAACCAGGGTGACCTGCCCTTCAGCAGCGGAGATACCATTCTGCCCGGGGTGACGCTGGAGCAGGTCAGGCCGGACCACGTGGTGCTCAATCGTGGCGGCATCAGGGAAAAGCTGTTGCTGGAGCAGAAAGAGGCGCCGCTGGCACCTCAGGGAAAGACCTCGCACCTGAATGTGCGCCAGGAGGGCCAGGATCACTTCGGCGTTTCCCGCAACGAACTGAACCAGGCTCTTTCCGATCCGGCTCAGCTTGCCGGCGCGGGCCGGGTCAAGACGGTGCCGGGAGAGGGCGTGCGCGTCGAGGACGCAAACGCGGGCAGCCTGATGCAGCGGCTGGGCTTGCAGGGAGGCGATATCATCCGCCAGGTCAATAATAAACCGGTCACAAAAGCTGCGGACCTGCTCGGCGAATACCAGACCAGCAGCAACATCCGCGTGGAAGGCACCCGCAACGGCCAGCCGTTCGAATACAATTACATTGTGCGTTAAGCGTCCCTACAATCAACCGGACAGACATGAACCCATTCAACCGCATCTCCTGGTTTTCCTTCTGCCTGCTGCTGTGTTCCCTGCCGGCTGGCGCTGCGACCACGGAAGAGACCGTGACCCTGAATTTCGTCAACGCCGAGATCGAATCCGTGGTCAAGGCGGTAGGACTGATTGCCAACCGCAACTTCATTCTCGACCCGCGCGTCAAGGGCACGGTCAATATCGTGTCCTCCAAGCCGGTGGCACGCGACATGACCTACCAGATCCTGCTCTCGGCCCTGCGCCTGCAGGGATTTTCCGCCATCGAGGCGGGGGGCGTGACCAAGATCGTTCCCGAGGCTGACGCCAAGCAGAATTTCAGCGTCACCGGCGGCAGGGACATCAAGGCCTCCGGCGACCGGATCGTAACCCAGGTCTATCCCCTGCAACATGAATCCGCCACCCAGCTGGTGCCCATCCTGCGTCCACTGATCACCCCCAACAACAGCATTTCCGCCTATGCCAACACCAATACGCTGGTCATCACCGACTATGCCGACAACGTCAGGCGCATCAACAAGATCATCGAGGCGATCGACCAGCCCAATTACGGCGAGGTTTCGGTCATCAAGCTGCAATATGTTTCCGCGCTGGACATGGCGCAGACACTCAGCCGCCTGCTCGGTGACGCACCCGCCGCTGCGGCAACGGCACCCCAGGCCCCTGCTGCGCCAAGTGCCGACTCCGGGCAGAAATTCGTGGTAGTGCCGGATATCCGCTCCAACAGCCTGCTGATCCGCTCCGACAACGCCGCCCGCATCACCCGGGCGCGCACTCTGGTCACCCAGTTGGACGTCGCCGGCAGCCAGATGGGCAATATCAACGTGGTTTATCTGCGCAATGCCGAAGCGGTCAAGCTGGCGGAAACCCTGCGTGCGATCCTTTCCGGCGAGAACAAATCCACCGCACCAGCAGCCGCCAGCGCCACCCCAACCGGGCAGTCTGGCCAGCCCGCTCCTCCCCCCGCCGCCACCAGCAGCGGCTCAAGCATCCAGGCCGACGCGCAGACCAATTCGCTGATCATCACCGCGCCGGACAATGTATACAACACCCTGCGCGCGGTGATCGACAAGCTCGATGCGCGGCGCGCGCAGGTTTTTGTCGAGGCGCTGATCGTCGAGGTCAGCACCGACAAGGCCGCCGAATTCGGCGTCCAGTGGATGGCGCCATTGAGTTCCGGCAGCAACAGCAGCGCCGTCGTAGGCGGCACCAACTTTGGTGCGGATGGCAGCAACATCGTCAACCTCAATACCGCCAAGGTCTTCCCCAACGCCGGCCTCAACCTCGGCCTGCTGCAGCGTCTCACCATCGGCGGCCAGGAAGTGACCGGCCTGACGGCGCTGGCCCGCATGCTGGAATCGGATGCCAACGCCAACATCCTCTCCACCCCGAATCTGCTCACCCTGGACAACGAAGAAGCCAAGATCATCATCGGCAAGAACGTGCCCTTCATCACCGGCAGCTATGCCCAGGCGACGGGAGCCGCTGGCAGCGGTGCCGCGGTCAATCCGTTCCAGACCATCGAACGCAAGGACGTCGGCCTGACACTCAAGGTCAAACCCCAGGTGGCGGAAGGCGGCACGGTAAAAATGCAGATTTACCAGGAAGCCTCCAGCCTCCAGGATACGACCAACGCTGCCGGCGTGATCACCAACAAGCGCTCGATCGAATCCACCGTGCTGGTGGACGACGGCCAGATCATCGTCCTCGGCGGCCTGATCCAGGACGATATGCGCGACGGACTGGACAAAGTACCCGGCCTGGGCGACATCCCCGTGCTGGGCAGCCTGTTCAAGACCGAATCGCGCAAGCACATCAAAACCAACCTGATGGTGTTCCTGCGTCCCAAGGTATTGCGCACAGCCATGGCTGCCACCTCCCTGACCGGGGACCGCTATGACTACATCCGCAACGAGCAGCTCAACTCTGCTGTCAGCAAACACCTGCTCCTGCCCAACACCCCTACTCCCCTATTGCCGGAACAGGCTGCACGACAGACATCAGACACACCTGTCAAGCCAGTACGATGAGCACTCCCACCACAGCAGCACGGCAGCCCCTCCCCCCTGACCCGCACTGCGCCCGGCTTCTGCCCTACCATATCGCCAGAAACCGGGGCATCATCGTCGCCCGCCACGGCGATGCCGGCTTCGAGGTGCTGGTACGTGAAGGCGCCCAGGCGCTGACCCTGGCGGAAGCACGCCGGGTACTGGGCGCACCGCTCCAGCCACGCCTGATCGGGGCAGAGGAATTCGAGCGCTGCCTGGAACAAGCCTACTCCCGCAGCGACAACCACGCCGCCCAACTCATGGACGACCTGTCCCAGGACGTGGATTTACAGCAATTGGCCCAGGATTTGCCCGTTGTCGCGGACCTGCTGGAAATGGAAGACGATGCGCCGATCATCCGCCTGATCAATGCCGTACTCACCCAGGCACTGCGCGAGGGTGCCTCGGACATCCACATCGAGGCATTTGAAAACCGCTCTGTAGTCCGCTTCCGCGTCGATGGCGCGCTGCGCGACATGCTGGAACCGCAACGCACTCTGCATGCCGCCATCGTGTCGCGCATCAAGATCATGGCGCAACTGGACATCGCCGAAAAACGCCTGCCCCAGGATGGCCGTATCACCCTGCGCCTGGGCGGCCGTGCAGTAGACGTGCGCGTATCCACCCTCCCCTCCGCTCATGGCGAACGCGTGGTACTGCGTCTGCTCGACAAACAGGCCGGGCGCCTGGAGCTGGAACGTCTGGGCATGAATGAAACCGCGCTGCGCGAGCTCGACCGCCTCATTCACCAGCCGCATGGGATCGTCCTCGTCACCGGCCCTACCGGATCGGGCAAGACCACCACCCTTTACGCTGCGCTGTCGCGGCTCGACACCAAACTGCTCAACATCATGACGGTAGAGGACCCGATCGAATATGACCTCGATGGCGTGGCACAGACCCAGGTCAATCCGCGCATCGAGATGACTTTCGCCCGCGCACTGCGCTCCATCCTGCGCCAGGATCCCGACATCGTGATGATCGGCGAAATCCGCGACCTGGAAACCGCGCAGATCGCAGTACAAGCCTCCCTCACCGGCCATCTGGTACTCGCCACCCTGCACACCAACGATGCCCCCAGCGCCGTCACCCGCCTGATCGACATGGGCATCGAACCCTATCTGCTGGCTTCCAGCATGCAGGGCATCCTGGCCCAGCGCCTGGTACGCCGACTATGCCCGGAATGCCGCCAGCCCCACACACCCGAACCCAAAGAGCTGGAAAAACTGAAACTGGGCAACACATCCGGCAACATGCTGTTTCATACCCCGCACGGCTGCGCCGCATGCGACTTCACCGGCTACCAGGGGCGCAGCGGCATCTACGAACTCCTCAGCATGGACGAACCGCTGCGCCGCATGATCCACGACAATGCCAGCGAACAGGCCATGCGCGACTATGCCCGAAACCACGGTATGGCCAGCCTGCGCCAGGACGCCGCGCGTTACGTCGCCAGCGGCGAAACTTCACTGGAAGAAGCACTGCGCGTCACCAAGGACTAAGCTTTTCGGGCGGGAGCGCCAATCCGTGCCTGTAGCCAATGGGCTCCCCCCCGAGTTGGTCTTACTGAGATGCGCTCTCCCAGCTCGACCTGTCGCCCGTGGTCAACCCGCTGCTGGATTCGATCGCCGATTTCAGCAAGCTGTCAGAGGCTGAAGCCCAGCGCGCGCGGGCTACAGTCAAGCGTTATACACACCTAAAAGCCGAAGATTTAGCAAAAAAACCAGGGTAGCTGGCTCGGAGTCGTAGATTTTCATTGACGCATGGGGTTTAGATATTTAGTATTCACCTTGCAGACAAGCGCAGGGATTTGTAGAGGTCGTCGGTAACGGCGGCAGCCCGTTAGGGTGGGAAACTCGAACCTGGGGTCTGCATTTTTATTTGTAGGCGTGGAAAGTGGCGAGATGTGGCAGCCCGGCTGCCAGCGTTTCGAAATCGTCCGGCCAAAACTTCAAACCATAGCCCAATGCCGTTTTCTTATGGCGATATATGGTTGGAGCCAGCAGTTTCAAATAGCGATCCTCTGCTTCCCCATATGGATTCAAATTTACGGCGAAATAAATGCCGGACGCCACGGCGTCAGCAATCTGTAAACCTGCCAACTGGTCGTGATTGACCGCTTTCACCAGCTCTGGCCGCACCACACTCCAATCCACGCGCACGTCTGCCGCATCGGCAGTTTCCCGCAGATGCCCCAGGTAGTTGCGTAAGTCATCGTATGACATGGCGCTGCGGTTGGAAAAAGTAATTTCCATTGTACCGTCGCCATCGCCTTCCTTCTGGTGGTCCCGGCATAGCCACGACACCCGCTCCAATAGCAAGCGGCTGGCATAACGGTAGAGGCGAAAACTCTCACTCTGGAAGCGCTCAGGTTCCTTAATCGATGGCTTGTGAATCAATACTGATACTGTGCGCAGCTGTGCCTCCCCGATGGCTCGCACATAAGGCACACGCTGCTCATGTTTCAATTCGCGAAAATGCAGCGCTTTTTTGGGCTCCTTTTTCAGCAAAATCCTAACGTTGCGCATCAACTGCACGGCATGCAGATCATTTGATTTGCGGAATACCACAGCAGACAGCACCAGCCAGCGGGAACTACCGCGCTCCTCGGGGTGGAAAACAAACCCCTCATCACCAGATTCGTCGATATAGACAGTGTAGCTGGCTGTCATCAGTGTTTCCTCTCTGGCGTCAAAGCCTTTATCAGATCAATCAATCTGCCCCAGGTGCCGTCATCTTTCACTTTTGCAAGGAAAGCTTCCACTGGAAGTACGTGTTCGTCCTTATGCTTATCGTAAAGCCTGATTGGGTTTTCCCCAAAATTATGTACCGCTGTCTCAAGTAACTGCTTGGAGAGATCGTCATCCTTAGCTGCAGCAACCTCTTTCATACTTCAGCATTTCATTCCTCTGCCTGGCGCCTGTTCGCTTGATCCAGATTTCTGGCCTCCATTTCAGCTAACCAATCTTGCTTGCCGTATCGATATTCCGGGAATTCATTATTTAGCGTGGTTTCCCGCTTGACCAGGCGTCTCGCCAGCACTGCCAGTTTTTCGACTTCATCCCGGTTGCGCACCTCCACCGGCAGACAGAGCTCTATTCCCATGCACCACGATAGCCTTTGAATAGTCATCAAGGGGCGCACTTCATGATCAATGCCTTCGGCCTCGATGCGGCTTTCGATTTCGTTGCATCGGTCGTAATAATCCCTCATCGCTTCAGGCGGCCCCTCTGTTCGATAGGCAACGAGTTTTTTCCTGGAACGCCCGATCTTTCTGAACTGCTTTTCAGCGGGCCCGAACATGTCGCCGCCACTCAACGGGGGTTCCCCTGCCTCCTGCCAGGCGAGCGACCGCATCCTGTCTTCATATTTCACTCTGGGGTGAACCCACCAGACCATGATGCGCCGTCCATTGAGGACGAAACCGATGTCGCCCCACCAGGAAAGCGTCTGGTGTGGCTCTGGATAAGCGTGCGGCACATACAAACCGCCCTCCAAGCGCCAGGGATGGTTCCGGTGGTATTGCCTCATCTGGACGCGAAAGCGTTCTTGTGCGAGATTTTTCATGGCAGCCTTGTGCTTGACAATGGAACGACCGTTCCATATTGTATGCCTCCATGGGAAACGATAGCAACTACCTCTCCAGATTGCAGGATTACTACGCCGATCACGGTGTACTGCCCTCATACTCCACCATTATGGAACTGCTTGGCCTGCGCTCGAAAAGCCCGGTAGCCGCCCTGGTGGCCCGCCTCAAGTTGCTGGGATTTCTGGAATCCACACCGGACAAGCGCCTCAAGCCAGGCCCGCGTTTTTTTGAGCGCGAGGTGTTCGAAAGCGTACGCGCGGGCCTCCCCACTCCAGCTTCGGACGACCAGCGCGATACGCTTACCATTGACCAATACTTGGTGGAACGACCCAGCCAGACCGTGCTGGTCAGGGTGAAAGGTGACTCCATGATCGACGTTGGGATTCATTCCGGCGACACGGTGGTGGTGGAAAAAAATGTTGCTGCCAACGTGGGCGATCTGGTCATCGCCATCGTGGATAACGAATTTACCCTCAAGACCCTGGCAAGGGAGGATGGCAATTTCATCCTCAAACCGGCCAATCCGGCCTATCCGGTCATTCGGCCAAAGGGGCAACTAGAAATCTTTGGAATTGTCGTTGGCCTGTTCCGCAAGTACAGACCATGAATCTCCGCCATTTAGGGTTCCGCATTCCATCGGGCATGGAAATCTTCGCCTTCACCGAACACTCGCGCCGGCAGCAATTCCCCTTGATGAGCCATGCCGTGCCGGCCGGATTTCCCTCGCCCGCTGACGATTACGTTGAGAAGCGCATCGACCTCAACGAGGAGCTCATCCAGCACCGGGAGGCGACCTTCTTTCTCAGGGTCAAGGGTCTGTATTTGCAAGAAATTTTTATCAATTGATGCAATTCATTTCCCATCACCAGGAACTTCTGGACGCCGTCGCGGGCAAATATTCACCTCGGAAGCATCACTCCTGCACGCCAGTTCTTAGTTTGGCCGGCAGATGGGGCTGTGGCAAAACCACAGCTTACCTGCTATTGCTTGAAGTCTTTATTTATCGTGGATTGGATCTGATGTTGCCACAATTTTGCCACACTGACTGTGGCAAAACAGAGCAATTGGAAGTAAAAACAAGAAATCTAAAGTTTTGTAATTTATTGTTTTTGCTTATTTAACTGGCGCGCCCGACAGGAGTCGAACCTGTGACCTTTGGCTTCGGAAACCAACACTCTATCCAACTGAGCTACGGGCGCGTAATTTGAAGCCGGGATTATACCCGACTTGACAAATTCCGTGCAAAACGTAAAATCCCGCCTCTCCGGTGATATAGCTCAGTTGGTTAGAGCACAGCACTCATAATGCTGGGGTCGGTGGTTCAAGTCCACCTATCACCACCAGACAAAAAAGGCCTGCAGGATTCTTGCAGGCCTTTTTCATTGGCTCTCGCCTCTCCGCTCAGGCAGCCGGAAAGTCCAGAATAAAGGCGCTTCCACCCAAGGTACCCCTGGTGATGGAAATTCTGCCATGATGCAGTTCGACAAAAGCCTTGGCCAGGCTCAGGCCCAATCCCGAGCCTGCCATGGTGCGACTGGGGTCGAGACGGGCAAAGCGTTCAAATACCTTGTCGCGCATCTCGGGGGGAATGCCTGGCCCGCTGTCCTCGATCACTACCCTGATCTGGTTATCCTGCTGTTGCGCCCGCAGGCTGACCTCTCCGCCAGCGGGAACGTATTTGAGCGCGTTGTCGAGCAGATTGGAGACGATTTGCGCCAGAAGCTGGCGGTTACCGTATATCTGCAGGCCATTGGCAATTTCCTCCTGGAGTTTGAGCCCATGCTCCTCGGCGGAGGGAATATAGAACTCGGCCATTTCATTCAGCAGTTCGGAAAAATCCACCACTGTGCGCTTTACCGGCATCCCGCCCGATTCGGCACGGCTGATGGCGAGCAGGGAACTGAAGATGCTCTGCATCTTTTCCAGTTCTTCGTGTACTCGCTGCAGCGCGGCATGATGCATCTGCGCATCCCCCTGCTGCAGGGCGACCTGGACATCGGCGCGCAAACGGGTCAATGGGGTACGCAAATCGTGGGCGATGTTGTCGCTCACCTGACGGATGCCCTGCACCAGTTTTTCGATGCGCTCCAGCATCGCATTCATGTTGCCCGCCAGCACCGAGAATTCGTCGTTTCCCACCACCGGCATGCGGCTGGAAAGATCGCCGGATTGCACGATCAGCTGGGTGTGGCGATTGAAGGCATCCATGCGCCCGCGAAAACGCCAGGCAAGCCAGTATCCCAGCGCCAGGCCGAACAGGGAAACCACCCCGGCGCTAATCAGGAAGGTCTGGCGGAAATTGCCGATCAGGCCTGTCACCGGCTCCATGCTGGAGGCAACAAACCCGTTCATTTCCCTGCCCAGGGAAAAGGAAATCACCCGCGCCACGCGGAGCTTGCCATCACTGGATTCCAGCTCCATTTGCCGCACGCCGGAAAAGGGTGTCACCATGGGCAGTGCCAGACCGCCCGCCTGATAGGTAATGCGATGCTGGGTATCGAGGATGCGGAAGGCGTGCGCCTGGCTGCCCTCGCTCTCGATCTCATGCTCGATCGCGCGATGCAGTCCTGCCGTGCCATAGTCGAGATACTGGCGCTGGAGCATGGCGCGCTCTTCCTGCAGGCCATGGTCAACCTCGCGCGTCAGGGTGGCAGTCAGCTGGTAATCGAGGAAAAAGAACAACAGGGCCGCGCCACACAGGTACGCCAGCAGCAGTCCCAGCGCCAGGCGCAGGGGCGCGGAATCGCGCAACCTCATCCTCCCGGCCGCATCATGTAGCCCTCGCCGCGCACCGTATGGAGCAAAGGCAGGGGGAAATGTTTATCGATCTGGTGACGCAAGCGGCTGATGTGCACATCCACCACATTGGTCTGGGGGTCAAAGTAGTAGTCCCACACGTTTTCCAGCAGCATGGTGCGCGTCACCACCTGGCCAGCATGGCGCATGAGATATTCGAGCAGGCGGAATTCGCGCGGTTTGAGCAGAATCTCCTGTCCGGCGCGTGTCACCTTGCGTGTGAGCAGATCCACTCTAAGGTCGGCGACCTCAAGCATGGTCTCGCTGCTGGCCGGGCCCCGTGCGCGCCGCAGCAATGCTTCGATACGTGCCTGCAACTCACTGAAATCATAGGGCTTGACCAGGTAATCATCGCCGCCGGCGCGCAATCCCTCCACCCGTTCATCCACTTCGCCCAGCGCACTCAGGATCAGTACCGGCGTATGAAACCCTTCCCCGCGCAGGGTACGCAGCATGGAGAGGCCATCGAGCCGGGGCAGCATGATGTCCACCAGCCACAGGTCAAAGTTTTCCGTGCGAACCTTTTCCTGCCCCTCAATGCCGTCGCGTGCGATGTCCGAGGCATAGCCCAAGCCTGTCAGCCCCTGCTGCAATAACCGGGCGGCAGCGGGATCGTCTTCAACAATAAGGATTTTCATGGCATTCAAGGGAAAGACCGGACACTGCGATGATAGGTCAAATGTTACATAAAAATCATGAACAAATGTTAATTTCTCTTTTTCAATCAGAGTGCTATATTAAACAAAGGACATGGAGGTCTTTATGAACAGACAGAGCACCCTCCCCACTTACGAAGTCGAATTCATCCCGCTGGAACGGCGTCTGAAGGATCGACGCAAGCACCAGGACGCCAGCTACAGTGGCCCAGAGCGGCGTCAGTATCTGAGCCGGCGCGGTGATGAATGTGCCTTCGCAAAGCTGCGCCGGGTTTAAACCACGCTGACCCTGGCCTCGCCCGCCATCATGCGTCCGATCACGCACGCATGGGTGAATCCCTGTTGCCGGAACAAGTCCAGCACATCGTCGGCCACATCCGGCGCACAAGCCACCATCAACCCGCCGCTGGTCTGCGGGTCGCACAGCAGATTTTTCTGCCATTCGGCCATGCCTTCGGGCAGGCTGACTTCATGCCCGTAGCTTGACCAGTTGCGTCCGGCTGCGCCCGGCGCATAGCCTTTCTGCGCCAGCTCCAGCGCCACCGGCAACACCGGCAGCCGGGCGAATTCAAGCTCGGCACCCAGTTGCGAACCACGGCAGATTTCCAGCAAATGGCCCAGCAAGGCAAAGCCGGTCACATCGGTCAGCGCATGCACGCCCTGCATGTGAGCCAGCACGGCACCGGGGGTATTGAGCTGGGTGGTGCTCTCCACCATCTGGCGGTAGCCCTCTGGCGACAACGCCCCTTTCTTCAGCGCCGCGCTCATGATGCCGATCCCCAGCCCCTTGCCGAGAATCAGCACATCGCCATCCTTCGCGCCGATATTGCGCTTGAGCTTGTCGGGATGAACCACGCCCAGCGCCACCAGGCCGTAAATCGGCTCGGGCGAATCAATCGAATGCCCGCCCGCCACCGGGATGCCTGCAGCGGTACAAACCGCTTCGCCACCGACCAGAATATCGTGAATCACCTGGGAGGGGAGTTTGTCTATCGGCATGCCCACGATCGCCAGCGCCATGATCGGCTGTGCGCCCATGGCGTAGATGTCGGACAGGGCATTGGTGGCAGCAATGCGGCCAAAATCCACCGGATCATCCACGATGGGCATGAAAAAATCGGTGGTGGCAACAATGGCCTGATTGTCGTTGAGACGGTATACCGCCGCATCATCACCGGTCTCGGTGCCCACCAGCAGGTCGGGGTGGATCAGTCGCCCCGGCATGTTGGCCAGGATTTCACTCAGCAGCGCAGGGGCAATTTTGCAGCCACAGCCGCCGCCATGGGAGAATTGTGTTAATTTGATATCAGACATGAATGGCAGGGAAACAAAGTGTTGAAGCAGGTAAACGTAGCACAGTTGGCCGAGTTTGACGACATCATCGATGTCCGCTCGCCGTCCGAATTCGCCGAGGACCACATTCCCGGCGCCCTCAACTTTCCCGTGCTGAACGACGAAGAACGCGCCCGCATCGGCACCCTGCACAAGCAGGTTTCGCCCTTTGAGGCAAAAAAGGCCGGTGCCGCGCTGGTGTCGCGCAATATCGCCATTCACCTCGACGAACACCTCTCCACCCATCCAAAGACCTGGAAACCCCTGGTTTATTGCTGGCGTGGCGGCAAGCGCAGCGGCTCGATGGCGCATATTCTGGACCAGATCGGCTGGCCCACCGGCCAGCTCGATGGCGGCTACAAGGCTTATCGCAAACAGGTGCTGGAAGACCTCAAAACGCTGCCGGCCCGTTTCCAGTGGCAGGTGGTATGTGGCGCCACCGGCTCGGGCAAAAGCCGCCTGCTGCAAGCCCTGCAGGAATCCGGCGCACAGGTGCTGGACCTGGAGGCGCTCGCCAATCATCGCGGCTCGCTGCTGGGCAATCTGCCCGACATACCCCAGCCGCCACAGAAATACTTTGAAAGCCTGATCTGGTCAAAACTGCATGGCTTCGACCCATCCCGGCCGGTCTATGCCGAGGCGGAAAGCAAGAAAATCGGCAACGTGCGCGTGCCGGACACCCTGATCGAAGCCATGTGGCAGGGCCAGTGCATCCGTATCGAAGCCACCACGGCACAACGGGTCGGGCTGCTAAAGGAGGAATACCAGCATTTTCTGGCCGATCATACAACGCTGAACCAGAAACTCGCTTTTCTCACTGAAATTCATGGCCGGGAGCGCATCGGCCGCTGGCAGGCGATGGCGCAAGAGGGGGAATGGGACACCCTGGTCGCCGAATTGCTGGAGCAGCATTACGACCCGGCCTATACCCGCTCCACCCTCAAACACTACCCTCATTACGCCCAAGGGCAGGTGCTCAGGCCACGAAATCTGGACGCAGCGGCAATGCAAATGATGGCGCAGGAACTGCTGCCCCCGGCTTAGGGATAATCAGGGCTGATGGAAGCGGGCTTTTCGGCCGCAGCGCCCCTTGCCTTCCACATCCATGAATCTGAGCAGCCAGTCTTTCACCCGTTCGCGGGCATGCCGGGTGGCAATTTTTTCCTCCGGGCTCTGGTCGTTGCGGAAATCGAAGGCGCGGCGGGCAAGCGGGTAGTACTGTATTTCCACCGGCACGCCGCGTTCATACAGCGCATAGAAAGCGCGCCCGCCATTGATGCGGCGCAACTCGAAATCCTGCTCGCCGATGAGGAACAGCATCGGCGTGGTGAGCTGTGCAATTTCCGGCGCCACGCTGAACAATTGCTCCGGCTCCGGCGCATTGGGGTTCTGCATGTGGCCGGCATACGTCGCGATAGCGGCAATATCCCTGCCGCGCCTGGCAGCCAGGCGGATGGCGTAATAGCCGCCGCGCGAATAGCCGACCACCCCCACCGGAGTCCGGCACGCTTCAGGCAACGCCATGAGCGCATCCAGGGCCGCCTCGACATCACTCTCGGTAGCCGGATCGTGCGCCGAGGGCCAGCGCTCGATAAAGCGCCCGCTCTGCCAGTCCGGCGCAAGTACCAGGAAACCCTGTTCCGCCAGAGTCGAAATATGGCGCTGATCCACCTCGTCATAGCCGCGCTTGGCATGAAGATACAGCACCGGAGGAAACGGCCCCTTGCCGCCGGGCACGGCAATTTCGGCGGGCACATCCACCTCGCCCGACCGGATGGTCGTCTTCCGCATACTGACATCGCCCGCCAGGGTAATTGAGGATGTCAGCAACAGGCATAAGGCTATGGCAATTTTTTTCATGATTTTTTCTCTCGGCAGGATGATCGGATTTTCACACAGCCGGGCGAAGTTGTATTGAGCGATTTGGACTACGCGCAGCACAAAATGAATTTGATTTCCCTCATTCAAGCCCCGCCGAAAAAATGCTAGGCTATCCTTACCGCGTCGGGAGAATATTGCGCGCGGTTTTCATCTCAAAATCATCAAAATCAGATCAGGAGTGTCGTACATCATGAGCACAACCTGGATTCTCGTCGCAAACGCCAGCACTGCCCGCCTTTACGCCAATCACGGCGCGAAAAAGGGCATCCAGCTGGTAAAAGAACTATCTCACCCGGAAAGCCGGGCCAAAGCTTCCAACCTCGTTGCCGACCGTCCCGGACATAATCCCGGCTCGGGCAATGGCCACGGCTCGTTTGTTCCCGCCACCGACCCCAAGCAGAATGAAGCAGAGCGCTTCGCTCAGGAACTGGCGCGGGAAATGGACCAGGGCCGCACCGCCAACAGCTACCAACGCGCCATCCTGGTGGCGGCCCCGGCTTTCATGGGATTACTCAAGGGCAATCTCGACCACCAGGTCAGCAAACTGGTAAGCGAAAGCGTGGAAAAGGACTACACCAAGGCAACCGAGAAAGAACTGTCCGGGCACCTGGAAAACATCATTTATCTCTAGCAGGGTGTTGAAAAACGTAGCGAGAGGGCGTCAGGCAAGGAGAAAACAGGCGAAAAAGCGGAATTTACACAGAGTAAATGAGCATTTTGAGCCTGTTTTCGACGCCGCATCACGCCCTCGCAGTGGTTTTTCAACGCCCTGCTAAACCAGAGGCCAGCGACCTATGGCCTCATAGGTCGCCCCCTCCTCCCGCGTCACCGAACGCACCAGCACAAACTCTCCGGCATGCCATTCCAGCGGCCCGAACGGCGGCCATTCAAGCGCATCGCAGCGTGCATTGCGCAGCAGGGTGACATGAGGCACATAAGTGGGCCGGTCGTCGAAAGCAAAACCTGCCTGCCGCAATCCCCCCTGCAACTGCGCCACCAGCTCCGCCAGCGGGCCGGGCGTAGCATCCGGCGCGGCCCAGGCCACCCGGTTGTGCTTCCACCAGCCCAGGCGTGTCAATAGCACGCCAAAGGGCGCGGCCCGTACCGCGCCCGCTACCGCACCAAGCGCCTCCAGCCGGGAAAGTTCGACATTACCGAGAAACACCAGGGTAAGGTGCAGATTGCAGGCACGCATCTGCCGTCCGCCGCAGGCGATGCGCAGCTTGCGCCCCGCCTGATCGAGCGCCCCGCGCACTGCTGGCGCCGGCCACAGCGCGAAAAACAGCCGCGCCGTTTTTCCGCTCAACTCACACCTCGCGCAACAGGCACACCGCCTGCGCCGCGATGCCCTCGCCACGCCCGGTGTAACCCAGCCGCTCGGTGGTGGTTGCCTTGACGTTGATGCAATCGACAGCCACGCCCAGATCAGCGGCAATATTGGCTTCCATCTGCGGGATATGGGGCGCCATGCGCGGCGCCTGGGCGATGATGGTGGCATCCACGTTCACCACGTGGTAGCCCTTGAGCGCAATCAGGCGCAGCACTTCGCGCAGTAGATGACGGCTGTCTACCCCCTTGAAGCGGGAATCGGTATCGGGGAAATGGCGCCCGATGTCGCCCAGCCCCGCCGCGCCCAGCAGCGCATCGCAAATGGCGTGCAACAGCACGTCCGCATCGGAATGTCCTGCCAGGCCGAGATGATAGGAAATCTCCACGCCGCCGATGATCAGCTTGCGCCCCTCGACCAGGCCATGCACATCGAAACCCTGTCCAATTCTCATGTCTCCTCCTTTTGCAGCAGCAATGTCGCCATCTCCAGATCCTGCGGATAGGTCACCTTGAAATTCCGGCTGTCGCCCAGAACCAGTTTCGGTTTGAGTCCACCCTGCTCGATCGCCTGGGCTTCATCGGTAGGAACCTGCACGCCGGGCCGGGACAGGGCCGCAAGCAATGCGCCATGACGGAACATCTGCGGCGTTTGCGCCTGCCACAGACCGGCGCGTGCTTCGGTGTGGGCGATGCGCTGTTCCGCATCGGCACGCTTGAGCGTATCCGCCACCGGCACCGCCAGCAACCCGCCCACCGGATCCGCGCCGCCCTGTGCGATCAGGCGGGCCAGCGCCTCTTCACTGAGACAGGGGCGGGCAGCGTCATGCACCAGCACCCAGTCGTCGGCTTCCACCTCGTCCTGAATGGCCTTGAGGCCATTGCGCACGCTCTCGAAACGCTCCGACCCGCCGCAAAACAGCGGCACCAGGGTCGGCGCGAAAGCCTCCCAGTCATAGCGGCCCCAGCGCTCATCGTCCGGCGCCAGCACCACATACACCCGCTCGATATCCTTGCAGCCGCAGAGGCGGGCAATCGCGTAGTAAATCAACGGCTGCCCCAGCACTTCGAGGTACTGTTTCGGCGTCGGCTCGCCCATGCGGGAACCGGAGCCGGCAGCGGGAATCAAAGCGTAATAGTTAGGCATTTCATGAACCTGCAAACAAGTATTGATACGAATCGTGGCAGGGGTATGATTGAGACAGCAGCAAACATCCCCATTTTATCGTCAAGCTATTGAGGAAGGGGGGCATCATGCAGCAAATTCGTCCCGCCGCCGTTGCCGGCGCCTTCTACCCCGGC
The DNA here is from genome assembly GCA_964552675.1 of uncultured Sulfuricella sp. Lineage (GTDB taxonomy): Bacteria > Pseudomonadota > Gammaproteobacteria > Burkholderiales > Sulfuricellaceae > Sulfurimicrobium. Next base: position 131,187 of record CAZKHJ010000003.1, on the reverse strand, counting down.
GACGGCGCCACCCTGAAGCACGACGTGGCGGCCATGCTGGCGGCGGCGCAAGTCCGTATTCCCCCGCCCGGCGCCCCTGCACCCAAGGCACTGATTGTACCCCATGCCGGCTATATCTATTCCGGCCCCATCGCCGCCAGCGCATACGCGCAGCTTGTCCCGGCCCGCGCCAGAATCAGGCGCGTCGTCCTGCTCGGACCGGTGCATCGCGTGCCGGTGCGCGGCCTCGCCCTGCCCGGCGGCATCAGCAGCTTTGAAACCCCGCTGGGCAGCGTACCGCTGGACCGCAAAGCCATGGAGCTGATTGCGGCCCTGCCGCAGGTGGTGGACAGCCTGCCCGCCCACGCCTGGGAACATTCGCTGGAAGTCCAGCTGCCGTTTTTACAGCAGGTTCTCGACGAATTCAGCCTGGTGCCGCTGGCAGTGGGCGACGCCAGCCCGCAGGATGTCGCGCAGGTATTGGAACAGCTCTGGGGTGGCGAGGAGACCGTGATTGTCATCAGTTCCGACCTTTCCCACTACCTGCCCTATGATGTGGCCCGGCGGGTGGACCATGCCACCGCACAGGCCATCCTGGCGCTGCAGGCCCCGCTCAGCCACGAGCAGGCATGTGGCGGCACGCCGGTCAATGGCCTGTTGCTGGCGGCCCAACACCACCACCTCACGCCGCAGCTGCTGGATTTGCGCAACTCCGGCGACACTGCGGGCGACCACAGCCGGGTGGTGGGCTATGGCGCATTCGCTTTTTTCGAGCGCCACGACCATGAACACTGACACACACGGCCCCATCCTGCTGGCCATCGCCCGTGCCGCGATTGCCAGCGCCCTGGGGCACCCCCTTCAGGCCGATGAATCTCCCCCGTGGCTGCAGGAGCCGGGTGCCACATTCGTCACCCTGACCAAGCACGGCGAACTGCGCGGCTGTATCGGCAGCCTGGAAGCGCACCGCCCCCTGCTCGACGACGTCAGGGCCAACGCGCTTGCTGCCGCTTTCCGCGACCACCGCTTCTCACCGCTGCGCGCGGACGAACTCGGCGATGTGCATGTCGAGGTATCGCTGCTTTCCCCGCTTTCACCCATCGTCTTTGCCAGCGAGCAGGATGCCTTGCGGCAGCTGCGACCCAACGTGGATGGCATCGTGTTCGAATACGGCGCCTACCGCAGCACTTTTCTGCCGCAGGTATGGGAGCAGCTGCCCGATCCGGCCCAGTTCATGGCCCACCTCAAATACAAGGCCGGCCTCGCGCCCGGATTCTGGGACGAGGGGGTAAAACTGTCGCGCTACAACGTGAGCAAATGGAAGGAACAGTGAGGTTGTGAAAAATTCTGCTGCGCTTGACATCCCGGGGTTGCGCGGCGCTCGCCATCCTCATGTATTTCAATACATTCCGGTTGCTGTGCGCCGGGCGCCCCCGGCCTGTCTGCGCTCGCGACGATTTTTTTCACAACCTCAGGATTTATCATGAAAACCGCCGAATCGAACCATCCCGGCCGCTGGTGGCATGTGCTGGATGAAAAAACCATCCAGTGCGACCTGTGCCCGCGCGACTGCAAACTGCACGATGGCCAGCGCGGCCTGTGCTTCGTGCGCCAGAATATCGGCGGCCAGATGATCCTCACCACCTATGGGCGCTCGTCCGGCTTCTGTATCGACCCGATCGAGAAAAAACCGCTCAACCATTTCTATCCCGGCAGCAGCGTATTTTCCTTTGGCACCGCCGGCTGCAACCTGGCCTGCAAGTTCTGCCAGAACTGGGACATCAGCAAGGCCAGGGACATGGATCGCCTGATGGATCAGGCCTCGCCGCAGGAAATCGCCCGCACTGCCGCGCATCACGGCTGCAAAAGCGTGGCCTTCACTTACAACGACCCGGTGATCTTTGCCGAATACGCCATGGACACGGCTGAGGCCTGCCATGCCCTGGGGCTCAAGACGGTGGCCGTCACCGCCGGCTACATCCATGCCGAGGCGCGGCGTGATTTCTACGCCGGCATGGATGCCGCCAACGTCGACCTGAAAGGCTTTAGCGACGATTTTTACCACAAGCTGTGCTCAGGCCATTTGCAGCCGGTGCTGGACACCCTCTCTTACATTCACCACGAAACCCAATGCTGGCTGGAAATCACCACCCTGCTCATCCCCGGCCAGAATGATTCGGACCAGGAAATCACCGCACTGGCACAGTGGGTCGCAAAGGAACTGGGGCCGGATGTGCCGCTGCATTTCTCCGCCTTCCATCCCGACTACAAGATGATGGACATCCCCCCCACGCCCGGCACCACGCTCACCCGCGCACGCAAAATCGCCATGGAAGCCGGACTGCATTATGTCTATATCGGCAACGTGCACGACCCGGTGGGGGATACCACCTACTGTCCCAACTGCCACGCCGCACTGATCACGCGCGACTGGTACCAGATCAACGCCTATCATCTCGACGACAACGGCCGTTGCCCGCATTGCGGCACGGCCATCGCCGGGCATTTCGAACATTTCAGCGGGCAATTCGGACGACGGCAGATTCCGGTGGCGATCCATGGCCATGCCGTGCGCTGAGCGGGAGAACAACTGAACCGCAAAGATCGCAAGGGTCTTCCCCGTGGTTGTATTCCGCTGAAGCGGAGCAACGCACGCGAAGGCGCGAAGAAGAGCCAATGGCTTGGGCCTGTTGTTTTTCCTTTGCGGTGAAAAGCCTTGCCCGCTTGAAACCTACTTCAGCCTGACCCCATCGCGCACCATGCGCGCGAAATCCTCGGCCGGCAGCGGCCGGGAAAACAGGTAACCCTGTATCTGGTCGCACCCCAGGCCACGCAGGAAAACCAGTTGATCAACTTCCTCGACCCCCTCGGCCACCACCTTGTGCTGAAGGTTGCGCGCCATGCTCACCACGGCGCTGGCAATGGCGCAATCATCGGCATCGCCGGGGATGCCAATGACGAAGGAACGGTCGATTTTCAGGGTGCTGATGGGAAAACGCTTCAGGTAGGAAAGACTGGAAAATCCGGTGCCGAAATCATCCAGCGCCAGCGTCACGCCCAGGGCAACAAGCTCGTCCATGACCCGGACAACCGCCTCGGCGCCATGCATCAGCATGCTTTCGGTGATTTCCAGTTCGATGTCGCCCGGCAATATGTCATGACGCAGCAAGGCCTCGCGCACCCGCCCCGGCAAGGCCGGGCTGAATTCGCGCGCCGAGAGGTTGACCGCAACCGGTGGCATGGCCAGCCCCGCCTTGCGCCACGCGCCAACCTGGGCACAGGCTGCTTCCAGCACCCAGGTTCCGATATCCAGGATCAGGCCGGTTTCCTCTGCGACCGGGATGAAACGCCCCGGCGGGATCATGCCCTCCTCCGGATGATGCCAGCGGACCAGCGCTTCCGCCCCGACAATGCCGCCGTCCACGATGCTCACCTTGGGCTGAAAATGCAGCAGCAATTCACCCTGCGCCAGCGCCCGGCGCAGGCCGGTTTCGATGCCGAGCCGTTCCTGCGAGCGCAGGTTCATTTCCGCGCTGTAAAAAACATAATTGCCGTCATCCACCTTCTTTGCCATGTTCATGGCAATGTCGGCAAAGCGCAGCAGGGACAGGGTATCGCAGCCGTCCTCGGGGTAGATGGCGATGCCGATGCTGGCGCCCACGCATACCTCCTGACCATTGTGGGCAATGGGGTGCTCCAGCTCGGTCAGCAGCTTCTGGGCGACAATGGCGGCATGCTCGCGGCGGGCAATATCAAACAGCGCCACCACGAATTCGTCGCTGCCGACCCGCGCCACCACATCCTCATCGCGCAAGGACTGGCGGAAGCGCCGGCCGATCTGGCGCAGCAACTCATCGCCAAAATCATGGCCAAGGGTGTCGTTGATCGATTTGAAACGGCTCAGGTCGATGAACATCAGGGCGCCATGGGACTTGTTGCGCATGGCCTCGCTCAGCATCTGGTCGAGCAGCCGCTGCAACAGTATGCGATTGGGCAGTCCGGTCAGGGCATCGTAGTTGGACAGGCGATGGATGCGCTCCTCGTTGCGTTTGCGCTCGCTGATGTCGGAAAAAATGGAAAAGGCATGGGTAACCTCGCCGCGTGGATTGCGAATGGCACTGACCGCGACCCATTGCGGATAGATTTCGCCATTCTTGCGCTTGCCCCACAGTTCGCCCTGCCAGGGCCCGGCGCCGTGCATCGCGGCGCGCACCTGCTGGCGGAAAACCTCATCATGAAGCCCGGAACGCAGCAAATCTGGCGTCTTGCCGATCGCCTCCTCGCGGCTGTAGCCGGTGATGCGGGTAAATGCGGCATTGACCGAGACGATGAACTCGTCGGCATCGGTAATGATGATGCCCTGGTCGCTATCCTCCACGATACGGGCGTGCAGACGCAGCTTTTCCTCGATTTCCAGCCGCTCCGTGATGTCGATCAGATAGCCGACCAGCCCGCTTGGCTGGCCCTGCTCGTCGCGTATCAGGGAGAGGGACAGGCTGGCCCAGAACACCTCGCCGGATTTCTTGCGGCGCCGTACTTCCATGGCATGGCTGCCATTTTCGAGAACCGCATCAAAATCCAGAAAATCTTCATCCTCGTCGGCATAAAGAAAAAGGATGTGGCGTCCGAGGACTTCCTCTGCCGAATAACCGAACAACTGTTCGGCGCCCCGGTTCCAGCTGGTAATGTAGCCGCCCAGATCCATGGTAATCACGGAATCCTGGATCTGTTCGAGAATCTGCGCCTGGCAGCGCTGCTGGGTTTCGGCATTGCACGATTGCAGGGCATGCTGGCGCCCCTCTTCCTGCTGCAATAACAGCAGGGTTTCGAGCTGTCCCAGGGTTGCAGCCAGTTCCTCGCCGCTCTGATCGCGTGCCGCGCGGCACAGCGCCAGACAGGACGGGATGCGCTCGCGCTCTTCAGCCACCGCTGTTCTCCCGGGTAACATCCAGCATCCAGCGGCAGGCCTGAAATTGCGCCTGCGCAAAAACGCGCCAGGACAGGCCGGCCTGCGCCAGGGCGGAAGCCAGCGCCTCCCCGTCCGCCCGCTCCGCCGCTTCGGCCATGCGCAGCAGGATGCCCAGTTCACCGCGCCCCTCAAGCAGCGCCCCGACAATATTGTCGGCCAGGTTGAGCGGCCGGATGAGCTGTTCGGTGGGCAGGCCGAACAGCGCGCCGAGCAAGGAAAACATGCCGACGATGAAGGCCTGTTCCTGCAACTCCACATTGCCGCCACGCGCGGCACAGGCGAGTTCGAGCAGGCGGGCGCGCAGCACCGCGCCCGCCTGCAGCGGCGCAAGCCGGCCATGTTCCTGCTGCCGGGTGAACATCAGCAGGTTCAGCCAGCGTTGCAACTGGCGCCGCCCGAGGATGACAATGGCCTGGCGGAAGCTGCTGATCTTGTTCGGCAGCCCCATGGCAACAGAATTGACCAGCTTGAGCAGATGATAGGAAAGTTGCGGATCCTGCCTGAAGATGCTTTCCAGCTCGCGGGTTTCCGCATCGGCAGCCACCAGTTGCAGCAGCCGCAGCATCAGCACCTGCGAAGCGGCCTGGACGGAGCCGGTTTTCTGCTGCGGCTCCAGATACCAGGTTCCGCAGATCCAGCTGGCACCGGCATTTTTCGCTTCCTCGAAGCGCTCCCGCGTATCCACATCCAGCACGGGCTGCCCGCTGGCCACAGCGAATCCCTGCGCCTGCAATGCGATGGCTTCCGGCGAAACGGCAAGTTCCGGCGACACCAGCAAAGTGACATGATCAGACGGCAATTGTGCGGCAAAGCCGTTTTCGAGCAGAGCGGGATGATCGAGGGGAAGCAGGCAGGGAAGCGGGCCGAACGGTTTGCCCAGAAAATCTTCCGCCAGCAGCGGTAGCCAGCCAGACTGATCGCTCCGGAGCACTCGCAATAGCAGGGCAACAACCGATTGCTGCCGATCTGCAACCAGCTGCAGTGAAACCAGGGGAAACGAAATCGGCTCGGACATCGGCACTTCCCGCAGGAATGACAATAATATATGACGGATGGTAGCACGAATCGCAGGCACCGCAAGCGGAACGGAAGGCCTGCAATCGCGGCTAAAAACACACCCGGCAAGCCTTTTTCAATCATCATTTAAGCGCTACACTCCGGCCTCATGCCGAAGCCCAGCACCCAGACCCGCAGGATCCTCGTCGTCGCCCCCTCCTGGGTAGGCGACATGGTCATGGCGCAACCACTGTTCAAGCGCCTGCACGAACGCCATCCCGGCCTGGAACTGGATGTGCTGGCACCGGACTGGACCCTGCCTCTGCTGGCGCGCATGGCGGAGGTGCATGAAGCCATCCCCAACCCCTTCCGCCATGGCGAATTCAAGCCCGCGGCCCGCTATCGGCTGGGCCGCGCATTGCGCCAGCGTGGCTATGACCAGGCCATCGTCCTGCCCAATTCGTGGAAATCCGCCCTGGTGCCGTTCTTTGCCGCCATTCCCAAACGTACCGGCTACTGGGGCGAGATGCGCCACGGGCTGATCAATGACGGGCGCAAGCTGGACAAGGACAAACTGCCTCTGATGGTGGAGCGCTTCGTCACCTTGGCCGACGAAGCCGGGGCACCTGTGCCGCACCCGCTGCCGGGCATGACCCTGGCAGTGGACGAAAAACAGCGCCAGGCCACGCTGGGCAGGCTGGGACTGGACTCAACAACAAAGATCGCTGCCCTGTGCGTGGGTGCCGAATATGGCCCGGCCAAGCGCTGGCCCCCGTCGCATTTCGCCGAACTGGGCAAGCAGCTGCATGTCCGGGGTTACCAGGTATGGCTGGTGGGGTCCGCCAAGGATGCCGCAGCAGGCCGCGAAGCGGAACGGTTGAGCGCCGGCGCCTGTCTCGACCTGTGCGGCAGGACCAGCCTCAACGAGGCGGTGGACCTGCTCGCCTCGGCCAGCGTGATCGTCAGCAACGATTCCGGCCTGATGCATGTCGCCGCCGCGCTGGGCAAGCCGCTCATCGCGCTTTATGGCTCCAGCAGCCCGGGGTTCACGCCGCCCCTGTCGCAACAGGCGCATGTTGTCAGCCTGAACCTGCCCTGCAGCCCCTGCTTCAGGCGCGAATGTCCGCTCGGCCACCTCGACTGTCTGACGAAACTGACGCCACAATACGTGCTGGAACAGATCAGCGCCGCAACCCACGAGGAAAAGCATGGCACCAGTTAAACAGCTCAACCCTGACCACATCGAAATTGCCACCTGGCTGATCGCGGCCACGCTGCTTGTTTTCATTGTCCATTCGCATCTGCTGCCGGCACTGCTGGCAGGCCTGCTGATGTACGAGCTGGTTCACCTGCTTGCCGCGCGCATCAACCTGCGCCGTTTTGGCGGCCGGCCGGCCAAGATTGTCGCGGTCGCCCTGCTCGCCAGCCTGATGGCGACCCTGATCACGTTCGCCACGATCGGCCTGATGGCTTTCTTCCACAGCGATGCCGGCAAGCTTCCCGCACTGCTGCAAAAAATGGCCGCCATCATCGAAGGTTCCCGCGCCATGCTGCCCGGCTGGCTGGTGGAAAAACTGCCGACCAGCGCCGAGGGCATCCAGGCTGCCGCCGTGGAACTGCTGCGCACCCATGCCAGCGAAGTGCAAACTGCCGGCAAGGAAATGGGCCGCACCCTGGTTCACGTTCTGATCGGCCTGATCATCGGCGCCATGATCTCGCTGCGCGAGGTGACGGCACAACACCGCTACCCCCCCCTTGCCAACGCCCTGGCAGAGCGGGTCAGACTGCTCGGCGACGCTTTTCGCCGCATCGTCTTTGCCCAGGTCAGAATCGCTGCGCTGAACGCCTTTTTCACCGCGATTTATCTGGCCGTGGTGCTGCCCCTGTTTGGCGTCAACCTGCCCCTGACCAAGACGCTGATCGCCATCACATTCCTTGCCGGCCTGCTGCCGGTGGTCGGCAACCTGATCTCCAACTCCGTCATTGTCATCGTCAGCCTGGGGCAATCCCTGCAAATTGCCATGGCCTCCCTGTTGTTCCTGATCGTGATCCACAAGCTGGAATATTTCCTCAACGCCCGCATTATCGGCACCCAGATCCGTTCCCAGGCATGGGAACTGCTGCTCGCCATGCTGGCCATGGAAGCGGCATTCGGCATCATGGGCGTGGTGGCGGCGCCCATTTATTATGCTTATCTGAAAAGCGAGCTGGCACAAAAAGGTTTGATCTGACCCGGCCACCCCCCATCAACTTCCGTTCGTTATAAATACCTTGCAAACCCAGCTTTCATCATGGATAATTGCACAATTTTTCGCGGCGCTCATGGCGTCCTGAAACCCGAGCAACAGGCAAGGATTTGAGAATCATGAAACCGGATACCCACCCAAACTACAACGAAATCACCGTCACCTGCAGCTGCGGCTCTTCCTTCAAGACGCGTTCCACCATGTCCAAGGATCTGAACGTTGAAGTGTGCTCGCAGTGCCACCCCTTTTATACCGGCAAGCAGAAGATTGTCGACACCGCCGGTCGTGTGGAGAAGTTCCGCCAGAAATACGGCATGAAGTAAGCCCCGAACGGAGTTCAGAAAAAAGGCAGCTCAGGCTGCCTTTTTTATTGCTAAACTTTCGCTTCCATGCCGCTCTCCCCTTTTTCGCGCCCCGCCTTCGGACAGCCGCCAGCCATCCATCTGGGCTGGATTATCCTCATCTGTGCCACATGGATCCTGCCCGGCCTGGTCGGCCACGACCCATGGAAACCGGACGACGCCTACAGTTTCGGCCTGGTCTATTCCATTCTCACAGGCAACGACTGGGTAATCCCGAGGCTGGCCGGAGACCCCCTCCTGGACAAGCCGCCGCTGTATTACCTTACCGCCGCCGGCTTCGCCCGCCTGTTCTCGGGCTGGCTGCCGCTCCATGATGGCGCCCGCCTCGCCAGCGGCTTTTACATCGCGCTGAGCCTCGTCTTTACCGGCCTCGCCGGCCGCGAATTGTGGGGGAAGGGTTATGGCCGCCTGACCGTGCTGATCATGATTGCCAGCCTCGGCCTCCTGGTGCGCGCCCATCAACTCATTACCGATGTGGCACTGCTGGCCGGGTTCTCCATCGCATTTTATGGACTGGCGCTGGCGCCGCGCCGATTCTCCATCGCCGGCGTATTGATCGGCACCGGCCTGGGCATCGGCTTCATGAGCAAGGATCTGCTGGCGCCGGCAATCATCACGCTGACCGCCCTGCTCCTGCCTCTGCTATCCAGCGCCTGGCGCACCCGCCGCTACCCGGCCTGTCTGGCCATTGCCCTCATTGCCGCCCTGCCCTGGCTTGCGGCATGGCCCTTCCTGCTGTATCAGCGCGCCCCCCAATTATTTGCGGAATGGCTGCAAACCAGCGGCATTCTTGACGCGGCAAGCTATCTCGGCGGCATGCACGACCCCGGCTATTATCTTCGCATCCTGCCCTGGTTTTCCTGGCCCGCCCTGCCCCTGGCGCTCTGGACCTTATGGCGCCAGCGCTGGAGTGGCTGGCTGACTTCGCCCGTTGCGCTGCCGCTGGTGCTGTTTATTGTCACCTTGACCGTACTAAGCGTTGCAGCGGAAAGCCGTGACGTCCATGCCCTGCCGCTGCTGCCGCCACTGGCTGTGCTGGGCACCGCCGCCGTGGAGTCCCTGCGCCGCGGCGCCGTCAATGCCCTGGACTGGTTCAGCGTAATGACCTTCAGCCTGTTCGCGGCACTGTTGTGGGTGGGATGGTACGCCACCCTGAGCGGCCACCCGGCAGAACTGGCCGAAAAATTCGAACAACTCCATCCCGGTTACATTGCCCGATTCGATGGCTGGATGGCATTCATCGCCCTGGCACTGAGCATTGCCTGGCTGCTTGTCGCCACACGCATGAAACGCGGCGCGCTGCGCGCCCTGATCAACTCGGCGCTGGGCATCACCCTGGTATGGGGATTACTGGCCACGATCTGGCTCCCCTGGCTGGATGCCGGCAAAAGCTACCGCGCCATGTTCGCCTCCATGCAACAGTCCATCCCCCTGCAATACGACTGCTTTGCCAGCCAGAATCTGGGGGAAGCCCAGCGCGCCATGCTGCATTATTTCACCGGCATCATCAGCGAACGGAAAGATCTATATCAGACCAGCTGCAGCCTGATTCTGGTACAGGGCCTCTCCCCCGAGCATCCCGGCGGGAATTGGAGTATCATTTGGGAAGGCAGGCGTTCGGGCGACAATTCGGAGTGGTTCACGCTATTCCGGAGAAAATAAGCATGTTGCATATGGCTTGAATTATTTGTCCGGCTGTGTCCTAATACAAACTAAAGAGAACAACGCTTTAACGCCAAGTATTTGTCTTAAAAAATCCAAGGAGCAAATAATGAAAAACACCCTTACCAAAATCAGCATCAGCCTGGCTCTCAGCCTGGCATTTTCTTCCGCCGCCTTCGCGCATTCCGTGGAAAAAGAAGGCTATCTGATCGACACCCGCGGCAACGTGGTCAAGAACAACTACAACGAATGCTGGCGCACTGGTTACTGGACACCGGCCATGGCCATCGCCGAATGCGACCCGGATCTGGTGAAGAAGGAAGCCAAACCTGAAGCCAAACCGGCTCCTGTGGCAGCTGGCCCGGACAAACCTGCATTTGCCAAAATCACCCTGCAGGCTGAAACCCTGTTCGATTTCGACAAATCCGTGGTGCGTGCAGATGGCAAGAGCAAGCTGAACGACGAAGTCGTTGCCAAAATGAAGCAGTACCCTGAAGTTGAAGTGGTGCTGGTCACCGGCCATGCCGACCGCATCGGCAAGGAAGCCTACAACCAGAAACTGTCCGAGCGCCGTGCCGCTGCAGTCAAGGACTACCTCGTCAGCCAGGGTATCGACGCCAAGCGCATCGAAACCGCAGCCAAGGGTGAGTCCGAGCCAGTCGTTCCGTGCAGCGACGTCAAAGGCAAGGAAAGCGGCAAGAACAAGAAACTGGTGGCCTGCCTGCAGCCAAACCGCCGCGTAATGGTGGAAGTCCGGGTACAGGCTCCGGTCAAGAAATAATCAGCTTGAGCCGAGCAGACCAAAAGCCCCGCGTCATGCGGGGCTTTTTTCTTGTGTGAAATAAACAGCCCACTTCCCGAGCCAATGCAACAAGCCGACACGATTATTGACGCGCGCTGGATAATTCCGGTGGAACCAGCACGCCAGGTACTCGACCACCATAGCGTAGTAATTGCCGCCGGACGGATTGCCGCCATCCTGCCAACAGCCGAAGCCCACGCACGCTTCCAGGCAAAGCACACCGTCATGCTGGGTGAACAGCATGTTCTGATCCCCGGCCTGATCAACCTGCATACCCATGCCGCCATGAACCTGATGCGCGGCCTGGCAGACGATCTGCCACTGATGGAATGGCTCAAGGAACATATCTGGCCCACCGAGAGTCGCCATGTCTCACATCGCTTCGTGCGCGACGGCACCCTGCTGGCGTGTGCCGAGATGCTGCGTGGCGGCATCACCTGTTTCAACGACATGTACTTCTTTCCCGATGCAGCCGCAGAATCCGCCCTGGAAGCGGGGATGCGCGCCGCCATCGGGATTATCGCGCTGGATCTCCCCACCCCTTACGCCAGCGATGCCGGCGCCTATCTGCACAAGGGGCTGGAAATGCGCGACCGCCATGCAGCTGAACCTCTGTTGTCATTCACCCTCGCCCCCCATGCCCCCTATACCGTCAGCGACAAGACCTTCGGCAAAATACTGACCTACGCCGAACAGCTCGACCTGCCCATCCATATTCATCTCCAGGAAACACAGGACGAAATCCGGCAAAGCATCGAGCAGCACCATCTCAGGCCCGTACAGCGTCTGCATAACCTGGGCCTGCTCGGCCCCAATCTGATCGCCGTGCATGCCGTGCACATGAAACCGGATGAACTGGCCACGCTGGCCCAGCAAGGTTGCCATATCGCCCACTGCCCCACCTCGAATCTCAAGCTGGCCAGCGGCATCGCGCCGGTCACTGCAATGCTGGAGCATGGCATCAACATTGGCATAGGCAGCGACAGCGCCGCCAGCAACAATCGCCTCGACCTGTTCCAGGAAATGCGCTTCGCCGCCCTGCTCGCCAAAGGCAGCAGCGGCAAGGCTGACGCACTGCCGGCATTCGATGCGCTGCGCATGGCAACGCTCAATGGCGCACGCGCCCTCGGCCTGGAGGAAGAACTCGGCTCGCTTGAACCGGGCAAGGCAGCCGACATCGTCGCCGTCAACCTCGCCGGACTGGAAACCCTGCCATGTTATGATGTGGTTTCGCACCTGATCTATGCTGCCGGCCGGGAACACGTCACCCATGTGTGGATCAACGGCAAGCCGGTAGTGGAAAACAATACCCTGCTAACACTGGATGAGCAGCAACTCTCTGCCCAGGCCCGTCAGTGGCAGGAACGCATAGGCAATACAAAGACATGAGCAATACCGCCCCACTGAATGCAGACCAACAGGAGCTGGACAAATTCAGCCAGCTCGCCCACCGCTGGTGGGATCCCAACAGCGAATTCAAACCGCTGCACGACATCAACCCCCTGCGCCTCGAATACATCGAGAATCTGGCCGGCCTACAAGGCAAGCGCGTGCTGGATGTCGGCTGTGGCGGCGGCATCCTGTCGGAAAGCATGGCAGTACGCGGCGCCAACGTCACCGGCATCGACCTGGGTGACAAGGCCCTGAAAGTCGCCAAGCTGCACCTGCTGGAAAGCGGGCAGAAAGTGGATTATCGCCTTGTCGCCGTGGAGGATCTGGCACAGCAGGAGCCGCAGCAATACGACGTGGTGACCTGCATGGAAATGCTGGAGCATGTCCCCGACCCGGCCAGTGTAGTCAAGGCCTGCGCTCATCTCGTCAAGCCCGGCGGCCATGTGTTCTTTTCCACCCTCAACCGCAACCTCAAGTCCTACCTGTTTGCCATCATCGGTGCGGAGTATGTACTCAACATGCTGCCGCGCGGCACCCACGAATACGCCAAATTTCTCAAGCCATCCGAACTGGCGCGCTACTGCCGCGCTGCAGGGCTGAGCGTGGAAGAAGTTACCGGCATGAGCTACAACCCGCTCTCCAGAGTGTATTCACTGGGCAACGACACCAGCGTCAACTACATGATGGACTGCCTCCGTTCCGACTCATGATCAAGGCAGTCCTGTTCGACCTCGACGGCACGCTTGCCGACACTGCGCTCGACCTGGGCTTCGCGCTCAACGAACAGCGCCGCCGGCACGGCCTGCCGCCCCTGCCCCACGAGCAGATCCGTCCCTATGCCTCGCACGGCACGGTTGGTCTGCTGGATATCGGGTTCCGGCTGACGCCCGATGATACGAATTTCCAGCCCATGCGTGAAGAATATCTCGCGCTATACACCGACAATCTGTGCCGCCTCACCTGCCTGTTCGAAGGCATGGCACAAACGCTGGAAGAACTGGAGCAGCGCGGACTGGCCTGGGGGGTGGTCACCAACAAACCCGCGCGCTTCACCGACCCGCTCATGGCCGCGCTGGGTCTCTCCGAGCGTGCCGCCAGCATCATCAGTGGCGACACCTGCCCCCACCCCAAACCCCATCCCGAACCCCTCCTCTGCGCTAGCCGCGAACTTGGTCTCACGCCGGAACAGTGCGCCTACGTCGGGGACGCCCAGCGCGACATGGAAGCCGCCATCGCCGCCGGCATGCACCCCATCGTGGCGCTATACGGCTACCTCGGCGCAGACGATCACCCGCAGGAATGGGCTGCCCGCGACATGATAAAAACCCCGCTGGAACTATTAAACCTGGTGTAAACCCGCTGTGATAAAATCACCTCGTCGATTGAACTTTGGCGCAGCAGGCCAGTCAATTACAGCACGGGGGCGACCCGGTTTCGACGTGGGTTGCAAAGCAGAGTAGGGCATACCGAGGACCAGTTACCTCGTAAATACATCTGGAAACAAATAGTCGCAAACGACGAAAACTACGCAGTAGCCGCTTAATCGGCTTTGCCTCTGCACCGGTAGTCTCATGGACCGGGTCAGGCAACTGACAGCAGAGTCATTTACATGAGATCGCGCCGGTCCGGGTTACTTGAACCGGTGCTAAATAAAAGGTAACTCGCCCGAGTCCAGCCTGTCCGGTTGGCGTGACAAGGGTTAAAACCAAATAATCGGACTAAGTATGTAGAACTGCCTGTAGAGGGCTTGCGGACGGGGGTTCGATTCCCCCCGCCTCCACCACTAACATTTGCAAAGACACCCTCTTTGCATTTCGATGGATCCCGCCAGACGTCACGTCTCGCGGGGTTTTTCACTTCTGCTTGCGGACTTGGTTTCTGGCCTGGCCATCAGATTTCCGGGTTTTCCTGGGCTCAGGCCTCGGAATTGCCGTGCAGCTTCCCATAAGCTTCCAGCAAGCGCTGGTGCATATCACACCCTTCCAGTGCCATCCCTGGCGCACGCAGGCCGAAAAAGCGCTGTGCTCCATTGAGCAGTGCTTGCGCCTGTTGCAGCGTATCTTCGCCATACAGGTGCTTCAGCGCATCGCTGAACGGAGCATCATCACCCAGGTTGAGCAGGCTTTCGATGCAGCGGTAAACCTTGCGGCGCTGCCCGTTCAATTGCTCGAAGTGGCGCACCCAGTCGCAGCCCTCACGGATCGCGGCTTCATCACCGACCGCCAGCGCCAGCAGGGCTTTCAGTTCGCCTACGCGCAGGTCTTTCCAGAACGAGTCGGCATCGGCAGCCAGGCCGATCAAAGCCGCGACTGGCCGCTGATCATCCAGGCCAAGTTCGTTGAGGGTATCCAGCAAATCGGCACATTCCTCATCGTCCAGTTCCGACAGGTGCAGGATAGCCGGACGGATGTGATTGCCGACACTGTTGTTTTCCCATTCCAGGTCGTCGATCGGATAAATCTCGGACATGCCGGGCACGATAATACGGCAGGCGTAAACACCCAGATGGGTGAAATCGGCAATGTAGATATCACGCTGCTCGGCGTGGATGCGCCCGGTCAGCCAGGCATAGTCTTCCTCGGTGGTAGTGCTGAAATTCCAGTCATTAAATTCGAAATCCGGGGTGTCCCCCAGGAAGTTCCAGCTGATAATGCCGCTGGAATCGACAAAATGGATTTCGATATTGGGCGAACTGGCAATCTCGGCCAGGTCGAAACCCGGCTCGGGGAACCCGCCCAGTTCATCCAGCGCCCGGCCTTGCAGCAGTTCGGTGAGAGAACGTTCAAGAGCGATCTCGAAGCGCGGGTGAGCGCCAAAGCTGGAAAAACAGCCCTGGTCGTTCGGGTTGAGCAGGGTCACGTTCATGACCGGGTATTGGCCGCCCAGCGAAGCGTCCTTGACCAGGATGCCGAAGCCCGCCGCACGCAGGGCACGGATACCCGCTGCTATGCGCGGGTAGCGGGCGATCACCTCGTCCGGCACCTCCGGCAGGCACAGCCCTTCGCTGATGATGCGGAATTTGACGTAACGCTCGAAAATTTCCGATAGCGCCTGGGTGCGCGCCTCGGCCGGGGTATTGCCCGCCGACATGCCGTTGCTGACGTAGAGATTGCCGATGATGTTGACCGGGAACCAGACGCGGGCGCCATCACGCTGCCGGATATAGGGCAGTGCGCAGATACCGGCGTCACTGTTGCCGGAATTGAGGTCGACCAGCATTTCGGCGTCGATGCTGCCTTCCGGATTGTAAAAATCCCGCAGTTCCGGCGTAAGCAGACCATCCGGCCAGGCGCCATCGTCACCCGGCTTGAACCATTGCTCCTGCGGATAATGGGTGAACGCGCGCCGCGTCATCGCTTCACCCAGATAATAATGCGACCAGAAATAGTTGCAGGACAGGCGTTCGAAGAACTCACCCAGCGCACTCGCCAAGGCCGCCTGTTGCGAAGCGCCTTTACCGTTGGTGAACAGCAGCGGGCAGTCGCGATCGCGGATATGTACCGACCAGACGTTGTCTACCGGGTTGAGCCATGAGCGCTCTTCAATATGGAAATCCAGGGCGGCAAGCCTGGATTGCATGTTACTGATGGACGATTCCAGCGAGGCGTCCTTGCCCGCGATAAAGCTTTCTGTGTGCATATGGGCATCCTGCCTGGCAGAGTGGGAATGAATTGAGATTGGCGCGGGCAGTACAATACCACCATTCAGGCTGACGCGTGCTTTGACTGCACGGCAAAATGCACCCTTACCCATTCCTCGCTGTTGTCCACCACCTCAGTGAGGCGAAGACGGATGATGTTATTGCGGTAATGCATGTCCAGCAGGCGATTTTCCCGGTAGTCGGCGGTTTGCAGAATCAGGCTGCTGTTGATGTCGCGCTGATATAGTTTGGGCAGGAATAGCGCCTTGATCAGGGTGTTTTCGCCATTCTCTACCGGGGTCAGTTCAACCTGCTTGGGGTCATCACTCAGCCGTTCGATACCGAGCGCGGGCATGCCCGATTCGGAATCCTTTTTCCAGCGCACCACGCCGATTTCCCATGCGCTGTCGTGACCGGAAGGCTTGACCAGCACCAGCTTGCCTTCCTGCGCGCGCTCCGTGGGCCGCGCTTCCACCAGGCCGTAGCCCCCCTCGCTTTCGTCCTGCACTGCCCAGTGTTCAAAGGGAATCTTGTGGCCAGACTGTTTATCCGCTGGCTGCAGGCAGGAATAAATGGCACCGACGCCACAGGCCATTTCCACCATGCGGTCCTCGACCGGGGCCCGGTATTGGCGCCGCGCTGCTTCCGGGCGTATCCAGTAGCGCGCCACATAGTCCAGCAGGTCAATGCAGTCCGGCAACACGCAATCGTCGCCCAGTTCCACATGCTCGTGCCAGTCGCCGTCCGTCAGGCCGGTGCGCGATTTGCGGATTTGCAGGTACAGATCGGCCATGCTCCAGCAGCGCAGGCTCTGGCCATGCATTTCGTCCAGCAGCTTGCGGGCGCCCACGCCGGTGGAAAGATCGACGCAGTGCATGTGGGTTTCCGGGTCGCAATCCTGTTCCAGCGGCACCAGGTGCGACCAGTGGTCAAGCCAGTGATCCACCATTTCGATCTGGATTGGCGGCAGGGTCATCGGCTTGATCATGTCGAGCAGCAGGATCTGCATGTATTCGTTGACGCAGGAAGTCAGTGTTTTGCTGTTCAGCGCCACTTCGGTGCCAGCAAAATGAGCGCTTTCGCACATCAGGTAATACTTGTGCAGGCGTTTCCACATCACCGGCTGCACCGGCTCCTGATGGAAATAGCCCCATTTGATGCCCTGGGCATAATAATGCAGCGCACGTGCCGTAATGCTGGGGAGATAACGGCTGAATTCACTCTTGCCGCGTTGCGCGATGATTTCCCGGATGAACAGCTGATAACTGTGGGCCAGCTGGGAAAACAGGGTGGTCATGCTTTTCCATAGCACATCCTCAGCGCGGTTGAGTTCGCGCTGATGGTGAAAATAGGTTTCGCCGAGTTTCTTCTGGAACACCTGGCTGGTCTCATCCAGATGCATCAGCACCTTGAGACGCTCCTTGGTCAAAGGTCCCCGGCCATGCAGGAAACCTGCCAGCGCATCGATGACTTTTTTCTGCGCGTCGTACTCGTCCTCGTGGCGCAAGGTATGCAGCCACTCGTCCGCAGCTTTCACATTATCGAGAATGCCAGACGATTTCTTGCGGAACAGGGTGCGCAAATCAAACATGGGAACAACTTAAGAAGATGAGCTAAGTGTTCAGCATATTTCACACCGGCTCTGCACGCAACTTTTGGCGCGTTAAAAAAGGCGCCGTGGCGCCTTTTCAGGGAGATCGCCGCAGCTTTGTCAGTCTCCATGCAGGGTAATATCGTAACGCGTCCCCACCAGCACTTTCTGCAGGCCCAGTTTCTTGCCCAGATTAAGCACCAGCGGGCCGTTGATATTGGCGGCGATCCCGCCCTGGGCTTGTGCTTTCTGGCTGTTTTCATCCTCCGGCCGGTAAACCATCAGCACCACCGCCAGTTCTTTCGAATCGTCCGCCTGCAACAGGGCCATATCCTCATCCGAAAGCTTCAACTCATAGTTGATACCGAAGTGCGCCGGTTCAACAATGGAAAAAGCGACCGCCGCATCATCCAGGGACTGCAGGTAAAGGACGACGGCTCCTTCCTTGTCCTCGCGCAGCAAAGAAAAGCGCTGACAATTCTCGAAGCCAGGCAGGCCACGCGGGAAAGTCAGGATGGTATCGGGGTTGATTTCCAGTTCGCCAAAGCTGGTGGTGCTGATTTTCATGGATAAGCTTCCCTTATAAGGTTTTCGAGTAACGCGGTTTAATCTCGACCGACTGCTGACGCAGGTAGGCATCAAATGGCATGGCGATGTTGCGCAGAAAAATGCGCCCGGTTTCCGTCACCCGGATCACGCCAGGCTCAAGTTGCACCAGCCCGTCCGCTGCCAGATCTGCGAGCTCCGGCAAGGCTTCGGCAAAGAAGGTGTCGAAATCGATAGCCCACTGCGCGCCGAACCTGGCCTTGTCGAGCTCCAGATCACACATGATGTGGCTGATCGCCTCGCGCCGTATCCTGTCGTCGCGCGAGATGCGCAGGCCACGCTCGGTGGCCAGCCCACCAGCCGCGATGCGGCGCTGGTATTCGGCCAGGTTCTTGGCGTTCTGCACGTACACTTCCTCGGTCTGGCTGATGGCCGATACGCCGAAGGCGTAAATATCGCAATCCTTGTTGGTGGTATAGCCCTGGAAGTTGCGGTACAGGGTCTTGGCCTTCTGCGCCTTGACGATCTCGTCGTCACCCTTGGCAAAGTGATCCATGCCGATGTAGACATAGCCTTCCGCCGCCAGCCGTTCCATGATGAGTTTCTGCAACGCCAGCTTGGTGGGCAGGTCGGGCAGATCGCTTTCCACGATCAGTTTCTGGTGTTTTTTCATCCACGGCACATGAGCGTAATTGAATACCGCCAGGCGATCCGGTCCCAGCCCGACGATCCGGTCCAGGGTGGAGGTGAAGCTCTCCACGGTCTGGTGCGGCAGGCCCACCATCAGGTCGATATTGATGCTGTTGAAGCCGGCTTCGCGCAGCCAGCCGAACACCTGGCGAATCAGCGCCTCCGGCTGCACCCGGTTGACGGCTTTCTGCACCGCATCGTCGAGATCCTGAACCCCCATGCTGACCCGGTTGAAACCTGAATCGGCGAGGGCGGCGATATGTTCCTGCGAAAGTTCGCGCGGATCGAGTTCGCAGCTGATTTCGGCATCGGGCGCGATCTTGAAGCGCGAGGCCAGATGCTGGAACAGGCGGCGGATGTCGGCCGGCTTGAGAAAGGTCGGGGTGCCGCCACCCCAGTGTACCTGCCGGGCCAGCCGGTCGGGCGAGGTCAGCGCCGCCACGCGGTCGATTTCCTGGAACAGGTAGCCCAGGTAGGCCTCCGCCTTGCTGTAATCATGGGTCGCCACCATGTTGCAGCCACAGTAGTAGCACAGCGTATCGCAGAAAGGCACGTGAACGTAGAGCGACAGGTCGCGGTTGCGCTTCTGGGTGGTGTTGATCTCGTCCAGCCACTCCTTCTCGCCAAAAGCCTCGGTGAAATAGGGCGCGGTAGGGTAGGAGGTGTAACGCGGGCCGGCTTTGCTGTATTTTTCGAGTAGGGAGGTTGCAAGTTCCATGAATAGAGGCGCCAGATGAGGTCGGGAGATTATACTCCGCCACCCGGATTTTGATGAAAAAACGCCCCGGATTTGAGTTACACTCGGGGCGGTCGCCATAAATTCACATCTATCTGAAACATGAACAAAAGCGCAAGCCCAAGCACTATCGGTCGATTCAAGGTGCTGCGCATCCTCGGCGAAGGTGCCCAGAGCGTGGTTTATCTTGCCGAGGATACGCACCTGCAGCGCGAGGTAGCCATCAAGACCGTGCACCTCGCCGGTGGCGAGGATCACCTTAAACGCACACAGGCGCTGATCGACGAGGCGCGCACTGTCAGCAAGCTGCAGCATCCCCATATCGTGCCGATTTTCGAGGCCGGCGAACACCAGGGCAACCCCTATCTGGTATTCGAGTATGTTCAGGGCAGCGACCTCTCCCACCTGATCAAGCAGGAAGGCGCCCTGCCCCCGCAGCGCGCCGTGGAGATGATCATCCAGATCCTCGACGCGGTCGCCTATGCCCATCAGAACAACATCATCCATCGCGATCTCAAGCCATCCAATATTCTGCTCAACACCGAGGGCACGCCGCGCGTGATGGATTTCGGCATTGCCACGCGCATTTCCGAGCAGGCTGGCGCGGCAAAGGAACTGATGCTGTTCGGCACGCCCGGCTACATGGCGCCGGAATACATCACGGACATGGAAATCGGCCCCAGGCTGGATGTATTTGCTTCCGGCATGATCCTGCACCAGATGCTCACCGGCAAGCCCGCCGTGCAGGGCAGCGACCCGCGCGATACCCTGCGCCTGATCGTGACGGAACCCATCCCGGCCCCCTCGGCGCGCAACAGCCAGGTGGATGAAAAGCTCGACGACATCGTGCTCAAGGCGCTGGCCAAAGAGCCAATGGACCGCTACGGCTCGGCCCAGGAAATGAAAGCCGCACTGCAGGCCTATCTCAATCCGGAAAGCAGTGCCGTCACTGCCAGCAGCAATCAGGGCACGCTGGATTTCCTGCTGCGCCGCATGCGTCACAAGAGTGACTTTCCCGCGCTGTCGGAATCCATCAGCGCCATCAACCGCATTGCCTCCTCCGACTCGGAAAGCGTCACCCAGCTCTCCAATGCCATCCTCAAGGACGTCGCCCTCACCAGCAAGCTGCTGAAAGTGGTCAATGCCGCCTATTACAACCAGTTTGGCGGCGGCACCATCAGCACGGTGTCGCGCGCGGTGGTTATTCTGGGATTCGATGCAGTGCGCAATCTGGCGCTCACCCTGATGCTGTTCGACAGCCTGCAGGACAAGGGCCATGCGGCACAGCTCAAGGACGAATTCGTGCGCTCGCTATACAGCGGCATCATTGCCAAGGGGCTGGCCAGCAAGATCGGCGTGCGCAACGGCGAGGAAGGATTCATCTGCGCCCTGTTCCACAATCTGGGCAAGATGTTGTGCATGTTCTACCTGATGGAAGAGGTGGAAGAAACCGACCGGGTGATGCAGCAAAAAAACATGAGCGAGGAAAACGCCTCCATCTCGGTGCTGGGCATGTCCTACCACGACATCGGCACCGGCGTTTCCAAGGCGTGGAATTTCCCCGAGCAGATTAGCCACAGCATGCGCAGCCTGCCAGCGGACAAGGTCAAGAAACCAGTCACTGATTTCGAGCAGCTGAATGTGCTCGCGGCATTTGCTTCCGATATCTGCCGCATGGCCACCCAGGAAGAAAAACAGGAAAAATCGCGCCAGCTGATCAAGCTGACGCAGCGCTTCGGCTCATCGCTGAACATCAACGAAAGAACCATTCTCGCCACGGCCGAAAGCGCCGCGCTCGATTTTGCCAAATTCGTCAGCACGCTGCAGCTTGACCTGCGCCAGAGCAAGCTGGGGAAACAGCTGATCAAGGGCAGCACGGTCTCCGACCCGGCGGCAAAAACCATGGCTACGGCCAGCGGCATGACCAGCGCGATTCTGGGCGAGAAAAATGAAAATGCAGAAGACAACCAGACCAGCATGATCGAACTCCCTGCGGGAGGACTGCATCAAAACGCCCAAGGCATTCTCACCCAGGGCATCCAGGACATCAGCAACTCGCTGGTGGAAGGCCGCTCGCTCAACGACATCATGCGCATGATTCTGGAAACCATGTACACCAGCATCGGCTTCACGCGCGTGCTGCTTTGCCTGAAGGATGCGCGCCAGAACATGATGGTGGCGCGTTCCGGGTTTGGTCCAGACGCGAATGATGTAGTCAAGACCTTCAGGTTTCCCATGGCTTTTGCGCCCGACGTGTTCCACGTCAGCCTGAAAAACAACGTCGATATCATCATCGAGGATATCGACGATCCCAAAATCCAGGCGCGTATTCCGGAGTGGTACCGCAAAACCGTCAAGGCCAACACTTTCGTGCTGTTCCCCATCGTCATCAAGAACAATCCGATCGCGCTGATTTACGCCGACAGGCCCAAGGCTGGAGACATCAAGCTGCCCGAACAGGAACTGGGACTGCTGCGCGTGCTGCGCAACCAGGCGGTGCTGGCAATCAAGACACAGACGTAAAAAAAGGCGCCGTGGCGCCTCTTTTTACGCATTGCTGACAAGATCAGGCGGCAATGCGCTTCTTGTACTCGCCAGTGCGGGTATCAATCTCGATCTTGTCGCCGATTTCGACAAAAGCCGCCACCGGCAGCTCGAAACCAGTGTTGATCTTGGCCGGCTTCATCACCTTGCCGGAAGTATCGCCGCGCACGGCGGGCTCGGTGTAGATCACCTCGCGCACCACGGTGGTCGGCAGTTCGATCGAAATCGCCTTGCCGTTGTAGAACACCACCTCGCAGGGCATCGCATCCTCGATGTAATTCAGCGCATCGCCCATATTCTCGCCTTCCACTTCATACTGGTTGTATTCACCATCCATGAAGACATACATCGGGTCGGCAAAATAGGAATAAGTCACTTCCTTGCGTTCCAGGGTCACGGTTTCGAACTTGTCGTCTGCACGAAACACGCTCTCGCCAGGAGAACCGGACAGCAGATTCTTGTATTTCATCTTGACCACGGACGCATTGCGGCCCGATTTGCTGAATTCAGCCTTCAGCACGACCATGGGGTCGCTGCCGATCATGAAGACGTTGCCTGCGCGGAGTTCCTGTGCGGTTTTCATAATGCTCTTGCCCTACTTGAATAGATGACGATGCGGAAAAATCGGACATTATATATTTTTTTGGCAAAATTGCACCAGATTTGCCGCCAGATCACCCTGCTCCACCCTCTCATCCGCCCAGGCACGCGCATGCTGTTCCAGCGCCTCGCGCTGCTGCCAGAAATCCGCCCACGCCACTCCCGCGCCCTCGCCCCGGTTCCAGGCCTCCCAGAAATTGCGCAGCGCAAGCGCCGCCTCCGCCGGCAGGCCGGCACAATAACGGTCGAGAAACGCCCGCAGCTTCACCCAGTGCGCGTCTTCCTGCTGGGGATAGATGTGCCACACAAAGGGTAGTGCCGCCCATTGGGCACGCACGAAAGAATCCTCGCCGCGCACGAAATTGCAATCGCACGCCCACAACAGCTCGTCGTAGTGCTCCTGCGCCACAAACGGCAGCACATGCACACTGAGACTGCCGCGTCGAACAGATGCGCCCGGTCTCATGTCGTGCAGTCCGAACCAGGCTGCTGTCCCCTTCGCCAAAGGCCCTTCCGGCACCAGGCAACAGACCGGGAAGGCACTCTCCGACCAGGCCTGAAGCAGGCCGGGCAAGGCCGTATTCTCATAACCGAACAGCGATACCCGGCACTCCCCGGCCTGCGGCCCGGTCAAGCCGATTGACCGCCAGAACAGGTTGCGTTGCTCCGGGCCGGCGCGGAATTTGCGGCGACGCTCAAGCAATCCGTGTTCCGCCAGCAATCCGCCGGTGGCAGATGAAAAACCCGGGAAAAAGAAATACTTGGTCAAGGGCAGACGCGGATGCGGGGAAGGCAGGCCATGGCAGCCCTCGACCCACTTTTCCGCGCTGAGATATTCCAGATTGATCCATACCGGCTTGTCGGGAAGGGCAGCCATGGCGGCGACATAGGAAGCGGGCAGCTCGCAGCCAAAGGCCTCAATCACCACCCCGGCAGGGCAGTCGAAAACAAAGGGCATACCCCATTGCCATACCTCGACTCCATGGGCGAACTGTATGGCAAGAGACGAGTCGATTTCAGGACAGATTTTTTGCAGACTGGTGAGGTCATCCACCCACAGGCGCACCGGCAAGCCATGCTCGGTGGCAAGCTGGCGCGCCAGGCGCCAGCACACGCCGATATCGCCGTAGTTATCCACCACGGCGCAGAAAATATCCCACTTCCGGCCGTGGGTCATGATCGACGCAAAGGCTTAAACGATTTGTTCTGGCTCTTCCGCAAAATCCAGGCGCACTGCTTCTCCATCCATGTCCACGGTGACATGCCCGCCATTGGCCAGACGCCCGAACAGCAGCTCGTCCGCCAGTGCGCGCCGGATGGTGTCCTGGATCAGGCGCGCCATGGGGCGGGCGCCCATGAGCGGGTCGAAGCCATGTTTGGCAAGGTAAGCCTTGAGCGCATCGGTGAAGGTCGCCTCGACTTTCTTCTCATGCAGTTGCTCTTCCAGCTGCATGAGGAATTTCTCCACCACGCGCAGGATGACTTCCTGGTTCAGCGCCCCGAAGGAAATGGTGGCATCCAGCCGGTTGCGGAACTCGGGGGTGAACATCCGCTTGATTTCTGCCATCTCGTCGCCGGCTTTCTGGCTCTGGGCAAATCCGATACTGCTCTTGTTCAGGTTTTCGGCGCCCGCGTTGGTGGTCATGATGATGATCACATTGCGGAAATCGGCTTTGCGTCCGTTGTTGTCGGTAAGCGTGCCATGATCCATCACCTGCAGCAGGATATTGAAAATATCCGGGTGCGCCTTCTCGATCTCGTCCAGCAGCAATACACAGTAAGGATGCTTGGTGATCTGTTCGGTCATCAGGCCGCCCTGCTCGAAGCCGACATAGCCCGGCGGCGCCCCGATCAGGCGCGACACGGCATGGCGCTCCATATACTCCGACATGTCGAAGCGGATCAGTTCGATGCCCATCACATAGGACAGCTGGCGCGCCACTTCGGTCTTGCCCACGCCGGTCGGTCCGGAAAACAGGAAAGAGCCGATCGGCTTGTTCGGACTGCCCAGGCCGCTGCGCGCCATCTTGATAGCTGCCGCCAGCGCCTCGATCGCCTTGTCCTGTCCGAACACCACCGATTTGAGATCACGCTCCAGGGTTTTCAGCGTCGAGCGGTCATCGCTGGAAACATTTTTCGGCGGGATGCGCGCGATCTTGGCGATGATATCCTCGATCTCCTTGATGGAAATGGTTTTTTTCTGCTTCGACTTGGGCAGCACGCGCTGCGCCGCGCCCGCCTCGTCGATCACGTCGATGGCCTTGTCGGGCAGATGGCGGTCGTTGATATAGCGCGCCGACAGTTCCGCCGCCGTGGTCAGTGCCGCTGCCGTGTATTTTACGCCGTGATGCGCCTCGAAGCGCGATTTCAGGCCACGCAGGATTTCCACCGTCTCCTCCACCGAGGGTTCGGGCACATCGATTTTCTGGAAGCGCCGTGACAGGGCATGATCCTTCTCGAAAATTCCGCGGTATTCGTTGTAGGTCGTGGCGCCGATACATTTCAGCTGACCCGAGCTCAAGGCCGGCTTGAGCAGGTTGGAGGCGTCCAGGGTGCCGCCCGAGGCGGCACCGGCGCCAATCAGGGTATGAATTTCGTCGATGAACAGAATCGCGTGGGCATCATCGGTCAACTGCTTCAGCACCGCCTTGAGGCGCTGCTCGAAATCGCCGCGATATTTGGTGCCCGCCAGCAGCGCGCCCATATCGAGGGCATACACGGTGCTTTTTGCCAGCACTTCCGGCACTTCGCCTTCCACGATGCGCCGTGCCAGTCCTTCGGCAATGGCGGTCTTGCCCACCCCCGCCTCGCCCACCAGCAGAGGGTTGTTCTTGCGCCGGCGGCACAGCGTCTGCACCACCCGCTCCAGTTCCAGGTCGCGCCCGATAAGCGGGTCGATCTTGCCTGCCAGCGCCTGCGCATTGAGATTCTGGGTGAAGCTGTCGAGTGCGGAAGCCGGCGCCTGCTCCTGCTCGCTCTCCTGTTCCTGCTCCTGGCGCGGCGCATTGCCTTCCTGCACCTTGCTGATGCCATGGGAGATGTAATTGACCACGTCGAGACGGCCCACACCCTGTTGCTGCAGGAAATACACCGCATGGGAATCCTTTTCCCCGAACAGCGCCACCAGTACATTGGCGCCGGACACTTCCTTCTTGCCCGAGGACTGCACATGCAGGATGGCGCGCTGGATCACGCGCTGAAAACCCAGCGTGGGCTGCGTGTCCACCTCTTCGGCCCCCGCCACGGTAGGGGTATGCTCGGTGACAAAATCGGACAGCTGCTTGCGCAACTCGTCAATATTGGCCGCGCAGGCGCGCAGCACCTGGGCTGCAGTGGGATTATCGAGCATGGCCAGCAGCAGATGCTCCACGGAAATGAACTCGTGGCGCTTCTGACGCGCCTCGATAAATGCCATATGCAAAGAAACTTCCAATTCCTGGGCTATCATTTCACGTTTCCTCCATCACGCATTTCAGCGGATGCTGATGCTCGTTGGCAAACGCCAACACCTGTTCCACCTTGGTTGCCGCGATATCCTTGGGATAAACCCCGCACAGGCCACGTCCCTCATTATGTACTTTGAGCATGATTTGCGTTGCCTGTTCGCGGCTTTTGGCAAAATAGCGCTGGAGCACAATCACCACGAACTCCATCGGTGTGTAATCATCGTTCAGCAGAATCACCTTGAACAAGGAAGGCGGCTTCAGCTTGCTGCGCTGCCCCTCCAACACTGTACTTTCACGAAACTTGCCCGGCATACTCGTCACGCCCTGTTAATGCTACTAATTGTGACGCTAATAGGGAATTTTTCAAGGGCCCATATTTATATTTGCCGCGCCGTCGAATAAAGCTTGACTTGCTGTCATATTGGACGTAAAAAGACGGCTGTGTTTGGCTTCAAGTTTTCTGCAGTACCGGTTTGGCCGTTTGCGGTCTTGAATTTCAAACATATTCATTGGGTTTGAGCCCGTAATTTTTTAAGGAAGTATGTAAATGGCAACTGGTACCGTAAAATGGTTTAACGACGCTAAAGGTTTTGGCTTCATTACCCCCGATGATGGCAGCGAAGATCTGTTCGCGCACTTCTCCGCCATTCAGATGGGTGGTTTCAAGACCCTGAAAGAAGGCCAAAAGGTCCAATTCGAAGTGACCCAAGGTCCTAAGGGCAAGCAAGCCTCTAACATTCAAGCTGCCTAATACAGCTTCAGAATGATCAAAGCCCGTGGTTTTCACCACGGGCTTTTTTACGCCCCCTGCTTCGGGGGCGGCGGGCACAAACGGCCTGTTTACATATTCTGGATCATCGCCTCACCAAAAGCGGAGCAGGAAACCTGCGTTGCGCCGTCCATCAGGCGGGCAAAATCATAGGTCACTTTCTTGCCTCCAATCGCACCATCCATCCCCTTGATGATCAGGTCTGCCGCCTCGGTCCAGCCCATGTGGCGCAGCATCATTTCGGCTGACAGGATGATCGAGCCGGGATTGACGTAATCCTTGCCGGCATACTTCGGCGCCGTGCCATGCGTGGCCTCGAACATGGCGATCGAATCGGACAGGTTTGCCCCCGGCGCAATGCCGATGCCACCCACTTCCGCCGCCAGCGCGTCGGAAATGTAATCGCCATTCAGGTTGAGGGTAGCGATCACGTCATAATCTTCCGGGCGCAGCAGGATCTGCTGCAGGAAGGCATCCGCAATCACGTCCTTGATCACGATGCCCCCAAATTTATCACTCAGTTTCATCCATGGGCCGCCGTCGAGCAGTTCCGCGCCAAATTCGCGCGCTGCCAGCTCATAGCCCCATTTCTTGAAGCCGCCCTCGGTAAACTTCATGATATTGCCCTTGTGCACCAAGGTCACCGATTTGCGGTTGTTGTCGATGGCATACTGGATCGCCTTGCGGATCAGGCGCTCGCTGCCCTCGATGGAAACCGGCTTGACGCCGATAGAGGAAGACTCCGGGAAACGGATTTTCTTTACGCCCATTTCCTTTTGCAGAAATTCGATGACTTTTTTTACTTCAGCCGAACCTGCTTCCCACTCTACCCCGGCATAGATATCCTCGGTGTTCTCGCGGAAGATCACCATATCCACCCGCTCCGGATGCTTGACCGGGCTGGGCACGCCCTCAAAGTAACGCACCGGGCGCAGGCAGACATACAGATCGAGCATCTGGCGCAAAGCCACGTTGAGCGAACGGATGCCACCCGAAACCGGTGTGGTCAACGGCCCCTTGATGGATACCACATACTCGCGCACTGCCGCCACCGTTTCTTCCGGCAGCCAGGTGTCCGCGTCATAGATTCTGGTGGCCTTCTCGCCGGCATACACCTCCATCCAGGCGATCTTGCGCTTGCCGCCATAGGCTTTGTCCACCGCCGCATCCACCACCTTGATCATGACCGGACTGATATCCACGCCGGTGCCATCGCCTTCGATATAGGGCACGATGGGGCAATCCGGGACGTTCAGGGAAAAATCGCTATTGACCCGAATTTTTTCGCCAGTAGCGGGCACTTTGATATGCTGATACATGTTCACTCCACAATTACAAGAAATTCGATGAGCCGCGTCATCCTGTTCAACAAGCCCTACGGCGTAATCTGCCAGTTCAGCAGTGACGGCATGCATCCCACGCTCAAGGATTACCTGCCCATACCTGACATCTACCCCGCTGGCCGGCTGGACACCGACAGTGAGGGACTGCTGATTTTAACTGATGATGGCAGCCTGCAACACAAAATCAGCCACCCCCGCCACAAGCAGCCCAAGACCTACTGGGTGCAGGTGGAGGGCGAACCCACGCCAGAAGCGCTGGCCCAGTTACGCCGAGGAGTCGATCTGGGTGATTTCGTCACCCGTCCGGCCCAGGCCAGGCTCATCCCCGAGCCAGCCGGTCTGTGGCCGCGCAATCCACCGGTTCGCTTTCGCAAGGCGATCCCCACCAGCTGGATCGAACTGACCATCAGCGAAGGCAAGAACCGTCAGGTGCGGCGCATGACGGCAAAAACCGGCTTCCCCACCCTGCGCCTGATCCGCTATTGCATCGGGAACTGGAACCTCGACAAACTGCCGCCTGGCGAGTGGCGTGAAATCCAGGATTAACACGACTGCTGCTGTCAACCGCCTTCGAAGCATCCGCGTTAAGGATTCAGCACCACTGAAAAGTGCTGCATGAACTTAAAACATCAACTTTATGTAAGGAAACGCCATGAACAAGCTTCTGTCCGCCCTGATCGCCGCTGCTTTCGCTGCTGTTACCTTCTCCGCTGTTGCTGCTGATGCTGCTGCTCCTGCTGCGGCCCCTGCCGCTGCAGCTCCTGCTGCTGACGCCGCTGCGCCTGCCAAAAAAGCCAAGAAAGCCAAAAAGGCCAAGAAAGCTGCTGCAGCTCCTGCTGCTGACGCTGCTGCACCTGCTGCCAAGTAATCCGGCTCCAGCATGAAAAGGCGGGATTCGATCCCGCCTTTTTTATTTTCCTCATTCTGCGACAAGCCCGGTTCTTTCATACCCCCACAGAGAACCCCACATCTGCCGGAATGATCAGGCTTCGGCTATCCGCTGCGCAATATGCGCCAGGGCCTCGTCAACCTGGTCGATGAGGATCAGGCACAGGTCGCCCGGTTCGAGGCGGGCCAGGGCCGTATCAGTGGCAAGAAATTCGCCCCGGATTTCCTCGATTTTTCTGGTGCGCGCCGCATTGACCAGGCCCTGCTGTAACAGGGCCAGCACCTCGCCATCGGCACGGCCGCGCTGACAGGCATCCTGATACAGGATCACCTCGTCGAAAGCGCCACCCAGGATTTCGGTCTGCTGACGGATGTCGACATCGCGCCGGTCGCCTGCACCACTGATCACCACTATGCGGCGCTTTGCCGGCATACGCTCGATGGCATTTACCAGGGCCTGGATTGCATCGGGATTGTGCCCGTAATCTGCAATCAGCGTAGCGCCACGGTAGCTGAACAAATTGAAGCGGCCGGGCGCAGTTGCCGCGTCATTGACAAATGAGCGCAAGCCCGCACCGACCACGGCCCAATCGAGTCCAAGCGCCCATGCAGCAGCGGTGGCTGCCATCACGTTCTCGATCTGGAAGGCAATCACGCCGCCCTGGGTGAGGGGAATTTCAGCCAGCGGGATGCGATGCTCGAAGCCGCCTTCTGCGGCAACGATATCCTTGCCATCAACATACACCACACGCTGGCCGCGGGCGCGGTGGGTTGTCATTACCGGATGCTGGGGGTCGCTGGCGAAGAAAGTAACCGACCCCGGGCAGGAACTGGCCATTCCTGCCGTGATCGGATCGGCAGCATTAAGGACCGCAACACCGTCGGGTGCAACATTTTCGACAATGACCCGCTTGACCACCGCCAGATCCTCGACCGTGCTGATGTAGCTGAGTCCCAGATGATCACCCGCACCAATATTGGTCACGATCGCCACGTTGCAGCGGTCAAATGCCAGCCCCTCGCGCAGCACGCCGCCACGCGCCGTTTCCAGCACCGCCGCATCGACATGGGGATGCAACAGCACGGTCCGGGCGCTCTTGGGGCCGCTGCAATCACCGGTATCAATGCGGCTTCCTTCGATATAGACCCCATCCGAGTTGGTCATGCCGACGCGCAGGCCGCTGATGCCCAGCAAATGAGCAACCAGGCGCACCGTCGTGGTCTTGCCGTTGGTGCCCGCCACCGCCACCACCGGAATGCGGCCATTCTCTCCCGGCGCGAACATGGAAGAGACAATCGCCTCGCCCACGGCGCGTGCCTTGCCAAAAGAAGGCGCAAGGTGCATGCGCAAGCCGGGAGCGGCATTGACTTCAACCACCACCCCGCCCTGCTCTTCGAGCGACTGGTGCACCGAGTCGCACACCATGTCGACACCGCAGACATCGAGGCCGATCATCCGGGCAGCGGCAATCGCGCGCTCGGCCATTTCGGGGTGGACATCGTCGGTCACGTCCGTTGCCGACCCGCCCGTGCTCAGGTTGGCATTGTTGCGCAGAATGATGAGCGCTCCCTTGGGCGGCACCGAATCAGCGGTATAGGCCTGCTTGGCGAGCGTTGCCAGGGCAATGTCGTCAAAGCGTATCTTGGTCAGGGAAGTGGCATGCCCCTCGCTGCGGTGGGGGTCGCTGTTCACCTGCTCGACCAGCTCGGCGATGGTATGCACGCCATCCCCGATCACCTGGGGCGGATCGCGTCGCGCCGCCGCGACCAGGCGCCCTCCCACCACCAGCAGGCGGAAATCGTGGCCGGGCACATATTGTTCGACGATCACCGACGAACTGTATTCCGACGACGCTGCATAGGCGGCCATCACCTGTTCCCGGGTTGCGATATTGACCGCGACGCCCTTGCCCTGGTTGCCTGCACGCGGCTTCACCACCACCGGGCCGCCGATTTCGCAGGCCGCCGCCCAGGCATCTTCCGCGTCCGCCACCGGCCTGCCGCGCGGCACCGGCACGCCGGCAGCATCGAGCAGCTTCTTGGTCAGCTCCTTGTCCTGTGCGATGGATTCGGCGATCGCACTGGTGCGGTCGGTTTCCGCCGCCTGGATACGGCGCTGCCGGCTGCCCCAGCCGAATTGCACCAGGCTGCCGGAAGTCAGGCGGCGGCGCGGGATGCCACGCGCCATGGCCGCCTCGACAATGGCACCGGTACTGGGGCCAAGACGCACGTCTTCATCCAGTTCGCGCAGTCTCGCCAGTGCATCGTCGAGATCGAATGGCGCATCTTCCGCTGCGGCATGACATAGTGCCACCGCAAGTTCGAGCGCAAGCCGGCCGACCTCCTCTTCGCTATATTCGACCACGACCTGATAGGTACCGCTCTCGAGAGTCGTCGCTGTACGGCTGAACGTTACGGGGCACCCCGCATAAGCCTGCAAGCCCAGCGCGGCAAGCTCCAGCGCATGTGCCATGGAGATCGCTTCCTCATGCCCGGCAGTCTGCAGCGAACCGACACCGGGAAAACGCGCGCGCAACCGGGTTTCAAAGCCTGCAATATCCCCGATCGAGCATTCCTGCGCGCTGCAGGATACGATGGCCTCGATGGCGGTATGGCGGCTCCACAGATTGGGGCCGCGCAGCGCCCGGATACGTGATACTTCCATGAACAGTTTCCCTAGTATGACCCGGCTGTCGAAGCAGCCGTGTTATTAATAAAGATGATCAATTCCGAATGTTTCGATCCCGGCACGAATCAGGTCCGGGGAGATATCCAGCGCCCAAGCCGCACCCACCGCAGCAAGGACGTTTTCCAGCTGGGGAATATCCTTACCGGCAGCAGTCAGCGGGATGGCGCCCACCTCGACCAGGCGGGTTTCATTCTGCCCGCCAGCCAGGACCAGCCAGCCATCGCGCACAAACACCGCACGTTTGCCCTGTGCCCGGTGCTCAACGAGGGCACGGGTGGAGGCCTCGGAAGCGAACAAAATCACTTCACCATCGCATAGCGGGGCCATTTCCGCCACTACCACATCGCCGGCATTGAGCACGGCCACGCCTTCAGGCAACACCACATCGACCAGCGTGCGCAATACGTTGAACATCTGCTCCGGGGTTTCGACATAGTATTCAGGCAACTGTGCGGCAGGGTCGATATTGGTGACCACCGCCACCTGACAGCGGTCGCAGGCCAGGCCCTCACTCAGGATTGAGGTGGCGCCGCTTTCAAATACCGCAGCCTCGACGGCAGGATTGAGCAGCACCTTGTGCGCTGCTGCCCAGGTAGCGCCATCGCCTTTTTCGACCTGACGATGATTGGAATAAAGGCCGGCGCTGCAGGCCAGCCCCACATGTTTTCCGCTCAGGTGCAGCAGGCGCGCCACGATTTGCGCCACCACCGTTTTGCCTCTGGTTCCGGTCACACCGACGATCGGGATGCGACCGCTCTCGCTGGCGGGGAACAGACTGTCGACAATCGCCTTGCCGACCGGGCGCGGTTCACCTTCCACCGGCTTGAGATGCATTAGCAGGCTGGGGCCGGCGTTGACCTCGACAATCGCGCCGCCCTGTTCTCCCAACGGGCGCGAAATATCCTCGGCCACCAGGTCGATGCCGGCAATATCCAGGCCGACGATGCGCGCGGCCAATGCAGCGGTTGCAGCGGTTTCCGGGTGAACCCGGTCGGTGATGTCGAAAGCCGCATTGCCGTTGCGCAACACCAGCACGCGCTGGCCCTCGGGCGGCACGGATTCTGCGGCAAAGCCCTGGCGCGCGATTTCCAGCCGTGCAACGGGTTCGCGTTCCAGCACGATCAGGCTGAGCGGATAATCCTCCTCCTCGCCACGACGCGGGTCGGTATTGAGCTGGCGGTCGATCAGTTCGACGATGGTCGAGCGGCCGTCGCCCGTCACCCAGGCTTCCTCGCCCTGAGTCGCGGCCACCATGCGCCCGCCCACGACCAGCAGGCGGTGCTCGTGCCCGCGCACGAAGCGTTCGACAATCACACCGCTGCCTTCGGCAAGGGCAACATCAAAAGAGGATTCGACTTCCGCGCGCTCACTCAGATCCATGCACACACCACGGCCGTGGTTGCCATCATAGGGTTTGACCACCACTGGAACACCGATATCCTCGGCCGCCTCCCAGGCATCCCCTGGACTCTCGACCAGCCGTCCCTCGGGCACCGGCACACCGCAGGATTGCAGCAGGGTCTTGGTCAGATCCTTGTCGCTGGCAATGCCTTCGGCGATGGCGCTGGTCTGGTCGGTTTCGGCAGTCCAGATGCGGCGGTTGCGGGCACCATAACCCAGCTGCACCAGGTTGCCCTCGGTCAGGCGAATCGAGGGAATGCTTCGGTCAGTGGCGGCATCGACGATACATGCCGTGCTTGGCCCCAGGCACAGGGAATCGGCCATGGCACGCAGGCGCGCCACGGTGGCGGGCACATCGAAGGGCGTGTCCTCGATTGCCGCCAGCAGAAGTTCGCGTGCCGCATCGAGGCAGGCGCGGCTGACTTCCTCATGGCGCGCCCGCACCACCACCTTGTACACGCCCCGTACCGAAGTCTCGCGTGCCTTGCCAAAACCGGTCTGCATCCCGGCCTGGTTCTGCAGCTCGATGGTGACATGCTCCAGAATATGTCCCATCCAGGTACCCTCACGCACCCGCTGCATGAAGCCCCCGCGCTCGCCGACGCCGCAGTGATGCTCGATCAGCGAAGGCAGCCAGGCCGACAGGCGTTCGTAGAAACCGGGGAGGGTATTGGAAGGGGCATCCTCCAGGGCGCCGATATCGACCCATACTTCGAGCGCCGGTCGGTAAGTCCAGATATTCGGCCCGCGCAGCGACATGATGCGGAGAAATTTCATGTCAAATTTATTGTTCATATTTGAGTTTCAGAATTAAGGGGGTCGCAGGCAAACAATTGCGCCTATTTTAACGCCGGAAGCCGTGCTTGGTTTACCACCGGCGGCAAAAGTTTTCGGGCCGCCACGGCTCCGGGTGCCCGAAGCAAAAATACGCCGGGGCGCATGGCTCAAGACTGTACGCGCCTCACCCGGATCAAGTAAACTGCCTCACTACCTGATGTCATTTCGAGCCTACTTGTGAATACCCCCCCCATCCCTTCTGCGCCGGCCGGCAAACCCCTGCCGGAGCGCTGGCGCATCGAAGCCGCATCCCGGCTGGCCGACGGAGAGGAAGTCCAGGCCTGGCTGGAAGTCGACCTCAACAGCCAGCTCCATTTCAAACCGGGACTGGTCGTGGTGACCAACCGCCGCCTGCTGGCCAGGTGCAACGGGGATTCCACATGGCACGAGTGGCCATACCGTGCCGGGCTGGCGCTGCAACGCAATGACCATGCCGGGGTAGGCAGCCTCGAACTGTTTGATGACAAGATGCGTCTGACCAGCTGGCGCTATACCCTGGGCCACAATGCCATGGCCATGCAGCTGGTCGAGCATTTCGGGCAACAGCTGTCCGGCTTCCTCACCGGCCTGCCGGTCATCCCACCGGAACAGGCGATTTGCCCCAACTGCAAGGCACCGCTGGAAGCAGGACAGGAGGAATGTCCCATCTGCACCAGGGAACTCCACACTCCGCCCTCGACCTGGACGCTGTTCCGTTTGTGGCGTTTCGCCCGGCCCTACAAGGGACAACTGCTCGCCGGCTTCCTGCTGACGCTGGCCTCCACTGCCGCGACGCTGGTACCACCCTACCTCACCATGCCGCTGATGGACAAGGTGCTGATCCCCTACCAGAACGGCGCTCCCATCGATGTCGGCCTGGTCACGCTGCTGCTCGCCGGCCTGCTCGGCTCCGCCCTGCTGGCATGGAGCCTGGGCTGGGCGCGGACCTATATCCTCGCGCTGGTAAGCGAGCGCATCGGCGCCGACCTGCGCACCACCACTTACGAGCATCTGCTGCGGCTGTCGCTGGAATATTTCGGCGGCAAGCGCACCGGCGACCTGATGGCGCGCATTGGCTCGGAAACCGACCGCATCTGCGTGTTCCTGTCGCTGCACCTGCTGGATTTCGCCACCGACGTGCTGATGATCCTGATGACGGCGGCAATCCTGTTCTCGATCAATCCCTGGCTGACACTGGTGACACTGCTGCCGCTGCCCTTCATCGCCTGGATGATTCATGTGGTGCGCGACAAGCTGCGCACCGGCTTCGAGAAAATCGACCGGGTCTGGTCGGAAGTCACCAACGTGCTGGCCGACACCATCCCCGGCATCCGCGTGGTCAAGGCCTTCGCCCAGGAAAAGCGCGAGGCGGCCCGTTTCCGCGAGGCCAACCAGCACAACCTGATCGTGAACGACCGGATCAACAAGGTCTGGTCGTTGTTCACCCCCACCGTATCTCTGCTCACCGAAATCGGCCTGCTGGTGGTGTGGGCCTTCGGCATCTGGCTGGTCTCGAAGGATGAAATCACCGTCGGCGTGCTGACCGCCTTCCTTGCCTACATCAGCCGCTTCTACACGCGCCTCGACTCCATGAGCCGCATCGTTTCGGTAACGCAGAAGGCCGCCGCCGGCGCCAAGCGCATTTTCGACATCCTCGATCATGTTTCCAGCGTGCCCGAGTCAGCGAGCCCGGTGCACCTCGAACAGGTGAAAGGAGGCATCGAGATCCGCGGCGCGGGCTTCCGCTATGGCAACCGCGCAGTCATCCGGGGGGTGGATCTGTCCATCAAGCCAGGCGAGATGATCGGCCTGGTGGGGCACAGCGGCTCGGGCAAGAGTACGCTGGTCAACCTGATCTGCCGTTTTTACGACATTTCCGAGGGCTCGATCCGCCTCGACGGCGCTGATATCCGCTCGCTCCCGGTGGCGGAATACCGGCGCAACATCGGCCTGGTGTTGCAGGAGCCCTTCCTGTTCTTCGGCACCATCGCCGACAACATCGCCTATGGCAAGCCGGATGCCACGCGCGAGGAAATCGTTGCTGCTGCCCGTGCCGCCCACGCCCACGAATTCATCCTGCGCCTGCCGCAGGGCTACGATTCTCTCGCCGGGGAGCGCGGCCAGGCATTGTCCGGCGGCGAGCGCCAGCGTATCTCGATTGCCCGCGCCCTGCTGATCGACCCGCGCATCCTGATCCTCGATGAAGCCACCTCCTCGGTTGATTCCACCACCGAGAAGGAAATCCAGAAAGCGCTCGACAACCTGGTGCAGGGGCGCACCACCATCGCCATCGCCCACCGCCTTTCCACCTTGCGCCGCGCCGACCGGCTGGTGGTCATGGATCGCGGGCAGATTGTCGAAGTGGGCAACCACGAGGAGCTGATGGCGAAGGAAGGCGCCTACTTCCGCCTCTATCAGGCACAGGCGCGCAACGTCGATACCGATGTCGATGACAAGGCCTGGAACATCGAAGCCGAAGCCAGGCAAATCACCGCGAAGGAGACCACCGCATGAGCAGGGCCGCCGATTTCCAGCTGACGCGCAACTCCTTTGGCAAACTGGTATTTACCGCTGCCGACGGCGAGATTCATGTGGGCGTGATCCCGGTTCACGCCTTCCCGGTCAGCGCCCCGGAAGAAAATGTGGCGCTGGTCACCAGCGATGGCCACGAACTGGTATGGATCGAACGCCTGGCGGACTTGCCCGAGGCCATCCGCACCCTGGTGCAAGCGGAACTCGCTAGCCGTGAATTCATGCCGGAAATCCGCGCCATCCGCCAGGTTTCCAGTTTTGCCACGCCCAGCACCTGGCAGGTGGAAACCGACCGTGGCGAAACCTCGTTCGTGCTCAAGGGTGAAGATGACATCCGCCGCCTCTCTCCCACGACCCTGCTCATTGCCGACAGTCACGGCATCCATTTCCTGGTGCGCGACACGCGCACCCTGGACAAACCCAGCCGCAAGCTGCTGGACCGATTCCTATAGCGAAGCCCGACATGATCTGGAAACCCAATGTCACCGTTGCCGCCGTGATCGAACAGAACGGCAAATTTCTTCTGGTCGAGGAGGAAACCGATGACGGCCCGATGTTCAACCAGCCCGCTGGCCACTGGGAGCCGGGCGAAACCCTGGCCGCAGGCGTGATCCGCGAAGTGCAGGAAGAAACCGCCCATACTTTCGTGCCGGAATGGCTGCTCGGCATTTACAGCTGGCGCCATCCGCGCAAGGACCTTACCTATCTGCGCTTTGCCTTCACCGGCCCGGTCAGCGCGCACGACCCGCAGCAAAGCCTCGACAGCGGCATCATCCGTGCCGCCTGGCTCAGCCTGGATGAAATCCGCGCCACCCAGGCACGCCATCGCAGCCCGCTGGTGCTGCAATGCGTGGAAGACCACCTCGCCGGGAAACGCTTCCCCCTTGAGCTCATCACCCATCGCTGATGAAATTTGGGCTGTCTCTCACCGCGCTGGCGCTGCTGGCCGTGACAAGCGGAGCGCAGGCCGACGAGCTCAACATCTGCTACAACTATGGCTGCGCCACCAGTGCCGCGGTGCATTTGCGCGGTGCTGAACTGCTGCATATCCGCATGTTGTTCAGCCGGGTCAGGGATGCCGGGGATGAACGCGACGCCATCGCCCAGGCGATCGGCCAGTTCATCACCTTCGCCGGGCAGCAAACCCCGACCTTTCGCGACCACGGGCGCAACCTCCTGGATGACGGCGTGGACGGGCGCATGGATTGCATCGACCATGCCCACAACACCACGCTTTACCTCAGGCTGCTGGAAGAACGCGGCTGGCTGAAATTCCACCAGGTGCTCGACCCGGTCAAGCGCGCCCCCCTGATGATCAACGAACACTGGGCCGCGCGCATCGCGGAGCAGGGAAACGGCGAGGAATTCGTGGTAGATTCCTGGTTCTTCGAACCGGGCCATCCTGCGGCCATATTCACCCTGGAAGAATGGAAAAACGGAGTGGAACCCAATGAGTAAAGTTGTCGTCGGCATGTCAGGCGGCGTGGATTCGTCCGTCGCTGCCCTGTTGCTGAAACAGCAGGGCCACGAAGTGGTCGGCCTGTTCATGAAAAACTGGGAGGACGACGACGGCGAGGACGGCTACTGCCCGGCCAAGCAGGATTTCATGGACGTGCTGGCGGTGGCCGACAAAATCGGCATCGAGGTGGAGGCAGTCAACTTCGCCCAGGAATACCGGGAGCGCGTTTTCGCCCTGTTCCTGCAGGAATACCAGGCCGGGCGCACCCCCAACCCGGACGTGCTGTGCAACTCCGAAATCAAGTTCAAGGCCTTTCTCGACCACGCCCTCAAGCTCGGCGCGGACAAAATCGCCACCGGCCACTATGCCAGGGTGCGCGAGCGCTTCGGCCAGTTCGAACTGCTCAAGGCCGAGGACGGCACCAAGGACCAGAGCTACTTTCTCTATCGTCTGAATCAGGCCCAGCTGTCCCGAACCCTGTTCCCCCTGGGCGAACTGTACAAGCGCGAAGTGCGTAAAATCGCCGAGCAGGCCGGGCTGTCGACTTTCGCCAAGAAGGACAGCACCGGCATCTGTTTCATCGGCGAACGTCCCTTCCGCGAATTCCTCGAACGCTACCTGCCCAAGCAGCCGGGCCCGATGCAGACACCGGAAGGCAAGACAGTGGGCGGGCACCAGGGCCTGGCCTACTACACCATCGGCCAGCGCCAGGGCCTGGGCATCGGCGGCCAGGGCGAGCCATGGTTCGTGGCCGCCAAGGACATGGCCAGCAATACGCTGATCGTAGTGCAAGGCCACGACCACCCGCTGCTGCTCAAACCCGCGCTCAGCGCAGCAGACTTGAGCTGGATCAGCGGAACCTCCCCCCACCCGCACTGGGTCTATGCCGCCAAGACCCGCTACCGTCAGGCCGATGCCCCGTGCAGCATCGCCCGGATCGACGCCAGCCGCTGCGACATCGAATTCGCCGAACCGCAATGGGCGGTCACGCCGGGGCAGTCGGTGGTGGTGTACGAGAGCGAAGTCTGCCTGGGCGGCGGCATCATTCAGAACTATTGATCCGGAACGATTTATTCCGGACTGTGGGTCGGATCAATAATAAATCCACATTGCGCCACCAGAATTTCCCTGGCTTGCAATACCGCCACAAGTTAGACTAGACTGTACAGTCTATTTCGTATTTGAGTTCAGGGATTGCCATGTCTATTTCCGCCGACATCACCGACACCCGCGACCGCCTGATCCAGGCGGCCAGGGAGGCCTTCATGGAGGAAGGCTACCGGGCCAGCGTGGATGGCATCGCGGCCCGCGCCGGGGTGGCGAAACAGACGCTGTATAACCATTTTCCCGGCAAGGACGAGCTGTTCAGCGAATCAGCGGGACAGATTTCGGATGCCATCGTGGTTTCCCTGGACGGGCAGACCGATGACGTGCGCGCCGCCCTGCTCCGCTTTGGCACGGCTTTCCGCCACAAGGTCCATGGCACCGAGGGGCTGGCCATGTTCCGCACGCTCATGGCCGAGGCGGCGCGCTTCCCGAGCCTGGCCCAGGCCTATTTCGCCAAGG
The DNA here is from genome assembly GCA_964552675.1 of uncultured Sulfuricella sp. Lineage (GTDB taxonomy): Bacteria > Pseudomonadota > Gammaproteobacteria > Burkholderiales > Sulfuricellaceae > Sulfurimicrobium. The sequence goes on along the minus strand of CAZKHJ010000003.1, from coordinate 91,523 downwards.
GGCCGGAGCAGACCGCCACCCGCCTCGCCGAGTTCATTGGCAGCGCCATGGCAGCCGGCCAGTTGCGCCAGGACGACCCGCGCTTTGCCGCTGAAATGCTGCTCGGCATGCTCAACAATATCGATCATTTCCGGCGCATCAGCGACCCGGCACCGCTGCCCGAATCCGACGAAAAAGACCGGATCGAGCGGATTGCCGACTGCTTCCTGCGCGCCTACGCCAAAAACCATTAATCAAGGAGCCGAACATGAACCGAACTTTTCCGCTGATGCTTCTGCTGATCGCCACGCTGGCGGGCTGCGGCAAGGGTGGCGAGCAGAAACCCGCTGGCGGCCCCGGCCCGGGCGGCGCGATGCCGCCGCCGGAAGTCGATGTGATCACCGTGGCGAGCGGCACGGCCACGCTGACCCAGGATCTGCCCGGCCGCCTGCAGGCCTGGCGCAGCGCGCAGGTGCGGGCACGGGTGGAAGGCGTGGTGGAAAAACGCCTGTTCGCGGAGGGCTCGGATGTGAAGGAAGGAACCACCCTGTTCCAGATCGATGCGCGCACCTACCAGGCCACGCTGGATGCCGCCCGGGCCGATGTCGAAGCGGCGCGGCTGGTGGTCGAGCGCTACCAGCCCCTGCTGGAGATCAAGGCAGTCAGCCAGCAGGAATTCGACGCCGCCCAGGCGCGGCTCAAGCAGGCGCAGGCGGCCCAGGCGCGCGCCGCGCTGGATGTGGAAAACACCCGCGTGCCGGCACCGCTCTCCGGCCGCATCGGCCGTGCGCTGGTCACCGAAGGGGCGCTGGTGGGCCGGGGTGAAGCGACGCATCTGGCGACGATAGAACAGATCGACCCGGTCTATGCCAACTTCACCCAGCCCGGCGCGGAAATGCTGCGCCTGCAGGCTGCGCTCAAATCCGGCAAGCTCAAGCGTGCCGAATCGGCCAGGGTGGAGCTGCTGCTTGAAGACGGCAGCGCCTATCCGCTGCCGGGCAAGATACTGTTTTCCGATCAGGCGGTGGACCCCTCCACCGGCGCGGTGTCGCTGCGTGCCGAGTTCCCCAACCCCAGGCATGAACTGCTGCCCGGCATGTTCGTGCGCATCCGCTTCCCCTCCGCCGTCGCCGAGGGCGCCATCCGCGTGCCGCAGCGCGCGGTGCAGGGCGGGCCGCAGGGCCAGTTCGTGACGCTGGCCGGCCCCGACGGCAAGGCCGTGCCGCAACCGGTCCGGACCGGTGGCATGGCGGGCGGCGATTTCATCATTGCCGACGGGCTGAAAGGCGGCGAACAGGTGATCGTCAACGGCCTGCAGAAGGCCCGCCCCGGCACGCCGGTCAAGGCCGTGCCATGGCAACCGGCACAACAGCCAGCCGGCAGCAAGCCGCAAAAAGAGGGCTGAGCCATGTTCGCCAAATTCTTCATCGACCGCCCGGTATTCGCCTGGGTGCTCGCCATCATCATCCTGCTGGGCGGCGCGCTGGCGCTCAGGAATCTGCCTGTTTCGCAATATCCCTCGGTGGCGCCGCCGGCCCTGGACATTGCCGTCAACTATCCCGGCGCTTCCGCCCAGGTGGTGGAGGAAAGCGCAGTGGCGCTGATCGAGCAGGAAATGAACGGGATCGAGAATCTGCTCTACATGGATTCCGCATCGCAAATCGGCACTGGCACGGTGACGCTGACCTTCAAGCCGGGCACCGATCTCAACTATGCCTCGGTGGAGGCGCAGAACCGCATCAAGCGCATCGAGGCGCGCCTGCCGGACGATGTGCGCCGCGTCGGGGTGACGGTGAACAAGACCGCGCGCAACTACGTCATGATCGTGGCGCTGTTTTCGCCCGACAAGAGCCAGAACAACGTCGATCTCGGCAGCTATGCCGCCGCCAGCGTGCTCGACCCGATCCGCCGCGTGCCGGGCGTGGGCGAGGCGCTGCTGTTCGGCACCGAATATTCGATGCGCATCTGGCTCAAGCCGGAAAAACTGCAGGGCTACAAGCTTTCGCCTGCCGATATCGCGCGCGCGGTGCGCGCCCAGAACGTGCAGATCGCCAGCGGCGAACTGGGACAGCTGCCAGCCGCGCCAAACCAGCAGTTGAACGCGGTGATCGTGACCAGGAGCCGCCTGTCCTCGCCGGAAGAATTCGGCAACATCATCGTGCGCACCAACCCCGATGGCTCCACCCTGCGCGTCAAGGACGTGGCGCGGGTGGAACTGGGCGCGCAGGATTATTCGGTCGCCGCGCGCATCGACGGGCAGCCCACTGCGGCCATCGCCATCCGCCTGTCGCCCGGCGCCAACGCGCTCGACACGGTCAAGGCGGTCAACGCCCGCATGGCCGAACTGGCCAAGTTCTTCCCCCAGGGCATCAGCTGGATCGTGCCCTATGACACCTCGAAATTCGTCGAAATCTCCATCCGCGAAGTGCTCATCACCCTGGCGGAAGCGGTGTTCCTGGTGTTTCTGGTGATGTTCCTGTTCCTGGAAAACCTGCGCGCCACCCTGATTCCCACCATCGTGGTGCCGATCGCCCTGGTGGGCGGCGCGGTGGGGCTGTACCTGTTCGGCTACTCGATCAATGTGCTGACCCTGTTCGCCATGGTGCTGGCCATCGGCATCGTGGTGGACGATGCCATCGTGGTGGTGGAGAACGTCGAGCGCATCATGACCACCGAGGGCCTGCCGCCGCGCGATGCGACACGCAAGGCCATGGACCAGATTGTCAACGCCATCATCGCCATCACCCTGGTGCTGGCGGCGGTGTTCGTGCCGATGGCCTTCTTCGGCGGCTCCACCGGCGCAATCTACCGCCAGTTTTCTGTCACCCTGATCCTGACCATCCTGTTCTCGGCGCTGATGGCGCTGACCCTCACCCCGGCCCTGTGCGCCTCGCTCCTAAGACATGAGCCAGGCAAGGAAATGCTGCCCACGCGCGGCTTCTTCGGCTGGTTCAACCGCGCATTCGGCCGTACCACGCAGGGCTACACCTCGTGGGTGGGCCGTGCCGTGAAGAAGACCGGGCGCTACCTGGTGCTCTACGCCGTGATCCTGGGTGCTACCGGCTGGCTGTTCAGCAAGCTGCCGGGCAGCTTTCTGCCGGAAGAGGATCAGGGCTACTTCCTCAACCTCGTCCAGCTGCCGCCCGGCGCCACCCGCGACCGCACCCTGGAAGTGCTGAGCCAGATGGAACAGCACTATCTCAAGCAGCCGGAAGTGGAGCATGTGATCGGCGTGGCCGGCTTCTCCTTCTTCGGGCGCGGCCAGAACGCGGCGATTGCCTTCGTCCGCCTCAAGGACTGGGACACGCGGCCCGGGCCGCAAAGCGGCGCCAAAGCACTGGTGCAGCAAGCCAACATGACCTTCTCGCGCATCAAGCAGGCCATGGCGTTCGCCATCAACCCGCCGCCCATCCCCGAACTGGCGGCGGCCGGCGGCTTCGATTTCCGCCTGCAGGATCGCGGCGGGCAGGGGCGGGAAAAACTGCTGGATGCGCGCAACATGGCGCTCGGCATGGCGATGCAGGACAAGCGTCTGGTCGGCGTGCGGCCGGAAGGCCAGGAAGCGGCGCCGCAGCTGTTCCTCGATGTCGACCGGGTCAAGGCCGAAACCCTGGGCGTGTCCGTTGCCGACCTCAACGACACCCTGCAATCAGCGCTGGGCGTGGCCTACATCAACGACTTCGTGCGCCAGGGCCGCATCCTGCGCGTGCAGATGCAGGCCGAGGCCGATACCCGGCGCAGCGTCGAGGACATCCTGCGCCTGCCGGTGCGCAACAACCGGGGCGAGATGGTGACGCTGTCCGAGCTGGCCACGCCCAGCTGGGTGGTCGGCTCGCCCAAGCTGGACCGCTACAACGGCCTGCCCTCGATGAAGATCGCCGGCAACCCGGCCCCCGGCCACAGCACCGGCGAAGCGCTGGCGGTCATGGAGGAAATCGCTGCCAAGCTGCCACCCGGATTCGGCTTCGAATGGTCGGCCACCTCCTTCGAGGAGCGGCTGTCGGGCACCCAGGCACCGCTGCTGTTCGGCATCTCGCTGTTCGTGGTGTTCCTCTGCCTGGCCGCACTGTTCGAAAGCTGGGCCATTCCCTTCGCGGTGATGCTGGTGGTGCCGCTGGGCGTGTTCGGCGCCTCGCTGGCGGTGAACCTGCGCGGCCTGCCCAACGACGTGTATTTCAAGGTGGGCCTGATCGCCATCATCGGCCTGTCGTCCAAGAACGCCATCCTGATCATCGAATTTGCCCGCAAGCTGCAGGATGAGGGCATGGGCCTGTTCGAAGCCACGCTGGAAGCCTGCCGCCTGCGCTTCCGGCCGATCCTGATGACCTCCATCGCCTTCATCGCCGGCGTCTTCCCGCTGGCCATTTCCACCGGCGCCGGCGCCGAAAGCCGCCACGCCATCGGCACCGGCGTGATCGGCGGCATGCTCGCCGCCACCGTGCTGGCGGTGTTTCTGGTGCCGGTGTTCTATGTGGTGGTGCGGCGCATTTTTCCCGACCATGCCCGGGTTCATCAGGAGAACGATCATGCGTAAACTGACCCAACGCGCCTTGCCGGCAGCCTTGATCCTGCTCTCCGGCTGTTCCTTCGTGCCCGCTTATGAGCGCCCGGCGCCGCCAGTGGCGGCAAACTGGCCGCAGCCGACTGCCGGCGAGCGTGCGCTGGCAGGCCTGAGCTGGCAGCAGATGCTGCCCGATCCGCGGCTGCAGGCGCTGGTCGATGCGGCACTGGAACACAACCGCGACCTGCGCATTGCAGTGGCCCGCGTCGAGGAAGCACGCGCGCTGTACGGCATCAGCCGTGCCGACCGCCTGCCGGCACTCAATCTCGGCGTCTCCGAAGCAGCCACACGCACGCCCGGCGATCTCTCCGCTACCGGACAGGCGCTGACCAGCCGGCGTCATGACGTGAACCTTGGCGTAACCGCCTTCGAGCTCGATTTCTGGGGACGGGTAAAAAGCCTTTCCGCAGCAGCGCAGGCCAGCTACCTCGCCAGCGACGAAGCACGCGCGGCATTCCGCCTCAGCCTGATCGCGGATGTCGCCAGCGCCTATCTCACCCGGCAGGAGATGGAAGAGCGCACGGCTCTGGCCCGCGCCACCATCGAAAGCCGCAAGCAAACCCGCTTCCTGGTACAGAAGCGGCGCGATGCGGGGCTGGCCGGCGATCTGGATTTTCTCGCCGCCGATGGCGCCTATGAAGCAGCGCGCGCCGAGCTGGCCAATCTGGAGCGCAGCCGCGCGCAAGCCGAAAACGCGCTGACCTTGCTGGTGGGAAGCCAAGCAGAAAATCTGCCTGCCGGGCGGCGTCTGAGCGAACAGGGCATACCACTCGATCTCGCCATAGCGGTACCGTCCGAAGTGCTGCTTGCCCGTCCCGACGTGCGTGCCGCCGAGCACAAGCTGATTGCCGCCAACGCCAATATCGGCGCAGCCCGTGCTGCCTTCCTGCCGCGCATCGGCTTGAATCTGGCATTCGGCACGGCCAGCCGCACGGTCTCCGGCCTGTTCGATTCCGGCAGCGGCGCCTGGAGTTTCACGCCGGGTCTGGTCCAGCCCCTGTTCGACGCCGGCCGCACCCAGTCCAGCGTCGATCTGGCCGAGGCACGCAAGGTGATTGCCGTGGCTGAATATGAAAAAACCATCCAGCAGGCCTTCCGCGAAGTGGCTGATCTGCTGGTGGCGCGCGACCAGCTCGCCGAACAGCTCAAGGCACAGGAAGCGGCGGAAAAAGCGCAGAACGAACGCTTGCGGCTGGTCGAGGCACGCTACCAGGCAGGCGCCTCCAGCTATCTGGAAGTGCTGGAGGCACAGCGCGACGCTTTCGCTGCCCAGCAAGGGACAGTACAAGTACGGCGGGCGCTGCTGGTCTCGGCCGCACAGCTTTACAAAGCCCTGGGGGGCAGCGGGATATAAGCGGGGCGGCGGCGGACCGCCCTTTTATTTGCGTTGCAGGGCAACGTAGCCGTGATGGCCGCCCTATTTGCAGCGCTTGTCACCTGGCGCGCAACGCGGTGAGGGATGTACCGGGCGAGGCGCAGGCCGGGGATCGACTATCGGACGGGGCGGAACGACAATGACCGTGGATCGTCTGGATTCTTCCTCAGCTGCCCTGGCCTGGCGTTCGGCGGCTCGCGCCTGTTCTTCCGCTGCCTGGGCCTGACGCTCCAGCGCCTCGGTGCGGCGTTCTTCCTGTTCCTGTTGCCGCGCCCTGGCCTGGGCTTCTTCCTCGGCCTTCTTTTTTGCTTCCAGGCGGGCGCGCGTTTTTTCGGTTTCGGTCCGGCTACGCTCTGCATCCTCCGGCGATACCTCGGGAATGGGATCGAGCTTTCCGGCCTCCTTCAGGTGGCTGCTGGCGCAGGATTCCGACTGGTAGATGACCCGCCCCTTGGCATCAAGGCATTTATATACCGTGTCGGCCTGCACACAGGGCACCAGTAACAGCCCCGTCAGCATCAAGGGAAGTCGGCGCATGTCAGGCCACCGGAACCGTATCCTTGAACGACGGACGCTGCGCCAGTTTTTCCGCGAGCCTGGCCAGGTTGGGGTGCGCCTCGCGCCACTGGATGTGCGGGAAGCGGAAATCCAGATAACCCAGGGTGCAGCCCACGGCGATGTCCGCCAGGGTGAAAAAGTCGCCGGTACACCACGACTTCTCGCCCAGTTCTTCGGACATGGCTTCCAGCCCGCGAAACATCTGCCCTTCCTGGCGCACGATCCACTCGGGATCCTGCCGGGCTTCGGGGCGTTTCTTTTCGAGAAAAATCGTCGCGGCCGATTCGGTTACCCCGTCGGCCAGCGCTTCCCAGCGCCGCACCGCGATGCGCGGGCGATGCTCCTTGGGCAGCAGGGGCGAAACCGGGGTGAGGTGGTCGAGGTACTCGACAATCACGCGCGAGTCGAACAGCGTGCTGCCGTCTTCCATCACCAGCACCGGCACCTTGCCCAGCGGGTTGTACTCCGGCACGCGGGTAGTGGGTTCCCAGGGAATGTCCACCACCGGCTCGTAGTCGATGCGTTTTTCCGCCAGCACCACCCGCACCTTGCGCGCAAAGGGGCTGGTCAGGGACAGGATCAGTTTCATGGATTTTTCTTTCTTCACCCCTGCGCCACCGGAATTACCTTGCCTTTGACGGTATAGGCTTCCATCTGGTTAAAGTTGAGATAGCGGTAGATATTGTCCGCCAGCGGCGCGATCTTATGCTCCACCTGCGCCAGATATTCCTCGACCTTGGGAATCCTGCCCAGGCGCGCGCACACCGCCGCCAGTTCCGCCGAGCCGAGATAGACGCGGGCGTCCTTGCCGAGGCGGTTGTCGAAATTGCGCGTGCTGGTGGAGAACACCGTGGCCTTGTCCGCCACCCGCGCCTGGTTGCCCATGCACAGCGAGCAGCCGGGCATCTCCATGCGCGCGCCGGCGCGGCCGAGCACGCCGTACACGCCCTCCTCGCGCAATTGCGCCTCGTCCATGCGGGTCGGCGGCGCCACCCACAGCCGGGTCGAGAGCAGGCCGGCATCCTCCAGCACCCTGGAAGCGGCGCGGTAGTGGCCGATATTGGTCATGCAGCTGCCGATGAAGACCTCGTCGATCTTGTCGCCGGACACGGCGGAAAGCGTTTTGACATCGTCCGGATCGTTGGGGCAGGCCAGCAGCGGCTCCCTGATCTCGTTCAGGTCGATTTCCAGCACGTAGGCGTATTCGGCGTCGGCATCCGGTTCCAGCAGTTCCGGCTTGGCCAGCCAGTCCTTCATGGCGTCGATGCGGCGCTGCAGGGTGCGCGCGTCCTGGTAGCCATTCTCGATCATGTTTTCCAGCAGCACCACGTTGGAATTCAGGTATTCGATCACCGGTTCCTTGCTGAGGCGCACGGTGCAGCCGTTGGCGGAGCGTTCGGCGGACGCGTCCGCCAGTTCGAAGGCCTGCTCCACCTTGAGGTTGGGCAGGCCCTCGATTTCCAGAATGCGGCCGTTGAATACGTTCTTCTTGCCCTGCTTGCCGACCGTCAGTTCGCCCTTCTGGATCGCCACATAGGGAATGGCGTTGACCAGGTCGCGCAGGGTGATGCCGGGCTGCATCTCGCCCTTGAAGCGCACCAGCACCGATTCCGCCATGTCCAGCGGCATCACGCCCATGGCGGCGGCAAAGGCCACCAGGCCGGAACCGGCGGGGAAGGAAACGCCAATCGGGAAGCGGGTATGCGAATCGCCGCCGGTGCCCACGGTATCGGGCAGCAGCATGCGGTTGAGCCAGGAGTGGATCACGCCGTCACCCGGCCGCAGCGAGACGCCGCCACGGGAGGAGATGAATTCGGGCAGGGAATGCTGCAGCTTGATGTCCACCGGCTTGGGATAAGCCGCAGTGTGGCAGAAGCTCTGCATCACCAGATCGGCGGAGAAGCCCAGGCAGGCCAGTTCCTTGAGTTCGTCGCGGGTCATCGCGCCGGTGGTGTCCTGCGAGCCCACCGTGGTCATCTTCGGCTCGCAATAGGTGCCGGGGCGCACGCCCGCCACGCCGCAGGCGCGGCCCACCATCTTCTGCGCCAGGGTGTAGCCCTTGCCGCTGTCCTTGGGATTGAGCGGCTGGATGAACAGGTCGGAGGGCGCCAGCCCCAGCGCTTCGCGCGCCTTGCCGGTCAGGCCGCGCCCGATGATCAGGGGGATGCGGCCACCGGCGCGCACTTCGTCGGCCAGCGTCACCGGTTCCAGCTTGAAGGTGGAAATCACCTTGCCGGCGGCGTCATGGATTTCGCCCTTGAACGGGTAAATGGTGATGACATCGCCCATTTTCAGCGCCGCCACGTCGCACTGGATCGGCAGCGCGCCGGAGTCCTCGGCAGTATTGAAGAAAATCGGCGCGATCTTGCTGCCCAGCACGATGCCGCCGGTGCGCTTGCCGGGAATGTGCGGGATGTCCGTGCCCATGTACCACTGCACCGAGTTGATCGCGGACTTGCGCGAGGAACCGGTCCCCACCACGTCGCCCACGTAGGCCAGCGGCAGGCCTTTTTCCTTGAGCTTCTCCAGGGTGGCGAGGCCGTCGGGCATCTTGCTGACCAGCATTTCCTTGGCGTGCAGCGGAATATCCGGGCGCGACCAGGCGGCCTGCGCGGGAGAGAGGTCATCGGTATTGGTCTCGCCGTCCACCTTGAACACCACGCACGAGATGCTTTCGGCCAATGCCGGTTTGCTGGTGAACCACTCCGCCGCCGCCCAGGACTGCAGCAGTTCTTTGGCATGAGCATTGCCGGCCTGCATCTTCTCCACCACGTCGTGGAAGGCATCGAAGATCAGCGTGGTGTGCGCCAGCGCCTGCACCGCATCCGGCGCCAGGGTAGCGTCGTCCAGCAGTGAAATCAGCGTGCCCACGTTGTAGCCGCCAAGCATGGTGCCCAGCACCTGCACCGCATGCTGGCGGCAGATCAGCGGCGACTCGACCTTGCCATGCGCCACATCAGCGAGGAAAGCGGCCTTGACGTAAGCCGCCTGGTCCACCCCGGCGGGGACACGGTTCTCGAACAGGCCGAGGAGAAAATCGTCCTCGCCGTGAGGCGGCGCTTTCAGCAATTCCACCAGCGCGGCGGTCTGTTCGGGAGAAAGGGGCAGCGGCGGCAGGCCTTGCGCGGCGCGCTCGGCGACATGGTCACGATAGGCTTTTAACATTCGGTTCTCTTCTTCAGGACAGTTGACAATATGGATTCAAATACTAAATTTGGTAGGGGATATGGACGCCGGGTTCCTCGCGGGAAAAATCCTTCGTATTACGCGTCACCAGGATGCGCCGGTTTACCTGCGCCGTTGCCCACACGATGGCATCCGGCAATTTGATCCTGTGCAGCTTGCGGAGCGCCACAGCGGTTTCACCAATGCGCTCGTCGACCGGCAGCATGACGAAACCTTCCAGAAAGCGACGCGTGATCTCCTCGGTCTCAGGCACGGTGCCCACCATCACTTCCATCCAGGTCACCAGGCTGATTGCCCGGTCGGGATGGCGCTCAAGCACCATTCTTGCCGGCTCGATTCCATTCAGGTAATCGATCAGGATATTGGTATCAAACAGGGCGCTTACCATTCGGACCGCATCTTCTCCTGATAGGCCAGCCCGTCGACCTGCCGGTCTTTCCAGAGGCCGAACGCATCCACCCCACCGGCTTTCTTTCTTTCAAGATAAGCGGTAATGGCCTGACGGATGATTTCGGCGCGAGACACTTTTTCAGCCTCGCAAATAGCGCTCAAGTCCTTGAGCTGACGATCTGGAATATCGACTAGTGTACGCATACCACACCCCGCATATTTGATATATTCATTGTATATCACTACCGGACGAACAGCATGTGAGACTCATGCCGTCCAATCCTCGACATGCAGGCCATCCACCTGGCCGAAAGCGCGGTCGCTGGTAAGCAACACCGCATCCATGCTGAGCGCATGCGCGGCGATCATCATGTCAAGCGGCGCCAGCATCCGGCCCTGGCGCTCCATGGCAGCGCGCACCGCTCCATAATGCCCGGTTACGGAACTGTCCCAGGGCAGCACATCCACGCGGCGCAAGAATTCCCGCACGGCAAGGTGCAAACGCTTTGCCTCGGGGCGTTTCGCCAGGCCAAAAAGCAGTTCGCCCTCGGTCACCGCCGAGATGCAAAGGGACGCCATGGGTGCCGCCACCACGCGCTGTACAAGCGCCGAATGTTCCCGGAGCAGGTAGCTCACGGTGTTGGTATCGAGCATGTAATGCCTCACTCGTGCCAACCCTCGAAAGGGTCGCGTGCCTGGCTTCCCTGATTCCGCTCCTTCTCGTCCAGGAAACCGCCCGGCACAGCGCCCCCCTTGAGGGCAGCAAAAAAATCGTCCCAAGTCGGCGGCCTGCGCGACAGGATGACATCGCCGGTTTCCGGATCCTGCCGAATATAAACTTCCTTGGCATCGAAGCGATAAACAGCCGGCAGGCGGACCGCCTGGCTGCGGCCATTGGTAAACAGTTTGGCTACTTGGCTCATTGCGGCATTCTCATACGACATGTAGACACCAAAAGTATAGGCCACGCCGTGAGATATATCAAGGCATATACCAAAGAGCGACATCTTAGTTTAGGATCACCCACAAATTCGAAACCAAATCGCCCTATTTCCGCAAAAAGAGTATAAACACTCAGGCTAAAGCCACCCAGAACCATCACACTCTCCACCAAAAGGCGGTGAGGAATAAATGCCCGCCAAGCCTACCAGTTGACCAGCTTTTGCCGCGCTCGACAAATACAGATGCACTGGACCATCAGCATCAATGAAGCTGATCAAGTAATCGGCCTTGCCGTCCCCGTCCAAATCACCGGCCCATTGTAGGTATTTTCGATCAATCTCATGCGAGCAAGCGCCCAGTTCACCCAGTAATAGCTGCCGTTTTCCTTGCACCCGCAACTGGAGATGAAAGGACGCACCCTCCTCGGTTTTCCATAACATTGGCACCAGCGTGGCCGTATCGTTGCCCGGCAAGTCAATCAGCGCTTCCAGCGTGCCTTTGCTGGACGGTCGCTTAAGAGGTCCGCTCCCAGAGTAGTAAGTGGCCACGGTGCCGGTTTTCAGCCATGCGGGTGCCTTGGTAGTCTGAAACCAAGCAACGACCCTGGCGGCGGAAGCCTGGTCACTTCTGAAAGACAAGTGTTGACCAGAAGTCGGCTTGTCATCGTAATGCCCTTGCCAGGATTTTTTCTTCACCTTCAGCATGGCGGGTTCCAGCACACAGCCCCGCGGGACACAGGCCAACGCCAACCAGTTGCTGCCATTTTCGAACTGACGACCCGGCTGCCAGATTTCATTACCAACAACAAACTTGACCAAACCTTGCATTGTCGCGTCGGCTTTAGGCCAAGCTGACTGCAATTCGTGTCGATACTGATTCATCCAATTCGCGGGTTGGCTGTTTTTCGGCGTCTCCGCCGCGAGCGCAACGGGTGAGAAAAAAGTCGCGGCCAGCATGACGCCGGAAATCATCAAACGCATCTTTTTCTCCTGACGTATTCCCATTACAGCCCAGCCACTGGCAGCACCACGCGCTTGCCGTTGGCCAGGTCGCGAATGATGATGCGGCCGACGTGGTTACGCCAATTGTCCTTGGGGCCAGCCTCCCACAGCGTTTCCCAACGATGGATGGAAGTATTGAGCCATTGCACAATATCAGGCCCACCACCCGTGCGTGCATCCGGCAATCGACCAGACAGGAACAACTCTCCTTGAATCAGAAAAGGACGCGCATCCCTGTCAAGTTGCACTAGTGGAGGTTCATTTGCATCCAGTGGCCCCCAAGAATTGCCGTCAGTACTACTGATTTCGAGGACGTATTGATCCGGCTGGTAGACCTCCCTGCCATCGGCGTTTTTCCAATATTCTTCGGCAGTTTTTCCTATCTTGAGCACCCGCCCATCATCGAAAATCTCGACAGCCCCGCCTGATCCGCGTGAAGGAGCGGAATTCCGCCATGCTCCCGTCGCGGGCTCGTAGATTTCGTGGCGGCGGGAGGGCAAATACTCACCTATACCCAAATATTCATCCGGATTATTCGTTTTCACAGCTTTTTCCGTGAGCAGCGCAATCTTGTGAACCTGAACATCGCCGCCAGCCACGATCACCCGCCCATCTGGTAGATGTTTTGTCTTGACATCACCTCTTTCATAACGACTGGAAGAAGAGGACACGCGCTGCCGAATCGGGGGCGGAAGTTCCGCATCAACCATCGGAGGAGACGGGATGCTGGTAAGAGGCGCGTTTTCAACGTGTCCATCTGGCCAAATGGCCAGCGCATCACCACCAACACGATCCTGATCTTCGCCATTGACTCTGCCGCCAAGCAAATAGCTGGGCTTGTTTTCGCTTCCAGGCACAAAAAAAAGATCTGCGCGGTAGGACAAAAACCCCACCAGTGGATCGAAACGCAAGCTGCCTGTCTTGCTCAAACCAGGCAGGCGCAAGGGTAGAAGTATTGAGCAATCGTAATAAACGTTTTCATAATCGGAGCGGCTACCCTTGCAGGAACACGCTTCATCGCTCTTGATCCACAGATAGGCACCATCATCATACTCAAATGGCAGCACGATATTCGCCCCTTTCTTCTCATGGGGCTCACACATCTCTCCTGCTATTTGCCAGCGATCATTGGCCACATCGTAAGACTGCACGACCGAGTTATTGCCTCCAGCCACCAGCAGTTTCCAACTTTTTTGGCTCAGTATCCAGCGTGCCTGGTGCGTGGCCACACCGACAGGCAAAGGTTTTGCACTCGAAAAATGATTGCTCGATGGGTGCCAGCGCTCTGTATTACGACTGACCACACCCCATCCACCACTTCCATGCCCAGGCGTCCACCCCCCTACCACTAATACGCTGCCGTCCGGCATTGTTGTCGCGCTCGCGTTGGCACGTGCTTCAATCATTTGGGGACCTGCATGCCAAGTACGCGTGTTCATATCCAGAATGAACGTATCGGCAATACAGGGAGCACAGCCTCTATATGGGGAGTCGGTGCCGCCCAGAACCATCATCCGGCCATCTTGCAAAGCGACTGCGGCAAACCCCCTGCGTGTGGGACCCGGCAGATCAGGCAACCGCTCCACCAACAGTCGGTCACCGCTCAGGGAAATTCGTTCAACTGCATTGGTGTAACCGGCTTTTCCCCCTTCTCCGTCGACAATGCCCCCCACAGCTATAACCGACTGATCGGGCAACACCAGCAGATGAGGTCTCCCACGGCTCACTTGCAAGACACCACCAATCACCTTGTTTTGTGGCGTAATAAGCGCGACATGTCTTGCCGAGTTGATGCCCCCCAAAAACAGGAACCCCTGTTTGGTGGCCGCCACCACATTTGTACTGACCCATTCTGGAAGCGTGAACACTCCCACCTCGCCTACAGAAGCGTTCCATCGCTGGAGGCGTCGCACCCCTTTCTTTTGACCGGCATCCTCTGCAACCAAGAGAAGGTCGCGGCTATTTTCCGGCTGAATGAGATAACCCTTGGGCAAAAGGAGTGGTTCACCTTTCCGTGCTGGGGTTCCGGCGAAAAGAACCGTAGAAGACAAGAAATACCCCGCCATCAACAAGCAGAAGAGTACCGCCGTTTTCAGAAAATGCTTTTCTCTGGGAAGCGTTTCAGAGTGTATTCGAAAGATCCTCAATGCTTCCCTGTACTCCCAAATCCACCCGCCCCGCGTTCGCTGCCGGCAAATTCATCGACAATGTTGAACTGGGCCTGCACCACCGGCACCACCACCAGCTGGGCGATGCGCTCCATGGGATTGATGGTGAAGGCGGCCTGGCCACGGTTCCAGCAGGAAACGAAAAGCTGGCCCTGGTAGTCCGAATCGATCAGCCCGACCAGGTTGCCCAGCACGATGCCGTGCTTGTGGCCGAGGCCGGAGCGCGGCAGGATCAGGGCGGCATAGCCGGGGTCAGCAAGATGAATGGCGATGCCGGTGGGGATCAGTTCGGTCTGGCCAGGGTTGAGCACCAGCGCTTCCGCCAGGCAGGCGCGCAGGTCGAGGCCCGCCGCGCCGGGGGTGGCGTAAGCCGGGAGCTGTTCGTGCATGCGCACATCAAGAATTTTTACATCAATTTTCATGGCTTGTTTTTCTCATACAGGGTCGCAACGTGCGCAATCAAAGCGCGTGCCAGGGTGATCTTCGCTGCGCGCGGCAGCGGATGGGGGCCGTCGTCGTCGAACAGCACCAGTTCGTTGTCCTCGCTGCCAATCGCGGTCTGCACCAGGTTGGCGGCCAGCAGCGGGAGGTTTTTCCGCCGCCGCTTCATCTCGGCATATTCGTACAGGTTCTCGCTCTCGGCCGCGAAACCGACGCAAAACGGCGGGTTGGGCAGATTCACCACGTTGGCGACGATATCGGGATTGGGCGCCAGCTCCAGGGTCAGGATATGGGCATCCTTCTTGATTTTCTGCTCGGAGGGGTTGAGCACGTAGTAATCGGCCACCGCCGCCACACCGATGAAAATATCGGCCCAGTTGACTGACTCGTTCACCGCCTTGAGCATTTGCTGGGCGCTGGTGACATTGACCACCCGCGCACCGGCAGGCGGCTTGAGGCAGGTCGGGCCGCTGATCAGCGTCACTTCCGCACCGGCTTCGAGGGCGGCCCGCGCCACGGCGTAGCCCATTTTTCCCGAGCTGGAATTGGTGATGCCGCGCACCGCGTCGATGGCCTCGAAAGTCGGCCCGGCAGTGATCAGGACATGCCGGCCCGGCAATAGCTTGGGCTGGAAGAAGGCCTCAACCCCAGCCAGCAGGTCTTCCGCCTCCAGCATCCGTCCCATGCCGGTTTCGCCGCAGGCCTGGGCCCCGCTGCCGGGGCCGAGCACGGCAATGCCATCCTCGCGAATCTGTTTGATATTGCGCTGGGTGGCGGGGTTCTCCCACATCTGCTTGTTCATCGCCGGCGCCACCAGCAAGGGGCACATGCGCGCCAGGCACAGCGTGGAGAGCAGGTCGTCCGCCAGGCCATGCGCCAGCTTGGCGATGAAGTCGGCACTGGCGGGCGCCACCACCACGGCGTCGACATCGCGGGTGAAGTCGATGTGCGCCATGCCGTTGTCGATGCGGTTGTCCCACAGGTCGGTAAAGACCGGCCGGCCGGACAGCGCCTGCATGGTCACCGGGGTGATGAACTGGCACGCCGCCTGCGTCATCACCACCTGCACCTCGATGCCTTGCCCCACCAGGAGGCGCACCAACTCCGCCGCCTTGTACGCGGCCACGCCACCGGTGATGCCCAGCAACAGGCGTTTTTTCGCCAGATCGTTCATAATGGGCCCCATTTTACGTGAATTGGGCAAAATCGTGGCGATTACCGACTGGCCGGAAGACGAGCGCCCCAGGGAACGGCTGCTTAAACAGGGCGCAGCCAGCCTGTCGGATGCGGAACTGCTGGCGATTTTTTTGCGCATGGGGGTAGCAGGAAAAAGCGCGGTGGACCTGGCACGCGACATGATGGCTCAGTTCGGCAGCCTGACCCGTCTGTTTGACGCCAGCCAGCAGGAATTCTGCGCCATCCACGGCCTCGGCCCGGCCAAATATGTGCATCTGCAGGCAGTGCTGGAAATGGCGCGGCGCGCCCTGCACGAAAAAATGCGTGACAGCGATGCGCTCAATTCTCCTGGCAGCGTCAAGGAGTACCTGCGCCTCACCCTGGGCGGCAAAAAACACGAAGTATTCAGCGTACTGTTTCTCGACGCCCGGAACCGCCCCATCAGCATCGAGGAACTGTTCCGGGGGACGCTTACCCAGGCCAGCGTCTACCCGCGCGAAGTGGTCAAGCGGGCACTGCATCACAATGCCGCCAGCGTCATCCTGGCGCACAACCACCCCTCCGGCACGTCCGAACCCAGCCATGCCGACCAGATTCTTACCCAGTCCTTGAAAAATGCGCTGGCGCTCATAGATATACGCGTTCTGGATCATTTTATTGTCGGCGGCGACACGGTGTTGTCGTTTGCGGAACGAGGTTTAATTTGAAAGCACTGATCGTCACAGCCCACCCGCAGCGGGCCAGCTTCACCCAGGCACTGGCGCAGCGCTTCGCCGACGGTGTCATTGCCAGCGGCCATGAAGCGGAAATCGCCGACCTGTATGAAGAGGGATTCAATCCGGTGGTTTCGATTCAGGAGCTGGAAGCCTGGCAGCAAGGCAATGTCTCACCGGAAATCCGTGCCGAACAGGAACGCATCAGGGGCTGCGATGGCCTGATACTGTCCTACCCGGTATGGTGGAGCACCCCGCCCGCCATCCTCAGCGGCTGGCTGCAGCGGGTGCTGACCCAGGGCTTCGCCTTCCAGCATGTCGGCGGCCGCACCGAAGGCCAGCTCAAGCTGCGCACCCAGATCCTGGTCAATGTCGGCAGCCGCCAGCGCGAGGACGTCGATCTCGCCACGCTTTATCTGGAGCCGATGCTCGGCGTGCTGCGCTATTGCGGCATGGAAATACTGCCGGTCCAGGCCAACTGGGGCGTATATGCCGGAGCCGATCCGGGCGCCCTGAACGCTCACCTGGCGACGGCGTTCGAGAACGGGAAGCGATTTTTTGCTTGAGCCCAGCCGTAAAAATATGGTATAAATTGCGTTTTTCGAATTCCGGAGTACCCAAAGATGGCCCGCGTATGTAAAGTCACCGGCAAGCGCCCGATGACCGGGAACAACGTTTCCCACGCCAACAACAAGACCAAGCGTCGTTTCCTGCCCAATCTGCAATATCGCCGCTTCTGGGTGGAAAGCGAAAACCGCTGGGTGCGTCTGCGCGTGAGCAACGCCGCCCTGCGTACTATCGACAAAAACGGCATCGACGCCGTGCTGGCCGACCTGCGCGCCAGCGGCGTATCGGTTTAAGGAGTAGATCATGGCTAAAGGCGGACGCGAAAAAATCAAGCTGGAATCCTCTGCGGGCACCGGTCACTTCTACACCACGACCAAAAACAAGAAAACCATGCCGGAAAAAATGGCGATCATGAAATATGATCCCAAGGCACGCAAGCACGTGGAATACAAGGAAACCAAGCTCAAGTAATTGCGCTTGTGCCGGTGATGATGACTGGCTGAAGAACCCGACAAACCCCGGCGCCGAAAGGTGCGCGGGGTTTTTAATTGGCCCCCGTACATGAAAAGATCACTGCTGCTGCCCTTGCTCCTTCCCCTCCTTACCCATGCTGCCGAACTGGAAAAGACCAACTGGGGAAAATTCGAGTACGATTTCGAGGAAAAACCCTGGGTGGAACTGGAGGCGCAACTCCCTCCCGCGCCCAAGGCGGAAAACCTGCTTCCCTTCTATGTCAGCGCCGCCACCGACAATCGTTTCTACATTGACGCCAGCTCGGTCAGCCGGGGCGAGGATGGCGTGGTGCGCTACACCCTGGTAATCCAGTCGGCCAGCGGGGCGCGCAACACCAGCTACGAGGGCATGCGCTGCAGCTCGGCGGAAATCAAGCGCTACGCCTTCGGACGCGCCGACGGCAGCTGGGGCAAGGCGCGCCAGACGCGCTGGGAACCGGTCCGCTACAAGGACATCAACCGGCACCACCACATGCTCTACGACGACTTCTTCTGTCCGCGCGGCATTGCCGTTACCACCACGCAGGAAGCAGTCGAGGCGCTGCGCCGTGGCATGAATCCGGCTGCCGCAGGGCTGAACTGGTAAACCCCTAGTCTCGCCCCACCACAACCTGGCTGCGCAGCGCCGCCAGGTTGGCCGCTGCCCTGGGGTAGTCCGGCTGCAGCACCAGCGCGCGCCGGTATGCTGCTTCCGCTTCTGCATTCCGTCCCGCAAGCTGGCAGGCATAGCCAAGATTATTGAAAGGCCGTGCCTTGTGCGGGGATTTGGCCACCGTATCCTCCCACAGCGCGACTTCGCTGCGGTAGACCATATTCCGCTCCATAGTCATCCAGACCAGCGCACAGACCACGGCCAGCACCACTGCCTGCGTATGCCGCTCCAGCCGCTGGTCGAGTTCCACCGCCACGATCAGAAACAGCCCCCAATCGGCCCAGTAAAGCTGGCGTTCGTTGGCAATATCGCTGCGGGCAAAGATGGCATTCAGCAACAGCAGATGCAGCAGAGCCCAGCCCAGGCCTAGGCTGACCCATGGGCGCGTGGCGCGGAAATGCCAGGCCGCCGCCAATAACACGAAAAAAACCAGCAGTTGCGGCAGAACCTTGCCCGCTTCGTGAAGCGGCAAAAGGGGCGGGTCGATGTTGAGCGCAACCGGCCAGAGCAGCTGGCCCAGCAGGAAACCCGCCCCATTCAGCTGGGTCAGGAAACCATCGCCGAGGGAAAGCATGCTCACGCTTTCCCAGAGCAGCGTCCAGTAGCGCGGATGCAGCAGCAGGAGCACTGCGCCCAGCACAAACAGCAGCCAGAAAGGCCACTGCCGCGCCACAACGGCGCGCCAGGGGGTGCGGCACGACCATTCCCACAGCAGCAGTGCGAACGGAAAAATCATGGCGCTCTCCTTGACCAGCAGGGCCAGCGCGAACAGGCTCAGGGAAAACAGCAGCCAGGCACCCCTGCGTTGCGACAGCGTGCCCTGCACATAGGCCCACAGCGCCGCCAGGTAAAATAGGGTCATCAGGGAGGTGGAGCGCCCGCTGAGATAAGTGACCGCCTCGCTGTGCACGGGATGCACGGCAAACAGCACCGCCGCAGCCAGTGCCGGCCAGCGCCAGTCACGCCCCGGTGCGGCACGTTCGCCAAACAGCCGCGCCAGGGCATAAATCAGGAAGACATTGGCGAGATGCACCAGCAGGTTGAACAGGTGAAAGCCGGGCAGCCCCGCGCCGCTTGACCAGTTCATCAGATAAGTCAGCTTGAGCAGCGGGCGCAGCCCCCGGCCCAGGTCGGCCAGCCAGTTTTCCCAGGAATGCACCGGGGCGGCACCGACGATGACATTGTAGTCATCGAACTGGAACACCCCGGTGAAGGAATTGGCATAGGCCGCGACAACCGCCCCGCACAGCAGGGCAGGCACCAGCGAGCTAGTGTAGTGTTGCACGCTAAACGGCACTAGGCTGCATGGCGGGTTTCAGCCAGCGCCCGGTCGAGGATATCCACCGCGTCCCACCAGCGGTTGGGCGCATTCAGCAACACCAGCAGCACTTCCCTGCCATCGCGCCGCACCAGCGCCACCAGGCATTTCCCGGCCTTCCGGGTATAGCCGGTTTTCACGCCCTGCGCGCCAGGGTAGCGTCCGATCAGGGCATTGTGGTTTTCCAGGCTGTAGCGGCGGTGCCCGTCCACGCTGCTGATGTCGAGCGAAAGGGTGGAGGAAAACTGCTCGAACACGGCTTCGCTCCGCGCCCGTTCGGCCAGCGCAGCCAGATCGCGGGCACTGGAATAATGGCCGGGGTGGTCATGCCCACAGGCATTGGCGAAGCGGGTGTCGCGCAACCCCCATTCCTGCGCGCGCCGGTTCATCAGCGCAACGAATTTTGTCTCATTGCCCGCCACATGATCGGCCAGCGCGTGGCAGGCATCGTTTGCCGAGCGGATCAGGGTGGCGGCCAGCAGGTCGCCTGCCGCCATCCGCTCACCAGCCCGGAGCCCAAGCCGGGAACCGCTCTCTGCGGCAGCCTGGCGGCTTACCGTCACCACCTGCTGCGGGCGGTAATGCTCCAGCACCAGCAGCGCGGTCATGATCTTGGTCAGGCTGGCGGGCGGCAGGCGCTTGTCCGCCGCCTTCTCCCACAGCACTTCCCTGCCCGCCTTGACCAGGTATGCAGCCGCCACGCCGGGAAAGGCATCCGGCTGCGCCCAGGCGGGAAAAATCACGCCCCAGCCCAGCAGGAGCCAGACAGCCATACGGATTGCACCGGTTCCACGCATGACCATCCCGCCGGGAAAAGATCGAATCCGCTTCAGAACGGCAGCAGGCCGCGAATCTTGTTCACCTTGTCGAGCACGCCATCTTCCCGGCTTGGGCGCGCCACCGGCTGCTCGCTGGTATAGGAACGGCCCGGGCGGGCACGCGGCTCGCTGGTGTAGGAACGCCCGCCGCGCGCGCGGGAAGCGCCTCCTTCCTGGCCCAGGGGTGTCATGCCGGTCGATTTCACGCGCACCTTGGCCGACCAGATCGGCTGCCAGGGTTGTTTCGGATCGGACGGGCGCGGTGGATGAACCACGTTGAGTTCGTCGCCATAGGCGATGAACTGCAGCATGGCGCCCTGGGCATCCTTGAAAATGCCTTTTGGAATGGCACAGGAGGTGGTATCGGGCGGCATCACCACCTTATCCTTGATGAAACGCCGCACATCGCCGGGCGGCATATAATCCAGCAAGCCCCATCCCATGTCCGCCACTTCGCTCGAAGACCAGAACACGGTATCACCCCCGCTGCCGCTGCTGCCCATGGCCATGGAGAAATAGCCGATGGCAGTGGGGATGGCGCGCCACTGGAAGGCAATGCTGTCCGCCAGGCCGCCATTCACCGCAGTGAACTCCACCGGATTCATGAAATCATGCTGCGACCCGATGTTGAAACGGATATCCGGCGCATAGTTGGCGTGGATCAGCTGCCCGCCCTGCAGCGAGCTGTCGCGCGGCACTGCCAGCTGGCTGTCGCGGTTCGGCCACTCGGCATAGGTCCAGCCCGCACGTGGCACCGGTGGCGTCTGATGGGCCGGCTGGCGCGAGGACATCACCCGGGCAAATTCCGCCGGGCTGGCCTTGGCCATATCCAGAATGCGCGGCTGCCCGGCGCGGACCTTGTCGCCACAGCCCCAGTAGATCAGCATGCGGCCCTTGGGTTTTTCCATTTCACCGTGCCGCTCCTCCATCTCGCCCCGCTCCATCCGCACCGGCCGGTCGCGTTCCGGCACCAGCAGGGGCAGCATCGGGCCCATGTTCTGGCCGGGCGGAATATCATGCCCGGCTTCCGGTGCAGGCGGCGTAGCTTGCGGCGAGACCAGCTGCAGCCGCAGGTGGCGCTGCGGCCCCATGCCCGGCCCGCCCCGGCCCATCAGCCCGCCCAGCATACCCATCTCGGACGATGACATGCCGGGAATGGTCATGTTCTCGGTGGAAACACTCATCCAGTATTGGGGATAGGGTTTGGTGCCCTCTGCCGCCTGCGCGTCCAACTGAAAAAAGCCGGCAACCAGCCCCGCAACCAGCGGCAACAACCGTAATTTATTCATGACAGCAATCCTTGAACTAATCAGTTAATGGGGGGTAAATCCGGCCACCGGCATGGTCGGCGCCGGCATGAACATTCCGCTGATGCCGCCGATCACCAGCATTACCACTACCGTCACCACCACGACCACGGCGGTATAACCGATCGCCTTTTCCTGCGGCGCCTTCATCAGCAGCGGCAGGCCGAGATACAGCAGATACAGCCCATACAGCGCCGCGACCAGGCCAATGATTCCCAGCATCGGCAGAATCATCACGACGCCCGCCACCCAGCTCGGGGTCGAGGCATAGGTCGCGACCTTGAATGCCCGTTCCTGATTCTTCTCCCCGCCAAAAGTGGGCGCCAGCGCGTCGATGATGAGCGCAATGATGAAGACGCCCACCAGGGTCAGGATATAGCTGGTCACCGCATGGGCGATGGAACTGGTGATCGGCACCCGGATGGTGCCCATGAAAGGCATGCTGATGCCGATCACCGACATGCCGATAATGGAGGCAGCCGGCCCGATGGCTGCCAGCGGCGCAATGTAGTTCTTGTAAAGATCGGCAACCGGCGTCGCCTCGTCGGCAATGACGGCCCATTCGGATTTGGGCTGTAACAGGATATTCTTGACCCGCTCGACCAGATTCATTGTACGACCTCCCCTGATTGATTATTGTTGCAGCGGCCAGGATGGCAAAGATTACAATAAACCCCTTGCACGGCAACTGCAAGCTAATGTCATTACAGGAACAACATGACGCGAAAACTCATCGCACAGGCAATTGAACAGGCATCCCAGGTCATCCTCGGCAAGGAGCGGCAGATCCGTCTGGCCCTCGCCTGCCTGCTGGCGCGCGGCCACCTGCTGATCGAGGATCTGCCCGGCGTCGGCAAGACCACCCTGGCTCATGTCCTGGCCAGGACGCTCGGCCTCGATTTCCAGCGCATCCAGTTCACCAGCGATCTCCTGCCGGCGGACATCCTCGGCGTGTCGGTGTATGACCGCGACAGCGCCAGCTTCAAGTTCCATCCCGGCCCGGTGTTCGCCCAGCTGATTCTCGCCGACGAAGTGAACCGCGCCACCCCCAAGGCGCAGAGCGCGCTGCTGGAAGCGATGGAAGAACACCAGGTAACGGTGGAAGGTGAAACCCGCCCCCTGCCCGAGCCATTTTTTGTCATTGCCACGCAAAACCCGGCTTACCAGGTGGGCACCTTTCCCTTGCCCGAATCCCAGCTCGACCGCTTTCTCATGCGCATCGAGCTGGGTTACCCGGATGCCGCGGCCGAACGGGCGCTGCTGCAAGGGAAGGACCGGCGCGAACTGCTCGCCGGGCTGCAACCCTGCCTCACGCCAGTGGCATTGCGGTCCCTGCAACAGGCCGCCAGCGAAGTGTATGCGGCCGATGCCCTGCTCGACTATATTCAGGCCCTGCTGGCCTTCACCCGGCAGGCGCCGCGTTTTCACAGCGGCCTGTCGCCGCGCGCTGCGCTGGCATTGCTGCATGCTGCCCGTGCCTGGGCGCTGATCGGCGGCCGCGATGCGGTGCTGCCGGAAGATGTGCAGGCCGTGCTGCCAGCGGTAGCCGGACACCGCCTGCGCCCCGGTGGCGAATTCAGCGGCGAATCAGGTGCCTCCCTGGCTGCCTATCTGCTCACCGCTGTCCCTATCCCCTGACCATGCTCCAGCACCGCGCCGCCTCATGGCTGCCCTTCCTTGAGCGCGTCCTGCGCCCTGCCCCGGAAAGCGGACCGGTCACCCTCACCCAGCGTCGCCTTTACATCCTGCCCACGCGGCATGGGCTGATCTTTGCCCTGATGCTGCTGGTGATGCTGCTGGGTTCGATCAACTACGCCAACAGCATGGGTTTCGTGCTGACTTTCCTGCTCGGCAGCCTGGCGATCGTTTCCATTCTGCACACCTACCGCAATCTGGCCCGCCTCACGGTCAGCGCCGGCAAAAGCGCGCCGGTATTCGCCGGGCAGGAGGCCCGTTTCCGTGTCTGTCTCGACAATCCGGGCAGTATGCCGCGTTACGCGGTCGGCCTGGGCATGGCCCAAAAAAATGGGCCTTGCGCGGATCTTGCGCCTGGCCAGGCCACCTGCCTGGAATTCTCGCTCCCGGCCAGCCGGCGCGGATGGCTGCACGCCGGGCGCTTCACCCTGTTCAGCACCTTCCCGCTCGGCCTGTTCCGCGTCTGGACCCATCTCAACCTGGACATGAGCTGCCTGGTCTACCCCCACCCGGCCGCCGAGGCGCTCCCCCTGCCCATGGCGCAGGCGCAGGAACAAACCGGGCAAGGCCTGATACAGGGCGAAGGGCAGGACGATTTCAGCGGCCTGCGCACCTATCACAACGGTGATTCGCTGCGTCATGTGGCATGGAAGGCAGTGGCGCGCGAACAGGGCATGCTCACCAAGCAGTTCGATGGTGAAGTACAGCAGGAAGTCTGGCTGGACTGGGACACGCTGCCCGGCATGGAAGCCGAAGCCAGACTGTCGCGCCTCACCCGCTGGGTGCTGGATGCGGATGCGGCTGGCCAGCGTTACGGCCTGCGCCTGCCGGAGAAAACCCTTGCTCCCGCCACCGGCCCGGCACACTACCGTCAGTGTCTGGAAGCATTGGCACTGTTTGGCTCATGAGCAAGCTCGCCTGGCTGCTGGCCTCCCTTGCCCTGGCTGCCGCGCCCCACCTGGAGCGCCTGCCCTGGTGGGTCGGCCCGCTGTGCCTGGCGCTGGGCGCCTGGCGGCTGGCAATCACGCGGGGCGAACGCGAGTTGCCAAAAAAGTGGCTGCTGTTCCTGCTGGCCGGCGCCGCCACGGCGGGCGTTGTTTCGCACTACCACACCCTGTTCGGGCGCGACGCCGGCGTGGCGCTGCTGGTCGCCATGATCGCCCTCAAGCTGATGGAGATGCGTACCCTGCGCGACACCATGGTGGTGATCTTCCTCGGCTATTTTCTGGTGATCACCAACTTTCTCTATTCCCAGAGTATCCCCACCGCGCTGTATCTGCTGCTGGTCGTGCTGGTCGCCACCGCCACCATGATCGCCTGCAGCGATCTCAACAACGGGCTCGCCACCCGCCCCCGGCTGCGCCTGGCAGGCATTCTGCTGCTTCAGGCGGTACCGCTGATGCTGGTGCTGTTTGTCTTCTTCCCCCGCATCAATCCGCTGTGGGGCCTGCCCAGGGACAGCCATGCCGGCATGACCGGGCTTTCGGACAACATGTCGCCCGGTGCCATCAGCCAGCTGATCGGCTCCGATGCCATCGCCTTCCGCGTCAAGTTCGAGGGGCCGCCGCCCGCCAAGCATCTGCGCTACTGGCGCGGGCCGGTGCTGTGGGATTACGATGGCCGTACCTGGTCAACGCACCCGGCACTTCCCATCAGCAATGTGAAAGTCACGCGCCTCAGCCCGGTGCTGAACTACACCGTAACCCTCGAACCCCACAACCAGAAATGGCTGTTCGCGCTCGACCTGCCCGCCATCAAACCGCCCGGCGCCAACGTCACCAGCGATTTGCAGCTTCTTGCCCCGGCGCCAGTGCGGCAGCGCGTCCGCTATGACCTGTCATCCTACGTGCAATACCGTTTTGGCCACGATCTCGACGATGCCCAGTGGGAACGCGCCCTGACCCTGCCGGAGGGCAGCAACCCGCGGGCAGTGCAACTCGGCCAGCATTGGCGCGCCACGCTGAAAGATTCGCGCGCCATCGTCGACCAGGCGCTCGGCATGTTCCGCAAGGAGTCCTTTGTCTACACGCTCAGGCCGCCACTATTGGGAAGAGAGGCGATGGACGAATTCCTGTTCGGCACCCGGCGCGGTTTCTGTGAACATTATGCCAGCGCCTTCGCCCTGCTGATGCGCGCGGCGGGCGTCCCGGCGCGGGTGGTGACCGGCTATCAGGGCGGAGAGATGAACCCGCTGGGGGGTTACCTGATCGTGCGCCAGAGCGATGCCCATGCCTGGGCCGAGGTCTGGCTGGAAAAACAGGGCTGGGTGCGCATCGACCCTACCGCGGCGGTCTCGCCCAGCCGCATCGAATCCGGCATCGCCACCGCCCTGCCCGGCGCCGAACTGCCGCCCGCCCTGGTGCAGCTCGACCTTGACTGGCTGCGCCGGGCGCGCCTGTCCTGGGACCTGATCAACAACAACTGGAACCAATGGGTGCTGGGCTACGGCGAGGAAAGGCAGATCCGTTTCCTGTCGCGCTTTCACGCCGGGCTGGCGTCATGGCAGGGGATGGCGCTCACCATGATCGGGAGCCTTACCCTGCTGTTACTGGGAATCGCGGCATGGATGCTGTGGCGCGCACCGCGCCGCAAGCTGGACCCGGTGCAGGCTGCCTATGAGAGATTCTGTGCCCGGCTGGCGCGGCGCGGCCTGGTCAGGCTGCCCCATGAAGGGCCGGTCGATTTCGCCCTGCGCGTCAAGCGGCAACGCCCCGACCTGGCACACCAGGTCGATCTTGTCACCCGGCTTTATCTCCAGCTGCGCTACGACCATCGCCACCCCGCCTGGCTGCCGCAACTCCGGCGCGCGGTGCGGCGCTTCACCCCGTAGCGGATTCCGCCTGGCGGCTGTCTTCCAGGGCAAAACGGATTGCCTCGGCAATCGCCAGGTGTCCCTGTTGCAGGGCGATGTCGTGAGCGCTGTGGCCATCCTTTCCCGGCGCCTGGATATCGACGCCTTTCTTCAGGATCAGTTGTACCAGCGTCGGGTTGCCGCTCCGTACCGCATGGATCAGCAGGGTATCCCCATCCTCGCTGCGCTGGTTCACGTCCACGCTCATATCGAGAAGACGGCGCAGCATCCGCACATTGCCTTTTTCGATGGCGTTGACCATGGCCCGCACCCCCTCCTCGCTCTGGTACACGCCCTTGGGCTCCAGTCCTGTGGGCATGACCTTCCAGATCAGGTTGAACAGGGAAATCGCCACCATGGCCACCAGCCCGACCAGCATCGCGGTGGGCGAGACATTCAGCCTGGCGGCCATGTCGCCGGGCAGGTTGGCGCCAATGGCCATGACCACAACCACCAGGAACAGGGAAAAGCGCAGATGCTGCAACAAGGCCACCACCACCACGATGGCCAGGCCGAAGATGAGATAGTTGCGGTTGATGCCCCAGTTTGCCGCCACCGCATCCGGCAGGTTCGCCCCCAGGCTGATCAGGACCACCAGCCCCACAATCACCCACTCACTCACCAAGCGCTGTGTTTTCATGTCTCCTCCTGATGGTATTTTGGGCTAATTGTGGGCAAAGGGGGGCAGCATGGCAAGACCCTGCCACAGAAAAGCGCATTTTGTCCCGCAACCACCCCGCGCAAAATATCGGCACGGAGGAACATTTTCCACCTTCGCAAAACCGGGCAACGCCTCTTGCTATAATTCAGGCCACCTTACCTCATGGCAGCATCATGAATTTCTGCAGTCATTGCGGCGCCAAAGTCAGTCTGTGCATTCCGGCGGGAGATCATCTGCCGCGCTATGTCTGCGACGCCTGCCACACTATTCATTACCAGAACCCGAAACTGGTGGTCGGCACCATTCCCGAATGGGAAGACCGGATTCTTCTCTGCCGTCGCGCCATCGAACCGCGTCATGGTTTCTGGACGCTGCCCGCAGGTTTCATGGAAAACAGCGAAACCACCACGCAGGCCGCCGCACGGGAAACCTTCGAGGAAGCCCTGGCCGAGGTCGAAATCGGGGCGCTGTACACGCTGCTCAACGTGCCGCATATCAGCCAGGTACACCTCTTTTTTCGCGCCCGCCTGCTACGCCCCGATTTTGGCCCCGGCACGGAAAGTCTGGAAGTACGGCTGTTCACGGAGCAGGATTTGCCCTGGGGCGAAATCGCCTTCGCCAGCGTGCGCCGCACTTTGCAGCTGTATTTTACGGAACGCAAACATGGTGCTTTCGGCTTTCACCTCGGCGACATCCACCCTGTCTCGAACCAAAATGCGCTCTATCCTTCGGCCACGCCGCACGACTTCATCCCCTGAAGGAATGCACTGAAAAAGCGCAGGATCATAGCCACACGCCACAGCGCCGTCATATCCCGCGCCAGTGATTGTGTTACGCTTCGAGGGCGACAACGAGGCGGCGCTCAGACGCATTCAGGAAGCATTCCGCGCCGTGCTGCTAAAGGATTCACCAGATTTGACGCTACCATTCTAGTGTAGTGTTGCCCGAAACCATGGGCGCGGAGACGATATGCTCAATGAATTGCCCGCTCTAGAACAGGGGCTCACCCTCGCATTAAGCGAAGATGGCCGTCAATTGCTGGCACATTACACACCCGCGCCGGAACATCCCCCCCTCGACCAGGCCGGACTCCGGCAGGAAATTGCCGCGCAGGGCTTCGGTCACTTGCACCTGATCGAAGCCGCGCTGGATCGGCTGGCCGCACAGGCATCCACAGCAAGCGAGCCTTTCAGCCTGGAGATCGGCGAGGCCCGCGACGCACAGGTCAGCGTGGAGCTTGCGCCAGACAAAATGGCAGCCTGGCTGGACGTCACCCCCCCCTGCGGCGGCACTGCGGTAACGGCGGAACAGATTCGCCGCGCCCTGATGGAAAAGCAGATAACTTGCGGCATTCTGGATGAAGCCGTGAATGAGGTGTTAAGCAGGGGCGAAGCCCACAGGCAACTGCTTGCGCAAGGGCGCGAGGCAATCCATGGCGAGGACGGGAAACTGGAGTGCCTGATCGAGATGGCCAAGGAGCGCCATCCCCACCTCGATGAACGCGGCATCGCCGATTATCGCGATCTGGGCGGCATCGTCACGGTGCATCAGGGCGAGCGCCTGATGCAGAAAATTCCCTCTACCCTGGGTGAAGCCGGGGAAAACATACTGGGACAGGTAATTCCCGCCAAACCTGGCAAGGAGGCCATGTATGCGCCACAGTTAAAGGGGGCGATGGTCGATCCGGACGATCCCGCTTTCCTGATTGCCGAAATTCCCGGCCAGCCCCTGATAGTCAACAATGGCATGGCGGTGGAACCCACCATCACCCTTGCCACCGTGGATCTGACCAGCGGCAATATTGATTTTGAGGGCATGGTCAACATCAGCGGCGATGTCCATGCCGGCATGCACATTCGTGCCACCGGCGACATTCACATTGGCGGCACGGTCGAAGCCGCGATACTCGATGCCGGCGGCGATGTGGTAGTCAAGGGCGGCGTCATCGGCCACGGCGAAGTCCACGAACACCCT
>CAZKHJ010000003.1:0-62668 GCA_964552675.1 uncultured Sulfuricella sp. | reverse complement strand
GACGCCAGCCAGAAATCCATGATCGCGCGCGTCCATTGCGGCAGATCGTTCGCCGCGCACTTCGTCGAGAATGCCAGTATCGAGGCCGGTGACAGCATCATGGTGGACGAACTGGCCATGCAAAGCGAACTGGCGGCCGTCAATCAGATCATGGTCGGCAAGCCGGGCTCGGGGCACGGACGCATCATCGGCGGTCTGGTCGAAGCCACCCTGCTGGTGCAGGCGGCAGTCATCGGATCACCCTCGGGGGTAAAAACACGGATAATGGTGGGCAACAACCCCTACCTGCTGGAAAAACTGAGACTCGCCAGCAAGCATCTGGAAGCAAAAAACCGGGAGCTGGACGAAGTAGTCAAGCTGACCAGATTCATCGAGGAACACCCCGATCGCATCAAATCCGAAATCCGGCAAAAGGCGGAAAACACCTTCCTCGCGCTGCAGCAAGCAATCGAAATGGCACTGCAGGACAAGGATGAACTGGCGCGACAACTCGAACTCTCGGAGGACGCCAGGGTAGTGGTGGAAAAAACCGTGTTCAGCAACGTTCAGATCGAAATCGGCGGAAAAATCCACTGTGTCGAGGTAGAACGCGGCAAGGGGGCGTTTTCACTCAAAGAAGGCGAAATCGAGTTCAATTGATCCCGCCCTTGCCAACCATTCTGGGTGGATTACTTGCTGCTATCGATATCCAGACCCTCACGGTGGGTCTGGTCAATCAGCTTGAGCAGATTGCCGAAGGGCAGACGCGAGCCTAGCCGCCTGACTACATCCATGAACGGCAATTCCGGCCCATTGGGATCGAAGCGGTATGTTCCCGTCAGCATGTCGTCATACATCTGGCGCAACTGGCTATCCAGCCGTTCGATGTAAGGTTTGAACGGGGCGAATTCGTCCGAATCCTCTTCCATGATGGAGCGGATCTCGTCCACTTCATACACCGCCTGGTGCATCAGGTCCACGTATTCATCTGCGGTCTTGGGTCGTTTCATCGCTTTCTCCAAAAAACGAGGGGCGGCACAAGGCCACCCCCGTTATAACAGCCACTTCAGAACCTTACTTGCCGGCGATGTCTTCCAGCCTGGTGGCACGAATCACCTGGCCATCAAGACCGGCTTCCTTGGCGCTGCCGCCGTAGGCCACGGTGATCAGCTGGCTGTAGTAGGTCACCGGAATGTTGAACTTGGTGCCGTAGCGCTTGTTCACTTCATTCTGATATATCTCGGTGTTGGCCTGGCACAGCGGGCAAGGCGTGACGATCATGTCGGCGCCGTGGTCGTAGGCGGACTCGATGATGTCCTTGATCTGTTTCTGGCTCTTTTCCGGTTCGGAGAAAGCCAGCGCGCCACCGCAGCAGGTCACTTTCTGGTCATAGCCGGTGATCGCTTCGCCACCCATGGACTCCACCAGACGGTCGAGATACATCGGATTTTCGAAGGATTCGCCGTCAATGCCGAAGGGACGATTGGTCTGGCAGCCGACGTAGCCCGCAAACTTGATGCCTTCCAGCGGTTTTTTCACGCCGCTCTTGAGCGTTTCGTAACCAATATCCTCAATCAGCACTTCCACCATGTGGCGGGCGGGTGGCGCTTCGTTCTTGAAAACCAGTCCGGCTTCCTTGAGCGCCTCGTTGGTCTCGGCCAGCAGCGTGGCGCTGTGATCGAGGCGCTCCTTGGCTTCGCGCGTGGCCAGCCAGCAGGCGGCGCAGGTTGCAACCACTTCCTGACCGGGGTTGTGCTGCTCGGACAATGCCAGGTTACGGGCCGACAGGGCCAGACGCGGCAGTTCGCCACCGCCGGCATAGCCAATGGAGGCGCCGCAGCAGTTCCAGTCGGGAATCTCGTTCAAAGTGACATCCAGCAGCTTGACCATGGAGTTGGTCGAGGTCAGGTAGTTGCTCGACGATGCGCCGGACTGGGATGAGCAGCCGGGGTAAAACGAATATTGTTTCTTAGACATCTACGCGCTCCTTACGCCAGTTTCCTGCGGGCATCTTCGAGTTCCCGGGCCTTTTTCAGCATGGCCTGGAATCCGCCCTTGTCCTTGACGCCATGGCCACCGAGAATTTCCATCGGGTTCAGACGTTTGGCTTTCATCATGCCCATGCCGACATCCTGCATTGCCATGGCGTTCTTGATGCCCTGGCTGAAACCATCCTTGAAGTACATGCCAAGGCTGAGCTTGAGCTCGTTGACGCGGCCGGTCTTGGTCAGGTTGTCCCAGAACATCTGGCCGAATTGCGCCGTGGGCTGGTTTTTCGGTGCCAGGCCCTCGCGCTTCGCCAGATAGGCCAGGCCGTGCATGATGTGGGTGATCGGCAGCTTGCGCGGGCAGCGCACGATGCACTGGTAGCAGGAAGTGCACATCCACATGGAGTCGGAGGTCAGCACTTCCTCGCGCTTGCCGGCGCGGATCATCATGAAGATTTCCTGCGGCGGATGCGCCCAGTGCGGACCCAGCGGGCAGGAGCCGGCGCACACGCCGCACTGCATGCACATCTTGACCCAGTTGCCTTCCTCGACGCGCTCCTCGACTTCCTTGAGGAAATTATTGCGGTATTTTTCGATACTCATACTGTCTCCTCCTAGAAGCCTTTGAACGGGCTGGGCGGCAATGCGGCGATTTCGTCCGAATACTCGTTGATCAGTCGCGGCAGGCGCTCGATGTCGGTAATCGCTGCCTCGAACACTTTCACACGCTCGGTTTCCAGGCCCATGCCCTTGAGGGTATCGCCCACCTTGCTCATGCGGTAGCTGGCCAGTTCGGAGCCTTTGACAAAGTGGCACTGGTAGTCGTCGCCATGTTTGCAACCCAGCATCATCACGCCGTCGTAACCGCTGTTGAGCGCGTCGGTGATCCAGATGGTGTTGACCGAACCCAGGCAGCGCACCGGAATCACGCGCACCCAGGCGGAATAGACTTCGCGGTTCATGGCCGCCATGTCGAGCGCCGGGTAGGCGTCGTTTTCGCAGGCCAGAATCAGGATGCGCGGTTTCTCGGAGAATTCATCCGGCACATCCACGGCCTTGACCTGGGATCCCACGGTATCCACCGAGTAGTTCTCGAAGGAGATCACGCGCACCGGGCAGGCGCCCATGCAGGTGCCGCAACGGCGGCAGCGTGCCTGGTTGAACTGCGGATAACGCTGTTCATCCTCGTCGATCGCGCCGAACGGGCATTCCACCGTGCAGCGCTTGCACTGGGTGCAACCCTCGCGGCGGAAGGACGGGAAGGACAGATCGCCGGAACGCGGGTGGGCGGCGCGGCCCACGGCGGCATTCTCGATTGCCTGGATCGCCTTCATCGCGGCGCCGGTGGCGTCCTCGGTGGCCTGCACGATATCCATCGGGCGGCGCACCGGACCGGCGGAGTAAATACCGGTACGACGGGTCTCATAGGGGAAGCAGATGAAATGCGAATCGGTGAAACCGTATTTGAGCTGCGGCAGGTCGGTGCCCTGGCGGTAGGTCAGGTTGAGGATGGACACTGCCTTGACGCCAGCGGCCTCGTCAGCCTGCATGGCTTCCATCAGGGAATTGTCGCCATTGGCGGCGG
This sequence comes from uncultured Sulfuricella sp., assembly GCA_964552675.1. GTDB lineage: Bacteria > Pseudomonadota > Gammaproteobacteria > Burkholderiales > Sulfuricellaceae > Sulfurimicrobium. Next base: position 59,116 of record CAZKHJ010000003.1, on the reverse strand, counting down.
CCTGCTCGGCCTTGATCTTGCGATCCACATCCACGCCGGAATTGGCCACCTGTCCGGTTGCCAGCACCACCAGGTCGGCGTTCTCGATCGCGGTCTGGTCGTTGAGGATCAGGTCCTGGAAATTCACCTTGCAGGTGTTGCCGGTGGCTTCCACGCTGGAGACTTTGCCCTTGGTAAAAATCACGCCCTTGTTCTGGCCGCTGCGGTAGAAATCCTCGCCATTGCCGGGCATGCGCAGATCGGTGTAGATCACCACAGTGTCCACGTCCGGATTCTGATCCTTGAAATACATCGCCTGCTTGACCGAGGTCAGGCAGCAGGAGCCGGAGCAGTACGGCAGGTGCTTGCCAGTCTCGTCACGCTGGCCGGCGCATTGCACGAACACCACGGACTTGACCTCGCCGCCGTCGGAAGGGCGCTTGATCGGACCGCCATTGGCGGCCTTGGCAAGGGCTTCCAGGCCGGCCTGGTCCACCACGTTGGCGGATTTGCCGTAGCCCAGTTCAGGCAGCTTGTTGGCGTCATACAGGGTAAAGCCGGTCGCCTGGATGATGGAACCGACATTCTCGGTCGCGGTCGGGCCGGATTCGGTGCTGATTTCCACCACGAAGCGGCCAGGTGCGCCTTCGGTCTTGCTGGTGATGGCGTTGGTGTAAACCTTGATGTTGCTGTCGCTATTGATCGCCGCGACCATCTCGTCGATCCCGGTCGGCTGCGGATCGGCATAGGGGCTATGCGAAGGCGCGCGCTTGTAGAGCTTGGCAGCCCAGCCGCCCAGGGCAGCAGATTTTTCCACCAGCACCACCTGATAGCCGGCTCTGGAGGCTTCCAGCGCGGCGGTCATGCCGGAAATGCCGCCGCCCACCACCAGCACGCGACGCTCGGTCACGGCGGCCGGGTCGGTTGCCGGCAGCTTCATCTTCTTGACTTCGGCACAGCCCATGCGGATGTAGTCTTCCGCCATTTCCTGCGTGGTTTCACGCGAAGCATCGTCATCCGGGCGCACCCAGATCACGCCCTCGCGCAGGTTGGCGCGCGACAGGGCCACATCGCTGAAACCAAAAGCCTCGGTCTTGGCGCGGCGCGAACAGGCCGCCACCATCACGTGGGTCACGCCATCGTTGTCGATGTCGTTGCGTATCATCGCCACCCCTTCCGCGTTACACAGGAAAGGATGTTCCTTCACCACCTGGGCCTTGCCCTCTTTCTGGGCAACCTTGGCCAGACCGGCGGTATCCAGGCGCTCACCCAGTCCGCAGCCCTGGCAAATGTAGGCCCCTACTTTCATATCCGCCATTGTTTAACCCTCCGCTCTGGCTACACGGTTGATAACTTGAATTGCGCGCAAGGCACTCGCTGTCGCGCTCTGCACGGCGCGGTTCACGTCCAGCGGATTGGCCGCGCAACCGGCGCCGAAGATGGCGCCGTTGGCCTGATCCTGCTCGATGAAACCGCTCGAATCGGCAACGATTTCCGCCGGGATGTTGGCGCCCTTGACAGATGGCTCCATGCCCACGGCCAGCACCACCAGATCATGGGTATTGGCATAGCGGTGATAGCCTTCGGTGTTCACGCCGTGCAGCACCGGATTGCCGTCCTTGTCCTGCACGATCTTGGCAACCTTGGATTTGATGAAGGACACGGTCGGATCGGCCTGGACTTTCTGGTAGAAATCCTCAAAGCGGTCGATGGCGCGGATGTCGATGTAGTAAATGGTCGACTTGCCTTCGTCACCCCAGGCTTCGCGCACGTAGTTGGTCTGCTTGAGGGATGCCATGCAGCAGATGCGCGAGCAGTGGCGCAGGTGATTTTCATCACGCGAACCGGCGCACTGGATGAAGGCGATATTTTTTGCCTCCTTGCCGTCCTTGCGCAGGATCTTGCCACCGGTCGGGCCGTGCGGGTCGGACAGGCGCTCGAATTCAACGCTGGTGATCACGTTGTCGAAGCGGTCGTAACCGTAAGGCTGAATCTTGGCCGCATCGTAGGGTTTCCAACCGGTCGCCCAGACCACGGCACCAGCCTTGATCGACACGGTTTCTTCCTGCATACCGAGATCAACGGCATCATACTTGCATGCTGCCTTGGCCTTGTCCGCTTCCGGTGTGCCGATAATCGACGGGTCGATTACATATTGCTGGGGATAAGCCATGCGGCTTGGCAGGTAGGCTGCCTTGACCTTGCCCAGATTGTAGTTGAAGGCATCATCCACCGTGGTTTCCACCGCGTCGCCACAGGCGCCGCAGGCGGTGCAGTTCTCGTTCACATAACGCGGCGCAATCTTGACGCTGGCGGTGTAATCGCCAGGAGAGCCGGTGATACCGGTCACTTCCGCCATGGTCAGAACGCGAATACGCTTGTTCTGCTTGACGCGGCGCTGGTTGATTTCCAGACCGCAGGTCGGATGACACAGCTTGGGAAAATAGCGGTAGAGCTGGGACACGCGCCCGCCCAGAGCCGGATTTTTTTCGATCAGCACCACTTCCTTGCCGCATTCGGCCGCTTCGAGCGCCGCCGTCATGCCGCTGATGCCACCGCCTACGACCAGAATGGTCTGGTTGGTTGCAACGACTTCCGTCATCAGGTCTTCCTCCATCACGGATACTGACTCACACCAGCCCAGGCGGCCGGTGCATTTTTGCCTAAATTACAAACCCTGCAATGTTACTCTCAATCGCCCCCTCAATCCATCAAACCACCCGGCCGGTTTGATTGAATCTTCTTATAGCAGAATAGAGGAGGTAAATTGGCCTAAAGCAGTCAGGATTAACCCGGCTGCCCGGTTACTGCCCGCCAGAGGACGGCTCTTCCAGAGCCACGTCATAGATTTCGAACAGCATGGCATCAAGATCGCCCAGCACGTAGGTGGCCGGCGCACCCACGCCGCCCACCGTACCCGGATTGACATACCAGGTTTGGCCACCCTTGATGGTCGGCACGGTCTGGATGGAGGCTTTGTGATCATGCCCGCAGCACACCAGATCCCAGTCGCCGGTGGTTGCCAGCGCTCGCGCATAGTGGGGGTAGTGGACGATAAAGATATTTCGCCCGCACAGATTGATGCCCGCATCCTGACCGTAGAAGCGGATTACGCTGCCCGGCTCGGCGGCCAGTTTGGACATGGTAAAAAGATCGCCGGTGTTATTACCGTAAATCACATGCACCGGCAGGCCAAATTTCAGCAACACTTTCAGGGTGGTCGGCGCCACTACGTCGCCACAGTGAATTACCGCCTCCGCGCCCTGCGCCTTGGCAGCCTCCACCGCAGCCGCCATCAGGTGGCGGTTGTCGTGGCTATCGGAAATAATGCAGATTTTCATTGTCTTTGGGTTCTCAGTTGTCAGCTTTCAGTTAAGTCAGTGAGGCCACCATTACTGACGGCTGATTACTGAATAACCGACAACTCAATTAAAACATCGGCTTGTCGACAGCGTTCTGATAGCGCTCGACACCATCCATGATTTCGCGTTTCGCTTCGTCAGCACCGACCCAGCCCTGCACCTTTACCCACTTGCCGGCCTCAAGATCCTTGTAGTGCTCGAAAAAGTGCGTAATCTGCGCCGTGGTCCACTCCGGCAGGTCGCGTGGCGACTCGACGTTGCGATAGATGTTGCACAGCTTATCGATTGGCACCGCCAGCAGCTTGGCATCGATGCCTGCCTCATCCTCCATCTTGAGCATGCCAACCGGACGGCAGCGCACCACCACCCCGGTGATCAGCGGCACCGGCGTGATGACCAGCACATCGACCGGATCGCCGTCATCGGACAGCGTATGGGGAATATAGCCATAATTGCAGGGGTAGTGCATGGCAGTAGACATGAAACGATCGACAAACATCGCGCCGGTTTCCTTGTCCACTTCATACTTGATGGGGTCACCATGCATGGGGATTTCGATAATGACATTAAAATCATTGGGAAGATCCTTCCCTGACTTGACACGGTCAAGATTCATGACCTTGCTCCCAAAAATCCGGAATTATAGCGCATTCAGTCAGCTATCCGCGATTACGCCATTTCGCGCCCATATTTTTCCACCACCATGCGATCCATGCCATCCATTACCTTGCTGCTGGCCTCTTCCATGGCATTGAAGGTATCAAAAATGCGGCTCTGCACCTCAATATTCGCCTCCCAACCCAGTTTGACCAGCTCAATTGCCCGATGGGCGGCATTGTGGACTTCAGCATGCACCGGCTCAAGTTTGCCATAGCATGGCGAAGCCCCAAACTGCTCCCTACCCATGCCGTCATACCATTTTCCGAGGCGACAATCATGATGATTCACATTCACCGCACTGACCACTTCGGACTCCGTGCCTTCGGCAAGGGAACGGTAGGCTCGCTGCTTGTAAACCACATGATCAATTTTAACCAGCGTAGTAAAACTGACGTCCTGTGCATAGGTCACATTATGCTCAGTTGAGCATGCCGATTCGGCAAAGCGTTCAAATGTCTGTTCGACTTCGCGAATCACGCCACGCGAGTTGTCCGCCACATTCTTCATGGCATTGGCTTCATCCAGCATGACTGCGGCCTCCTGCGTCAGGGCCTGCATCACCAGGCCAATTTCCGTCGAGGCACGCTTGGTATTCTCCGCCAGCTTCCTCACCTCATCCGCCACTACCGCGAATCCCCGCCCGGACTCTCCGGCACGCGCGGCTTCAATCGCCGCGTTGAGCGCCAGCAGATTGGTCTGGTCGGCGATGCTGGTAATCAGTTCGACCGCACGCGACACTTCCTCACCACGGGAATTGAGCTGGGCGATAGTGGTATTGGTATGATCGATCATGGATGAAATCCGGGTCATGGCACTGACCAGGGAATGCACCGCAGACTGGCTTTCCTCCACATCGTGAGCCGTCTGACGGGCAATATCGGTAACCTCCTGCATGCAGTCGCAGACAGCTTTGAGATCACGCTGATTGGTCACCAGATTATTGAGCAGATTGCGGTTATTGAGATCGCTCAGCCCGGAAATCAGCAGATTGCGCATACCGTAGCGCGCATTCTCTTCCAGGGCACCAAGAGAAACGTTGATGTTCTCCAGGGTACTGCGAAAAGTGCCATGCAGGCCGGCCGGCATGGCCTTGCGGTAATAACGCGCATCGCTGGTCGCCTTGAAGGAAGAATCAACCTCGCGAAAAAAAGTTTCCAGTTGATCAAGCATATCGTTGATGTGCCAGCACAGTTCGCCCAGGCGATTGTTGCTGTCGAGATTGGTAAAGCGCCGGTCAAAGTAGCCGCGCCCCGCGTCGCTGCTGATGCCGCGCAACTGTTCCAGAATTTCGAGCATATTGCGAAACTGGCGCCATTGCAGCGCGCTCAGCGCCAGCCCGAATACCAGTGCAGCAAAGGACAACCAGAGCATTTGCAGCCAGGTTCCCAGCACGGCCAATACCAGCAATCCGGCAAAAATGATGGGCGGCAGCTTAAGCCTAGAGGCTAAGGATAAATTCGTCATAGTTGCCCCCTTTCTCCGCAAGAATCCTGTCCAACAGCGCTCCCGAGGCCCCCATGGCATCACGCACCCCCGCCCTGGCTTCTTCGGCCAGCATGGCACGATACAGATCGGCCACGACCGGGACGGCCTCGGGCTTGGGTTTGCGACGCACCGACAGATAGCCGATCACATTGCCGTTGTAGTCATAGGATGGCGTGACATTGGCAAACACCCAGTAAAACCCGCCGTCCTTTGACATATTCTTGACATAGGCAAATACCTCCTGCCGCTGGGCCAGTTTGTCCCACAACAGCTTGAATACCGCACGCGGCATATCCGGATGGCGAATGATGTTATGTTGCGCGCCGAGCAACTCCTGCTCGGTGTAACCTGAAAATTCGATAAAGATGCGGTTGCCGTATGTGATACGGCCCTTGAGGTCGGTTTTCGAGACGATGAAATCGTCCTCGCGCATCACTCTTTCCCTGCTGGTCGGCGTGATTGCTCTTTTCATTTATTTTGCCTCCTGTGACCATCCTTACCCCTGATATGACTATAGGGGAAATTACTCGAAATAGTAAGAGGAATGCATAGCCGTAGCGATTTGCAGCTGCATCGACGCAGATCAATAAAAAAGGGCGGGAAAACCCGCCCTTTTTATTTGAACCCCTGGTGTTTCTAGATCAGCGGCACAATCATCAGCGCCACGATGTTGATGATCTTGATCAGCGGATTCACTGCCGGGCCGGCGGTATCCTTGTAGGGATCACCCACGGTATCGCCAGTCACTGCAGCCTTGTGGGTATCGGAACCCTTGCCGCCATAGTTGCCTTCCTCGATGTACTTCTTGGCGTTATCCCAGGCACCCCCACCGGTGGTCATGGAAATTGCCACGAACAGGCCGGTCACGATGGTACCGATCAGCACGCCGCCCAGCGCCACCGGGCCCAGAATCAGGCCGACCAGCAGCGGAACCGCAACAGGCAGCAGGGACGGCACGATCATCTCCTTGATCGCAGCCTTGGTCAGCATGTCTACGCAAGTACCATATTCCGGCTTGGCCTTGCCTTCCATGATGCCCTTGATTTCCTTGAACTGGCGGCGCACCTCGATCACCACCGAGCCAGCGGCACGGCCCACAGCCTCCATGCCCATGGCGCCGAACAGGTAAGGCACCATGCCACCGATAAACAGGCCAATGATGACCATGTGGTTGGACAGGTCAAACGTCAGCACCCTGCCGCCCGTGGACAGCGCATGGGTATAGTCGGCAAACAGCACCAGCGCGGCCAGGCCGGCGGAGCCGATGGCATAGCCCTTGGTCACGGCCTTGGTGGTGTTGCCCACGGCGTCGAGCGGGTCGGTGATGTTGCGGATTTCATCCGGCAGCTCGGCCATCTCGGCAATACCGCCGGCGTTGTCGGTGATCGGGCCGTAAGCGTCAAGCGCCACGATGATACCGGCCATGGACAACATGGAAGTGGCGGCGATGGCGATACCATACAGGCCACCCAGGGCATAGGCGCCACCGATGGAGGCACACACGGCCAGCACCGGAGCGGCAGTGGATTTCATCGACACGCCCAGGCCGGCAATCACGTTGGTACCATGGCCAGTGGTGGAAGCTTGCGCGATATGACGCACCGGGCTGAACTCGGTCGCGGTGTAGTATTCGGTGATCCACACCAGCGCAGCGGTCAGGCCCAGGCCGATCAGGGAAGCCAGGTACAGATTCATCGACGACACCATCTTGCCATCGATCATCACGCCTTCACCCAGAATCCAGGTGGTGACCGGGTAGAACGCGACCACTGCCAGCACGCCGGACACGATCAGTCCCTTGTACAGCGCATTCATGATCTTGGCGCCCGGCTGCGTCTTGACGAACAGGGTACCGATGATGGAAGCAATGATCGAAACGCCACCCAGCACCAGCGGATAAATCACGGCTTCAGGGGAGCCGGTAATCATCAGGCCACCCAGCACCATGGTAGCGATGATGGTCACAGCGTAGGTTTCGAACAGGTCGGCCGCCATACCTGCGCAGTCGCCCACGTTATCGCCCACGTTGTCGGCAATCACCGCAGGGTTGCGGGGATCGTCCTCAGGGATATTGGCTTCGACCTTGCCCACCAGGTCGGCGCCCACGTCAGCGCCCTTGGTGAAAATGCCGCCGCCAAGACGGGCGAAAATGGAAATCAGCGAGCTGCCGAAAGCCAGACCCACCAGCGCATGTGTTGCTTCCGAAGCATTGGCGCCCATCATCTGCGTCAGCACGGCGTAGTAGCCTGCCACGCCCAGCAATCCCAGGCCTACCACCAGCAGCCCGGTAATGGCGCCGCCCTTGAAGGCCACGTTCAGTGCAGCATTGATGCCATCTTTGGCGGCTTCCGCGGTACGCACGTTGGAACGCACCGAGACGTTCATGCCGATATAACCGGTGACCCCGGAAAGAATCGCGCCGAGGGCGAAGCCAATGGCAGTTTGCCAGCCCAGGGCCGCGAAAATGGCCACCAGCAGGATTGCACCGACCAGACCAATGGTCGTGTACTGCCGGTTCAGGTAGGCCTGTGCGCCTTCCTGAACCGCTGCGGCAATTTCCCGCATGCGGTCATTGCCTGTGGGCAAACCCAGAATCCACTTGATCGAAACGGCCCCATACAGGAGTGCCGCACCCGCACATATTAGCGCAAACAAAAGACCGACTGACATGATGACTCCCATCCCTTCTGCTGTTCTTACCAGGCCAATCCGGGCTGGCCCCACGCCCCCGTAGATCATTCCGCGACCTGCTGGCCCCGGTCAAATCCTGCTTCTTATAGTTTTACAAGTCGATGCGTTCAATATTCTGTAAATCTTTAATTATTTTAATTTCTCAGCCTTTCAGCGCGATGCCGTTTTCGAAACGGGTGCCTGGCTCAAAGCCAAACACCCGGTCCAGCTTCATCTCGCGGATCAGCTGATCCACCATCGCCTGACCGTATTCCTTCTGTATCTCGGACAGAACCAGCTTGGCTGAGTTGGCATTGTAGCCACCGCCAAAGTTGACCTGAATGGCGAGAAACTGCCGGGCCCGTTCAGGCGTCATGGCAAATCATTACAGCTTGAACTCCGGCAGTTTTTTCGCTACCGCCACGTTCTTCAGCGTCACATACTCGGGCAGGCCATCCTTGTAGGGAGGATAGTCTTCGCCCTGGATCAGCGGAGCCAGATAGCGACGGCATTTCTCCGTAATGCCGAAACCATCCTTGCTGATGAAGTCCTTGGGCATGAATTTCTCGACGTTGGCCACATCCTTGAGGTCAGCGACACCGATCTTGTATTTGTAAGGCTCGTCGGAAACACGGTGTACCGTCGGCATCACCGAGTTGCGGCCCTTGATCGCCAGTTCAACGGCAGCCTTGCCAAGCTGGTAGGCCTGTTTCACGTCGGTCTTGGAAGCAACATGGCGCGCTGCGCGCTGCAGGTAGTCCGCCACCGCCCAGTGGAATTTGTAACCCAGGGCGTCCTTGATCATGTTCGCCACCACTGGCGCGGCCCCGCCCAGCTGGGCATGGCCGAAGGCATCGCGGGTGCCCTGCTCGGCGAGGAACTTGCCGTCCGGGTAGTGGCAGCCTTCCGACACCACGATGGTGCAGAAACCGTGCTTCTTGACGTTTTCATCCACCTTGGCGAGGAATTTCGCCTGATCGAATTCCACTTCCGGGAACAGGATCACCACCGGGATGCCCTGATCAGCCACCAGACCACCGGCTGCGGCAATCCAGCCAGCATGACGCCCCATCACCTCGACCACGAAAATCTTGGTGGAAGTCTTGGCCATGGATTTCACATCAAACGAAGCTTCGAGCGTGGAAACGGCGATGTACTTGGCCACCGAACCGAAACCCGGGCAGCAGTCAGTGATCGGCAGGTCGTTATCCACGGTCTTGGGCACATGGATCGCCTGGATCGGATAGCCCATGGCTTCCGACAGCTGCGAAACCTTGAAGCAGGTATCGGCAGAATCGCCACCGCCGTTGTAGAAAAAGTAACCGATGTTGTGCGCCTTGAATACCTCGATCAGGCGCTCGTATTCGCGCTTGTTGGCTTCCAGGCTCTTGAGCTTGAAGCGGCAGGAGCCGAAGGCGCCGGAAGGGGTATGGCGCAAGGCGGCAATCGCCTCGGCGGATTCCTTGCTGGTATCGATCAGATCCTCGGTCAGCGCACCGATGATACCGTTGCGGCCGGCGTAAACCTTGCCGATCACGTCCTTGTGCTTGCGCGCGGTCTCAATCACGCCGCAGGCCGAAGCGTTGATGACGGCGGTGACGCCGCCGGACTGAGCATAAAAGGCATTCTTTTTCGCCATTACATCCTCCAGATTGTTTTGTTCTCAGGCGGCCCGTGTGCTGCGGTGGTCCGCCTCGAATTTCAGCAGCAGGGACACGCACTCGGCCAGATCGTCATACTCGCGACGGCCGGTGCCATACTGATCCCGCTTGGAATAGAAAAACTGGCTGCGATAAAGCCCCTCGCCCACCTTGAAAATCACGAAATGGGCAATGCCATCGGTCCAGTACAGGGTCGGGCAGGAGGTCATTTCACGGTCGGCGGGGTCGAGACGGATATCCGAATCTGCCACCTGCAATTCAACCGCGCCCGCGCCGAAGCGCTCCTTGATAGCGGTCTCCACCACCCACATTTCGGTGCTGGTGACGTCCGGAACACTTTCTCTTTTTTTCATCGCAGCCAGATACTTATTTCAGTGCAGCAAAAACGGCGTCGCGGATCTGATCGACCTTGCCCACGCCGGGGATTTTCACGCATTTGGGTGCGCCGCCCGCACCGGACGCGGACCAGTCGGAGTAGTACTTCACCAGCGGCTCGGTCTGAGCATGGTAAATATCGAGGCGCTTCTTGACCGTCTCTTCCTTGTCGTCATCGCGCTGGATCAGGTCTTCACCGGTTTCGTCGTCCTTGCCGGCCACCTTGGGCGGATTGAACACGACATGGTAGGTACGGCCGGAAGCCACGTGCACGCGGCGGCCCGACATGCGCTTGATGATTTCCTCATCGGCCACGTCGATTTCCACCACGTAGTCGATCGGCACGCCAGCGGCCTTCATTGCTTCGGCCTGGGGAATGGTACGCGGGAAGCCGTCGAACAGGTATCCGTTCTTGCAGTCATCCTGGGTCAGGCGCTCTTTCACCATGCCGATGATGATGTCGTCGGACACCAGACCACCCGCATCCATGATTTTCTTGGCAGCCATGCCCAGTTCCGTGCCGGCCTTGACGTGAGCGCGCAGCATGTCGCCAGTGGAGATTTGCGGAATCCCGAATTTCTCCTTGATGTAGTTGGCCTGTGTACCTTTGCCGGCTCCAGGGCCGCCCAGCAGAATCAAACGCATGTCATTCCTCCGTGATATATCGCATTCAAAAGATTGTGGATAAGAACATCTTGTTTTGCTAACTTGCAACAAGGGTATTGCAATTGCCTGGCCATGCACATTTAATTTTTTTTATAAAGTGATAAGCCCATTCTCTCGATTTAAATCAACCGATCAGGGCGCGCACCCGCTCCAGATCGGCTGGCGTATCCACCCCGGCTGCCGGAGCCGCATCGGTTTGTGCGACGCTGATTCTGTAGCCATGCCACAACGCGCGCAACTGTTCCAGCGCCTCGTACTGTTCAATCGCAGCGGGATCGAGACCTCCGTACACCCCAAGAAAACCGACACGATACGCGTAAATGCCGATATGGCGAAATGCCGGAAGAGCATCGGGAAGCACCGCCGGCATCTGTTCGGCCCAGGCATCACGGGCAAACGGGATGGGTGCGCGGCTGAAATACAGGGCATAGCCGGCACGATCCAGCACCACCTTCACCACATTCGGGTTGAACATCTCGGCCCTGTCGCGCAAGGGGTGGCAAGCAGTGGAAATGGCTGCCAGCGGGTGATCATGCAAACGCCGCGCAACCGTGCCGATCAGTTCAGGCGCGATCAGCGGTTCATCTCCCTGCACATTGACGACCACATCATTCCCGTCCCAGCCTTGCTGGCGCGCCACTTCCGCGATGCGGTCAGTGCCGGACGCATGGTCAGGCGAGGTCAGGCAGGCATTGAAACCATGATCGCGCACCGCTTGTGCCACGCCGTCATGGTCGGTCGCCACCCATATTTCGGCCGCTCCGCTCTGGCGAGCCCGCTCCGCCACCCGCACCACCATGGGCTTTCCGCCGATGTCGGCCAGCGGCTTGCCAGGCAGGCGGGTGGAAGCGTAGCGGGCGGGGATGACGACTTTGAAATTCATGGGCAATGGGTTTTCCCACTCGACATCACACTTCTTCCCCGGCTGGCAGCTTGCGCGCCTCTTCCTCAAGCATCACCGGGATGTCGTCCCGTACCGGATAAGCCAGGCGACAAGGTTTACAAACCAGTTCCTGCTCCGGTTTTTTATATACCAGTGGCCCCTTGCACAGGGGACACACCAGAATCTCAAGCAGCTTTGCATCCATCATGTTTCCTCAGTAAATCCAGAATTTTCTGTCCCAATTGCACATCCACCTCCGCCTGCACGGGTAGCGCCCAATAGCGCGGATCGGCAAAGGCCGCGCATTTCACGGCATCCTTCTCGGTCATCAGGATCGCCTCCGCATCAGGCCAGTCAAGATCTCCAGGCCGATACGCGTGGTGATCGGGGAAGGCATGCGCCTCGATTTCCAGCCCCAAACCGCGCAAAGACTCGAAAAAACGCTGCGGGTGTCCAATACCGGCCACGGCATGCAGCTTTTTTCCCTTGAATCCAGCGGCATCCAGCGTCGCCCCCGAGTTCAGGTTGCGCAATATCGCGCCCTTCAGGCTCATCCTGAATTGCGCTTCGCCAGCCATCTCCCCGGCACCGTTCATCACCACCGCATCGACCTGCTTCAGACGCCAGCGCCCCTCGCGCAAGGGGCCGGCCGGCAGCAGCAAACCATTGCCCAGGCGCCGCGTCCCATCCACCACCGCGATTTCAACGTCGCGCACCAGGCGGTAATGCTGCAAACCGTCATCGCTGATGATCACATTGCATTCCGGGTGTGCCGTCAGCAAAGCCCGGCCTGTGCCTGCCCGGTCGCGCCCGGTCCAGACCGGGCAGGCAGAATCGCGCGCCAGCAGCAGAGGCTCGTCGCCGCTCCGCGCCGCGTCATCCTCCGGGTCAACCTGGCGTGGCGCTTTGGCAGCCCCCCCATAGCCGCGGCTGATAATGCCCGGCCGGTAGCCATGCTGCCGCAGAAACTGTGCCAGCCACAGCACCAGCGGTGTCTTGCCGGCTCCGCCCACGGTGATGTTGCCTATCACAATGACGGCAACGGGCAGCGCTTGCGCCCTGAACCAACCGCAACGATAAGCCCGGCGCCGCAGCGCCGAAAGCAGCCAGAACAGGGCGCTCAATGGCAGCAGCAAAAGCTGCCATGGGCCGAGGCAATACCACTGCCGTTCCAGCCAGGGGCCTGGCCCGGAGCCTGCGCCGGGCATGTACGTCACTTGCCGTTCTTCGCCTGGGTGGCGAAACTGATGCGGCTGTACCCCGCCAGGCGCGATGCTTCCATGACATTGACCACTGACTGGTGGCTGGCCTGTGCATCCGCATTGATCACGATCACCGGATCGGGATGGTCACCCGCCGCGCGGCGCAGTGCAGTGCTCAGGGCTTCCACGTCAGGATTGGCCAGTGGCGCGCGGTTGACGACATAACGCCCGGAAGCGTCGACCGCCACGGTGATTTCATTCGCTTTCTGCGACTGTTTTTCGGCATCAGCGGAGGGCAGATTGATCTGCAACTCGGCGATCTGGGAAAAAGTAGTGGTAACCATGAGAAAGATCAGGATTACCAGCAACACGTCAATCATCGGGATGAGATTGATTTCCGGCTCTTCCTTGGCACGACCGCGCTGGAAATTCATTTGCGCGCGCCGTGAACCATATCCACCAGCTTGATCGACTGCTGCTCCATTTCCAGCACCAGGGTATCAACCTTGGTGCGGAAATAACGGTAAAAAATCATGCTGGGAATTGCCACGATCAGGCCCATGGCCGTGTTGTAGAGTGCCACCGAAATGCCGTGGGCCAGTTGCGCCGGGCTGCCGCCGGTCGGGGTCAGGGCGCCGAAGATTTCCACCATGCCGATCACCGTGCCCAGCAGTCCCAGCAGGGGGCTGATCGAGGCAATGGTGCCCAGCGTGGTCAGGAAGCGTTCCAGTTCGTGCGTCACGGCACGGCCCGCATCCTCGATCGCCTCCTGCATCATTTCCCGCGAACTGCTGACATTGCGCAGGCCGGCCGCAAACAGCCGTCCCAGGGGAGAATGGCGTTCCAGATTGGCGAGCATCTCATCGTTCACGCCGCCCTGCTGCAGCCATTCCTGCACCTTGGGCAGCAGGCTGACTGGCGCCACCAGGCCGCCGTTCAGGGACCACAAGCGCTCGCCGATAATCGCCAGCGCCACCACCGAAGCGACAATCAGCGGCCAGATCGGCCAGCCGGCAGCTTGAATTATGGATAACACGCCCGTCCCCCCGTTATTTTCAACCCTGTAACTTTAGCCTGCCGCCCCATTTTCAGCAAGGGCGACCATTCCAGCCGTCATAAGTTCATGGCCCATTAGGCGTTTTCTACTATTGTCCACAGAAACTGTGGATAACTTTGTGCATGGTTTGTCAAAAAGCATCTTAACTCCATTCCATATAACATATTTTCTGTTCCGCCCAAAAATTGGGCTTGTATTTTTATTATTATAAATCATATATTTAAGAATCCACTAATAAACCATTGATAATCTAGCCGCCTGCATGAAAGTTTTTTTACCGCTGTGGATTAGTTTAGAATTCGTCCATGTCCTCTCCGTACTCCATGGCGCAGTCCGTCCTCACCGTCAGTGAACTCAACCGCCATGCCAGGGCCGTTCTGGAGCAAACCTTTCCGCTCCTGTGGGTAGCGGGTGAAATATCCAATTTCACCCGCGCCGCTTCCGGGCACTGGTATTTTTCGCTCAAGGACAGCCAGGCCCAGGCGCGCTGCGCCATGTTCCGCAATAAAAACCAGTTCGTCGATTTCAAGCCGGAAAACGGCATGCAGGTGGAAATCCGCGCGCTGGTGACCCTGTATGAAGCGCGCGGCGAATTCCAACTCGGCGTCGAAGCCATGCGCCGCGCCGGCCTGGGCGCGCTGTTCGAAGCCTTTGAAAAGCTCAAGGCCAGGCTGGCCGCAGAAGGACTGTTCGACGAAACGCGCAAGCAAGCCCTGCCAGCCTTCCCACAGCGCATCGGAATCATCACTTCACCCGCCGCTGCCGCGCTGCGCGACGTGCTCACCACCCTGCGCCGGCGTATGCCAGGCATCCCGGTGGTGCTCTATCCCACGCCAGTACAGGGCGAAGGCGCGGGACAGAAAATCGCGCAAGCCATCCAGCTGGCCGATAGCCGCAACGAATGCGACACCCTGATCCTGTGCCGTGGCGGCGGCAGCATCGAGGATTTGTGGGCATTCAACGAGGAAGCCGTGGCTCGCGCGATTGCCGCGTGCGGGACACCCATCGTCAGCGGCATCGGCCACGAAACCGACATCACCATCGCCGATTTCGCGGCTGACCGGCGCGCCCCCACGCCCACGGCCGCAGCGGAACTTGCCACGCCCCACCGCGCCGATCTGCGGCACCGGCTCGACGCGCTGCATGCCCGGCTGGCACGGCAAACAGCGCGCGGCCTGGAGCAACGCATGCAGCATGTTGATTATCTGACACGCCGCCTGGTGCATCCCGGCACGCGCATCCAGAACCAGCTGCAACATCTGGAACACCTGCGTCAGCGCCAGCAGCAGGCAGCCCATCGTATCCTGGAACAGCAGGGCTGGCGCGTGCAGCAGCTTGCCCGCCGCCTCGCGGGTGCGGCACCCGCGCCGCACATGCTGCTGTCCCGCCAACAGCAGCTCGGGCAACGCCTGGAACTTGCCATGGGGCAATCACTGCAGCGTCATGAAGCCACGCTATACCGTCTCGCCGCCAGCCTGCAGCATCTCAATCCCGAGGCCGTGCTGGAACGCGGCTTCAGCATGGTGCGCACCGGCAAGGGCAAGATCGTGCGCAGCAGCGCCGAAATATCCCCCAATGAAGATATTTCCATCACCTTCGCGCACGGCAGTGCCGCCGCCCGGGTGACCCGCACGGAGGAAAGCGCATGAATCTGATGTTCTGGAAAAAGAAAAAGCCGCAAGAGGCGGAGGAGGAGCAGGCCGACGATGACAAGACCATGGCCATCGCCTCCGCCACAGAGGAAGCCGCCGAGGAAAATCCGGCCCCGGCCGGAGCACTGGCACGCCTGCGCAACATGTTTTCAGCGCTGGGCCAGCGCCTGCGCCGCCACAGCCCGGCCAGCGAGGAGGAAACGCTAGGCACACCCGAGGCTGGCGAAGAAAGCACGCCCTCCCCCCCCCCTCCCAATCTGAAAAAACGGCTGATCATTGGCGGCGCGCTGGGCGCAGCGGTTCTGCTTCTGGCCGGGATCGGGTTTGCCGTCTGGAAATTTCTGCTCTCCTCCCCCAAGGCGGAAGCGCCGGCCCCAACCTCAGCCGCCGTCCATGGCAGCGAGGCGCCCGCCAAGCCGGCTCATGGCGAAAGCGAGATGCAGGCACAGCTGGAAGCGCTGAAAAAGCAGAACGAAGAAATGTCCAAACAGCTTGAGGCGCTGAAAAAGGGAAAATCCCAGGACGGCAAAGGCCACGAGGAGAGCGCCGGCGCCACGCCGGAGAACGGCTCCTCTGCGGAAGGAAAAGATGACGTCATGGTATTCAGCGGCAAGGATCCCAAGGCCAGCGCACAGGCGCTGAAACAGGCTATCGAGGAAATGAACGCCGCCTCGGGCAAGGGCAAGCCGCGCAAGCCCGCCGAATAAAGCCATCCCATAAGGCCGCACATCGGCGGCAGCTCTGCAGCATGGCGACACCAGCTCAAACAGCCACACGCGCAATTCCCACACAGCAATATCTCATATACAGCACCAAATTCATGCATTAATATCGCACACTAAAAGGAGCAAATCATGGATGCGATTTTTGCAGAGCATACGATTGGTGTAACCGAGTTGCGCGAATCCCCTTCCCGTGTACTGAAGCAGGCAGAAGAGACCGACGAGGCCGTGGCGATCCTGAACCACAACAAACCCGCAGGCTACATCGTCTCGCCGCGCATGATGCAGGCCATGCTGGACGCGATTGCGGACCGTGTCGCTGAAGACCGGGCCAAATCGCGTTTCCCCTCCCGGAATCTTGCCCGCAGGATTAGCCCCGATGAGCTATGAGCTTGCGATCCACCCCGAGGCCGAACGGGAGTGGACCAAGCTGGATGACAGCGTCAAACGGCGGTTCAAGGAAAAACTGACCAGGGAACGGCTGATCACGCCCCGAGTGGCAAAAGACGCACTGCGGGAATTACCCGACTGTTACAAGATCAAAATTACCACGCCGCAGTACCGCCTCGTTTATCACGTGGATGATGAAGCCGGGTTGCTGACGATCCTTTCTGTCACGACGCGCGAAGACGTGTATGTGGAGTTGAAAAAACGCTTGTAAGCTGTGCTACAAAACACGGAGATAAGACAGCACCTGCGCCGCCACATCATCCCCCAGGCAATCGAAACTGGTCACCCCTTCCATCCCGCGCAGCCAGGTCAGCTGGCGTTTGGCCAATTGGCGGGTGGCGAAAATGCCCGTGTCGCGCAGCGTGGCAAAATCGATTTCTCCCTCCAGGTATTGCCATGTCTGACGGTAGCCGACGCAGCGCATGGAGGGCATCTCCGGCGACAGCGCATAGCGTGCCCGCAGCATCTGCACTTCTTCCACCAGCCCCTGTGCCAGCATGGCGTCGAAACGCGCCTCGATGCGCCGGTGCAGCACGGCCCGGTCGCCCGGCAGCAGGGCCAGCTGGATCAGGCGGTAAGGCAGCTCGGCCTGGCGTCCTTCCGCCAGCAGGGCCGACATCGGCCGGCCGCTGAGGAGGCAGACTTCCAGCGCGCGCTGGATGCGTTGCGCGTCGGCAGGTTCGAGGCGCGCGGCGGTGGCCGGGTCGAGCCGGGCCAGTTGGTCGTGCAATGCCGGCCAGCCGGCTTGCCGCGCCCGTTCCTCCAGCTCCGCACGCAGAGCGGGATCGGCCTGGGGCAGATCGTTCAAGCCCTCGCGCAGCGCCTTGAAGTACAGCATGGTGCCGCCGACCAGGAGGGGGATTTTGCCGCGCGCGCTGATCTCCGCCATCAGGCACAGGGCATCGCTGCGGAACTGCGCTGCGGAATAGCTCGCGGTGGGATCAATGATGTCGATGAGGTGATGCGGTGCAGCGGCCAGCGTGGCGGCATCCGGCTTGGCCGTGCCGATGTCCATGGCGCGGTACACCAGCGCCGAATCCACGCTGATGATTTCCACCGGCAGATGCTGCACCAGCTCCACCGCCACGCCAGTCTTGCCGCTGGCGGTAGGGCCCATGAGGAAGACGGCGGGGGGGAAAGAACTCATCTGAAAACAGCCGTTCAGAAACCGCAAAGGCGCAAAGCCACAAAGTAAAAACCAGGCAATATTGTGGTGTGCTGGCGGCCAGACAGGAAGTTGCTCGAACTATTGCATGGCCTTGTATTGCTTTGCGGCTTTGCGGCTTTGCGGTTCAAAATCTTCTGGGTACTCATTTGCCGCGCATGAACAGCTGGTCCAGCTCCTGCATGGAAATCTCGCGCCAGGTGGGGCGGCCGTGGTTGCACTGGTCGGCGCGCTCGGTGGCTTCCATTTCGCGCAGCAGGGCATTCATCTCCGGCACGGTCAGCCTGCGGTTGGCGCGTACCGAGGCATGGCAGGCCATGGTGGCGAGCAGCTGGTTGCGCCGTTCGGTCACGGCCCGGCTGGCGCCGAATTCACGGATTTCCTTGAGCACGTCGCGCGCCAGCAGCACCGGGTCGGAATCCTGCAACAAAACTGGCACGGCGCGAACCGCCAGGGTGGTGGGCGACAGCACGGCCAGGTCGAAACCCAGTTCGCCCAGCGCCGCCTGGTTCTCCTCGACCGCCACCGTTTCAAATTGTGTGGCATGGAAGGAAACCGGGATCAGCAGCGGCTGGGTGCTGACATTGTGGTGTTCCATGGCAGTCTTGAGTTTTTCATAAGTGACCCGCTCGTGGGCGGCGTGCATGTCCACGATGATCAGGCCGCGCTCGCTCTGGGACAGGATGTAAACGCCATGCAATTGCGCCAGCGCATAACCCAGCGGCGGCACTGCCGGTTCGGCTGCGGGCGCAGGCGCGGTAAAGGCCGGCTCCGGGCGGGCCAGCTGGCCGAACAGGGACTGGTACAGGTTGCTGCGCTCTTCCACGCCCAGCGGCATGCGGGCCTGGGTGGCGTATACCGGGGCCGATGGCGCGGGAACCGCTGCCTCGCTGCTGTGCCGGGTGACGATCGGCGCCGCCAGCGCCTTGTTCAGGGCATGGTAAATCAACTGGTGCACCGCACGCGACTCCCGGAAGCGCACCTCGATCTTGGTGGGGTGCACGTTGACGTCCACCATTTCAGGGTCGAGTTCGATGAACAGGGCAAAAGCCGGGTGGCGGTCGTGGTGCAGGATATCCTTGTAAGCCTCGCGGATGGCGTGGGAAATCAGTTTGTCGCGCACGAAGCGGCCATTGACGTAGACATACTGCGCATCGCGACTGCCGCGCGAAAATCCCGGCAATCCTGCCAGGCCATGCAGGCGCAGACCGCCCGCCGCTTCGTCGAGCGCAACCGCGGCGGCAGCGAATTCCTCGCCCAGCAGCGCCGTAGCCCGCTGCATCAGGCTTGCGGCAGGCAATTGCCAGATGCGCCGGCCATTGTGCTGGAGCGCGAAGGCAACCTCGGGGCGGCTCAGGGCGGCGCGGCGGAAAGTCTCCTCGCAATGGGCATATTCGGTCGCCTCGGTCTTGAGGAATTTGCGCCGTGCCGGGGTGTTGAAATACAGGTCCTGCATTTCCGCCACCGTACCGGCCTCCAGCGCCGCCGGCTGCAAGCCGGAAATATCCCCGCCCACCGCTTCCATGCGCCAGGCATGGCGTTCCCCCTGCCTGCGGCTGGTCAGCGCCAGGCGCGACACAGCGGCGATGCTGGCCAGCGCCTCGCCGCGAAAGCCCAGGCTGCGCACGCTTTCCAGATCCTCCAGCGAAGCGATCTTGCTGGTGGCGTGGCGCGACAGCGCCAGATGCAGCTGGTCGCGCTCGATCCCGGCGCCATTGTCGGCCACGCGCAGGGATTTCACCCCGCCTTGCAGCAAAGCAACGGCAATATCGCTGCCGCCGGCATCGAGACTGTTTTCCAGCAACTCCTTCAGCGCCGAGGCGGGGCGCTCCACCACCTCGCCGGCGGCAATCTGATTGATGAGCAGTTCGGGGAGGATCCGGATGGAAGACATGAAAAAGAAATTTCAAGCCCGACAGGCTGCCAGCGTCGCCACCAGCTCGATTCTGGGTGCCACTGAACGCACCACTTTTTGAATGCCGTGCCCCGGGTTTGCCTGACGCTGTGAAACCAGCAGACCCATTTTCTCAAGCAGTCCGACATCCTTGGTAATGGCCGAACGGTTGCGGTGCAGCCGATGGGACAGCTCGTTAATGGTCCTGGGCTCGTCCATCACTTCAATCATCAAACGGCGGCGCGCTTCCGAGAGCACAGTAAACATCCGTTGCGGGTCTTCGAATGAAAGCGTGACCCTGCCTTCGAATGCTTCGCCTTGATCAGCGCGCCTGGCGGCATCTTTCGCGCGCGAGAAAAAACCCGCCACATCATCTGTACGAATCACGACTTTGGTCATGGTTTCCTGCCTCGTATCTGGTTAGTGATTTCCAGCCATTCTTGCTGAAATCTTTCCTGCGTCGCTTCATAACTCACGAACTCGACCGCCTCCATTTCACCCATGTAATGCCGGTGATGATAGCCATGAGCATTATCGAAACCGAGAACACGTCCATTATCGCCCTGGTAAATTGAGTGGTTGATATAGGCCAGGTTGTACCGTGTCACCACGGTCTTGCCTCTTTCGACATATCCCCAGACCTCATAACTCAACAGCCCGCCACCTGATTTTGGCTTGAGTTCAAATCGTTCCTGTTCAAGCAGGCTTTCCCTGACTGGTTTCGACATTACACCCCCTCAGATGTGCATAATAATATCACACCTGAGGGGGTGGATGCTTAATCTTTCCTCTTCCTGTGCGCCTGCGGCGCCGCATCGCGCAGCGCCAGTTCCGGCAGCGAAAAGGGGGCCAGGCGCTCAAGGAAGTCCAGCAACTCCAGTGCCGGCGAGTTGCGGA
Source organism: uncultured Sulfuricella sp. (assembly GCA_964552675.1). GTDB lineage: Bacteria > Pseudomonadota > Gammaproteobacteria > Burkholderiales > Sulfuricellaceae > Sulfurimicrobium. The sequence continues at coordinate 38,336 of CAZKHJ010000003.1, read as the reverse complement.
AAAAACGCGCCATGGGAAATTCCAGCCAGATCCGGTCGGCATAGACATACAGCTCGTAGGGCACATCGCCGGCGCCATCGCGATCGCGGTCAAAGCCCTGGTAATCGTCCCAATAGTTGCCATGCCACTCATTGGCCAGAGGATTGCCGCCCGGCGTCAGCATGGCGTGGAGGAGATTGTTCTCGAAACGGTTGCGATGAATCAGGTGCCCGCCTTTCTCGCCATAGAAGTTGATGGCGATGATGTTGTGGGCCAGGCGGTTGCCATACAGGGTGATGCGGTTGATCGGGTCGGAGGGGGAGTCGGCCATGATGGCAGTGCTGCAATGCGCGATATCGTTGCCCTCCACCAGACCGCTGCTGCTTTCCTTGAACGCCACCCCGGCGCCGCCCCCGTCCCGCACGTGCAGGATGCGGTTGCGCCGTACCGTCACGCCTTCAGAGTTGATCACCACCACACCGGTGGCGCTGTAGCTGATGTCATTGTCCGCCACCAGATTGCGTGGAGAGAAGATGAAATGCACCGCCGTGCGCGCATCCTGGATACGGTTGCGGAGAATGCGGTTATGCGGGGAGTTGGCCAGGGTCAGGTCGCGCACCCTGGCAATATCGTTGTCTTCGATCACGTTCCCCCGGCTGTACCACAGCCGCACCGCATCGCCACGGTGAGCCGAATCGGCATGACGCGAACGGATGCGGTTGGCGCTTAGACGGTTGTCGTTGGATTGCTTGAAGGTCACGCCGAACAGCACGTCTTCGAGGGTATTGCGCTCGATCAGGTTGCCGTTTCCCTGAACCAGGATGGCTCCATCGATCTGGTCATGGGAATCTCCGGAACGGATAATGCGCAAGCCCCGCACCGCCGCGCCACTGGTCTGGAGCGTCAGGACGGTGCCCCGGCCATCGCCATCCAGGGTCACCTTGCCGCCACCGTCCAGCACCATGGGCCGGGTGATCAGCGCCGGCCCGGCATACACGCCGGGCGGCGGATGCAGGGTGCCGCCTGTTGGCGTAGCGTCGATCAGCGGCTGCAAACTGGGGGCTGCCGCCACCGGCAGGGAACAGGCCAGCAGCCACAGACCGCGCAGCAGGGCGAATTTTCTGCCCGGCATCAGCACGATGCCGGCGCAGCCGCATGGTAAGCGGCGATCCAGGCTGCCAGTTCATGCGCCGGCATGGGCCGGGAAAGGTAATAGCCCTGGGCGGTGTCGCAGCCGTTCTCCTTCAGCCAGTCGATATCGCTGGCGCTTTCCACCCCCTCCGCCACCACGGAGAGCCCGAGCGCATGGCAGAGCACGATGGTGGAACGGGCAATCGCGGCATTCCGGGGCGAACCGGCGACAGCGGTGATAAAGGCCTGATCGATCTTGAGCTCGTGCACCGGCAGGGTTTTCAGGTAGGCCAGCGATGCCTGGCCCACGCCATAGTCATCGATCGACAACCTGACACCCAGGGACGCCAGCTCTTCCAGATGCCTGAGCGCCAGCGCCGGATCTTCCATCAGTGCGCTTTCGGTAATTTCAAGACAGAACGTCTCGGGCGGAATTTGATGCAGCCCGAGCAATTGCCTGACGTGGCCGACCAGCTCCGGGGTCAGCAAATCAAGGGCGGAAAGATTGACCGAAGGCTTGAGGAAAATACCCTGCTGGCGCCACTGCGCCGTCTGTGCCGCGACGTTCTCCAGCAGCCAGGGGGTGATCTCGCGGATGAAGCCGGTCTGCTCGGCAAAGGGGATGAAGCGGATGGGTGGAACCAGGCCGCGCTCCGGGTGCAGCCAGCGAATCAGCGCCTCGGCAGCGTCGATTTTCCCGCTGGCCAGATTCAGCTTGGGCTGGTAGTAGACCTGGAACTCGTCACGGCCAAGCGCCTCGCGCATCTCCCCGATCAGGGACAACTCCTCGTGCCGTGGCTGATTGCCGATCTCGCCGGCAAACACAAAATTTTTGTGGCTCCGCTTGGCTTCGGCGATGGCCACTTCGGCGCGGCGCAGGAGAGTCGCCGCATCCTGCCCGTCGGACGGGTACAGGGCAATGCCCAGACAGCCGCCGACATCCAGGCGCTGCCCGTCGAGCGTGATGGTGTCGCGCAGTTTCGCCAGCACGGCCTGGGCAAATGCGATGGCCGCAGGCTGATCCAGGCCGGGCAGCAAAAAAGCGAACTCGTCGCCCCACAGCCGCGCGGCCAGGCCCTGCCCCGACAGGAGCTGGCCAAGACGGGCGCCCACCTCGCGCAACAGGCGGTCGCCCACCGGATGCCCCAGCGCATTGTTGATCGAGGCAAAACGATCCAGATTGAGCACCGCGACAGTGCCCGAACTACCGTCCGCCTGTTGATTGAAGGCCGCAACGAAGCGGATCCGGTTGGGCAAGCCGGTCAGGCCGTCCTCATACGCCAGCTTGAGGATCTGCTGCTCGCGGCTCGCCACCCGCTCGCGCATGTGGTCGAAATTCACCGCCAGCCGGCCGATCTCGTCGGGCGGCAGGCTGGGCACCGGCTCGGCGTAATTCCCGGCTTCGATGCGGTGCGCCGCAGCAGCCAGCTGGTTGAGGGGCCGGACGATCCGGCGCGCCAGCATCACGCTGCCCAGCACGAACAGCGCCACCCCGGCCAGCACGATGACCAGTAGCGCGGTTTGCAGCGAACGGAAAGGCGCCTCGGCCAGTTCCACCGAGCGTTGCAGCAGCACGGACGACTCCTGGCCGAGCGGCAGTTCGATCGTCCGGTAATGCTCGCTGCCGATGGACAGAATCCGGAGATGCCCGTCCGCCTTGCCAACCCTGGGATCATCGCCGGCCCAGACAGCCAGTGCCTTTGCCAGCGCGCCGCGCTGCTGGTCCGCCAGCGAAGAAGCCGGCACCGTCACGCCCGCCCCCTTGCGCCAGACGATGCTGACTGCGAGATTGGTCATGGCGGAAAGATCGCCGGCCCAGCGGTCATCGACCAGGAAACCCATCGCCACCCAGGCAATCAGCCGGGGCGCAAGAATGGGCACCAGCACGACCTGGTAAACCTTGCCATCCTTCATGGTCCGGAAGCCCGCGCTTTTCCCGCCCGCCTCCGCCTCGGCCAGCAGTTCGGGGAAAGGGAACGGGCGCGGCTCCGCTTCCCGGCGCTGGGTATCGGCCACCAGCTGGCCATCCGGGCTGACCACCATCATCACCTGGGCGCCGATTCTCAGGCCGTGATTGCGGATCACCGACTGGATAGTGGGGCGGTCCTGGGTGGCAATCGCCTCGCGAAAGGCGAAATCCGCCGACAGCACCGTGGCAGCGGTCTCCAGCTGGTGCTGGTTATGCTCGATCAGCCGGGTGAACACATGGGCGCCGGCGGACAGTTCGCGCTGCATCTCGGCGGCAACGATCTGCCCATTGCTGCGCATGACCAGCACCAGAATCAGCGCCATGACCAGGGTCAGCAGGCCAACGAAGACAAAGACGATGCGCTGTTGCAGCGAGTTGAACATCGGCCGGCCAGTCAGCTAGTAAGCGTCGCTTTCAAGCGGTGGCCGAGGCTTGGCCAGACGCGGCAGCACGTCCATCCCCAGCTCCAGCTTGCCGGCTGCCGCGCCGATCTCGATTTCGCGCGGCGGCGCTTCCCTCTTCTGCAGGGGGTGCCACAGCTTGAGGCGGTATTTTCCCGGCGGCAGGTTATCCACCCTGGCACGGCCATTGGCGGCGGTTTTGGCAAAATAGGGCGTATCCACCACCAGCACATAGGCTTCCATCCAGTCATGGATATTGCAGCCCAGCGCCACCTCGCCCGGCTTGTCGAAAATCAGGGGCTTGGCCGGCTTGCCGGCATACAGCTTGAGTTCGAAAGGCTTGGCGCGCGAGAAGGAATAGACATGATGCTTGACCGGGTCGCGGTTGGGGAAGTCGATTGCCGCGCCGGTCTGGACGATCGTGACAAAAGGGATGAACTCGCGGCCCTGTTGCCCGATCGTCGCTGCCGCAGGGCGCTCCGGTGCAGCACCGGCAAGCGGCTCAAGCACCACGGCGGCATCCTCCACCGCCTTGCCAGCCGGGGTGGTGATATGTGTTTCCAGACTTCCGGCTTGCGCCGGGCCGACAAACAGCAACAGGACGAACACCCATGCGGCAGCATGAGCGTACCTCATGGGGTGATCTCAAGACTGGGCGATATCTGCCAGATTTCCGTCGCCAGCACACCGTCGCGATAGGTCAGGACATGCCACACCTTGACCGGTGTCTTGCCGCCATACATGGCCGAGCCCTCGATTGACGCGCCCTTGGGATTGGCATAGGACTCCAGCTTGCCGAATTTTGCCGGGCGCGGCTGGCCCTCGTTGGCCGCAATGAATTTCTGCCACACCAGGCGGATTGCCGCCTCGCCCTGATAGCGCCCGTCCAGTGGCCCGCCCACCCAGTCCAGGTAAGCATCCGGCGCATAATCGCGCATCAGCGCCTCGATGTTTCCGGCAGCAACCGCATCAAGGTGCGCCCGCGCCTTGGCTTCATCCAGCGGGCCGGCAGCAGCCGGCAGGACAATGGCAAACAGCAGGGCAAATGGGACAATCAACTGGCGAATCATGGCGTTCTCCCCGATAGTGGCAATACGAATGAAAAACAGGCAACACCCGACAAATTTAGTATACATTTTGGCCGGCGGACTGCCTAGAAGGAAGGCATCCAGGGCCAGGCCCTGGTTTATGATTGGCACATGACACACCCTGCAAGCGTGGACATTCCCATTCTCCTGTTTGGCGCCTTTGACCGCCACAACTTTGGCGACCTGCTGTTTCCGCATATCGCCGCAGCACTGCTGCCCGGCAAGCACCTGCTCTTCGCCGGGCTGGCAGAGCGTGACCTGCGCCCCTGGGGCGGTCATCGGATTCACGCCGTGGCGCAACTGGCGCGGGAATGGGGGGAACATCCGCTCAACATTCTCCATGTCGGCGGTGAACTGCTCACCTGCGATGCCTGGCAGGCAGCCCTCATGCTGCAAACACCGGATCAGGCTGCGGGCCTCATCGCCCGGCTCGATGCCCGCCCGGCGGAACGGCAGGCGTGGGCACGCAACGAACTGGGGCGGTGCGACCTGGCCCCCTATGCCGTGGCAAGAGCGCTATTTCCCGGCACAGCCGGTATTTTTTATACCGGTGTGGGTGGCGTGGACCTGGACAACCGCGAGTCCGCCCTGCGCGCCGAAGTCCTGGCCAAGCTGAAGGATGCGGACAGGGTGGGCGTGCGCGACCGCCTGACCCAGGCGCGGCTGGCAGCGGCCGGCATTTCCGCACATCTCATGCCCGACCCGGCAGTGATGGTGGCCGAACTGTTTGGCGGCCGCATCCGGCTGCACGCGCATGATGGCGAAGCCGCGCAGCTACGTCAGGCTTTTCCCCAAGGCTATGTGGCGGTCCAGTTCAGCGCCGATTTTGGCGACGACGCCACGCTTGCCGCCATCGCCGCCCAGCTGGACGAAACCGCCCACACCACCGGCCTCGGCATCGTCTTCTTCCGCGCCGGTGCAGCACCCTGGCACGACGATCTCGACACCTGCCGCCGCACCTTGCGGCTCATGCGCGCGCCCGCGCGAATTTTCGAATCGCTCGATCTGTGGGATATCTGCGCCCTGATCAGCCACTGCCGCTGCTACTGCGGCAGCAGCCTGCACGGGCGCATCGTCGCCATGGCCTGCGGCCGGCCGCGAATCAACCTGCTTCACCCGGCACAGATGCATCAGGCCACCAAGCAGGCCGCTTATGCCACATCCTGGGACATGACAGAGATGCCCGCCACAGTTGAAATAGCGGAGATGGCCCAGAGAATGCGCCAGGCGCAGGCCATACCCCCGGAGAAATTACGGGGAACCGCCCGCAACCTGACCGCACGCTATCGCCAGGAATTCAGCGGGTTTCTGGCTGAAATGGACAGATCAGCCGGGATAACTCAGGTACCGCCCCCGCACTCATAGATGCCCTGGCTGGAGCGTTCGAGTTCCTGGGCATAAGTAAAATGCCGTTCTGACGTTTCCAGGGCAGCGGCGCTCCGACTGGCATGGCCGCCTTGATACAACAGCTCCCTGATCACCGCATTGGCATCGTTGACGGGGGGTACCATGAGCATTTGCAGCCGGTCGTAAACATCCCGGTCGATGGAGATTTGGATTTGCTCTGACATGTCGGCCTCCTTAATTATCAGTTGAACCTGATTGTCGCCCGCATTTCCGGGATGACAACCTTGCCACACAGCGCAGCATGCTGCCACTGCATCTGATCGATTCACGCTACTCGCACCTGACGAGCATGTCAATAACACATTGATGCAACTACGGTTTGCTTATGATCTGTTTCCTCCGGGCAGATTGCGCCTGGCATACGCCCGGGGCGTCATTCGTCGCCCGGAATGGTTTATTCAGGGATGGAATGGCTGCTCGCCACGCACTCCTCTGCCGCGAGCGCACGCAAACTGGTCAAGGCACTCTCAAGCACGTCATCCTGCCGGTCCAGCGGGAATACCATGTAGGCAGGAAGCGAGAAGGAGGGACTGTGCGGCACCCGCCATAACTGGCCCTGCTCGATCAGGTCGCGGGTCATGCGCATGGGAAAATATCCTGACCCGCCACAGTGCAGAATCTGCTGCATGACCAGCCAGCCGATGTTGGCGGTAATGGCCGGTGGCGCCATTTCCGGAAAGCTGGTCGAGAACTGCGCGTGAAACTCCGGCCCCCAGTCCATGTGGATATAGCCCTGATCCGGCCATGCCCTGTCCGGCTCGGTGGCCACCAGCACCAGCACTTCCTCGAACAGCCGCTCGATGCCCAGGCCAGGCCGGCTCTCCGGGGTGTACATCACGCCGACATCGACCGTGCCCTGCACCAGCCCCTGCATGATGCCTTCCTCGAAGCCGATTTCCAGCCGCAATGAAATATCGGGGTAGCTTCCCCGCATCCGGCCGACCCATTGCGGCAGGAAGCCATCCCACAAGGCGATGCGCCCGCTCAGGGTAAGGCTCCCGCGAAAACCGGCCGGCAGGCCAACATCATGCCGGGCCTGCTCCAGCGTCTGCACCAGCATCTTGGCATGGCGGAGGAAGCGCTGCCCCGCCTGGGTCAATTCCGCCCCACCCCGGCCACGGCGGAACAGAACAGCGCCCAGTTGGCTTTCGAGCGCCTGGATGCGGGCGCTGACGGTGGACTGGGTCACATACAGCCGCTGGGCAGCGCTTACAAAATTTCCCGCCGCCGCAACGGCAAGAAAGGTACGGGCAAGTTCAATATCCATGGGCAACCCTTCATATCGGATTTATAGATAGATAATAGTTAAAAATATCGTTTGTCAAATAGTTCGAGCAAATTTACTCTGGCGCCATCATGAATTTCGGAAGGAATAACATGTACGCTCACACCACGAACTGCCACCCCCGTTTCCAGTCTTGGGGGTGCGTATGAAGGCGGCAACAGCCATGCTGCACCGCGTCTGGGCGCTGCTCCAGCGCCACGGCCAGCATCCCTCCAGCCATGCGGAAAAGCTGATCTCGACGGCAGGCGGCTTCCTGGGCGTGTTGCTGGTGCTCATCGTCAGCGCGCAAATACTCGATTTCCACGGAGCGGCCCTGGTGGTGGCCTCCATGGGTGCCTCCGCCGTGCTGCTCTTTGCCACGCCCCACAGCGCGCTCTCTCAGCCCTGGCCGGTATTCGGGGGGCACCTGATCTCGGCCTTGATCGGCATCAGTTGTGCCAAATTGCTGGGGAACCCGCTCTATGCCGGGGCGCTGGCGGTTTCCCTGTCCATCGCCGCCATGCATTACCTGCGTTGCCTGCACCCGCCCGGCGGGGCAACAGCCCTGGTATCGGTGGTGGGTGGCGAGCCGGTTCGCGCCCTGGGCTACTGGTTTCTATTGACGCCGGTGCTGGCCAATGTGCTGATCATCCTGGCCGTTGCGGTTGCCGCCAATTATCCGTTCCGCTGGCGCCGCTATCCGGCGTGGCTTTCCGTTCCAGCCAAGGCAGCAGGCGCCGGGCACGAAAACAATGCCGAAAAATGCATGATCGCCCACAGCGACCTGGTGTGCGCCTTGTCCGAGATGGATTCCTTTATCGATGTAACGGAAGAGGATCTGTTGCAGATTTACCAGCTGGCCGTGCACCGTTCCTGCAACTCAGGCCGGACAGGCGCCGCAGGAGCATGAACAGGCCATGAAAAAGGGCGCCGCAGCGCCCTTTTCACTCTTCAAACCAAAGGCCTACAGCGTCACCCACAGCTCGTTGAGGCGGCGCACGAAGGTGGCCGGATCTTCCAGCTGTCCGCCCTCGGCCAGCAGCGCCTGGTCGAACAGGATGTGGCTCCAGTCACCGAATTTTTCGCTGTCGGTCTGGTCTTTCAGACGCTGCACCAGGGCATGCTTGGGATTGATTTCCAGGATCGGCTTGGACATCGGCACGTTCTGGCCGGCGGCCTTGAGCAGTCTTTCCAGATTGCCGCTCATGTCGTGCTCACCCGCCACCAGACAGGCCGGCGATGAGGTCAGGCGGTGCGTGACGCGCACTTCCCTGACCTTCTCCGCCAGGGTTTCCTTGATCTTCCCGGCCAGGTCCTTGAAGGCATCGGCTTCCTGCTCCTGTTCCTTTTTCTCTTCCTCGCCGGCCAGCTTGTCGAGATCGAGGTCGCCCTTGGCCACGGACTGCAGCTTCTTGCCCTCGAATTCGCTGAGGTGGGAGATCATCCACTCGTCCACGCGGTCGGACAGCAGCAGCACTTCCACCCCCTTGGCGCGGAAGAATTCGAGGTGCGGGCTGTTCTTCGCGGCGGCAAAGGTGTCGGCGGTGACGTAATAGATTTTGTCCTGGCCTTCCTTCATGCGGCCGATATAGTCGGCCAGGGAGACGGTCTGGTCTTCCGTATCGCCATGGGTGGAAGCGAAGCGCACCAGTTTGGCGATGCGTTCCTTGTTGGCGAAGTCCTCGCCCACGCCTTCCTTGATCACGCGGCCGAATTCCTTCCAGAAGGTGGCGTATTTCTCGGCCTGGTTCCCGGCCAGGTCTTCCAGCATGCCCAGCACCTTCTTCACCGAGCCGCCGCGGATCGCCTCGATGTCCTTGCTTTCCTGGAGGATTTCGCGCGACACGTTGAGCGGCAGGTTGTTGGAGTCGATCACCCCGCGCACGAAGCGCAGGTAGTAGGGCATCAGCTGCTTGGCATCGTCCATGATGAACACGCGGCGCACGTAGAGCTTGATGCCGTGGCGCTGCTCGCGGTCCCACAGGTCGAAGGGCGCACGCGCCGGAATGTAGAGCAGCTGGGTGTATTCCTGCCTGCCCTCGACCCTGGCGTGGACATGGGCCAGCGGCGGCTCGAAGTCATGCGCCACGTGCTTGTAGAATTCGTCGTACTGTTCCTGGGTGATCTCGCTCTTGGGGCGCGCCCACAGGGCCGAGGCCTGGTTGACGGCTTCCAGCTCGTCCCTGGTCACGGTTTCCTTCTTCTCCTCATCCCATTCTTCCTTGTTCATCACGATGGGCAGGGTGATGTGGTCGGAATATTTGCGGATGATGGATTTGAGCTGCCAGGCCGAGAGCAGCTCGTCCTCGCCCTCGCGCAGGTGCAGGATCACCTCGGTGCCGCGGCCGGGCTTGTCCACGGTTTCCAGGGTGTAATCGCCCTCGCCCGCCGATTCCCACTTCACGCCATGTTCGGCGGTGAGGCCGGCGCGGCGGGTGATCAGGGTCACCTTGTCGGCGACGATGAAAGCGGAATAGAAGCCCACGCCGAACTGGCCGATCAGGTGCGCATCCTTGGCCTGGTCGCCGGTGAGGGATTCGAAAAACTGGCGCGTGCCGGACTTGGCAATGGTGCCGATGTGCTCGATCACTTCCTGGCGGTTCATGCCGATGCCATTGTCGGCAATGGTGACGGTGCGCGCGGCCTTGTCGAAGGAGACGCGGATTTTCAGTTCGGGATCGCTCTCCCACAGCGCGTCGTCGGACAGCGCCTCGAAGCGCAGCTTGTCCGACGCGTCGGAGGCATTGGAAATCAGCTCGCGCAGGAAAATTTCCTTGTTGCTGTACAGGGAGTGGATCATCAGCTTCAGCAGCTGCTTGACTTCGGCCTGGAAGCCCAGGGTTTCCTTGTGTGCTTCAACGGTCATGGTGCTTGTTCTCCGGTTGATGAAAAAACTGGAGACCAGATGGGTACGGATTTCCCCTGTTTCAAGAGGGGTTAAGCATCGACGAATACCCCATCAATACCATACTAAATTACTAAACTATATGTTATGGTAAAACACTGATCCCGCCAGACATGCCGTCCTGGCCGTCCCCGGACTGGCCAGAGCGGCAAATTCAGAGGAGAAGCCATCATGTCCCAACATATCTCGCTTGTAAGCTCCTACGCCAACCATCATCTGGCCGATACCGTCCTGAAAAAACTGCAGCATGCCGGCTTTGACCTGCACGAATTCACCCTCGTCAGCCATCAGACCAACGGGGATGAAGCGGCGGTCACACCGGTAATTGATACGCTGGCCGGTCTGGACAAGGGGAAATATGCCTGCATCCCGGCCGAAAGCATGCAGAAATATGAAGAAGAGCTGAGCACCAACCGCATGCTCCTCGTTGCCCATGGCACGGAAGAAGAAATCACCCGTGCCCGCGCCATCATCGACGCAGATCATCCCGACAGTTGGGATGGCAACGTGGGTTGCGCGGTGTACTACGGCTGCAACGATTAATTTGCCGGCCCCTCCTCGGGGCCGAAGCACTTGAGGTAATCGTCGCACACTGCACAGTTGCTTGTAGAAAAATTTCTTCCACTTCATGTTGCCCGTGTTGCGGGCAAACAGGCCGGGTTTGCGACAATGTCAGATTTGAAGCAACCCAATGAAATTGGATATGGCGTTTACCAAGCACCTCTTGAATCCTGGTGGCAAGTGGGTATTGTGTTGCTTTTATACCCGACTGACCAAGCAAGCATGAATGATTCACTCAAACCCCGCCTGCGCATCCAGTTCGGCCACGCCATCGCCATCGGCCCCGGCAAGGCGGAGTTGCTTGAGCACATCGCGGAAACCGGCTCCATCTCCGCCGCAGCCCGGCGCATGAACATGAGCTACCGCCGCGCCTGGATGCTGGTGGATACCATGAACCAGTGTTTCAAGGCTCCCGTGGTGGAAACGGCCACCGGCGGCAAGGGCGGCGGGGGTGCCCGCATCTCCGATTTTGGCCGCGAGGTATTGCGTAACTATCGGCGAATGGAAGACAAGGCCGCCGCTGCGGTGGCAATCGACATGGAGCAGTTCGCCGGCTTGCTCGCCGCCCAGCCTCTATTACCGGCACCGGATTGACATTATTGGCGCTGAAGCACTAGAGTAGCGCTGCGTTATGTACGGCTGAATATATCCATCTGCTTCCCGTGCTGCCGCGATATCTTTGCATCACATTGAATAAAATCATTATTTATTGAACCATCCGTAGTGGAACAAAGTTTGCTCATGTAAATTTCAGGGGTGCTTTGCCGCCATGCGCTATATCCGGCCATATATAACAAAGGAGAAATCTGATGACACACCGCATCGCGAAACTGCTGTTCGGCCTGCTACTGTCCCTGCCCTTACCATCCCTGGCCGATGAGGTGCAGGTGGCCGTAGCCGCCAACTTCACCGCGCCGATGAAAACCATCGCCGCAGATTTCGAGAAGGATACCGGCCACAAGGCCCAGCTGGCTTTCGGCTCGACCGGCAAGTTCTACGCCCAGATCAGGAACGGCGCGCCTTTCCAGATGCTGCTGGCAGCCGACGACGAGACTCCGTCCAGGATGGAAAAGGAAGGTCTGGTCATGGCGGGAAGCCGTATTACCTACGCGATTGGCACCCTGGTGCTGTGGTCGGCCAAACCCGGTTTTGTCGATGGCAAGGGCGAGGTGCTGGGCAAGGGCGGGTTCGAGCATCTGGCCATTGCCGATCCCAAGCTGGCGCCCTACGGTGCCGCCGCGATGGAAACACTGACCAGGATGGGGATGGCCGACAAGCTGCAAGCCAAAATGGTGCATGGCGAAAATATCGGCCAGACTTTTCAGTTCGTGAAGACCGGCAATGCCGAGCTGGGTTTCGTCGCCCTGTCGCAAGTGATGAAGGACGGCAAGCTCGCAGAGGGTTCAGCCTGGGTCGTGCCGTCGAACATGCACCAGCCGATCCGTCAGGATGCCGCGATTCTGACCGGCGGCAAGGGCAATGCTGCCGCCGAGGCGCTGATGAAGTATCTGAAAGGCCCCAAGGCGCTGGCGGTGATCAAGTCCTACGGCTATGCGGTGGAATAGCCGCTCGGGCATAATTCCGCCATGCTGACTGCTGCCGACTATTCCGCCATCCGCCTCACGCTCGAACTGGCCACCCTGACCACCGCGCTGTTGCTGCTGATCGGCACGCCCATCGCCTGGTGGCTGGCACGCACGCGCTGCGGGTGGAAAGCACCGGTGAGCGCCCTGGTGACGCTGCCGCTGGTGCTGCCGCCCACGGTGCTGGGCTTTTACCTGCTGGTGGCGATGGGGCCGAACGGCTTTCTTGGCCAGTTGACCGCAGCGCTTGGCCTGGGCAAGCTGGCGTTCACTTTTCCCGGGCTGGTGCTGGCCTCGGTGCTCTATTCCATGCCTTTCGTCATTCAGCCGCTGCAGAATGCCTTCGAGGCCATCGGCGAGCGCCCGCTGGAAGTGGCCGCCACCCTGCGCGCCTCGCCGCTGGATAGCTTCTTCTCGGTGGTGGTGCCGCTGGCGCGGCCCGGGTTTCTCACCGCAGCCATCCTGAGTTTCGCCCATACGGTGGGCGAGTTCGGGGTGGTGCTGATGATAGGCGGCAACATCGAGGGCAAGACGCGCGTGGTCTCGGTGCAGATCTACAACCACGTCGAGGCGATCGAATATGCCGAGGCACACTGGCTGGCGGGCGGCATGCTGGTTTTCTCGTTCCTGGTGTTGCTGGCGGTGAATTTATTCAACCCGCAACGCAAGCTGGCGCAGCCGTGACGACAGCGGAACATATTTCCAGCATCGAAGCGCGTTTCCGCCTGGTACGTCGCGGCTTCTCGCTGGATGTGGACATCAAGCTGCCGGGACGGGGCGTGAGCGCGCTGTTCGGCTCTTCCGGCTCGGGCAAGACCACCCTGCTGCGCTGCCTGGCCGGCCTGGAACGGGCGCCGGACGGTTATCTCGCGCTGGGCGGAGAGGCCTGGCAGGACGGGCCGCTGTTCGTGCCCACCCATAAGCGGCCGCTTGGCTACGTCTTTCAGGAAGCCAGCCTGTTTGCCCACCTCAGCGTGCGCCGCAACCTGGAATATGGCCTGCGGCGTGTTGCGGACGGCGCCCGGCGGGTGTCGCTGGAGCACGCCATCGAGCTGCTCGGCATCGGCCACCTGCTGGAGCGCATGCCGGAGCGCCTTTCCGGCGGCGAACGCCAGCGCGTGGCCATCGCCCGCGCACTGGCGGTGAGCCCCCGGATGCTGCTCATGGACGAGCCGCTGGCAGCGCTCGACCTGGCGCGCAAACAGGAAATCCTGCCCTATCTGGAACGCCTGCACGACGAGCTGGAAATCCCCCTCATCTACGTCAGCCATGCACCCGACGAAGTGGCGCGGCTGGCCGATACCCTGGTGCTGCTGGAGCAAGGCCGGGTGCTGGGCAGCGGCCCGGTGACGGAAATGATGGCGCGGCTGGACCTGCCCATGGCCCACGGCGGAGAAGCCGGCGTGGTGCTGGAAACCGTGGTGGCGGCCCATGATCCCGACTACAGGCTGACCCGCCTGGACTTCCCCGGCGGCAGCCTGTGGGTGCCCAATCACGCCGAAGCCATCGGCACGCCGGCGCGGGTGCGGGTCCTGGCCAGGGATGTCAGCCTGGCCCTGGTGCGCCCGGAGCAGACCAGCATCCTCAATATCCTGCCTGCCGCCGTGGCGGAAACCGCCAGCGAGGGTGTCGGCCGCACCCAGGTCAGGCTCAGCCTGGGCGGCACCCCGCTGCTGTCGCAAGTCTCCGACAAATCGGCCGCACTGCTGGGCCTCACATCAGGGAAACCGGTATTTGCCCAGATCAAGGCAGTTTCGATCCTGTAAAAATCAGGGCACGAGCCAGAGCCAGGGCGAAATGATTGTGCCGTTGGTTCCGTTCAGGAAAGCACCTGGGCAATAACACCTTGTAGAATATCGGAAGTTCTTGAAAATCGGTGGCGGTGAGTAGGGCAGGGCCGATAAAAGGCGGCTTTGGCCGCCCAGGGGCACTTGCGAAACATTTAATCTGGTTGTATATATGCAACCATGAGAATTGTTCTGGATACTTCTGTGCTTGTTGCCGCTGCACGTTCGCGGCGTGGAGCCAGCTTTGCCCTGATCTCGTCCATACCCAGCACCAAGTTTAAAATCTGCCTTTCCGTTGCGCTATACACCGAGTGGCAGGCAGTGCTGACTCGTCCGGAAAACTTGCCGTTAGGCCTGAATGCCGAGAATGCGCAAGAGTTCTTGCGGTATCTTGCTGCCCAGGCGCACTTGCAGGATATTCATTTTCTCTGGCGTCCCTTCCTGCGTGATCCGGATGACGATATGGTGCTGGAGTTGGCTATCGGGGCGGGATGCCATTATATCGTGACACACAACGTACGGGATTTTGCAAAAGCGGCCCAATTGGGGGTAAGGCCGGTCACCCCCGATGCTTTTCTTGAATTGTTGAGGATAAAACCATGAGCGCTTTAACTGTTCGCCTGCCGGAATCGCTGCATAACAGCATCAAGGAGCTTGCCCGGAAGGAAGGGATTTCTGTTAACCAGTTTATTGCCAGCGCGGCAGGTGAAAAAATGGCGGTGTTGAAAACGCTAAATTACCTGCGCGATGAAGCCGCTCAAGGCCGACGCGAGGATTTTGAGCGTTTCCTTGCCGCGGTTCCGGATAACGAGCCTGTTACCGGCGATGAGTGGACGCAGCCCTGACCCAGTGTGTATGCGGGAATTCGATGCGGCGTCATGGTGGAATGGACTGGCCATCCTGCTCATGGACGAACCGCTGGCCACGTTTGATCTGGCACGCGACATAAGCTTGGCGCTGGAACGCTGAGAAGAATAACCGCTTAACTCAGATCAAGGCTGTTTCGGTGCTTTAATGAGGGCGTCAGGCAAGGAGAAAACAGGTGAAAAAGCGGAGTTTACACAGAGTAAATGAGCATTTGAGCCTGTTTTCGATACTGCATCACGCCCTCGCAGGAGTTTTTCAACACCCTGTTAAGCTTGCTCAGCCACCACGGCAGCCCAGTAAGCCTGATGCCGGCTGACGCTGGCTTCACGGTCCAGCACGACTTCCACCAGATGCGCGCCACCTGCAAGCGCCTCGGCCAGCACGGCTGAAAAATCTGCGGCCCCGTCCACCCGGTGATAGGCCAGCCCATGCAGCGCTGCGGCATGGGAAAAATCCAGATTGAGCGGCGTCAGCCAGGCGTGCTCGAATTCTTCCAGTTGCGCCTGGGGCAGGTAGCTGAAAATGCCGCCGCCGCCGTTGTTCAGCACGACAAAGACCACGTCCAGCCCGCGTGCCGCTGCCAGGCCATTCAGGTCATGGAAGAAAGTCAGGTCGCCCAGCAGCGCCAGCACCGGCTGGCCGCTGCCCGCCGCCAGGCCCAGGGCGGTGGACACGTTGCCGTCGATGCCGCTGGCGCCGCGATTGCCCAGAATGCGCCGTGCCGCGCCGCCGCAGCCGGAGTAGGCATCCAGCTCGCGGATGGCCATGGAATTGCCGCTGAACAGGATCGCGCCAGCGGGCAGCCGGGCGAGGATGGCCTGCACCACTGCCGCCTCCAGCGGCGGGTCGAGCGCAGCCAGCTGCGCGGCGCGCTGCTCCTCGGCCTGCCAGGCGGCGAGCCAAGCAGGCGGCGCGGCCTGTGCCGCCAGTTCGGACAGCTGCCGGCACAGCGCGGCACCATTGGCCCGCAGCACATGGCTGGCGCGTTGCAGCGGGTCGGGCCAGCGGCCGCCGGCATCCACCATGATCTGGGGCACACCCGCCAGGCCGGCCAGGAAGCGCTGCAGGAATTTCGACACCGGCATGGCGCCGAAGCGCAGCACCCAGTCGGGACGAGGAATGTCGGCGCGGCGCAGAAAGGCATCATAGCGCGACAGCACAACACTGCGCTCATGCCCGCCGAAGCGCAGGCCGGAGAGCGGGTCGGCCAGCAGCGGGCAGCCCAGTTGCCGCGCCAGTTGCGTCACGGCAGCGGGAAAGCCGGGATCACTTTCTCCGCCACCACACACGATCAGCCCGCGCCCGCCCGCCAGTTGCCGCGCCAGATTTTCTGCCTCGGCGGGCGCCAGGCTCAGGATGGGGTAGTCGACCTGCGCAACCGGCTCAGGCAATAGCTCCGGCCAGGGACCGGCCGGCAGCAGGGGCTCGCGCAGCGGGACGTTGACATGCACCGGGCCGGCCAGCGGCCAGCGGCTCTGGTCCACTGCCCGCGCCGCCACGGCGCGCAGCCAACGCAGCCTGTCCGCCGCGCCAGCGGCGCAGGGCAACTCGTGAAAGCCGCGCACATGCGTGCCGAACAGGCCGACCTGGTCGATGGCCTGGTTGGCGCCGCAGCCGCGCAACTCGGGCGGACGGTCGGCAGTGAGCAGGATCAGCGGCGAGACCCCCATATCGGCCTCGATCACCGCCGGAAACCAGTTGGCCGGCGCCGAGCCCGAGGTACAGACCAGCACCACGGGCTGGCTTTCCGCTTTGGCCAGGCCAAGTGCGAAAAAGGCAGCGCTGCGCTCGTCCACCTGAATCCAGGTTTTAAGGCGTGGATGGCGCAGGCAGGCCAGTGTCAGAGGGGTGGAGCGGGAGCCGGGCGAAATCACGGCGTGGCGCACGCCGCCTGCCGCCAGGCCGTCGATCAGGGTCCACGCCCACAGCAGATTATCCCGCCCGGTGTCAGACATGCCCGCTCCCGCCCAGCGCATCGAGCATGGGAGCCAGCTTGGCTTCGGTTTCGGCCAGCTCGCGCTCGGGGTTCGAGCCCGCCACGATGCCCGCCCCGGCATACAGTTCCGCCCGGTCTCCCCGTATCTGGGCGCAACGCAGTGCGACGGCGAACTCCCCTTCCCCGGCCAGGTCCATCCAGCCGATGGCACCGGTATACCAGCCACCGCGCTTTTCCTCATGCCGCGCCAGCCAGTCCAGCGCGGCCTGGCACGGATAGCCCCCCACCGCCGGAGTGGGATGGAGGCGTTCCAGCAGGTGGAGCAAACCGATGCCGGGCTTGACGCGGCCGCGCAATCCGCTCCAGAGGTGGTGCAGATTGCCCAGATGCAGGGCCACCGGCGCAGCGGGCACTTCCAGCCGGGAACACACCGGGCGCAGTGCTTCCGCGATGGACTGCACCACCAGCCGGTGTTCGCGGCCGTTTTTCACATCGCCCAGCAAGGGGCGCGCGCCGCCCGGCCCCCACGCGGTGCCGGCCAGGGCGTCGCAATAGGCTTCGCCATGGTGCAGGCCGGCCAGCAATTCCGGGCTGGCGCCCATGAACACGCCGCCGTCCGGCATTTCCACTCCGAACAGAGTGCTGCGCGGATGGCGCTGCGCCAGGGTTGCCATGATCTGCGCCGGATCGAAGGGCTGCGGAGAGCTTACGGTCACGCGCCGCGTCAGCACCACCTTGTCGAGGCCGCCGGACTGAATATCCGCCACCGCGCTGGCCACCCGCGCCAGCCAGACGGTGTCCTCGGGCTCGCAACTGCTGCGGGTCAGCGCCTGGCTTTCGCCCGGTGGAGCCGGAGGCTGGGCCAGTGCGGCAGCCAGCTGCCGCAGCCGCTTCACGGCAGGCTCCGGATCAAACCCGCCGGAGGCAGCGGAAAAAGAGAAGGTCAGGGCCAGATGCTCACCCTTGCGTCGCAGTAGCAGGGCCGGCACCCTGAGCCGGGCAGACGGCAGGGCGGCATCGCCGCCCTCCGGCGCAAAGGCAAAGCCGCCCAGGGCCAGGGGCTGCAAGCCGGTGGCATCGGGGTCCAGATGCCGCCAGCAGGATTTCCAGCCATCCATGGCATCCTTGAGCAGGCACCAGCGCTCCACACCGGCAGCCTGCATCTCAGCCGCCACGCCCATGCCCAGCAGGTGATGCCCGGCGGCAGGGCGCGACCAGTAGAACACCCCGTCCAGCGCAGCCGGACCGGCGAACACGGGGAATGCCGTCAGGGGGATTTCCGGCGCGGCCAGCGTGACGCTGAGCAGGCCGGTTTCATCGCTGCCGGCATGGCTCAGGGCCGCATGGAGGCGGGCCTCCAGTTGTGCGAGAAAGTCCGGATCGTCAGGACGGAAGCGCTTCAGCATGGCGCGAGATCCTCCCGCGCACGGGCCAGCGCCGGCAGGCAGCTGCGCTCCAGCTTGCCCATGGTGTTGCGCGGCAGGCCGGGCACGGCGACAAACAGGCGCGGCCGCAGATGGGACGGCATGTGTTCCCGGCTCCAGGCCTGCACCACCGCGATATCCGCGTCCCCCACCAGCAGGGCGGCAATACGGTCGCCCCAGGTTTCGTCGGCCACGGCGGTCACGGCGGCATCGCTCACGCCGGGGCAGGCAAGCAGCATGTTCTCCACCTCGGCAGGGTGGATGTTGACGCCGCCGCTCACCAGCACGTCATCGCAGCGGCCCAGCACCAGCAGGTTGCCGCGTGCATCGAGGCAGCCCCGGTCACCGGTATTGAACCATCCCTCATCCAGCCCCAGGCCGGCTTCGCCCGCAGGATTGGCGTAGCCTGCCATCACCATGGGGCCGCGAAGGCGGATGCGCCCCTCGCCCGCCACCGGCTGGTTGTTTTCATCGACGATGGCCACGCTCACGCCCGGCAGCGGCTGCCCGACCATGCCTTCGCGCCAGTCGGGTGGAAGTGCTGCCAGCGTCGCCACCTGCGAGGCCGCCTCGCTCATGCCGTAGCTGGGGCAGACCGGCCAGCCGGCTGCCTGTGCCCGCCGCGCCAGGGTTTCCGACAGGGGGCCGCCGCCGATCAGGGCATGTTTCAGGCTTGCCGGTGGCGCGCCGCCCTCCAGCAGGCGCGCCAGCATGGCCGGCACCAGGGAAATATGGGTCACGCCATGCCGTTCCATGTCCGCCCGCACCCGCGCCGCATCGAATCCCTGATGCAGCAGCACGGCCGCGCCTGCCTCAGCGCAGCGGTAAAAAATCATCATGCCGCCGATATGCCGCAGGGGCAGGCAGGCCAGCCAGATGTCGCCCGGATCCAGCGGAATGCGGCTGCGGCTGGCGCGCACCGAAGCTTCCAGATTGGCCGCGCTCAGCATCACCCGTTTGGGTTCGCCGCTGCTGCCGCTGGTGGCAATAAGCAGTTCGGCGCTGCCAGGCAGTTCCGGCCGCTGCAGCAGTTCCGCCAGCCTGTGCGGCAGTTGCGCGGGATTGGCCGGGGGCAACCCGGCAAAGCTGAAGATTTCATCTTCAAGTATCAGTGCCGGAGCATCGGGGTAGTTCGCTGCCGCACGCTCCAGCCAGCGGGAGAGCAGGGATTGCATGGCTCAGGCCGGTTTTGTGCCGCGATGCAGGCAGGCAATGCCGAATGACAGGTTGCGGTAACGCACTTCGGCAAATCCCGCCTGTTCCATGATGCGCTGCATTTCGCGCTGGTCGGGGAAGCGCCGGATCGACTCCACCAGATAGGTGTAAGCCTCGGGATCGCGCGCAATCCAGGCGCCGAGGCGAGGGATCACGGCGAAGGAAAAGAGGTCATAAAAGGGCTTGACCGGCGTCCAGGGGCGGGAAAATTCCAGGCACAGGAACTGCCCGCCCGGCTTCAATACCCGCAGCACTTCCTTGAGGGCGTTTTCCAGGCTGGTGACGTTGCGGATGCCGAAAGCGATGGTCATGGCATCCACCGAGGCATCCGCCAGCGGAATCCGCTCGCCGGTACCGGCCAGCCATTGCAGGGAAGCCGGCTTGTCCGCGCGGCCGGCATGCATCATGGGCAAACTGGGATCGCACACCATCACCCGAACGCCTTCTTTCACCATCAGGCTGGCCACGTCGCCGGTGCCGCCAGCCAGGTCCACCACCACCTGCCCCGGCCGCACGCCAGCATCCCGCGCCAGGCGGCGCTTCCACAGACGATGAATGCCGAAGCTCATGAGATCGTTCATCAGGTCATAGCGCGGCGCCACACTTTCGAACACGCGCCGGATGCGGCGGGTGCGCTCGTCCTCGGCAACGCTCTGATAGCCGAAGGTGCGGGAAAGATCAGTCACGGCAAATCGCCACGCCGGAACATGAAATAGCCCGCTGTCGCACACACCGTGCCCACCACCAGCGGATAAACCACGCCATAGATCATGAAGCCGGTGGTGCCCAGGGTATCGGTGATCACATAGGCAGCGGGGCCCAGCACGATCAGCTGCGGGTCGAACAGCATCAGCGCGGCGGTGCGGAATACCTGCAGCGGGTTGGCAAGCGCGATGCCCACCGCGACTTCAGGCGAGGTGTGTCCCTGAATCATCACCCCCAGCAGGATCAGGTCGAGGAACAGCAGCATCGCCAGCCACACCACGAAAGCCGCGCCCTGCGCCACATCGGTGGAGCGCGCCAGGGTGGAGAGCAGCATGGCGATGCCGAGAAAGCACCACGCGATCACCGCCAGCAGGGCGGTGTAATAGAGGAAAATGGTCCACGGCACCTCGATCTGCTGCACCAGCGCCCACAGCGCAGCGCCCAGCATGGCGAGGAACACCGGCATGAACACCACGATATAGCGCCCCAGCAGCTTGCCCCAGAACCAGGCAGACAGCGACACCGGGAGGGAAAGCAGATATTCGAACACGCCCGCCTCGCGGTCCCCCGCCACCGAGCGTACCGTGGTGATGAGGACAAAGATCGGCAGAATCGCCATGCACAACTGGATGTAGGTCACCAGCAGGCGCGACAGCCCGATAAAGCCGAGGACGCGCGACTCGGTGAGGCCAAAGGCGAACAGCATGGCCACGATGCCGCCGAACACCAGGGTATAGATCAGGAACCAGCGCGCGCGCAGCGATTCAACCACATCCAGCTTGGCAGTCAGCCATAAGTTTTTCATTATTTCCCTTTTGCCAGAACCTGTTTCCTGGCCTCCTCATAATTCACGCTGCCCGGCTCCGGCAGCGCCACTGCGCCAAAACCGTAAGCCATGGGCGTCATCTTGTTCGGCACATAATAGGCCTTGCGCGCGTCGATCCATTGGCCGGAGCGCAGGTCCATCACCCAGATTTCGGTGGCAGGATCATCCGCCCAGGACTTGTCCCTGAGCCAGAACACCACGCAGCCGAAGTCGTCGAACTTGAACGCCAGGTGCTTGGGCCCGCCGCGCACCTGGGCGGCATAGCGCTTGTCGCTCAGCGCCATGTTGCAGCGCACGCAGGTATCGCGGTCCCATTTGACTTCCACCGGGCCGGTTTTGGGCTCCTTGCCGCAACCTGCCAGCGCAAGCAGCAGCATCAGGGCAACAAGCAGCCTGGTCATGAAGCGTTGCCGCCCATTTCATCCAGGCGGATGCTGGTGAGAATGCCCACATAGCGGGAAATCATGCCAAGAAAGCGCAGGCGGTCCGGCCCTGCCACGCTGCCCTGCCACTCCAGGCCGTTTCCCATATCCCGGAAGTTCCAGCCCAGCAGCGCCTTGGCAATGGATTCCTCGGCGCGGCGCAAGGTCAGGCGACAGGCCAGCATGCCGGTCAGCGAGACATCGTCCGCCACCCGGTCGTCCAGCACGACTTTGCCGCGGTCGAGTTCGATCACGCGGTTCACCAGCGCCGACACTTCGTCGAGGCGGTGGCTGGAAATCAGCATGGTGGTGTTTTCCAGCCGCTCGGCGAGCAGGCCGAAAAAAATCTGGCGCGCGTCCGGGTCGAGGTTGGCGGCGGGTTCGTCCAGCACCAGCACATTGCTGTCGCGGCCCAGGGCGATGGCGATCAGCAGCTTCTGTTTCTGCCCGCCGGACAGTTTGACGAAGGGCTGGCTCGCCATTTTGCCGATGTCCAGCCCGAGCCGCTGGGCGATGTCCACCATGCGTTTTTTCTCGCTGTTGCACACCGA
Organism: uncultured Sulfuricella sp.; assembly: GCA_964552675.1. Classification (GTDB taxonomy): domain Bacteria; phylum Pseudomonadota; class Gammaproteobacteria; order Burkholderiales; family Sulfuricellaceae; genus Sulfurimicrobium. Next base: position 16,315 of record CAZKHJ010000003.1, on the reverse strand, counting down.
AGCGGAAAAATCCAGCAACTGCCCTACCGGCATTTTCAGCGGCGGCGGCAACTGCGGCACGAAGCCGATTTTTTCCAGCACTTTCTTGCGGTTCTGGCGCGGCGCCAGGCCGTTGACCGTCACCGCGCCAGCATAGGTGTATTCGCCCAGCAGGCAGCGGATCATGGTGGTTTTGCCGGCGCCGTTGGAACCGATCAGGGCGATGCGCTCGCCTAGCGTAATGGAAAGGTCGAGCCCGTCGAGAACCCGGTTGCGCTTGAAGGTTTTGGCGACTTTCTTGAATTCGATCATGCGGTTTTCTTTTTCATAGCAGCTTGTTCAACCCCTTCACATCGAACCGCAGCGCGCCGCTCGGGCACACGTCCACGCAGGCGCCACAACGGGTGCAGTCGGCGCCGGTATCCATGATGGCATCAGGCGCGCGGCCTTTTTTCACGATTTCCAGCACATGCGGCACTTCGCATACCTTGCGGCAGTCGCCTTCATGAAAGCATTTGGACAGATCATATTTGACCCGCACTGGTGAAAACACGCCGACGATGCCATAGGTCAGCCCGATCGGGCACACGTAGCGGCACCAGCCACGGCGCGAATAGAATATCTCGAACGCCAGCAGCATCGCCACCCAGCCCAGCGCCAGGCCAGGCCCGTAGATCATGGCGCGGCTGAGAATGCCGGTGGGGGAGAGGGTTTCAAACACGGTATAACCCGTCGCCCAGGCCAGCACCGCGAATACCACCCACAGCAGGGTACGCACGCCACGATTGAAGGTGTGATCGGTCACGATTTTCTTGTCGGCGAGGTACACATGCAGTTTCTCGGCGAATTCGGCGACAAAATGGTAGGGGCAGACCCAGGAACAGAAAGTGCGCCCGCCAAAAATGAACCACAGCGCGATGACCGTGCCGGTCCCGATCAGCAGATTGACGATGATGTGCTTGTGGGCCAGCATCACCTGCAGCGCCGAATTCACGTCGATCAGGTGAAAGCCGAGCAGGCGCGAGGCGGTCAGCGCACCTTCCAGAATCTGGATATCGAGCCAGAACGACACCACGAACAGCAGATTGATGAAGATCAGGAAGGCCCAGCGCCGGTTACGCCAGGGCTTGCCCTGCGAGCGGTGCTCGCGGGCATGGTTCTTGAGTTTCTCCCAGTCCACTTTCTCGACGCGCTTGAGCTCGTGAATCTGCTGCGCGGCGGGGTTGAACTGCTGCGGTTTCTGCGGCTCGCGCCCCAGCATCACCATCAGGGATTCGGAATATTTGCTCATGCGCCCTCCCAGGTCTTGCGTGCTTCCACCACGATCGCTGCCGGTTCGGGCGGGCACACCATCTCACATACGCCGCAGCCGACACAGGGCTCGTGCACCACTGGCGTCCTGATCTTGACGCCGTTTTCCACCACGGTTTCCAGCGAAATCGCGCCCTTGATCGGACAGGTGCGCACGCACAGGTCGCACAATTCCAGATCGAAAGGATGATCGCGCAGGGGAATGGGCTTCCAGCGGTCCACTTCCATGAAGCGCATGGTGCCCTTGAACTCTGTCCCCCGCGCCGCGCCCTTGATGCCCTTGCCCTGGCGCGCCAGGCATTTTTCCGGGCGCGTCAGCACGGCCAGGCCGGTGCGCTCCTTCAGGTTAAGGGTAGGCTCGGCGCTCTTTTCCTTGGCCAGCAGAACCGGCGCACTGGCCAGCGCCGCACCGGGCCGAACCGGCAGAAAACCCGGTTTATGGTAAGTCAGCGCGCCGGTGGGACAGGCAAGGATGCACTGCACCGCATCACAGGAAAAATCACACGCCTGGGTACGGGAATCGATGTAAGGTACGCCAATACCAAAACCATGGCTGATGTCGTCGAGCTTGATCGCCTGCACCGGACAGACCTGCACACACTGGCCGCATTTGATGCAGGAAGCGAGAAAATCCTCTTCATCCAGCGCCCCCGGCGGTCGCATGCGCGGCTCCCAGCCGCGCGCCATCGGGGTCAGGCCGAGCAGAGGTATGCCAATGGCCGTTCCCGCCAGGAATACGGTACGCAGGAAACGGCGCCGGTCTTCGAGCTTGCGCTTGTTGACCAGCGGATGCGTGGCTTGCGGTTTTTCAGATCTCATGTTTTGCCCCCCTTCCAGGGGTTATTGAACAGGGGTTTTTCATCGCGCAGCAGCAGGATTGGGGTAGAAAAAGGCGCCAGGCGCTCAAGAAAGTCCAGCACTTCAAGCGCCGGCGCCACCTTGAAAAAGCGGGCCTGGGGAATCTCCATCCACACCCGGTCGGCGTAGGCATAGAGATCGTAGGACGTATCGCCAAATCCATCCCTGTTGCGGTCAAAACCTTCATAATCGTCCCAGTAATTGCCCTGCCAGACATTGCGCTGCCCCGACCCGGCACCACCGACCGAGAGATTGGAGATGTTACCCTCGAAGGAATTGCCGGTCACTTCATAACCGGCCAGATCGCTGTTGAAAGCAACAGCAATGCCGTTGTAGGCAATACGGTTGTTTTTCAGAATGATCTTGCTGTCGGGCTGGAACGGCGACAGGTCTGCCGACAGGCCCAGCGCGCAGTAAATGATTTCATTGCCTTCGAGCAACGCGCCGCTGGCTTCCTTGAAGCCAATCCCCATGCCGGTGGAACCGGTGGCGTGGGAAATCACATTATGGCGGATGATGGTGTTCTCGTTATACATCAGGTAGATGCCCACCGCATTGTCGTAAAAGCGGTTGCTGTCCACCACGTTGTTGTGGGCAAACATGAAGTGGATCGAGTAGCGGCTGCGCGCGCCGTAGTTGCCATAAAAAGTATTGCCGTTGGAATACCACACCACCATGTCGCGCGAATCCACCACCTGGTTGCGCTCGATGCGGTTGTTCATGCTGTACCACAAACGGATGCCATCGCCGCGCACCCCCAGGTCCGCTGGCTTGGAACGGATACGGTTGCTGCGCACAATGTTGTTGTTGGACTGTTTCAGGTCGATGCCGAACAGGCAATCATCGATAACGAGATTTTCGATCAGGTTATGGTGGCCACGCACATTGAGGCAGGCGTCATCGGTATCGTGTGAACTGCCCGACCCCATCAGATGGAGGCCACTCACCCTGGCACCGCTGGTTTCGATCACAAACACCGTGCTTTTGTTGCCACCATCGATCGTGACCTTGCCGTCTCCCTCGATTTTCAGGGGCTTGGTCAGATGCACCGGCCCGGCATATTTGCCGGGCTTGGGGCGCAGCGTGGAACCGGCAGGCGCGGCATCCACCAGGGCCTGAAACGGCTGAAGCCCGTGGATGCGCTTGTCGCGCAGATAAAGCGGCACCAGATCCACCGGCTTGTCCACATCGACGCGCGGCGCATTGCTCATATCCGCGCTCTGCCCTACACGTGGCGGCAAATCCTCGTCACTCGCGACGCCCGTCCCCAGCACTGCCGAGGGTATCGCCAGCACCAGCAGAACAAGAGAAACAGACCGCAGCAGTCCCATGCCTTAAACCATCTCCTCTTCACATGCACCACCGCCAAAAATGGATCGGGTGTTATACATGGGCAAAACCTGGAATAAATACTGGATATGGTCCATTCATGTCCGGCAAGGGGAAAACGCCGGACATGAACCCTTTTAAAATCGAAGGCTTCTAGTCGGCATCCGGCTGTTCGCGCATCAGCTTGCGGCGGATCAGCAGCGCCAGCAGCGAAGCGACGCTGACGCCAATCAGCATTGCGTAGCCGTAGTAAGGGTAGGAGTAGGTGCTGAATTGAGCCACTTTGCCTTCGCCAAACACTGTCGGCATGAACGGCTTGACGGTAAATGCGCCCCAGGGATGCAGGTTATGGCCGAAGAACCACAGCCAGCCGGCATAGTCGAGCACGAAGAAAACCGGCAGCAGCGCTGGCACCAGCACCAGCAACAGGGTGAAGCCGCGGATTTTCCATACGCCCAGCACCACGATCACCATGGCGGCGATCAGTCCGGCTATCGATACCTTGGTCGCCATCTTGAGGTTTGCCACCCACCTTGCCAGCACTTCCGGCTGGTTAAAGAATGTGGCTGCGGCATCATGGTAAACCACGGCAAACTTGTCGAGATTGCCCAGCACCATCTGATCAGCCACCATCCAGACGCTCACCGCGGCGAAGCCCGCGCTCAGCACCAGGATCCGGGTCTTGCGCCGCGTCGCCATGAAGCCCAGCATCATCACCGCCATGAACCCGAAGATGAATTTGGACAGGCGGAGTTCCACCGGAGAGCCGGTCAGGATCGGATACATCCCGACATAGTGGTTGATGGTATTCATTTCATGGACGCAATCGAGGCCGACCTGCTGCTGTTCGCCGGGAGCGCCCCCGCCATCGCGCTGCGCCAGGTCGTCACCCAAATCGACCTGCAGGGTCTCCTGCGCCATCTGGCTGGTGGCAGGCGGCGTCTTGCAGCCGTTATACACGCCATTGAAATGAAAATGAATTCGGATACCGTCGGGGAAGGCTTCCTTGGGATAATTGGGGGCGGTCAGGGACACCCACCAGATCGGGCTGAAATAAGCTCCAATCATCAGAACCAGGGCAATCAGGGTCAAAATCCTGACCTTGGCCATCTGCGTTTGTGAACTGCTCATAATTTATCTCTCTTTGGGCATCAAGCGTTAATAATATCGCCTCGCCTCCTTGGAAGCGGATGACCGGCAACCCGGCCTCCCTTCTCTGTTTTATTGGGTGCTGCATGCGCCGGAACGGGCGCGTTCCACGCACCCGTTCCGTCATGGGTATTACTTCTTCTTGCCGCCTTTCTTTTCTTCCTTTTCCTTGCACATCGCGCCAGGCATGGACATGCTCGACTGGTAAGCAGAAATCGCCACCAGCTGCTCGTTGTTGTAGGCCTTGATGATCTTGACCATGTCCGGGTTGGCATTGCGGCGCTTTCCGTCACGAATCTCGGTCATCTGGCGCAGCAGGTACTTGTAATGCTGGCCGGCGATCACGGGGTAGAACTTGTCCCTGTTGCCCTCGCCGTTCATGCCGTGGCAATCCTTGCACTGCTTTTCATACAGTTCCTTGCCCTTGGCGATCTGCGCGGCGGCATCGGCACCCTCATATTTGCCGTGGTCATGCGGAATGCACAGGGTCTGGATGTAGGCCGCGGTATCCGCCAGTTCCTGCGGATTTACCATCGCTTCCTTGGCGAACGGATACATGGTCGGATTGTCGCGCAGGCCCTCGCGGATGTCGGCGATTTGCTTGATCAGCACGGTGGCGTGCTGGCCGGCCAGCTGCGGGAAGGTGCCGTCGGGGCGTCCGGCGCCGGAAGGCAGGTGACAGGCGCCGCACACCTCATAGGTTTCCTTGCCGTTCTTGGCATCGCCCTTGAGTTTCAGGGCCTCGACCTTTTCGCCTTCCTGGGCGTTCCATTTATAGTCCTTGCTCTCGATACCTTCCTTCTTGGGGGCGGGAGGTCCGGCCAGCGCGGCGGTAGCGGGGATCAGGGCAGCCACCAGAGCAGCGATCAGTGTTTTCTTCATGTTTGAATCCTTTCATTGTGGATAAATCGAAACTGCCTGGCTTAAGGCTTCAGCTTGGAGATGTACTCGGCCAGAGCCTTGATTTCCTCGTCGTTTACCAGGTGCATCACGCCCTTCATCGCGGCGGTCTGGCCATTGTTACGGGCGCCGCTCTTGATGTCCTTCATCTGCTGCTCGGCATAGGCCGCATTCTGGCCAGCCAGCTTGGGGTAATTGGGCATCAGCGGCTTCTTGGCGTCCTTGCCGTGGCAGGCGGTGCAGGTCTTCTCCTGATAGAGCGCGGCGCCATCGAGGGCAAAAGCCGAGGACGAAAGCAGTGCTGCGGGCAGGATGCATAGCGAAAACAGGGAGTTAAGTTTCATTGTGACATTCCTCTTCGGTTGGTGATAGTGAGAACAGAATCCTAGCAAATTATAAGATAATACCAGCTGGGTTTGTTGAGAAAATTGATTTGAATCAACCCCAACAGGCCAAAAAAACAGCGGGGAGCCACCTGGCTCCCCGCTGTTTCAGGAGTCTCCCCCCTCTTACTTCACCTTCTTGGCGCCGTTCTGCTCAAGGAAGGTCTTGGCACGCAGACCAATGTCCGCAGCTTTCACCTGGTATTGCCACCATTGGCCAGCCCAGAGGGTTGCATTCTGCCAGTCGTTCTTCTTGGCAGCTTCTTCCATCTTGGCCTTGGCATCCTTGGCCTTGTTGAGCTGGTCGGTTGCGTCGTCAACCAGGGCCACGACCGGCGGGAAGTCCTTGTAATTGACGCTGGTGATGTAACCCACCACGCTGTCGATCACGGCCTGGGTTTCCAGGTTGGTCTTGACCTGCTTGTCGTAGTCGGCCTTGGTGTAAACGGCCTTCGTTTCAGCAGTCTTGACTTCCTTGTAGCCCTTCGGCTTGACCAGCATGTAGCCCTGCATCTCGAGGTGCAGCGCGGAGCAGAACTCGGTGCAGTAGTAAGGATACACGCCTTCCTTGTCTGCCTTGAACTTCACGGTAACGGTCTTGCCCGGTTCGACCGAGGCATGCACGTTGTAGGTGCTCACCGTGAAGCCGTGGGTTTCGTCCTGGGCACGCTCCAGGTTGGTCAGATGAATGGTGACTTCATCGCCCACCTCGGCCTCGATGGTTTCAGGCGTGATGTGGGAACGGATCAGGGAACCAAATACCTCGATCTTGTTGCCCTTCTTCACAATCTTTTCTTCGCCCGCCCTCACTGCGCCCGGATGCGGCTTGTCGGTGCGGCTGTTAGTACCCATCTTGTAGCGCACGCCCGGCTTGAGGGTCTTGGCGTCGATCGCGACCGCATAGTGCGGCTCGCCCAGCGGCAACGGCATGTCATACAGGAGTTGCATCTTGTCGTTGCTGATATCGATCAGCTGGTGGTTCTGCGGATGCAGCGGGCCGACCGGATTGAAGCGATCGATCGCCAGCTTGTTCAACGCCACCAGGTAACGGCCCTTGGGATCCACCGAATCGCCTTCCATGGTCATCAGGTGGCCAATGTTGTAGTGAATGGAGATCTTGTCCAGCACCTTGCCTTCGCAGTAGTCCCACTTGGCAACCTGGGAATCCACATACAGCGAGGTGTAGGCCACGCACTTCTTGGAGTCATACTGGGTGTGCAAGGGGCCAAGGCCGAGCGCGACCTGTTTGTGCAGCGCATCCTGCATGGCGATCACGGGAATGCCGTAGGGATCCTTGCTTTCAAACTTGCCAGCCTTGATTGCAGCCTGGATTTTTTCGAAGCTGTACACCGAAACGTGGGTATCCAGCTTGCCGGCCACGGTAATCAGCTTGCCGTCCGGGGTCACGTCCACGCCGTGCGGGCTCTTGGGTTCCGGCACCAGGAACAGGATGCCTTCCTTGATGGAAACATCCAGGGGCAGCACATTGTGGCCGTTGATCTTCTTGGCCTTGCCAGCCTTGACCAGCTCGGCGGCCTTCTTCCAGTTGATCACGTGCAGGTAGTCGGTGTCCTTGGCGGAGCAGCCTGCCTCATAGGGAGGACGGCCTTTCTCGATACCACCGACATAGCGCTCGGTACAGAAGGAGTTGGTGAAGGACCAGCCGTCCGACACCAGCTTGCCGGCATCTGACAGATCCTGGCTATAGGGCGGCAGTTCGAGCGAGAAGGAGTCCTTGGGCTCGATGCGGCCTTCCTTGCGGTCAAATTTCCAGTAGGTCACGCCGCCGCGGTATTCCTCGTTGAAGCGCTCGAGCGGGACGAATTTTTTGTTTGCCAGCGGAGTCGCATACTGGGCGGCCTCAATCACGTATTCGGTATTGGAGGTCACGAAGGCGCCGCCGTGCTCCGATTTGTAAATCGGGTTGACCACGATCTGCTTGGTTTCGAAATCGCGCAGGTCGATCACTGCCAGACGGGGATTGGCCTTGTCGTTGATGAACAGGAACTGGCCATCATATTTGCCGTCGGTTTCGGAAATGGCGGGGTGGTGGGTGTCGCCCCAGGTAATATCCTTGCCATCGATCTTGCCCTGAGACAGAACCGCCTTGGATTCCTCGTCGAAACCGTAACCTTGCCACGGCTCCGGAGTGAATACGCCAATGTACTTCAGGATGCGCATGGACGGAATGCCATACACGATGACCTGGCCGGACTGACCGCCGGAGGCAAAAACGATGAAATCGTCGCGCTTGCCGGTCGGCACATAGGTTTTGGACGCCGCCAGCAGATCCTGCTGCGACAAACCCCTGCGCTTCATCACGTCCTGCAGGGACTCGGCTGCCCATGCACTGCTGGCCGCCCCCAGGCCCACGCTCGCTGCAACCAGCAGCGAGGTTGTTCGCTTACTGAATGGTTTCATCACACACTCCCTTCTTTTTACAAGTTGGACTTCCTGAAACTACCGCGCCCGCGATGCGGCAACTTGCCACACTGCGGCAATTTGTCACAGCATTATGGTGAGCAAATCTACACCTCTCCTTGACGTGGATCAAGAAATATCGTGATTGCCCGATTGGCGCACAGATTGAAGGGAATAGGGCAGCAGGCGCTGGCGCACCTCATCCGGCAACGGGGAGGGAACATCGCCCTGTCCGGCGAGAAAAACATGCACGGTACGCAGGCGCGCGCGCAACGCGCCGCCACAGCTCAAGGAATAAGCGAGGGTAAAGGAAGTCCGGCCCAGTTTTTCGACTTCCAGCATCACGGAAACCTGTTCGCCCTGATGCAGCGGCGCCAGGTAGTCGGCACTGGCATGGACCAGAGGCAGGCGAACCCCTGTGTCAATCAGCTTTTCGAGCCCCAGGTCCTGGCCAGCCATGAAATCCTCATAGGCGTCGTGGGCGTGAACAAACAGACGGGCAAAAAACATCACGCCAGCAGCATCCACATCGTGCAGGCGTACGGTAAAAACATGGCGATGATTCATGGCACGACTCCAGCCAGGGGCACAAAACCCAATCCCGGTACATTCTCGATATGCAGCATTCCCCGGCACAGTTCAGGGGTGGCGCCGACATCGGATGCCAGCCAGGCGGCAGTGCCCAGGCCATGATGCAGCCCATTTGCCAGCGCTGCCGCAAGGTGCAGGGCCACCAGCGTTCCCGCCGCGCTGTCCACCGTCGTTGTGGCCACGCACATCATCCCGGCTGCGCGCGCACGCCGGGCAATATCGAGCCCGGCACGCAAGCCGCCGCACAGCATCGGCTTGATCACCAGACGCCGCACTGGCGCCGCCGCGAGCACCTGTGCCAGCCCCAGTGCCGGCAGTGATTCATCCAGCGCCAGGGGAACCGGCGTCTGTTGCTGCAAGACCGCGAGGGCAGCCAGATCCGGCTGTGCCAGCGGCTCCTCCAGCATCTCGACCGGCAGGCCGTCCAGTCCGGCAAGAAAGCGCATGGCCTCTTCCCGGCTCCAGGCACAGTTGGCATCCAGTCGCAACATGACGCCTGACGGCAGACATGCCGCCACTAGCCGCAACAGCATCAGTTCGCGGTCAACTTCGGCCAGTCCCGCCTTGAACTTGAGCACCGCAAAACCCTGCCCGATGGCAACGGAAGCGCGTCGTGCGGCGTCTTCATCCAGCACGCCCAGTGCTGCATTGCACCGCACCCCGGTTTCCGCCGCAGGATTCAGCAGACGGGCCAGCGGCACGCCCGCCGCCTGAGCAGCCAGGTCGAGCAAGGCTGCATCCACCGCACAAGCCCCGGCAGCCGGCAGCCCAGCCTGTTTCAGCCAGGCGTCCGCCTCTGCCCAGTCCAGTCCGGACAACTCACCGCAGCGTTCTTCCAGCCCGCCAGCCATACCTGGCAATGGCGCGCAATCGCCCCAGCCGAGCAGGCCATCATCCGTTTCCAGGCGGAGCAGCCAGCCGGAACGCACGGCAAATTCACCCGCCGCGCTGCGCCACGCCGCCTTGAGCGGCAGATGGTAAGGGATGACCTGGCTATTTTGAATCCGCACGCGCGTCATCCTGCAGCAACAACGCTGCCCGCAATGCCTGCTCCAGACGTTCCTCGTCCATCGGCCCGCGTCGCATGGCAACCACGCTGCCGCCCGCATCCAGCACCAGGGTATAGGGCAACCCGGCCACTGCATTACCCAGCTCCTGCATCAGCGCAACACCCTGATCCTTGCCAGTCACCAGGGGATAAGTGATGCCATAAGCGCCGGCGAATTCCCTCACCAGCGCAGCATTATCCTCGACCGCGACACCGATGAAAGCCACGCCCCGCTCGCGGTATCGGGCATGAACGGCCACCAGGTCGGGGAGCTCCCGGCGGCAGGGGGGGCACCAGGTCGCCCAGAAATTCACCACCGCCACCTTGCCGCGCAGCGTGTCCAGCTTAACCGTCTGGCCATCCAGGCTGCTGAAACTGGCCGCGTAGAGCACATCCGATGCCGGGCCGGCCTGTGCCGCAGACCCCCAGGGTAGAATGAACAGCCAAAGCAATACCAAAAAATGTTTTTTCACAGCAAAATTCCCAAGGTGAGCAAGGTGCCAAATACCAGTTGCAACTGCGCGGTCTGCGCCAGAATTCGATTGAACACCGGCCCTGCCGGTTCGCCCACAAAGCGCCGCAGCAGCAGCATGGCCCAGGGCAGCGACAGGAATGGCAACACCGCACCCCATCGCATCCCGGTCAGACCGGATAGCATTGGCAGAAACAGATAGGGCAGAAACAGCAGCAGGCCATATTCCAGCTGACTGACTTCGCGCCCCAGGCGCACCGCCAGGGTATTTTTTCCAATCTCTCGATCCTTGTCGAGATCGCGATAGTTGTTGACCACAATCACCGCCGCAGCCTGCATGCCCAGCATGGAAGCGGCAATGAAGGCGGACCAGTCGAGCCGGAAGGTTTGCAGATAGAAGCTCCCCATCACCGCGCCCAGGCCGAAGAACAGCCACACGAACAGCTCGCCCAGGCCGTTGTAGGCCAGGGGACGCGGGCCGCCGGTATAGGCCCAGCCGGAAATCAGGGAGGCCAGACCCAGCACCACGATCGGCCAGCCGGCATGCCATGCCAGATAAATCCCGCACAGCATGGCCAGGGCAAAACATCCCAGCGCCGCAGCTTCCACGGTTTTGGCGTGAAGCCAGCCGGAAGCCACAGCCCGCGCCGGGCCAAGACGCTCTGCGGTGTCCGCGCCACGGGCGAAATCTGCCGCATCGTTATGCAAATTGGTGCCGATCTGGATCAGCATCGCCCCCGCCAGCGCAGCCAGCGCCGGCAGCCACAGCACTGCGCCGGTTTCCAGCCAGGCCAGCGCTGTTCCCACCATCACCGGCGTGAATGAGACGCTCAAGGTCTTGGGCCGGGCGGCCAGCAGCCAGGCAGCGGCTTTTGAATTTGGCGGGGAATGATTCATCAGGGCCGGCGCGGGAACCTGCCAAAATCCGGCGCGCGTTTTTCCAGCCAGGCATTTTTTCCTTCCTGCCCCTCTGCCGTCATGTAATACAGGGCAGTGGCATTGCCCGCCAGCTCCTGTATCCCCGCCAGGCCGTCGCTATCGGCGTTGAAGGCAGATTTGAGAACGCGCAATGCGGTAGGTGAATGCTGCAACATCTCGCGGCACCACCTGACGGTTTCGGCCTCCAGTTCGGCCAGCGGCACCACCGCGTTGACCAGCCCCATTTCCAGTGCCTGCACGGCGTCGTACTGGCGGCACAGGAACCAGATCTCCTTGGCCTTTTTCAGTCCCACCGCCCGCGCCAGCAAGCCGGCCCCCAGGCCGGCATCGAAGCTGCCCACGCGCGGCCCGGTCTGGCCGAAGCGGGCATTGTCAGCGGCGATAGTGAGGTCGCATACCAGATGCAGCACATGGCCACCGCCGATGGCGTAGCCCGCCACCATCGCCACCACCGGCTTGGGCAGGCGGCGGATCTGCATTTGCAGGTCGAGCACGTTGAGGTGGGGCGTACCCTGATCATCGTGATAGCCGCCATCGTCGCCGCGCACCTTCTGGTCGCCGCCGGAGCAAAAGGCCTGGCCGCCTGCGCCGGTAAGGATGATGGCGCCAATGGCCGGATCGAGGTGAGCCAGTTGAAAAGCCTGCATCAGCTCGTTCACGGTTTGCGGGCGAAAGGCATTGCGCACCTCGGGGCGGTTGATGGTGATTCTGGCGATGCCCTCGGCCTGATGATAAAGGACATCCTGAAACGAAGCAGCAGCTTTCCAATCCATGAACTTGCCCGATGCATGTAAAAGAAGGGGAATTATGGCACAAAGCCCGGGTTGGCCGCCCTGTGGTATTCTCATGGCGAACTTCAACCATTCGCCGAACAATGACCAACAAACCGCTTATCGCCACCATCGTCGCCCTGACTGTCGCCATCGGCGGCGCCGTGGGCGCCAAACTCTGGCTCAGGCCCAACCCCGCCAACACGGTAAGCGCGGCGCTCAACACCAGTTGTGATCTCCACGCCGGCCCCTGCACGAGCACACTCCCCGGCGGCGGACGCATCGAGCTTTCCATCGAACCGCGCCCCATCCCCCTGCTGCGCCCGCTCAGTCTGGCAGTCAGGGTGGAAGGATTGGATGCCCGCAGGGTGGAAATCGACTTCACCGGCGTGGACATGAACATGGGCTATAACCGGCCCGAACTGAAACGCGAAAACGGCAACCGCTTCACCGGCCAGGCCACGCTGCCAGTGTGCATCACCGGGCGCATGGCATGGCAGGCAATGGTGCTGGTCACCACCAACGACATCCGGGCAGCGGCGCCGTTTCGCTTTGTAACCACGCACAACTGAAATTTTGCGGCAATTTGCCACACCAGACTCATCCCGGCATTGGCTTATCATTGAATGCATTTATGAAAAACAAACTTCAACTCGCCTTAATCCTCACGCTGGCCGTTCTGCTCGGCTGGGTGATCTGGTTCTGGAACCCCGGTGCCGATCAGGCTCGCCTGGCCATTCCCATGGCCAATGCACCCACGGGCGGTGATTTCACCCTGCAATCGGCAAATGGTCCGGTGTCGCTCCGGGATTTGCGCGGCAAGGTGGTGCTGGTGTATTTCGGCTACACCTTTTGCCCGGACATCTGCCCCACTTCGCTCGCCTTCACTTCGCAGGGCCTCAACCTTCTGAATCCGGACGAACTGGCGCGCACCCAGGTGCTATTCATCTCTGTCGATCCGGAACGCGACACGCTGGAAAAACTGAAGGAATACGGCGCCTTCTTCCACCCCGGCATTCTCGGCCTGACCGGCTCCCCGCGGGAAATCGCCGCCGTGGCAAAACAGTACGGCGCCAGCTACAGCAAGCAGAACACCGGCTCGGCCGGCGGCTATGTGGTGGACCACTCCTCCACCACTTATGTCGTGGACCCTGGCGGCAAGCTGGTCGCCACGCTGCCCCACGGCGCACCGCCAGCTGACGTGGCGCAGGCAATCCGCACCGCCTTGCAGGCAAAATGATCGCAGGTCGGGCGACCTGCTAAAATACGGCTTTTTCCCGATTCAACGCCTGCCATGCTGAAAATCTACAATACCCTCGCCCGCACCAAGCAGGACTTCATCCCCATCGAACCCGGCAAGGTCCGGATGTACGTGTGCGGCATGACGGTGTACGACTACTGCCATCTCGGCCATGCCCGGGTACTGGTGGTATTCGACATGATCCAGCGCTGGCTCAGGGCGGAAGGACTGGACGTCACCTACATCCGCAACATCACCGACATCGACGACAAGATCATCAAGCGCGCCGCCGAGAATGGCGAGGATATTTCCGCCCTGACCGGCCGCTTCATCACCGCCATGGACGAAGATGCCGCCGCGCTGGGGGTGCAGAAACCCGCGCAGGAACCGCGTGCCACCCAGTACGTGCCGGGCATGATCGCCATGATCCAGCAACTGATCGCCAACGGACTGGCCTACGTCGCGGCCAATGGCGACGTATGCTACTCGGTGCACGATTTCCCCGGTTACGGCAAGCTTTCCGGCAAGTCGCTCGACGACCTGCGCGCCGGCGAGCGCGTGGACGTGGCGGCAGGCAAACGCGACCCGCTCGACTTCGTGCTGTGGAAATCGGCCAAACCCCATGAACCGTCCTGGGATTCACCCTGGGGCAAGGGCCGCCCGGGCTGGCACATCGAGTGCTCGGTGATGAGCGATGCGCTGCTGGGCGAGCATTTCGATATTCACGGCGGCGGCCAGGATCTGCAATTCCCGCACCACGAAAACGAGATTGCCCAGTCCGAGGGCGCGCACGGCCACCAGCACGTCAACTACTGGATTCATAACGGCTTCGTGCGGGTGGACAACGAAAAAATGTCCAAGTCGCTGGGCAACTTCTTCACCATCCGCGAGGTGCTGACGAAATACGACCCGGAAGTGGTGCGCTTCTTCATCCTGCGCGCCCACTACCGCAGCCCGCTCAACTACTCCGACCACCATCTCGACGATGCCAGGGGCGCGCTGACGCGGCTTTATACCGCATTGAAGCATACGCTGCCCCATAACGAGGGAATCGACTGGAATAATCATCATGCAGCCGCATTCAAGGCTGCGATGGATGACGACTTCAACACACCGGAAGCCATGGCCGTGCTGTTTGACCTGGCCACGGAAGCCAACAAATCCGGCGACCCGCAACACACTTCGCTGCTGCAATCGCTGGGCGGCATACTTGGTCTGCTGCAGCGCGATCCCGGCGAATTCCTGCAGTCTGGCGTAAGCGAATCTGCCTATAACCCGGAACGCATCGAACAACTCATCGCTGACCGCGCTGCCGCCAAACATGCCAAAAATTATGCCGAAGCCGACCGTATCCGCAAGGAACTGACCGACGCCGGCATATTGCTGGAAGACTCGCCGCAGGGCACCACCTGGCGGCGCAGTTAAGACCCATCCCCACCCTGCTCCCCTTGAAGGGGAGGGAACAATTGCTCTTCCCCCTTCAAGGGGGAAGTTGGAAGGGGATGGGGTCAACTCATCAAGCGCCCAAGGAAATGCCGCGCATGGCGCCGGCTGAGATGCGCCAGCGGCAGCAGCACCAGCAGGTCGGCGGTATTGAAGTCCGGGTCCCAGGCCGGGTCGCCGCAGATGTAGGCCCCGAGGCGCAGATAGCCCTTGATCAGCGGCGGCAGCGGCGGGTTCAGTTCGCGGTTGAGGGCGGCCAGCGGCAAGGGGTTGCGCGGCCGCACGCGCCATTCCACCGGGCACAGGTTGTCGATCTTGATGCGCTCGTACAGGCTGGCGGCAGCATGTCCGCCATCGGCCATGCTGATGCTGGCGCAGCCGATGAGGTACTCATAGCCGCCGCGTTCCATGTATTCCGCCAGGCCGGCCCACAACAGGGTAATGACCGCGCCGCTGCGATAATCCGGATGCACGCAGGAGCGGCCCACTTCCACCGTGCGGCTGCTCAAATGGGCCAGGCGGGTAAGGTCGAATTCGCCCTGGGAATAGAAACCGCCGATTTTGCGCGCCTTTTCCGGGCTCAGGATGCGATAGGTGCCGACCACTTCGTTGCTGTCGCCGTCACGCACCAGCAGGTGGTCGCAGTAAGGATCAAAAATATCTTCGTCGACACCGGCCTTGCGGGTGGACAGGCGCGCCCCCATCTCCTCGGCGAAGACTTTGTAACGCAGGCGCTGCGCTTCCTCGATATCGGCGGCATTCTGGGCCAAGCAGTAAAACAGCTTGGTTTCGCGGCGCGGTGCGACTTGGGGTTGTTGGCTCAGCAACATACGGTTCTCCTCCTGATGATGTCGAGGGAACGATAAAGAGCAGCGATGACGCAAAAATGACTGCAAGGTTAAGTTTTTGTGACTACCCGAACCCTGGCCTTTTAAGACTAAAATAAGCCCCATGCAAACCGTACCCGCCATCACCGCCCACCGCAAATACTGGGCCAAACGCTTCGGCACCGCGACTTTCCTGCCCACCTCACGCGCCGAAATGGACGCGCTCGGCTGGGACAGCTGCGACATCATCCTCGTCACCGGCGATGCCTACATCGACCACCCCAGCTTCGGCATGGCGCTGGTGGGACGGCTGCTGGAAGACCAGGGCTTCCGCGTCGGCATCCTGAGCCAACCGGACTGGCACAGCCCGGCGGCATTCAAGCAGCTGGGCAAGCCCAACCTGTTCTTCGGCGTCACGGCCGGCAACATGGACTCGATGGTCAACCGCTATACCTCGGACCGCAAGATCCGCTCCGACGACGCCTACACGCCCAATGCCGAACCCAACAAGCGCCCCGACCGTGCGGTGATCGTGTATTCGCAGCGCTGCCGCGAAGCGTACCCAAAGACCAATATCGTGATTGGCAGCATCGAGGCATCCCTGCGCCGCATCGCCCACTACGACTACTGGTCCGACAAGGTGCGGCGCTCGGTG
>CAZKHJ010000002.1:42673-181270 GCA_964552675.1 uncultured Sulfuricella sp. | reverse complement strand
AGCCGAGCAGGAAGTCGATGTTGAGGCTGCGCTCGTGCGCCTCGTCGATGATGATCGTGTCGTAGGCATCAAGGAAACGGTCGCCCTGGGTTTCCGCCAGCAGGATGCCGTCGGTCATGACCTTGATGTAGTTGTGCTCGCTTGCCCGGTCATGAAAACGTACCTGATAACCCACCACCTGCCCGAGTTCGCTTTTGAGCTCGGCGGCGATGCGAGCCGCCACGCTGCGTGCAGCAATGCGTCGCGGCTGGGTATGGCCGATCAGGCCGGATGCGCCACGTTTGAGGTCGAGGCAGATTTGTGGCAGCTGGGTGGTCTTGCCCGAGCCGGTTTCCCCGCACACGATGACGACCTGATGGGCGGCAATCGCGGCTGCGATTTCATGGCGTTTTTCATTGACGGGCAGTTCTGCGGAAAAATCAGGTCTTGGAATCTGTTCCTGTCGGTGGGCACGTAGCGCTGCCGATGCCTGGATGTGTTGCGTCAGTCCGGCTAGGGCTTGTGGATCACCGCTGCGTGAAGTCCGCTCCAATCGGTGCAGTTCGCGGCTGAAACGGTGACGATCGCGCTGCATGCACGAGGCGATCTGGCTGGAAAGGGTGCGGAAGTCTGTGGACACGATGACAAAGCAGATTGAACCGGCGCGATTATACCTTGAAAGATCCAAGTCCTATTGTTGACTGTTTCTGTCGGATATGTTTTAATGGCCACACGCTTTACTCAAGTATAAATTCTGGATCACGACAATATTTATAGGGGCCGGGATCGGGCAATAAGTTTGATTATTTATTTTAAGGAGTATGAAGATGGAACTTCCAGCACGTGATGGTGACGGTTATTTGAATGACATGAACGAATGGACCGAAGATATCGGTCGTGCCATGGCCGAAGCCGATGGCGTGGAGCTTGACGAGGTGAAGTGGAATCATATTCTCAAGGCACGCGAGTATTATGAAGAAACCAGTTCTGTTCCGCCGA
Source organism: uncultured Sulfuricella sp. (assembly GCA_964552675.1). Classification (GTDB taxonomy): domain Bacteria; phylum Pseudomonadota; class Gammaproteobacteria; order Burkholderiales; family Sulfuricellaceae; genus Sulfurimicrobium. The sequence goes on along the minus strand of CAZKHJ010000002.1, from coordinate 180,292 downwards.
TCCGCAAGTTTGCGAAATATATCGACGAAGACCAGAAGGTGATTTTCAACACCTGGATGACTGGCCCGATGAAGCCTATCACCAAGTATGGCGGTCTGCCCAAACCCACTGGCTGCGTATAAATCCAGCCGTTTGATAATCGGGGCCCGGAATGCGTTGCATTCCGGGCCTTTCTCTTTTTGCGCTAGAATGGGGCCATGAGTCTTATGGAGCTATACAGATGATTGCCATTGAACACCATGATCGTATCGTCAAGGTTTCCGTGTTTGGCGAATTTACCCTGGCCGATTACAGGCGGCTGGAAGAAACCGTGGTTTACGAGTTGAAGTTTCAGGGCAAGGTCAATCTTCTGGTGGATTTGCGCGACATGGCCGATTTCACGCTCGACGTGGCATGGGAGGATGTGCGCTTCAACTGGCAGCATGCGCACGATTTCCAGAAGATTGCAGTGATTGCCAATGGCCGCCTGGTGGCGTGGAGCGCCTGGCTGGCTCGCGCTTTCCTCGATGCGGAGATTCAGATTTTCGAGAATTACGATCTTGCCTGCGACTGGGTTGAGGTTGTTGCTTAGCGTAGGCTATAGCAGAACCAGATTGTCCCGGTGAATGAGTTCCAGTTCGTCCACATATCCCAGGATGGACTCGATTTCGCTGCTGGGGTGGCGCATGATTTTCCTGGCTTCGCTGGCGGCATAGTTGATCAGCCCACGAGCGATTTCCCGCCCGTTCTGATCAATACAAGTCACTACTTCACCACGTTCGAACTCGCCGTTTAAATCGCTCACCCCGATAGGCAACAGGCTTTTCCCTTCTTGTTCCAGGGCCCTGGCTGCGCCTTCGTCCAGCATGACTTTTCCTCTTACCTGCAAATGATCGGCCAGCCATTGTTTTCTTGCCGCGATCGGCATGGTTTCGGTGATCAGCTGGGTGCCGATGGCCTCTCCCTGAGCCAGGCGGACCAGAACGTTTTCTTCGCGTCCGGAGGCAATGATGGTATGAGCGCCGCTGCGAATGGCGCGTTTGGCAGCCAGAATCTTGGTCAGCATGCCGCCGCGGCCGATGTCGCTGCCTGCGCCACCGGCCATTTTTTCCAGTTCCGGGTCGCCCGCCCGGGCTTCCTGAATCAGGATGGCGCTGGGATCCTTGCGCGGATCGGCGCTGAACAGGCCGGACTGGTCGGTCAGGATTACCAGGGTGTCAGCTTCGATCAGGTTGGTGACCAGGGCGCCCAGGGTGTCGTTGTCGCCGAAGCGGATTTCGTCGGTCACCACCGTGTCGTTTTCGTTGATGATGGGGATGACATTGAGTTCCAGCAGGGTGCGCAGCGTGGTGCGGGCATTGAGATAACGCTTGCGGTCAGACAGGTCGTCGTGGGTAAGCAATATTTGCGCGGTATGTAAGCCATGCTGGCGGAAGCAGCTTTCATACACCTGCACCAGTCCCATTTGCCCGACGGCAGCGGCGGCCTGCAATTCGTGCACCGCGCTGGGGCGTTTTTTCCAGCCGAGGCGCTGCATGCCTTCTGCCACCGCGCCGGATGAGACCAGCACGATCTCCCGCCCCATTTCCTTGAGGCGGGCGATTTGCGCGGCCCAGTTGGCAATGGCGGCGTGATCCAGTCCCGCGCCACTGTTGGTGACCAGGCTGCTGCCGACTTTGACGACCAGGCGTTTGGAATTGGCGAGTATGGATTTCATGATTGTTCGTCTGCCGGAAAGTCCGCATTTTCCTCCGTAACTTCTTCCAGTGGGAGGCGGTTTTGTTCCAGGTGTTCCATGATGGCGTAGGTGAGTTCCTTGCAGCCTTCGCCTGTCAGGGCGGAAATGATGAAGCTTCTGCCTTCCCAGCCAAAATCCTTGAGGAATTGCTGCAGGTACATGTCACGTTCTTCTTCCAGTACCATGTCCATCTTGTTCAATACCAGCCAGCGTGGCTTATGGTAAAGATCCTCGTCGTATTTGCGCAGTTCCGCAACGATGGCGCGCGCTTCCTGGACCGGATTGACGGTTTCATCAAACGGGGCGATATCCACCAGGTGCAACAGTAGCTTGGTGCGTGCCAGATGGCGCAGGAACTGGTGGCCCAGCCCGGCTCCCTCGGCGGCACCTTCGATCAGGCCGGGAATATCAGCGATGACGAAGCTGCGATCGGTATCCACGCGCACCACGCCGAGATTGGGGTGCAGGGTGGTGAAAGGATAGTCGGCCACTTTGGGGCGGGCAGCCGAAACCGCGCGGATGAAGGTGGATTTGCCGGCATTGGGCATGCCCAGCAGGCCAACATCGGCCAGCACTTTAAGCTCCAGGGACAGTTCGCGCTCTTCGCCTTCCTCGCCGTGAGTGCATTGACGTGGCGCCCGGTTGGTGCTGGACTTGAAGTGCAGGTTGCCCAGGCCGCCTTTGCCGCCCTTTGCGATCAGGGCTTTCTGGCCATCGCTGGCAAGGTCGGCAACGATTTTGCCCGTGGCGAGATCGGTGATGACCGTGCCGACCGGCATGCGCAGCACCAGGTCCTCGCCGCCCTTGCCATAGCAGTCGCTGCCGCGGCCATTTTCGCCGCGCTGGGCGCGATGTGAGCGGGCGAAGCGATAATCGATCAGGGTGTTGATATTACGGTCGGCGACGGCATAAATGCTGCCGCCGAGGCCGCCGTCTCCGCCGTCCGGGCCGCCCTTGGGAATGTATTTCTCACGTCGGAAGCTGGCAACACCGTTGCCGCCGTCGCCAGCCTTGACCTGGATTTTTGCTTCGTCGATGAATTTCATGTGTCGTCGTCAGTTCGTTAGTTGTCAGTTATCAGTTGCTGCACGGCTGACTGAGTAACTGGCAACTGACAACTGATTGCCAAAAATAAAACGGCCCTATCAATTGATAGGGCCGGTCATATCATCTGTGCCTGAATTTATTCGGCAACAGGAACAATGCTGACCAGGGTGCGTTGCAGTGCGCCTTTGACCGAGAACTGCACGGTGCCGTCGATCTTGGCGAACAGGGTGTGATCCTTGCCCATGCCGACGTTGTCGCCAGGATGCATCTGGGTACCGCGCTGGCGCACGATGATGCTGCCGCCGGAAACCAGTTCGCCACCGAAGCGTTTTACGCCCAGTCGTTTGGAATGGGAGTCGCGACCGTTACGGGAACTGCCGCCTGCTTTTTTATGTGCCATGGTATGTCTCCTTGCTCGAACTTACTTGGCGATTTGATCAATGCGGATTTCGGTGTAATTCTGCCGATGACCCTGTGTCTTGCGATAGTGCTTGCGGCGACGCATCTTGAAGATCATGACTTTCTTCGCGCGGCCCTGACTCAGTACGGTGGCTTTCACCGTTGCGCCTGCCACCAGAGGGGTTCCTACCGTAATCGCGTCGTCGTCCGCTACCATCAGTACCTGATCCAGTACGATTTCGCTGCCGATGTCTGCCGGTATCTGTTCTATTTTAAGTTTTTCGCCGAGGACAACGCGATGCTGCTTGCCGCCGGTTTTTATGACCGCATACATGTTTAGCTCCATTGCTTCACTTTTAAATGAACCGCGAATTATACTTAACTCAATGAGTCAGGTCAAAAAATGTTTGCCGCAACCCCTTCAGTGCGGAGCGGTAATTGTTACTGTCCCTTGACACCCCCGCGTGAACGTTTCTAACATTCAGACTTTTCGGGTCATTTCATTTCGTGTCAATCGAAGCCATTCGCAGCTGTATTGAAGCAGACATGCGTGCCGTGGACGCGGTTATTCGCCAGCGTCTCCATTCCGAGGTCGTGCTGATCGGACAGGTCAGCGAATATATCATCAATAGCGGTGGCAAGCGCTTGCGTCCGGCGCTGGTATTGCTGGCGGCGGGCGCATTCGGCTATCGTGGCACGCATCACCATGAACTTGCCGCCGTAGTGGAATTTATCCATACCGCGACATTGCTGCACGATGATGTGGTGGACGAATCCAGTCTGCGTCGCGGCAGGGCTACCGCTAATGCCATGTTTGGTAATGCCGCCAGTGTCCTGGTGGGAGATTTTCTCTATTCCCGCGCCTTTCAGATGATGGTGGGGGTGAACAGTCTGCGGGTGATGGAAGTACTGGCTGATGCCACCAATATCATCGCCGAGGGCGAGGTGCTGCAGCTGCTCAATTGCCATGATCCGGAAATTGACGAGGAGCGCTACCTGCGGGTGATACATTACAAAACTGCCAAGCTGTTCGAGGCGGCCGGCCGTTTGGGCGCGATTCTTGGAAATGTTCCCCGTCAGGACGAGGATGCCATGGCCGAATATGGCATGCGCCTGGGTACTGCGTTCCAGCTGATTGACGATGTGCTGGATTATTCCGGCGATCATCAGGATACCGGTAAAAATGTCGGTGATGACCTCGCCGAGGGCAAGCCCACCCTGCCACTGATTTATACGATCAAGCATGGTACGCCGGCACAGGCTGGCGTGGTTCGCCATGCCATCGAGCATGGCGGACTCGATGAGTTGCAGCCGGTGCTGCAGGCGATTCGTGATACCGGCGCGCTTGACTATACCCGGGATCAGGCCAGGCGCGAGGCGCAAGCTGCATGTGCGGCAATTTCCCATTTGCCCGGTTCAAATTACAAGGATTCTTTGCTACAATTGGCAGAGTTTGCAGTCGCGCGGAACCATTAAACAGGCCGCGCCGCTTTCATATTTCGGGGTGTAGCTTAGCCTGGTAGAGCGCTACGTTCGGGACGTAGAGGCCGGAGGTTCGAATCCTCTCACCCCGACCATCTCTTCTTTAAAAGAAGATTAAAATTCCCCAGGATTTTAGGCCCGCAGCCCGTAACGAATCAGTTTACGGTACAGGGTTCGTTCGCTTATCCCCAGAATGTCCGCTACCTTGCGCCGGTGCCCGCCGTGCTGTTCCAGCAATCGGGATATATGGCTGGATTCCAGTTCTGTCATCGAGGCGTTATCTGCGGCCGGTTCGGTGCGGGGAGGGGGCGCGGGCTGAATCTGGGGTTCGCTGCCGCCTGGGTTGCTTGCGTCAAAACGGATATGGGTTGCGGCAATGATGCCGTTGTCGCTGAGTACCAGGGCTTTTTGCAGGATGTTGCGCAGTTCCCGCACATTGCCGGGATAGTCATAGGTTACCAGGCGGGCCAGGGCGCTTTCGTCCAGCTCGAAGCTGCGCCCGCCATTCATGCGCGTCAGCAGGAATCTGGCAAGGGCGGGTATGTCGCCGCGGCGTTCGCGCAGGGCGGGAAGCGTCACATCGATTCCCGCAATGCGGTAGTACAGATCGAGGCGAAATAGCCCCTGGTCGACCATGTCCAGCAGGTCGCGGTTGGTGGCGCTGACAATACGCACGTCGGCACGCAATGTTTCGGTTCCTCCTACGCGACGATATTCGCCGCTTTCGAGCACGCGCAGCAATTTGGCCTGCATCGAGAGTGGAATTTCCCCGATTTCATCAAGAAACAGCGTGCCCCCATCCGCGAGCTCGAATAGCCCGAGTTTTCGCCCTACGCAACCGGTAAAGGCGCCTCGTTCGTGACCGAAAAGCTCGCTTTCGAACATGGATTCGGCGATCGAGGCGCAATCGACTGCAATAAATGCCTTGCCGTTCCGGCTGGAGCGGCGATGGATGTACTGGGCGGCCAGTTCCTTGCCTACGCCGCTTTCGCCATAAAGCAGTATGGATGCCTCAGATTCGGCGACGCGCGTCAGGTTGTCCACGCAGGCAAGAAAGGCTGCCGATTTTCCAATCATGCGCATTTCGTCGCAGTCCATGGCCGTGGTGGAGGCAAAGGGATAAATCGCTTCCCCCAGGTATAACTCGCCATTCAGCCCCCTGATCGGATGCCCCTGGATGCGCACATGTTCGGGGCGATTATGATGATCGTAATGGGTATGCAGCACCTGCTGGCTGGTGCCGGTTTCGAATACCTGCTGGTGCGGGCAGGTTTCGCCGTTGAGGTGGCAGGGCACCGAGGCGTGATGGGATATTTCGTGGCAGGCATGGCCCACGACCTGTCTTTCGTCGCTGCCGTAGCGCAGGCAGTAGGCGCGGTTGGCGGCGACGATGCGGTAATTGGCGTCGATCAGCACGAAGGGATTTTCCTGTGCATCGATGAGTGATTGAAGTTGAACCGGAATGTGATCCATTTTTACCGCCATGACAAAATGTCATGACAGTATACGTCAGGGTTTTTGTTTTGCAATCCTGACGGGAAGATAAATTCTCTTTGTTTAACAGTTGGTTGAGACCCGCCTTTTTCCTCTGCGCCACTGTCGCTTGCTGGCCTGTGTGGCGAAGCCATTATTAATCAGTGTGTTGCATTGTTATGCCACAATGACATGACATCCTGTCATGTCATTGTGGTTGCTATTTTTAATATTCATAATATTCAAATGGTTATGATCTGGCATGAGGATTGCTAGGAATGGCTGGTCTTGATGTTTTTTCTGTTGAGGAGTGAGAGATGACTGAACCGGTCTGGAAGTTGCAGGAAGGCGTTTCCATGAGTCAGGATACGGCCCAAGAAGTGGCCAAGATTGCCTGTGCCCTGAAATCCCTTTCGGCTTACGTGACGCTGATGCACGAAAACGAGGATGCGCCCGAGGAGCTTCAGCAAATCGTGGACGAGGGTCTGGAAGCAATGAAGAATATTTTTGTGTGGTGAGTGGACGGAGAATAGATAAATGGCACACATCGTAATTATGGGCGCGGGCATCGGTGGCATGCCGATGGCCTACGAAATGCGCGAGCAACTGAGGCCCGAAGACAAGCTGACGGTTATCAGCAACACAGACAGTTTTCATTTTGTCCCATCCAATCCCTGGGTGGCGGTCAACTGGCGCACGCGCGAGGATATCCAGTTTCATGTCGCGCCCTATTTCGAGCGCAAAAACATAGGATTTATCCCGACAGCCGCCAAGCGCGTGCATCCAGAGAAAAATCAGGTGGAACTGAGCGATGGCCGGATGATCGACTATGATTTCCTGGTCATCGCCACTGGTCCGAAGCTGGCCTTTGAGGAAGTCGAGGGGCTCGGGCCGGAAGGACATACGCAGTCGGTCTGCCACGTGGATCATGCGGTGAAGGCGGGCGAGGCCTGGAACCAGTTTGTCAAGGATCCGGGGCCGATTGTGGTGGGCGCGGTGCAGGGTGCATCCTGTTATGGCCCGGCTTACGAGTTCGCTTTTATCATGGATACCGATCTGCGCCGTCGCCGTATTCGCGACAAGGTGCCGATGACCTTCATTACTGCCGAGCCCTATATCGGGCATCTTGGTCTGGGCGGTGTGGGCGATTCCAAGGGCCTGATGGAATCGGCCATGCGCGATCGCCATGTCAAATGGATCACCAATGCCAAAGTGACCAAGGTCGAGGCCGGCAAGATGTTTGTTGCCGAGCATGACGACATGGGCAACGTCAAGAAGGAGCACGAGGTGCCATTCAAGTACGGCATGATGCTGCCAGCCTTCAAGGGTGTCGATGCGGTGTTCGGCATCGAGGGCCTGACCAATCCGCGTGGTTTCATCCTGATCGATCCCTATCAGCGCAACCCGAAGTATCAGAACATCTACTCGGTTGGGGTGTGTGTGGCCATTCCGCCGGTGGAAGCCACGCCGGTTCCGACCGGCGCACCCAAGACCGGCTACATGATCGAGACCATGGTGACGGCGGCGGCCCACAACATTCGTGCCGTGCTCGACGGCAAGGAACCGGATCAGAAGGCAACCTGGAATGCGATCTGTCTGGCTGATTTTGGCGATACCGGCGCAGCATTCGTGGCTTTGCCCCAGATTCCGCCGCGCAATGTGAACTGGTTCAAGGAAGGCAAGTGGGTTCATCTGGCCAAGATTGCATTTGAAAAGTATTTCATCCGCAAGATGAAGAAAGGCACCACCGAGCCGCTGTATGAAAAATATGTGCTGGGCGCGCTGGGTATCAAAAAACTTAAAGATAAGGCATAGTTTTGTCAGGAGTTCCCCTCTCTGCAAGGGGGGAACGTTTAATGCAAATGATTGATTGGAGGCGTTGATGAAGAAGATTCTGACCATGGTGTGGCTGGCTTGCGGCCTGGCGGTCATGCCTGTAGTGTATGCGGCGGACGAGGCGCCAGCCGACCAGAAGAAGGACCAGAAAGCCAGTGGCGATGACAAGGATAAAAAAGCCGCGGAAGAAGGTAAGAAGAAAGGCGACAAAAAAGGTGAGGGTGGCGCCGAGCCTGAGTGCAATTAAGCATTTCAACAGCCGTGTTGGTCATTAAAACTATTATTAGGAGGATGGAAATGACACTTAACAAACTGCTCGCTTCAACTGCTTTGCTGGCCAGCATCATGCTGCCTGGCATGTCGTTTGCGCTGGATGTGAATATCACTGCCGACATGCCGACGCTGGAAGTCATGCACAAGGGCCAGAAGGTGGTCATCCAGCGTAATCAGAACCAGGATAACAACGTCAATCCGGCATTTGCCAAAACCTCGCGCAAGTGTCCTCCGTTCTGCATCCAGCCGGGCGAACTGGCCCCTGGCGTGGATACCATCGGCGAACTGGAAATGATGCACTACCTGAAGAAAATGAGTGACGGTGACAAATCCATCATGGTAATTGACTCGCGCACCCCCGACTGGGTGGAAAAAGGCACCATTCCCGGCGCGGTGAACATTCCTTGGGACAAGCTGAATATCGGCAAGTCCGATCCGATCACGGTGCAGGAAATCCTTGAAAAACAGTTGGGCGCCAAACAGTCGGAAGGCTTCTGGAACTTCGATAATGCCAAGACCCTGGTGATGTTCTGCAACGGCGCCTGGTGCGGCCAGTCGCCCACCAATATCAAGGGCCTGCTCAAGATCGGCTATCCCGCCAACAAGATCAAGTGGTACCGCGGGGGCATGCAGGACTGGGAGTTGCTCGGCCTGACCACGGTCAAACCGTAATCCGGTGTATCGCCAAACATATAAAACGGAGGAGTGAAGTTCATGAAGAAAAATCTGCTCAAGCTGTCTGGTCTTACCCTGGCTCTGGTCGCCGCAATTGGCATGTCTGGCTGCGCTTCCACCGGGGGGGCTGCTGCTGCCCCGGCTAAATCTCTGGATGTTGGCATTTCTGCTGATATCCAGTCGGTGGATGTGATGCATGGCGGCCAGAAAGTCACCATTCAGCGCAACCAGAATACCGATAACAACATCAACCCGGCATTCGGCAAAACCTCGCGCAAGTGCCCGCCGTTCTGCATCCAGCCGGGTGAACTGGCCCCCGGCGTGAAGACCATTGGCGAGCTGGAAATGCTGCAATACCTGCAAAAGGTCAGCGCGGGCGACAAGACCGTCATGGTGATCGATTCGCGTACCCCGGACTGGGTCGAGAAAGGCATGATCCCCGGTGCGGTGAACATCCCTTGGGACAAGCTGAATATCGGCAAGTCCGATCCGATCACGGTGCAGGAAATCCTTGAGAAGCAGCTGGGCGCCAAGCAGTCGGAAGGATTCTGGGATTTCTCCGGCGCCAAGACCCTGGTGATGTATTGCAACGGCCACTGGTGCGGCCAGTCGCCCACCAATATCAAGGGCCTGCTCAAGATCGGCTATCCAGCTCACAAGCTGGTGTGGTATCGCGGCGGGATGCAGGAATGGGAAACCCTGGGTCTGACCACGGTCAAACCGGCCAAGTAATTTGAATGCTGTTGTCTCCTTACAGGGCGGCGCAAGTCGCCCTTTTTTTCGCTTCTGAATACGATCTCTGGATTTAGGGGAAGTAATTATGAGATTCCTGATAGCACTACTGGCCTTGCTGCTGGCTATTCCTGCTGGCGCTTCGGAGCGTCTGCTGTTCGGTGTCAATACCGGGGTTCCGGCCCAGGATGAGCAGCGGGACCTGACCGATAAATACAAGCCGCTGGCGGATTACCTGGGCAAGGCGCTGAAACGTCCGGTCAAGCTCGAAGTGAGCCAGAATCTGTCAGCCTCCGAGCGTCGCCTGAAAAAAGATGCCTTTGATATTTTTCTCGGCCCCCCCCAGGTGATTGCCCAAGCCATGAAGAGCGCGGGCTACGTGCCGATTGTGCGCTATCCCGGCAAGCTCAAGGCCGCATTCGTGGCGATGGAATCCAGCAAAATAAAGAGCTTGCAAGATGCTAAGGGCAAGCGGCTGGGTCTGCCGGACAAGGAAAGCCTGGCAGCCAATCTGGCACTGGCCAAGCTGCGTTTTGCCAAAATGCCGCCCGAAAGCCATTTTTCGGAGGTTTTCCACCAGCGTTTCCAGGATGCGACACTGAACGCATTGCTGATCGGGCGTGTCGATGTGGTGGCGGTAACTTCCGGATTTGCCAAGAAGTGGGTGGAAGAGCACCCTGGCGCGCGGGTGATCGAGGAAAGCTATGAAGTGCCGCATTTTGCCTTTGCATTGCGTGAGGACATGGGTGAGGACGATGCCCAGCGCATCCGCCAGGCCTTGCTGGATGCGCCCAATACCCCGGATGGCCGTGCCATGCTGGAAAAAATAGGGCGCAAGGATGGCTATATCGCTACCAGCAAGGACGATTATTCACCTCTGATCCGCCTGTTCGGACTGTAACCGGGATACGGCAGGCGAGCGTTCGAGCCGGCGGAGTTTGACCCAGGTCATAACTCGCTGGGGCCGGATCGCTTACAATGCCGCGTCCTTATGAATTTACCCGTTCACCCTGACTGTGCCGCACCGGAGTGTTTTCACTGCGGCCAGCCCGTTCCGCCCAATGCCCACTATCCGGTGGAAATCGATCATGCCTCGCATGAAATGTGTTGCCGTGGCTGCCAGGCGGTGGCACAGGCTATCGTCAATGGCGGGTTGACGGAGTATTACCGCCATCGCACCGCCAAATCCGGCACGGCGGCGCTGGATGCCGCCGAGGTGGTGCCGGAATGGCTGCGCCAGGCCCGGCTTTATGATCTGCCAGAGGTGCAGCGGAGCTTCGTGCGACAGGAACCGGGAGCGGTGCGTGAAGCCTCGCTGATCCTTGAGGGGATCGTCTGCGCAGCCTGCGTCTGGCTCAACGAACAGCATCTGGCCGCACTGCCCGGCGTGCTGTCGGTGGAAGTCAATTACGCCACGCACCGTGCCCGGGTGCGCTGGGACAATGCGCAGATCCGGTTATCGGAAATCCTCCATGCCGTGGCGGCCATCGGCTACACCGCCCATCCCTTCGACCCTGGCCGCCAGGAACAGATTTTTCTCAAGGAGCGTCAGGCCGCCTTGCGCCGCCTGTTCATCGCCGGCATCGGCATGATGCAGGTCATGATGTATGCCGTGCCGGTGTATATCGCGGGCGGGGATGGCACCATGCCGCCATGGATCGAAAACATCATGCGCTGGGCCAGCCTGATGCTGACTCTGCCAGTGGTGAGCTATTCCGCCTGGCCCTTCTTTCTCGGCGCCTGGCGCGACCTCAGACGCCGTCAGGCGGGCATGGATGTGCCGGTGGCGCTGGGTGTTGGCGCGGCATTCAGCGCCAGTGTTTATGCCACCCTGATGGGGGGTGGGGAAGTGTATTTCGATTCTGTCACCATGTTCGTGTTCTTTCTCCTTTCCGGGCGCTTTCTCGAAATGGGGGCGCGGCGCAGGGCAGCGGATGCGGCTGAAAAACTGGTCAGGCTGCAGCCGGCGATGGCGAGCCGCCTTGCCGGTTATCCTGCCACTCAGACAGATGAACTGGTTGCGGTGAGCAGTTTGAGCCAGGGCGAATATCTTCTGGTTCGCCCCGGTGAGTCAGTTCCGGCCGACGGGCTGGTCGAGCAGGGGGGAAGTCAGGTGGATGAATCCCTGCTGACTGGAGAAAGCCGGCCCGTGCCTAAAAAACCGGGTGCCCCGCTGATTGCCGGCACGGTGAACATCGATAGTCCGCTGGTCATGCGGGTTGAAGGGCTGGGGCAGGATACCGTCCTGTCCGCTATCGTGCGCCTGCTGGACCGGGCGCTGGCGGAGAAGCCCGCCTTGGCGCAACTGGCGGACCGGGTGGCGGGCTGGTTTGTACTGGCGTTGTTGCTGATCGCCCTGGTTACCGGCATTTTCTGGTATGTCACCGAACCGGCGCGAGCGCTCTGGGTCACGGTGGCGGTGCTGGTGGTGAGCTGCCCCTGTGCCCTGTCGCTGGCGACCCCGGCAGCACTGACCGCCGCCACCGGCAGCCTGACCAGGTTGGGGTTGCTGACCACTCGTGGGCACGCCCTGGAAACGCTGGCGCAGGCAACGCATTTCGTGTTCGACAAAACGGGTACGCTGACCTACGGCAAGATGTCCTTACTGGCCGTCACGCCGCTTGGCGGTCTTGCGGCGGCGCAGTGCCTGTCACTGGCGGCTGCGCTGGAGAACGCCTCGGAACATGCTATCGCTGCTGCGATCAAGGCTGCGGCTGATGGCAGTGAGGGTGTTGAAGTGCAAGGGGCTGCCAATTACCCTGGCAGCGGAGTGGAAGGGCGTATCGATGGGCGGCTTTACCGCCTTGGGCGGCCCGGCTTTGTGGCGGAGCTTTGCGTGCATCTGCTTCCCCATGATGCCCCCTTGACCCGCGAAGGCGCGACCGTGGTGGCACTGGGTGATGAAACGGGCTGGCTGGCCCTGTTTGCCCTGGGCGATGACTTGCGCCCGGATGCCGCCGAACTGGTGAACGGCCTGCAGCAGCGTGGCAAGACCGTGGTGCTGCTGTCCGGCGACCAGGAAGATGCCGCGCAACAGGTGGCGCAGCAGCTTGGCATCACTACGGTGCGTGCCGCCATGACACCTGGCAACAAACTCGATTACGTGCATGACTTGCAGAACACGGGCGCGGTGGTGGCGATGATTGGCGATGGCGTGAACGATGCACCGGTGCTGGCGGTGGCGGGTGTATCCATTGCCATGGGCGGTGGCACTCTGGTGGCGCGCGCCAGTGCCGACATGATCCTGTTGTCGGAACACCTTCCTCACCTGCTGGCCGGGGTGGACATTGCCGTCAGGGCCGGGCGCGTGATCCGCCAGAACCTGGCCTGGGCTTTCGCCTATAACCTCATTGCCATTCCGCTTGCTGCCCTGGGCTATATCACGCCGTGGATGGCTGGCATCGGCATGTCGGCCAGTTCCCTGCTGGTGGTGCTGAACGCCTTGCGCCTGGTCGATGCTCAAGCCGGAAAGGAACCATAACTTGGAAATTCTCTATCTGCTTATCCCGCTCAGTGTGGTGCTGATTTTTTTGATTGTCTGGATTTTTCTCTGGGCGGTGAAAAACGGCCAGTTCGAGGATCTTGAGGGGCCGGCCCACCGTATCCTGATGGATGATGACCGGCCACAGCCCCCGAATTCCCCGGGCGAGTGAGCCGGCCGAATTTTCTTTCGTGACATTTTGCCACGAAAAATGCAGCAAGTTTGATTTGGCGCAAAATCCTGATTTCCTCTTTCGCTTAACATTCCGGACCGTAATATCCTGAATTACGGGATTACACGGGGATTTTTTGCAATCAGGAGGAAATTTATGGAAGCGCAAGCCACGTATAACTACAAGGTGGTGCGGCAATTCTCCATCATGACGGTCGTCTGGGGAATTGTCGGAATGCTGGTCGGGGTGATCATCGCCGCCCAGCTGGTCTGGCCGGATCTGACTTACGGGATACCGTTCCTGTCTTACGGGCGGCTGCGGCCCCTGCATACCAATGCGGTGATTTTTGCCTTTGGCGGTTGTGCGCTGTTTGCGACTTCCTATTATGTGGTGCAACGCACCTGCCATACCCGGCTGTTCGCCGGCGGGCTGGCGGCCTTCACCTTCTGGGGCTGGCAGCTGGTGATCCTGCTGGCGGCGCTTACCCTGCCGCTGGGCATTACCACCTCCAAGGAATACGCCGAACTGGAGTGGCCGATCGATATTCTGATCACCGTGGTCTGGGTGTCCTACGCCATCGTGTTTTTCGGCACCATCATGAAGCGCAGGACCACCCACATCTATGTGGCAAACTGGTTCTTCGGTGCCTTTATCCTGACTGTTGCCCTGCTGCATCTGGTCAACAGCGCCGAGCTGCCGGTTTCGATGTGGAAATCCTACTCCGCCTATGCCGGCGTGCAGGATGCCATGGTGCAGTGGTGGTATGGCCATAATGCGGTGGGCTTCTTCCTGACTGCAGGCTTCCTCGGCATGATGTATTACTTCGTGCCCAAGCAGGCCGGCCGTCCGGTGTATTCCTACCGTCTCTCCGTGGTGCATTTCTGGGCGCTGATCTTCACCTATATGTGGGCGGGCCCGCACCATCTGCACTACACCGCCCTGCCTGACTGGACCCAGTCCATCGGCATGCTGTTCTCGCTGATTCTGCTGGCACCTTCCTGGGGCGGCATGATCAACGGCATCATGACCCTGTCCGGCGCCTGGCACAAACTGCGCGACGACCCGATCCTGAAATTCCTGGTGACTTCGCTGTCCTTCTACGGCATGTCCACCTTTGAGGGGCCGATGATGTCGATCAAGACCGTCAATGCCCTGTCCCACTATACCGACTGGACCGTGGGCCATGTGCACTCCGGTGCGCTGGGCTGGGTGGCGATGGTGTCGATCGGCTGCATCTACTACCTCATTCCCCGCCTGTTTGGCCGTGAGCAGATGTATAGCGTCAAGCTGATCACCACCCATTTCTGGGTCGCCACCATCGGCGTGGTGCTGTACATCGCCGCGATGTGGATTGCCGGTGTGGCCGAAGGTCTGATGTGGCGCGCGGTCAATCCGGATGGCACGCTGACCTACAGCTTTGCCGACGCGGTGAAAATGACCTACCCCTACCTGACCATTCGCCTGTTGGGCGGCCTGATGTTCCTCAGCGGCATGCTGATCATGGCCTACAACACATACAAGACTGTCGTGGGCGCAAAAGCGGTGGACGATGCGGCAATTCCCGCAGTTGCCGGCGCACACGCTTAAGATCAGGGAAGGAGATAAAAAATGAGTGCAACTTCATCGCATGAGCTGCTGGAAAAAAATATTGGCTTGATGATCGTGTTGATTCTGCTGGTGGTCAGCGTGGCAATGCTGGTCGAGATTCTGCCGCTGTTCTTCCAGAAATCGACCACCCAGCCGGTTGCGGGCCTCAAGCCCTATACCGCGCTGCAACTGGCGGGACGCGACATCTACCAGCGCGAGGGCTGCTACAACTGCCATTCGCAGATGATCCGCCCCTTCCGTGCCGAAACCGAGCGGTATGGCCATTACTCGGTGGCGGGTGAATATGTCTACGATCACCCCTTCCAGTGGGGCTCCAAGCGTACCGGGCCGGACTTGCACCGTGTCGGCGGCCGCTATTCCGACGACTGGCACCGGACGCACCTCAACAATCCGCGCGACGTGGTGCCGGAATCCAATATGCCGGCCTACCCCTGGCTCAAGGAAACCAGCCTGGAGGGCAAGGATATTTCCGCCAACATGAAGGTGCTGCGTACTCTGGGCCTGCCCTACAGCGATGAACAGATCGCCAAGGCCAATGACGAGCTCAAGGGCAAGACCGAGCAGGATGCGCTGATTGCATACCTGCAGAACCTCGGTACTGCCATCAAGACGACGAGGTAAAGCCATGGACATCAACGATCTCAGATCAATCGTGACGGTGGTGTCCTTCATCGCCTTCCTCGGCATCGTGTTCTGGGCCTGGTCTGGACGCCGCAAGACGGCGTTCGACGAGGCTGCCCGCCTGCCGCTGGATGATGATGAATTCGCAAGGGTCAATGTGCAATCCGCGCCACGCGCAGCGGAACACTAAGGAGGAAGAGATGAGTGATTTTGTAAGCGACTTTTGGAACTTCTGGGTCGCGGGGATAACCCTCGTCAGCATTATCGGCTGTGCGGTATTCCTCAAGGCGATGAGTATCAAGAAAAAAGCTGGCACGGTGGATACCACCGGCCATGTGTGGGACGGCGACCTGGCGGAATGGAACAATCCCCTGCCGGCATGGTGGAGCTGGATGTTCTACATCACCGTGGTTTTCGCGCTGGTGTATCTTGCGCTTTACCCCGGTCTGGGTAGCTACCAGGGGATGTGGAACTGGAGCTCCAAAGGGCAGTGGGAAGGCGAAATGAAGCATGCCGCGGAAACCTACGATCCGATCTTTAACCAGTTTCTGAAGCAGGATCTGAAAACCGTGGCAGCCGACCCCAAGGCCAGGGAAATGGGCCAGCGCCTGTTCCTGACCTACTGCTCCCAGTGTCATGGCTCTGATGCGGGCGGCAGCAGGGGCTTCCCCAACCTGACCGACAAGGACTGGCTGTATGGCGGCGAACCGGAAACCATCAAGGCCAGCATCATGAATGGCCGCAGTGGCATCATGCCACCGCATGGCCCGGTGCTGGGCGATGCCGGTGTCAAGGAGGTGGCCAACTACGTGTTCTCGCTCTCTGGCCACAAGCATGATGCCAGCCTGGCAGCAGCAGGCAAGCCCAAGTTCGAGCAGATCTGCGCGGCCTGCCATACTCCCGCGGGTACCGGCATGCAGGCGCTGGGCGCCCCCAATCTGAGCGACAAGATATGGCTGTATGGCGGTTCCGAAGCAGCGGTGACCGAAACCATCAGCAAAGGGCGTAATGGCGTGATGCCGGCATGGAAGGATTTTCTTGGCGAAGCCAAGGTTCACCTGCTGGCCGCTTATGTGTACGGCCTGTCGCAAGGCAAGTAATCCGACAGTAATACCGGGCCGGCGGAAATTTTCCCCGGCCCGGATTGACAGGGGCTTCCCCCATCGCTTTGCCAGCTTCAATCTGTCTGGGCATGGCGATGCGAGAGTTTCCTCAGGAGCAGGTTTTGGATCCGGTTGTTCAGAGTAATTCCGCCCCCGGCAAGCCCGAGGGTGACGCGCTTTATGCGGTTCGCAAGAAAATCCAGCCACGTTCGGTCAGCGGCGTTTTCGCCAGCCTGCGGATATGGGGCGTACTGCTTACCCAGGCGGTGTTTTATGGCTTGCCGTGGCTGACATGGAACGATCGCCCGGCGGTGCTGTTCGACTTGCTGACGCGCAAGTTTTACGTATTCGGTTACGTCTTCTTTCCCCAGGATTTCATCTACCTCACCGGTCTGCTGGTGATTTCGGCGCTGGCACTGTTCCTCTTTACCGCCGTGGCGGGGCGGTTGTGGTGCGGCTACGCCTGTCCGCAGACGGTCTATACCGAACTGTTCATGTGGATGGAACGCCGCATCGAGGGGGACCGGCAGAAGCGCATCAAGCTCGACAGGGAGCCGTGGAGCGCCCGCAAGATCGCTCTCAGGACAGCCAAGCATAGCGCATGGATAGTGCTATCGCTGTGGACCGGCTTTACCTTTGTCGGCTATTTCACGCCGGTTACCGAACTGGCCAGCGAATTCGTAAGTTTTTCCATGGGCCCGTGGGAAACTTTCTGGGTCTTTTTCTATGGTTTTGCCACCTATGGCAACGCCGGCTGGATGAAGGAGCAGGTGTGCCTCTACATGTGCCCTTATGCGCGCTTCCAGAGCGTGATGTTCGATCCCGACACCCTGATCATTACCTATGACGAGATGCGTGGCGAGCCGCGCGGCCAGCGCAGGAAGGGCAGCGATTACCGTGCCGATGGCAAGGGCGACTGTGTCGACTGCGGCATCTGTGTCCAGGTCTGTCCCACCGGCATCGACATTCGCCAGGGCCTGCAATACGAATGCATTGGCTGTGCTGCCTGTATCGACGGCTGCAACCAGGTGATGGACAAAATGGGCTACCCGCGCGGACTGATCCGTTACTCCACGGAAAACGTGATGTTGGGAAAATTCACCGAACGCAGCATGTTGGCGCACGTGTTCCGCCCGCGCGTGCTGGTGTACACGGCGATTCTCTCCGCCATCTGCATTGCCCTGGGCGCCGCGCTTTACATGCGGCAGCCGCTCAAGGCCAATATCATGCGTGACCGGACCACGCTGGTGCGGGAAACGGAGGAGGGGCTGCTGGAAAATGTCTATCGTATGCAGATCATCAATATGGATGAGCAGCCTCATCGCTACGCGCTGAGCGCTTCTGGCCTGGCCGGCCTGGAAGTGGTCGCTGCCGATCCGTTGCCGCTGGCAGTGGGCGCTGCCTCCTCACGCACCGTTTCCGTCAGCCTGAGAGTTGATCCAAACCAAGTGAAACCGGGCACTGCCCAGGTTTATATCCAGGTTCGGGATGTGGACAATGCTGCGATTGGCGTGAATGAAAAAACCAGTTTTCTTGTGAGATAGACATGACTGAAATGATCAGCAAACCCAGGCAATGGTATCGCGAGCCCTGGCCGTGGATTTTGATGGCCGGGCCGGCAGCAGTGGTCGTGGCCGGTTTCATCACCGCATGGCTGGCGGCAACGACCGAGGATGGCCTGGTGGAGGACGATTACTACAAGAAAGGACTGGCCATCAACCAGACGCTGGAGCGCGACCAGGCCGCCCAGGCGCGGCAAATCCGGGCACAGCTGATGGTGGGCACGGATCCCCGCCAGTTGCGCGTGATGTTGCAGGATGGCAGTTCAGCAGCCTTGCCAGCCACGCTGAGGCTCAAGGTGCTGCATCCGACTCGTGCCGGCATGGATCGTATCGTGAACCTGAACCAGCGCGGGGAAGGTTATTACGAAGGCCATCTCAAGGAACTGGGTGAAGGCAAGTGGCGGCTGATTCTGGAAGACATTGATAATCGCTGGCGTTTGACCGGTACCTGGCGGGTGCCAAAGGACCGTGTGGTGATGTTGCAGTCGAAAGGCTGATTTAAGGAACCCCTGAAGCAGTCAAAAGGAAATCGCACGATCCCCGCGCCTGAGCCGATGCGGCCCGAGGAGGGTCAGTTTTTTGGAAGAGGAGCGTGGCCGCGTTCCACAATCTGTTTCAGTCTTGCCAGGTCGTTGAGTGCAAGCAGTTTGTTCTGCACGCTGATCAGGCCTTCTTCCTGGAACTTCGACAGGGTGCGGCTGACAGTTTCCAGCTTGAGCCCCAGGTAGCTGCCGATTTCTCCGCGCGTCATGCGCAGGTGAAACTGGGTGGATGAATAGCCGCGAACCTCGAAACGTTGCGACAGATTGAGCAGGAAAGCGGCGATGCGCTCATCGGCATTCATGCTCGACAGCAATGCCATCAGGTTGTGGTCGCGTGAAATCTCGCGGCTCATGATCTTGTGGAACTGGTGCTGCAAGGCGGGAATCTCGCGGCACAGGCTTTCCAGCCCGGAATAGGGGATTTCACAAATTTCGCTGTCTTCCAGCGCAATGGCGTTGCAGCTGTGGCTGTCATTGCAAATCGCGTCCAGTCCCAGCAGTTCACCGGTCATGTGGAAGCCGGTGACGTGTTCCTGGCCGTTCTCGCCATTGAACAGGGTTTTGAAAAAACCGGTGCGGAGGGCGTAGAGGGAGCGGAACGAGTCACCGATACGGTATAAATGTTCCCCGCGTTTTACCCGCTTGCGGCGGTTGATGATGCGGTCCAGCTGCTGGAATTCCTCGCCCTTGAGTCCGATCGGCAAGCACCACAGATCGCGCAGGTCGCAGGCGGAGCAGGCGGTTCTGGGATAACGGACATCAACAATCTCGGCGAACAGCTTGTGAACGTTCTGTTGCATGGGGTTTATCGCGTTATTGAGTAATGTCGGAATCATCGCATGATTACTGGTGCCGCGCCAGAGCCCAGGCCACATGCTCGCGTACCAGTGGCGATGGATGGTTGCCGTGTGATGCCAGTGCGGCAACCACCTCGGACGTGGTCGTGGCGTTGCCCAGCGCTACCGCGATATTGCGCAGCCAGCGCTCGTGGCCGATGCGGTGGATGGCGCTGCCTGCGGTTCGGGTGTGAAATTCCTCCTCGCTCCAGGCAAACAGGGCGGTCAGCTCTGTGCGATCAAGGGCGTGGCGCACGGCAAAATCCATTTCCCTGCTCGACTGGGCAAAGCTGTTCCACGGGCAGACCAGCTGGCAATCGTCACAGCCATAAATGCGGTTGCCCAGCAAGGACCTGAGCGGTTCGGGAATGCTGCCCTTGAGTTCGATGGTGAGATAGGAAATGCAGCGCCGCGCATCCACCCGATAGGGCGCGACGATGGCCTGGGTGGGGCAGGCTTCGATGCAGCGCCGGCAGGTGCCGCAATGGTCGCTTTGCGGCGTATCGGATGGCAGGGGGAGATCAGTGTAGATTTCGCCGAGAAAGAACCATGAGCCATGCTCCCGCGACAGCAGCATGCTGTGTTTACCGCGCCAGCCGAGGCCCGAGCGGGCCGCCAGTTCGACTTCCATCACCGGTGCGCTGTCGCTGAAGACACGATAGCCGAACGGCCCGATTTCCTGCCGGATTCTGTCGGCCAGCTTTTGCAGGCGGGCGCGCAGGGTCTTGTGGTAATCGCGCCCCAGTGCGTAGCGCGAGATGAAGGCCTTGTCCGGACTGGCGAGGACGGCCCCGCTGTCGCATGCGCCGGGCGGCAGATAATCCATGCGTGCGCTGATCACGCTGCGCGTGCCAGGCACCAGTTCACCGGGACGGCTACGCTTTACGCCATGGCTTGCCATATAATCCATTTCGCCGTGCATGCCCTGGTCCAGCCATTCCTGCAGCCGTGCCTCGGCCTGGGCAAGATCGGTCGTGCCGATGGCTATGGCCTGGAAACCCAGTTCCTTGCCCCAGCCCCTGATTTTTTCGGCCAGTTCGCCGTAATCCCTTAATTGCACTGGAGTCCAGACATGAAAATTGCGCGATTCCTCGCCGATGAAAACGATACTGTCCAACTGGGCGCCAAACTGGCCAGAGCGCTCGGTCCCGGCCTGGTGTTCTATCTGCGCGGCGACCTTGGCGCGGGGAAAACCACCCTGGTACGCGCCATTCTACGCGGCCTGGGTCATCAGGGAAAAGTGAAAAGTCCGACCTATACACTAGTTGAATCTTATGTGGTTTCTAGTTTAAACTTATACCACTTTGATTTATATAGATTCGCCGACCCAGAGGAATGGGAAGGCTCAGGATTCCGCGAATACTTCAAGCCGACGGCGGTCTGTCTGGTGGAATGGCCTGAAAAGGCGGCGGGATTTCTGCCCACAGCGGATGTGGAGATTGTTCTCCGCATCCGCGATAGCGGGCGGGATGTGGAACTGAATGCGGCAACGGAGGCAGGCAGGCAATGTTTAATCCGGCTTCAGAGCATGGGCGCGATCTGAGCGGCGCACCCGAGCGGCGCAGCCTGTTGCTGCTGCTGGGCCTGGGCGCCATGTGGGCGGGCTTTCTGCTCGTCCTGTTTGCCGTCAATACGGCTTATGCAGCGCCGACGGTGACGGCTGCGCGGGTCTGGCCGGCGGCCGAGTATACCCGCATTACTCTGGAAACTTCTGCTCCAGTCAAATTTTCCCATTCGATTGTCAAGGACCCTGAGCGCCTGGTGCTCGACCTTGAAGGCATCGAGCCCAATGCCGCGCTGACCACGCTTTCTTCCAGGGTCGGCGAGGCGGACCCATATATCAGACTGGTGCGGGTGGGGCGTTTCAAGCCAGGCGTGGTGCGCGTGGTGCTGGATCTCAAGACCGAGGTCAAACCCTCGGTCTTTACCCTGCCGCCGGTGGGCGAATATGGCCACCGCCTGGTGGTTGACATCTATCCGGCGCAAGTAGTCGATCCCCTGATGGCGCTGGTGGGTTCGCCGCGCCAAGCTGCCGAGGGCGGCCCTGCTGCTGTGGCAGCTGCGCCGGAAACCCAGGTTGAACCCAAGTCTGAATTGGCCGAACCCAGGCCATCCCTGCCGGAAGCGCGCAATCCTGCCAGCGAGAAAGCGCCCAAGGCCGAAAAACGCAAATCCGAACTGCAGGTGACGCGGCTGATTACCGTGGCCATCGACGCTGGCCACGGTGGCGAGGATCCCGGCGCCAAGGGCGCGCGCGGCACTCATGAAAAGGAAGTGACGCTGGCCATTGCGCGGCGCCTCAAGGCCGTGGTCGATGACGAACCCCATATGCGCGGCGTGCTGATCCGTGATGGCGACTACTTCATCCCCCTCCACGGCCGGGTGGCCAAGGCGCGCAAGGTCAGCGCCGACCTGTTCGTCTCCATCCATGCCGATGCCTTTATCCGCCCGGAAGCGCGCGGTTCGTCGGTGTTCGCGCTGTCGGAACGCGGCGCGACTTCCGCTGCGGCGCGCTGGCTGGCGAAAAAGGAGAATGAGGCGGACCTGATCGGCGGCGTCAACCTGGATGTCAAGGATCCCTATCTGGCACGCACCCTGCTGGATCTGTCGCAAACCGCCACCATCAACGACAGCCTGAAACTGGGCAAGGCGGTGCTCAACGAACTGGGCGGCATCAATACCCTGCACAAGAACGCGGTCGAACAGGCCGGTTTCGCCGTGCTCAAATCCCCCGATATTCCTTCCATCCTGGTGGAAACCGCGTTCATCTCCAATCCCGATGAAGAGAACCGGCTCACCGATGACGCCTATCAGGAGAAAATGGCCAAGGCCATCCTCTCCGGCATACGGCGCTACTTTGCCAAGAACCCGCCGCTGGCCAAATCCAGGCTGGCCGCGAACTGATTTTTCACCAGACCGGGCAAGTATTGATGGCGCAAGTTTCTCCCGCGCTGGTTTTCGTCGATCTGGAAACCACTGGCGCCACGGCGGCGACGGATCGCATTACCGAAATCGGCATCGTCGAGGTCAGTGCGGAGGGCGTGAGCGAATGGAGCAGCCTGGTCAATCCCGGCGTACCCATTTCCGGCTTTATCGAGCGTCTGACCGGCATCAGCGATGCGATGGTGGCGGATGCGCCAAGCTTTGCCGAGCTGGCCGGGGCGGTGCTGTCCCGGCTGGAAGGGCGGCTGTTCGTTGCCCATAACGCACGCTTCGACTATGGTTTCCTGCGTGCCGAATTCAAGCGTGCCGGTCACGATTTTCGCGCCACGGTGCTGTGCAGCGTCAAGCTCTCGCGCAAGCTGTATCCGCAGCACCACAAACACAGCCTCGATGCGCTGATCGAACGTCACGGGCTGCAGGTGGATGGACGCCACCGCGCGCTGGCCGATGCCCGGCTGATCCACCAGTTCTGGCACCGGATTCACCTCGACCTTCCCCATGAAGCCATTTCCCAGGCGGTATCCCAGCTCACCGCGCAGCCCGTCGTGCCGCTGCAACTGGATGCCGGCATCGTGGATGAGTTGCCGCAGGGGCATGGGGTATACATTTTTTATGGCGAGGAGAATGTGCCGCTGTTCGTCGGCAAGAGCAGCAATGTCAGGAAGCGCGTCCTGACGCATTTTGCTGCCGGGGAGGAACGTCTGAACCAGTTGCTCAGGCGGCTTGAGTGGATCGAGTGCGCCGGCCCGGTCGGCGCGCAGTTGCAGGAAGCGCGGTTGCTGAAACAGTTGCGGCCCGCGCTCAATCGCCTCGTGCCGGGCGAGGAGGCGCTGTGCGGCTGGCGCCTGGCCGAGAGAGATGCTGGCGTGTTCCAGCCCGAACTGGTGTTTGCCCATGACGTGGATTTTGCGCGGGCAGGCGATGTTTACGGCCTGTATTCCGGGCCGAAGGAAGCGCACCGGCGGCTGCATGATCTTGCCCGTGCGCACCAGCTTTGCTTAAGCTTGCTGGGGCTGGAAAAAACGGCGCCCGAACAGCCTTGTCCCGCGCATGGCAAGGGCCGTTGCAAGGGCGCCTGTGTGGGGAAGGAGGCCGCTTCCATGCACAGCGCCCGCCTGATGGCGGCGCTGGCAAAACTCAAGCTCATGCCCTGGCCGTTTGCCGGGCCGGCGCTGCTGCTGGAAGGCGGGGGAGGGTACGTCGAGGAAGCGCATGTCCTCGATGGCTGGCGCTACCTCGGCACCGCCCGGCATGAAGTCGAAATTCCTGCCTTGCTGGCGAGCGGGCGGCCGGATTTCGAGCGCGACATCTACAAAATCCTGATCAGGCATGTGGGGCTGATGCGGCCGTTCTGAGCCGGGCTTCCCTCACAAGAATCGGCACTTGGGGTAAACTTGCGCCCATCTTTCATCTGCTGAAATGTACACCATGGCCCAATATGTAATGTCAATGCTCCGCGTGAGCAAGATCGTTCCCCCCAAGCGTCAGATCATCAAGGATATCTCCCTCAGTTTCTTTCCCGGCGCCAAAATCGGCCTGCTGGGTCTCAACGGTTCGGGTAAATCCACCGTGCTGCGCATCATGGCCGGTGCGGACAAGGAATACGACGGCGAGGTGCAGCACCAGCCCAATATCTCCATCGGCTACCTGCCGCAGGAGCCGCAGCTCAACCCGGCCCGGACCGTGCGCGAGGAGGTCGAGGCCGCGCTGGGCGAAGTGATGCAGGCCAAACAGAAGCTGGAGGAAATCTACGCCGCCTATGCCGAGCCGGATGCCGATTTCGACAAACTGGCCGAGGAGCAGGCGAAATACGAAGCCATCATCGCGACCGCCGGGGCCGACACCGAAACCCAGATGGAAATCGCTGCCGATGCCCTGCGCCTGCCGCCCTGGGACGCCACCATCGAGCACCTCTCCGGCGGTGAGAAGCGCCGCGTGGCGCTATGCAAGCTGCTGCTGTCCAAGCCCGACATGCTGCTGCTGGACGAGCCCACCAACCACCTCGACGCCGAATCGGTGGACTGGCTGGAACAGTTTTTGGTGCGCTTCCCCGGCACTGTGGTGGCCGTCACCCACGACCGTTACTTCCTCGACAACGCCGCCGAGTGGATCCTGGAACTGGATCGCGGCCATGGCATCCCGTGGAAGGGCAACTACTCCAGCTGGCTGGAGCAGAAGGAAGCGCGGCTGGAAACCGAGAACAAGCAGATCGATGCCCACATGAAGGCGATGAAGCAGGAGCTGGAATGGGTGCGGCAGAACCCCAAGGCGCGGCAGGCCAAATCCAAGGCGCGTCTGGCGCGCTTCGAGGAGCTCTCCAGCGTCGAATACCAGAAGCGCAATGAAACCCAGGAAATCTTCATTCCCATCGGCGAGCGCCTGGGCAATGAAGTGATCGAGTTCGATGGCGTAAGCAAGGCCTATGGCGATCGCCTGCTGATCGACAACCTCAGCTTCAAGGTGCCGCCCGGCGCCATCGTCGGCATCATCGGGCCGAACGGCGCGGGCAAATCCACCCTGTTCCGGATGATCACCGGCAAGGAACAGCCGGACAGCGGCACGGTGAAAATCGGCCCGACCGTCAAGCTCGCCTTCGTCGACCAGTCGCGCGAAGGCCTGGCCAATGACAAAAGCGTGTTCGACGCCATTGCCGACGGCCGCGACATCCTGCAGGTGGGCAAGTACGAAACCCCGGCGCGCGCCTACATCGGCCGCTTCAACTTCAAGGGCGGCGACCAGCAGAAAATCGTCGGTCAGCTCTCCGGCGGCGAACGCGGCCGCCTGCACCTGGCGCAGACGCTGATCTCCGGCGGCAATGTGCTGCTGCTCGACGAACCCTCCAACGACCTCGACGTGGAAACCCTGCGCGCGCTGGAAGACGCCCTGCTCGAATTCGCCGGCTGCGTGATGGTGATCTCCCACGACCGCTGGTTCCTCGACCGTATCGCCACCCACATCCTTGCCTGCGAAGGGGATTCGAAGTGGACCTTCTTCGACGGCAACTACCAGGAATATGAGGCGGACAAGAAGAAACGTCTGGGTGAGGAAGGGGCGAAGCCGAAGCGGATTCGGTATAAGCCGATCAGCCGCTGAGAGGACTTGGATGCGAATGCCGCCATGGACATGAAAAACATCCGCTCCGGCAAACTGCGCGCCATCGGTTACGATGCGCGCGCCCGGCTGCTGCAGGTCCAGCTCGACGATGGCAGCATGTTGCAGTATAGCGGTGTCGGCGAGGAAACCTGGCGCCGCCTGGGCAGTTCGGGCTCGGCCTGGAGCTATTACCGCGACAATATCGAGGAAGAGTTTGCCGTGAGGCGCGTTTCCGCCAACGCACCCAGCGGCAGGAATCCGCTTGACGATTTGTTCGGCAGTTAACCCGGATGTTTCATAAATTGGCACATGCCCTCGCTGGTCTTTTGTTCCATAGGCGAATTTCGCTCAGCCAGGATCGTGCTCTGCTGAGGCGCACATGAGCAATTTCGTTTGCCGCATTATTCTGGCGTTCATGCTTTCTGGCATCGGCGTGCATGCCACGGCTGAACCACTCTCTCCCCAGGCACGGCAACTCTACGAGCGCGCAATGCAGGAGGCGGGCCTTGGTGGCATCAGCGCGGAAGTCGTGCCGACGCAGGATGGCAGAAGTTTTTTTCTGGTGTGGGAGCCGCAGGCTCTCAAGGGCAGGCCGCACAAGTGGGTCGTTTCGCTGCATGGCAGCAATGGTTTCGCCACGCGCGACCTGGAGATCTGGAGCCCTTATCTTAAAGGCCGCAACCTCGGCATCATCAACCTGCAATGGTGGTTCGGTGGCGGTGAAAAGACGCTGGATTACTATTCGCCTTTCGACATCTACCGCGAAGTCGATCTGCTCCTGCGGCGTATGAGGATCAAACCCGGCGATGCGATGCTGGAGGGGTTCAGCCGCGGTTCGGCGAATATCTATGCCGTAGCCGCACTGGATCGCAAGCAGGGGCCGCGCTATTTCAGCCTGTTTGTGGCGAATGCGGGCGGAGCTGCGCAGGATTATCCGCCAACGCGCCTGATCGATAGCGGCAGGTTTGGCGACATGCCTTATCAGGGGGCGCGCTGGATCACTGCCTGCGGGATGCGCGATCCCAATCCGGATCGGGATGGTTGCCCGGCCATGCGGCGTACCGGTGACTGGCTGAAAAAACTGGGTGCCGAGGTGGTATTGGCGATTGAAGACGGCAACGAAGGCCACGGCGCATTTCACCGCAATCCCCAGAACGCAAACCAGGTGCTGGACTGGTTCCTGCAAAACCCGGAATGATCATGGTGATGAGCAGCAACCTGAATACCCTTTGCCCCTCCGCGCCGTTGCCAGCGGCTTATTCAACCTGGCGGATTGGTGTGAGCGGTTTGCGTGGCGGCCATTCCGGCATCAATATCCATCTCGGCCGCAGCAATGCGATTCGCCTGCTGATGGAGAGGTACGGCTCAAGATGTTGGCTGAAATCCGCCTTGGAGCGTGGCAGCAGCGCTTTCAGGGATGTGACGATGGTATTCGGCTTGGCTGCGAGGCACAGCCCTCGGGCCTGGGCACGGCGCTGTCCGCAGAGGAGCAGGCGCTGTTTCTGGCATTTCTGCTTGAGGCGCGGAATGGTATCCAGCAGATGAGCACGGATTTTCCCGGTGTGGTGGAAACTTCGGACAATATGGGCGTGGCCTGCCTTGAACAGGGCGAGTGGCGCGTTACCTTCAAGGTGCGTTCATTGAAGGATGAACGCGCTAATGATCTGGCCGACGAGATCATTGGTCATGCGGCAAGCTGTCTGGCGCAGGCTGACAAATCCGGTGCCTATCCGGGGTGGTCGCCCAATCTGGCGTCGCCTCTGCTTGAGGTGTGTCAGCAGGTTTATCGGGATGAGTTCAGCCAGTCCGCGAGCCTGCAGGTAATCCACGCAGGGTTGGAATGCGGCCTGCTGGCGGCGAGTCACCCACAATTGGACATGATCTCCTTCGGGCCGAACATTCGTGGCGCTCACGCACCCGGAGAAAGTGTCGAGGCTGACTCGGTTGAGCGTTGCTGGCGCTTGCTCCGTGCCGTGCTGCAAGCACTGTCAAACCATTGAATCAGTGGCTTGCCTTGAGGCTGGCGGCAAATACGGCCTCGGAATTTTCCGGAAAGCGGAATTCGGTAAAGGCGCGGTGGATTTCCGCCTCGTTGCGTCCGGCTCCGTGATTTTCGAAGCAGATGCCGAGTGAGCGGCCATTCATGGCCAGGATATCAAAGGCATAGCGCCAGCGCTGCACTTCAGCCAATCGCTCGCGCAATTCCTGCTCGTTGCTGATTTCAACACCGGCTTTTTTAAGCGAATCCAGAAAGTCTTCAAAGGATTCGTTACTCAGGCTGCCCATCTTTCTCTCCATCATGTCCGCGGTAAATTCCCGCCATGATGCCAACAACGCTGTAATGATAATAACGGTTGACAAGAAAGATGAGCCTAAAAACTCATTTGAACCGCAGAGGCGCGGAGGCGCGAAGTAAAAACAATGAGCTGGCTCAATTTTTTCTTCACCGGGAAGGTGATTGCATGAAAATAGACAACCTGTCGTTTTGTAAAAAACCTCTGCGCCTCTGCGGTAAGGAATTGAGGATGAATCCGTCGAGTGGCTGGAGCCTCGGCACGTGCGGCCGCGAAGCAGACACGGCCTGGAGGCTTATCCCCGGCGCATGGAATCGAAGAAATCGGCGTTGGTTTTGGTGGCCTTGATTTTGTCGAGGAGAGATTTCATTGTGGACAGGTGTGTCTGCGTAGCGCGGAGCCTCGGTACGTGCGACCGCGAAGCAGACACGGCCTGGAGGCTTATCCCCGGCGCATGGAATCGAAGAAATCGGCGTTGGTTTTAGTAGCCTTGATTTTGTCGAGGAGGAATTCCATCGCCTCCAGGTCGTCCATCGGATAGAGCAGTTTGCGCAGCACCCAGATTTTTTGCAGCACATCCGGCTTGATCAGCAGTTCCTCGCGCCGGGTGCCGGAGCGGTTGACGTTGATCGCAGGATAGAGACGTTTTTCCGCCATCTTGCGATCAAGGTGGATTTCCATGTTGCCGGTGCCCTTGAATTCCTCGTAGATTACATCGTCCATGCGCGAGCCGGTGTCCACCAGCGCGGTGGCGATGATGGTGAGGCTGCCGCCTTCCTCGATGTTGCGTGCCGCGCCGAAGAAGCGCTTGGGGCGCTGCAGGGCGTTGGCATCCACGCCGCCGGTGAGCACCTTGCCGGAGGCCGGCACCACGGTGTTGTAGGCGCGGGCCAGACGGGTGATGGAGTCGAGCAAGATGACCACATCCTTTTTGTGTTCGACCAGGCGCTTGGCCTTTTCCATTACCATTTCGGCAACCTGGACGTGGCGTGTTGCGGGCTCGTCGAAGGTGGAGGCGACCACTTCGCCGCGCACGGTGCGGGTCATTTCCGTCACTTCCTCGGGCCGTTCGTCGATCAGCAGCACGATCATCACCACGTCGGGATGGTTGGTGGCGATGGCGTGGGCGATATGTTGCAGCATCACGGTCTTGCCGGATTTGGGCGAGGCTACCAGCAGGCCGCGCTGGCCCTTGCCAATGGGGGCGACCATGTCGATGACGCGGCCAGTGATGTTTTCCTCGGCCTTGATGTCGCGTTCCAGGATCAGGGGCTGGGTGGGGAACAGTGGGGTGAGGTTTTCGAACAGGATCTTGTGCTTGGAATTCTCCGGCGGCTCGCTGTTGACCTTGTCCACCTTCACCAGTGCAAAGTAGCGCTCGCCTTCCTTGGGCGTGCGGATCTCGCCCTGAATGGTGTCGCCGGTGTGGAGGTTGAAGCGGCGGATCTGCGAGGGGCTGACGTAAATATCGTCCGGCCCGGCCAGATAGGACGTATCAGGCGAACGCAGGAAACCGAAACCGTCCTGCAGCACTTCCAGTGTACCGTCACCAAAGATGCTCTCGCCCTTTTTCGCCTGATTTTTGAGCAGGGCGAAAATCAGGTCCTGCTTGCGCATCCGGCTGGCGCCGTCGATTTCGTTGGCAATGGCCATTTCGACCAGTTCGGAGACGTGTTTCTGTTTTAAATCGGATAAATGCATGGCAGTGAAATACTTGTAAGGAGGGCTTGCGGGAAAGGTCGGAACGGGGTGAAACCTGAGCTGGCAAGCCAAGCGCTTGCCAGTCGAAGGGAATAATTTGCGTGAAGCGTAACGGCTTTAGATGTTGCTGTCAATAAAGGCGGTGAGCTGGGACTTTGACAGTGCGCCCACCTTGGTGGCTTCCACATTGCCGTTCTTGAAAATCATCAGGGTCGGGATGCCGCGAATGCCGAATTTCGGCGGCGTAGCCTGATTTTCGTCGATATTGAGCTTGGCGATCTTGATCTTGCCGGCGTATTCCTGTGCCACTTCATCCAGAATCGGGGCGATCATCTTGCACGGGCCGCACCAGTCAGCCCAGTAATCAACCAGTACCGGGACTTGCGATTGCAGCACTTCCTGCTCGAAGGAGTCGTCGCTGATGTAGTGGATATGTTCGCTCATGGCTTGCCTCGTAAAGGTTCGGAAATAGTGAATTGGCTGAATGAAGCCGGTTGGAATGGTGTCTGTTGATCGGTGGTCAAAGACAGATGTAGACGCTATCCTAACCAAAATTTTCGACTAAGGGAAGCATTGTGCAAATGGCTGGGCAGGGTGGTGGCATCAGGAATTGCCTTGTTCCGGCGGGCCAGCTGCTTGCGGCTGCAGCGCGCGAAATCGTGGCCCTGGAGCGGGCTCGCCTGCCCGATCTGAGCGGATTGACCGTGTTGTTGCCGAATCTCCATGCTGCCGGGGAGATGGGTCGCGCATTGCGGGATGCAGCGGGAGCCGGGACTTTGCTCCTGCCCCGTTTTGATACCCTGAAAAGTTTTGCGGAACAGACTGATCCGGATGTTGGGCGGCTGCCGCCAAGCCGCCGCCAGGCCATGATCTATCAGGCTTTGCGCGAACGGGACTGGTTTCGTCAGGCTGATTTGTGGCATGTCAGCGCCGAACTGCTGCGCCTGTTCGATGAGATGACGCTGAGCCAGGTTTCGCTTCCTTCTTCTTATGAAGCATTCCTGCATGGCCTGGAACAGGCTTACCGGGCTGGGAACAGCCGTCCGATGCAATTTGAGGCGCGGCTGGTGCATGCCTTATGGCATGCCATGTGCGCCGGTAGCGAGAATGAGCTGGATGATGGCGCGCTCTACCAGTTGCGGCTGGCGCAACTGGCGGAAAACCCGACCATGCCCTTGTATGTTATCGGGCTTGCCGAGCTGGTGCCGCTTGAGCGCTCGTTTCTGGAGCTTTACGGGCGCTGCCAGAGGGTAAGCTGCTTTGCGGCCTCCCCAGAGGGGGCGGAGCCAGGTTCCCTGTCTTACCTGCTGGAATCTGCCTGGGCCGATCCGGAGCTGGCTGAATCCCTGCCTGCGCGCGTCCTTGCCTGCGGTGGCGCCGCATCCTCCAGCCCGATCCGGCAGGTGCTTGCGCTTTACGCTTTCCATAATCTGGAGGAAGAGGCCGGGGCGGTGGCCTTCCACATTGGCCAATGGCTGGCGCGGGGAAAAAAATCCATTCTGGTGGTGGCTCAGGATCGTCTGGTGGCGCGGCGCGTGCGTGCCCTGCTGGAGCGTGCCGGTGTTCTGGTGGCGGATGAAACCGGCTGGACGCTGTCCACCACCAGCGCCAGTACCGTGGTGATGCGCTGGCTGGATAGTCTGGATAGCCGCTTCCATTATCAGGATCTGCTTGATCTGCTCAAATCGCCGTTCATTTTTTCCGGCCGGGAGCCGGCGCGCCGCCGTCATGGCGTGTTCCGCCTGGAACAGCTGATCCGCCAGCATGGCGTGGTGTCGCACCTGAATCGCTTCCGCGCCCTGGCCGGCGATGAGGAGGAAGTGACCGAACTGCTCGATGCGCTGGCCGGGGCGCAGAAGCTGCTGGACAAGCGCAGGCCGCGCCCCCTGACCGGATGGCTGGCCGGTCTGTTTGCCAGCCTGGACAGGCTGCAAATCCTGGCCAGCCTGCAGCGAGATCTGGCCGGGGAGCAGTTGCTGCAACTGCTGCAACAACTGGGGCGCGAGCTGGCCCAGGATGCAACATTGTTCCGCTATACCGAGTGGCGGCAATGGCTGAACCAGCAACTGGAAGCCGCGGTCTTCCGCGACGACAGCATCGCCAGCCCAGTGGTGTTCAGTCATCTTGCCGCCAGCCGTCTGCGCCATTTTGATGGTGTGATCATTGCCGGGGCGGATGCCAGCCATCTGCCCGGCAAGGGGCGTGAAAGCGTGTTTTTCAACCAGACGGTGCGATCCGAGCTTGGGCTTCCCAGCCGCAAGGCAGCTCTTGCTGTCGAGCGTCAGGATCTGGTGGCGCTGCTGTCTTCCTGCCCGGATATTGTAGTGACGTGGCAGGAACGGAAGAATGGCGAGCCCAACCCTCTCAGTCCGTGGTTCGAGCGCCTGGATATGTTCCATCTGCTGGCATATGGCGAGAGCCTGAAGGCAGCGTGGCTGAATCCATATGTTCTCCCCTGCGCTGAACGTACCTTGCCGCTTTCCGCTGCGCCAGCACCTGTTCTGCCGCCCGAACGGGTGCCTGCTACCCTTTCCGCCAGCGGCTACAACAGCCTGATTGCCTGTCCCTACCAGTTTTATGCGCGCCACGCGCTGCATCTGAACGAATTGGACGAAGTAACACAAACGCTGGAAAAACGTGATTACGGCGAATACGTGCACGACATCCTGCACCGCTTTCATCGCGCTCATCCGCTGCTGACCGGCTCTGACCTGGCTTCGCTGGAACAGGAGCTGGGCGAAATCAGCAGCGTGGTCTTCGCTCGTGCCATTGAAGCGGATTTTGTCAGCCATGCCTGGAAACTGCGCTGGGAGAGCCATATTCCTGCCTATCTTCGCTGGCAGCTGGAACGCGAACGCCAGGGGTGGTGCTGGCAGGCGGGTGAGATGGAATGCACATTGGCCATTCCGCTGGAGAATGGGCGGGAGCTGGTTTTGCGCGGCAGGCTGGACCGGGTGGACCGGAATGGCAACGGGCTTGCGGTGCTGGACTACAAGACCCAAGGCCATTCCGGTCTGAAGAAAAAGCTCGAAACGCCGGGTGAGGATGTGCAGCTGGCCTGCTATGCGCTGCTGCTGGGGGAGATGCCGCAGCAGGCCGCTTTCGTGGCAGTGGACGAAAAAGAAACCAGACAGGTCGAGGGCGGAGGCGATCTCGCTCAATTGGCCGAAGCCAATCGCGAGCGTCTGCAAGCCATGTTCTCGGCTTTTTATCAGGGCGCTTCGCTGCCTGCACAGGGCGTGGCCAAGGTGTGTGAATATTGCGAAATGCGCGGCCTGTGCCGCAAGGATTACTGGAATGCCTGAGTTTGATTATGCTGCTGCTCTCGACCCCAAGCGTTCGGTGGTGATCGAGGCCTGTGCCGGCAGCGGCAAGACCTGGCTGCTGGTGTCACGTATCCTGCGTTTGCTGCTGGCCGGGGCAGAACCGGGTGAAATCCTTGCCATCACCTTCACGCGCAAGGCGGCGCAGGAAATGCAGGCACGCCTAGTCGAATGGCTGCGGATGCTGGCCCTGGGAACACAAGATGATGCGCGGGACTTCCTGCGCCAGCGTGCAGTCCCGGCGAGTGAAATCGATGCCTTGCTGCCGCGCGCGCAGGGCTTGCTGGAGCGGGTGCTGACCGCTGAGCCCGGGCTTACCATCAACACTTTTCACGGCTGGTTTATGCAATTGCTGCAACGGGCCCCGCTGGAGAGCGGCGTGGCGGGTAATTTCGGGCTGCTCGATCAGACTGCTGCCTTGCAGGAAGAGGCCTGGCAGAGCTTTGCCGAGGACCTGGCGGGGGAGGCGGACAGTCCGGTCGCTGCGGCCCTGCAGGAACTGTTCCGCGACCATGGACTGTTCAATACCCGCAAACTGCTGCTGGATTTTGTCGCCAAGCGCGCCGAATGGTGGGCCTGCACGGCAGGCCAGGCCGATCCGGTGGGCCATGTGCTGGAGCGCTTGCGCGCGGAGTTGGGGATAGATCCGGAACAGGATGTGCTGGGGGAGCTGTGGCAGGATGATGGGCTGACAGAATGGCACGGTGAATATGCGCAGCTGCTGGGGAAAAATTCGCCCTCTGACCAGAAACTCGCGATTCAGCTGGCGGATGCACTGAGCCTTGTGGAGGAAGCGCAGCGTTTCTCCGGTGCCTGGAGTGTGTTTTTTACCCAGGCGGGCACGCCGCGTGCGCGGTCCTCCTCCGCTGCCCAGGCCAAGCGCCTGGGTTTGGCTGGCGAGGCGCGCCTGCTCGAACTGCATCGCCAGATCTGCTTCCGCTATGACGAAGCCCGTGCCCGCCTGGTTGCCCAGGCGGCATACCGCTTCAACCACATCGGCCTGACTTGCGGTGCAGCCTTGCTGGATGCCTACCAGCGCCTGAAGGACGAACGCCAGACGCTGGATTTCGCCGACGTGGAATGGCGGGTGTTCCAGCTGCTGAGCCAGGGTGATTATGCCGAATACATGCAGTACAAGCTCGACAGCCGCTACAAGCACATCCTGCTCGACGAGTTCCAGGACACCAACCCTTTGCAATGGCAGGCGATGCAGTCCTGGCTTGGCGCCTATGGCGGCGATGCAAACCGCCACACGGTTTTCCTGGTGGGCGATCCCAAACAGTCGATCTACCGCTTTCGCCGCGCCGAGCCCCGTCTGTTCCAGATTGCGGCGGATGCCCTGGAACGTGACTTTTCTGCTGTCAGGCTGGAACAGGACACCTCGCGCCGCAGCGCGCCTGCCGTCATCGGGGCAGTGAACCGGGTGTTTGACGCCGAAGCGGATTTCGCCGGTTTTCGCGTACATGGCTGGCACCATGGGGAACTTGAAGGCGCCATCGCCGTGCTGCCATTGCCGGAAACGGGGGGGGATGCTCCGGCGGCGGACGACAGGCTGTCGTTGCGCAATCCCTTGTGCATGCCGCGCCAGGAAGACGAGGATGCCCGCCACGAACAGGAGGCAGCGCAACTGGCCGATAAAATCGCCGCCATGGTTGGTTCGTGGCAGGTGATGGATGAGAAAATCGGCCCCCGCCCGGTGGCGTACCGCGACATCATGCTGCTGGTGCGCAGCCGCACCTGGCTTGCTACCTATGAACGGGCCCTGCGCATGGCGCGGATTCCCTATCTCAGCTCGCGCCAGGGGGGATTGCTGGATACGCTGGAATGCAGCGACCTGGTGGCTCTGCTGGAGTTTCTGGTCATGCCTTTTGCCGACCTCAAGCTGGCGCAAATACTGCGCTCGCCGGTTTTTTCCTGTTCCGATGAAGATTTGATGATGCTGGCACACAGCGATGCCGGCACTTGGTGGGGGTGTCTGAAAGCGCTCCCCGAAGAACCGCTCACCCCAACCCTGAAACTGGCACGCACGCTGCTCGCTGCCTGGCTGGAGATGGCCGACCGCCTGCCGGTGCATGACCTGCTCGACCGCATCTATTTCGAAGGAGAGGTACTGGCGCGCTATCGTCAGGCGGTGCCGCAAGCCATGGCCGAAGCAGTGCAGGCCAATCTGCACGCCTTCATCGAGCTGGCGCTCAACATGGACAGCGGGCGCTATCCCAGCCTGGCGCGTTTCATCAACGAAGTGGCAGCCCTGCGTCGCGCGCCAGGGCAGGAATCGCCGGATGAAGGGCTGGTCGCCGATGGCGGCAATGCGGTACGGATACTCACCGTACACGGAGCCAAAGGACTTGAGGCGCCCATCGTCTGGCTGCTGGATGCGAATGGCGCGCAAACCGGCGAGGGGGGGTATCGCGTGCTGCTCGACTGGCCGCCGGAAAAACGGGCGCCGGGGCACTTTTCCCTGCTCAGTTGCACGGCGGAACTGGCGCGGGCCCGGGAGCGCTATGTCGAGGCGGAGGCTGCGCATGCCCGGCGCGAGAACCTCAATCTGCTCTATGTCGCCATGACCCGTGCCAGGCAGGCACTGATCGTCAGCGGCAGTGAAAATGCCAAATCTGGCGAAAGCTGGTATCGGAGAATCCATGCCAGCCTGGTGGATTCGGACTTTGCGGATGCGCTTTCATCCGGTGCCGTGCCCGCTGTATCGCCCGAGATTTCTGCTACAGCAGAGCGCGCTGCGGACATCCTGCCGGTGCCACCCACAGGCCGGCGCGAAACGGCCAGGCTCAGCCCCGCGCGCCGCCATGGCATCATGCTGCACAGCCTGCTGGAGTGGGTGAAGCCTGAGCAGCCGCTGGCGCGGCAGGCCGAGCGTCTGAGCAGCCGGCTCGGCCTGGGAGAAGCGGATTTTGCACCACTCTGGGATGAGGTCCGGGCGCTGCTGCGTGCGCCCGAATTGCAACGTTTTTTCGATCCGTCACGCTATCTGTCGGCCCACAATGAGTTGAGCTACCTGAACGCAGATGGCGAACTGCGCCGCATCGACCGCCTGGTCGAATTCACCGACAGCGTGTGGATACTCGATTACAAAACCACGGAGGCAGAGCAGGCTGATTATTCCTCCCTGGCAGCCACCTACCGGCCGCAAATGATGGATTACCGCAAAGCGATGGCGGACGTGTTTCCGGCCAAGAAAATCTGCTGTGCGCTGGTCTTTCCCGGGCCAGTATTGATCGAGGTTTGATCGCGTATGACGGAAATATTTAGCCCTGATGACATTCTGGATTTCTGGTATGCAGAAAACATGCGGCCGCGCTGGTTCTCATCCACCCCGGCACTGGATGGGGAAATTCGCGCCAGGTTCGAGGCATTATGGATAAGTGCCGCCGCAGGTGGACTGGAACACTGGAAAACCAGCCCGGAAGGCTGCCTGGCACTGGTCATCGTGCTCGACCAGTTCCCGCTCAACATGTTTCGTGGCGAAGCAAAAAGCTTTTCGACCGAACAGCAGGCGGTCCAGGCCAGCAAATATGCCATTGCTC
Organism: uncultured Sulfuricella sp.; assembly: GCA_964552675.1. Lineage (GTDB taxonomy): Bacteria > Pseudomonadota > Gammaproteobacteria > Burkholderiales > Sulfuricellaceae > Sulfurimicrobium. The sequence goes on along the minus strand of CAZKHJ010000002.1, from coordinate 143,837 downwards.
AGGGATATGACCAGTCCATTGCCTGCGAGCGCCTGGCTTTCCTTTACATGCCGTTGATGCATAGTGAAAACCTGGTCGACCAGGATCTTGCCGTCAAGCTGTTCGAGCAGGCTGGACTGGAAGCCAATCTGCGGTTTGCCCGGCACCATCGTGAACTGATCAGGAGATTTGGCCGTTTCCCTCACCGCAATGCGATTCTGGGCAGGAAAAGCAGCCGGGAGGAAGTGGATTACCTGGCTTCCAGAGAGGCTTTTCTGGGCTGATCAGTCGCTTTTTTTCTGCAGCCCACCCAGCAATGCTGCTACCGGGCGTTGTGGGCGCTTGCCATGCGAGGCGGCATGGCCCATCGGCTGCTTCTGGTGGTGGTTGTTGGCGGCCGGCTTGGGCATGCCTTCGCTGGGGGCGCGCTGGGCATGACGTTCGGCTGCGGGAGGCAGTTCGGGACGGCGTTGGGGCGTGCGTTCACGTCCGCGCCCTCTGGGTGATTCTTCGGATTTGGATGCCGTTCCAGGCTCAAAGCCGGCCAACACCTGTTTGGGGATTTCGCGCTTGATCAGGCGTTCGATCTCGGCCAGCAGGCGCATTTCCTCGTGGCTCACCAGGGAGATGGCGTCGCCCGAGGCGCCGGCGCGACCGGTTCGTCCGATGCGGTGGACGTAGTCTTCCGGGGTATTGGGCAACTCGTAGTTGAATACGCAGGGCAACTGGTCGATGTCGATGCCGCGCGCTGCCACGTCGGTGGCCACCAGTACCCGCACTACACCTTCCTTGAAATCGGCCAGCGCCTTGGTGCGCTGGGGCTGGGTCTTGTCGCCGTGAATGGCGTCGGAGCGGATGCCGTCCCGGTCCAGCTGATGGGCGAGCCGGTCGGCGCCATGTTTGGTGCGCGTGAACACCAGCACCTGCTTCAGATCCTGGCTCTTGATCAGATGAGCGAGCAAATCACGCTTGCGCTCCTGGTCTACCTGGTAGGCGGTCTGGGTGACGGTCTCGGCGGCAGTATTGCGCCGCGCGACCTCGATCAGGACCGGATCGCGCAGCAGGGAATCCGACAGGCGTTTGATCTCGTCGGCGAAGGTGGCGGAAAACAGCAGGCTCTGGCGCTTCTTCGGCAGCAGGTCCATGATGCGTTTGAGGTCGGGCAGGAAACCCATGTCCAGCATGCGGTCGGCTTCGTCCAGCACCAGGAATTCAACCTGCGAGAGGTTGATGCTTTTTTGCTGCACATGATCGAGCAGGCGGCCCGGCGTGGCCACCACGATGTCGATACCGGTACGCAGGGCCTCGATTTGGGGGTTCATGTTGACCCCGCCATAGATGACCGTGACTTTGAGCGGCAGATGCTTGCCATAGGCGCGCACGCTTTCCTCAACCTGGGCTGCCAGTTCGCGCGTGGGGGTGAGAATCAGGGCGCGTACCGGGTGCCTGGCCGGCGAGGTGCTGGTGCTGGCATGGGCTGCCATGCGGTGCAGCAGCGGCAGGGTGAAGCCGGCGGTCTTGCCGGTGCCAGTCTGCGCGCCGGCCATGATGTCGCGCCCCTGTAGCACTACGGGGATGGCCTGAGCCTGGATCGGGGTGGGGTCGGTGTAGCCCTGTTCGGCTACGGCACGCAGGATTTCGGGGCGCAGCCCGAGACTTTCAAATGACATGATGGCGACAGTCAGTTTTCAGGGGTGGAGACATGAGTTTTTTTGCCCGTGCCAGCGCGTTGCCAGACCCAGGCGGCATAGCCGGACAGGCCATACAGCACGAAAGCGCCAAACAGCACATGAGCCGGGTCGAGAGAAATCAGGATGAAGCCGAGCACGATCAGCAGCACCATGGCAAAGGGCACGCTGCGGCGCAGATTGATGTCCTTGCCACTGTAGTAACGGATATTGCTCACCATGGTCAGGCCGGCGAACAGGGTTACACCCCAGGCCAGCCAGCGGATGTCGCTGCCCTTGATGCCATAGTCGTGCATCACCCAGATCAGGCCGGCGATCAGTGCGGCGGCGGCAGGGCTGGGCAGTCCCTGGAAGAAGCGCTTGTCCGCCACCTCCAGCTGGGTATTGAAGCGGGCCAGGCGCAGCGCGGCGCTGGCGCAATAGATGAAGGCTGCGATCCAGCCCAGCTTGCCCATATCCTTGAGCGCCCAGACATACACCACCAGGGCCGGGGCTACGCCAAAAGACACCATGTCGGAGAGGGAGTCGTATTCCGCGCCAAAGGCACTCTGGGTACGGGTCATGCGTGCCACCCGGCCATCCAGTCCGTCCATCACCATGGCGATGAAGATGGCTACGGCAGCCGCTTCATAGCGGCCGTTCATGGCCTCAACGATGGAGTAGAAGCCGGCGAACAGTGCGGCTGTCGTGAACAGGTTGGGAAGCAGATAGATGCCGCGGCGGCGCAGGTTCGGATCGAGCAGGGGTTTGTGGGGATTTTGCGCCATGAGTGCTCAGGCCAGCCCGGCCAGTACGGTTTCAGCGGCGTAAACCTTGTCGCCCAGGCTGACCTTGGGCTGCGCGGTGAGCGGCAGATATACGTCAACGCGCGAACCGAAGCGGATGAAGCCGTAACGCTGGCCGCGCGTCAGGCTGTCGCTGGGTACCACGTAGCACAGGATGCGGCGGGCGATCAGCCCGGCAACCTGGACCGAGGTGATGTCCGCGCCATCCTTGGTCTGGATCCAGACCGCGTTGCGCTCGTTTTCCAGCGAGGCCTTGGCAAGGTCGGCGTTGAGGAATTTGCCGGGGTGGTACCACACGTCCTTTACCGTGCCATCGACCGGGCTGCGGTTGGAGTGGACGTTGAAGACGTTCATGAATACGCTGATTTTCAGTGCTTCGCGCTGCAGATAATGATCGTGGGTGCGCTCCACGGCGACGATGCGGCCATCGGCGGGCGCGAGCACGATATTGGCGGCTTGCGGCACGGTGCGCGGCGGGTCGCGGAAAAACTGCAGCACGAACAGGGTGATGATCCACAGCGGCAGGCCAGGCAGCCAGCCATACAGGATCGTCACGAAAAGGGAGGCGATGATCGCCGTAGCCAGGAAAGGCCAGCCCTCACGGGCAATAATGGGGTGGGGATAGTTGTTCACTGGGGGGACGACGCCGATACACATTTTGGGGTGAGGCGTAAGGGGTGAGGGGTGAGGGGTGGGCGGTTTCTTCGCCTCACCCCTCTCGCCTCACCCTTCACGGTCTTAGTTCTTCGACTGGTCAACCAGCTTGTTCTTGGCGATCCATGGCATCATGGAACGCAGCTGCGCGCCCACCACCTCGATCGGATGTTCGGCATTCAGACGGCGGCGGGCGGTCATTTCCGGGTAGTTGGTCTTGCCTTCCAGGATGAAGCGCTTGGCATATTCGCCAGTCTGGATGTTCTTCAGCGCTTCCTTCATGGCGGCACGGGCCTGGTCGGCGATGACGCGCTGGCCGGTCACGTATTCACCGTATTCCGCGTTGTTGGAAATGGAGTAGTTCATGTTGGCGATGCCGCCTTCGTACATCAGGTCCACGATCAGCTTGAGTTCGTGCAGGCATTCGAAGTAGGCCATTTCCGGGGCATAACCGGCTTCGGTCAGGGTTTCGAAACCGGCCTTGACCAGTTCCACCGCGCCGCCGCACAGCACGGCCTGCTCGCCGAACAGGTCGGTCTCGGTTTCTTCACGGAAGTTGGTTTCGATCACGCCGCCCTTGGTGCCGCCGTTGGCAGCAGCATAGGACAGGGCGATGTCCTTGGCCTTGCCGGACTTGTCCTGGTACACCGCGATCAGGGAAGGCACGCCGCCGCCCTTGAGGTATTCGGAACGCACGGTATGGCCGGGGCCCTTGGGGGCGACCATGATCACGTCCAGGTCGGCACGCGGCACGATCTGGTTGTAGTGGATGTTGAAGCCGTGGGCGAAGGCCAGGACAGCGCCTTTCTTGATGTTCGGCTCGATGTCACCGTAGTAGGCGCCAGGCTGCTGCTCGTCCGGCACCAGAATCATCACGACATCGGCGCCCTTGACCGCCTTGCCGACTTCTTCCACCTTGTGGCCGGCTTTCTCGGCCTTGTCCCAGGAGGCGCCGCCCTTGCGCAGGCCGATGGTGACCTTGCAGCCGGAATCCTTCAGGTTGTTGGCGTGAGCATGGCCCTGCGAGCCGTAGCCGACGATGGTGACTTTCTTGCCCTTGATCAGGGAGAGGTCGGCGTCTTTGTCGTAATAAACTTTCATGGTTTTCCTTTCAAATTAAATAATCGTAAAGTCGCAAAGGCGCAAAGTTTCAGGCAATTCGAAGTGTTTTTTCTTCGCGTCTTTGCGCCTTTGCGGTTCAAGTCAAGATTTCAGAATTCTGTCGCCGCGGCCGATGCCGGAAGCGCCGGTGCGCACCGTTTCCAGTATCGCGCCCTTGTCCAGTGCTTCAAGGAAGGCGTCCAGCTTGTGGCCGGCGCCAGTCATTTCAATGGTGTAGGTCTTGTCGGTAACGTCGATGATGCGGCCGCGGAAGATATCCGACATGCGCTTCATTTCCTCGCGCCATTCGCCTTCGGCGCGCACCTTCACCAGCATCAACTCGCGCTCGATGTGGCCGGCTTCGGACAGGTCCACCACCTTGACCACGTCGATCAGCTTGTTGAGCTGCTTGGTGATCTGTTCGATGACTTCATCCGAGCCGCGCGTGACGATGGTCATGCGCGACAGGGTTTCGTCCTCGGTGGGTGCCACGGTGAGCGATTCGATGTTGTAGCCGCGCGCCGAGAACAGGCCGGCCACGCGGGACAGCCCACCGGCTTCGTTTTCCATCAGGAGAGAAATAATATGCCGCATTTTGTTGTGCTTTTTCTAGATCAGAATCATTTCGCTCAGACCCTTGCCGCCCGGCACCATGGGGTAGACGTTTTCGGTCTGATCGGTACGGAAGTCGAGAAATACCAGCTTTTCCTTCATTTCATCGGAGAAAGCCCATTTGAGCGCATCTTCCACTTCGGCAGGGTTGTCGATACGGCGGCCGGCGTGGCCGTAGGCCTCGGCCAGTCTGACGAAGTCCGGCAGGGTGTCCATGTAGGATTCGGCATAACGCTCGCCGTAGAAAAATTCCTGCCACTGCCGCACCATGCCGAGGTAGCGGTTGTTGAGCAGGATGATCTTGAGCGGAATGTTGAATTGCTTGCAGGTGGCCAGTTCCTGGATGTTCATCTGGATGCTGCCCTCGCCGGTGACGCAGGCCACCATTGCCTCCGGGTGCGCGAGTTGCACGCCCATGGCCGCCGGCAGGCCAAAGCCCATGGTTCCCAGGCCGCCGGAATTGACCCAGCGCCGTGGCTGGTCGAATTTGTAGAACTGTGCCGCCCACATCTGGTGCTGGCCGACATCGGAAGTGATGTAGGCATTGCCACCGGTGATTTCATGCAGCTTTTCCAGCACGAACTGGGGCTTGATGATTTCGTTGCTGCGCTCGTATTTGAGGCAGTTGCGCGAGCGCCACAACTCGATCTGCGTCAGCCAGGTCTTGAGCTCGGTCTGGTCGGGTTTTTCCTTGCTGGCCTTGATCAGCTTGATCATTTCCGTCAGCACTTCGGGCACGTTGCCGACGATGGGTACATCGACCCTGACGCGCTTGGAAATGGAAGAAGGGTCGATGTCGATATGAATGATCCGACGTTCTTCCTGGTAGAAATGCTCGGGATTGCCGATCACCCGGTCGTCGAAGCGTGCGCCGATGGCCACCAGCACGTCACTGTGCTGTACCGCCATATTGGCTTCGTAGGTGCCGTGCATGCCGAGCATACCGACCGACAGCGGGTCGGAAGCGGGAAAGCCGCCCAGGCCCATCAGGGTGTTGGTGCAGGGGAAGCCCAGCAGGCGTACCAGTTCGGTCAGTTGCTTGGCTGCATCGGACTGGATCACGCCGCCGCCGGCATAAATCATCGGACGCTTGGCTTCCAGCAGCATCTGCACGGCACGCTTGATCTGCCCGCTATGTCCCTTGGTTACCGGGTTGTAGGAGCGCATGCTGACGTTCTTGGGGTAGGTGAACTCGGTCTTGAACTGGGTTACGTCCTTGGGGATGTCCACCAGCACCGGTCCCGGCCTGCCGGTCGAGGCGATATAGAACGCCTTCTTGATGGTAACGGCGAGATCCCGGATGTCCTTGACCAGGAAATTGTGTTTCACGCAGGGGCGGGTGATGCCCACGGTGTCCACTTCCTGGAAGGCATCCATGCCGATGGCGGGCGTCGGCACCTGGCCGCTGATCACCACCATCGGGATCGAATCCATATAAGCCGTGGCAATGCCGGTGACTGCGTTGGTGGCGCCCGGTCCGGAAGTGACCAGCGCTACGCCGGTGCGGCCGGTAGCACGGGCATAACCGTCGGCGGCATGCACTGCTGCCTGTTCGTGGCGCACCAGGACATGCTTGAATTTGTCCTGTTTGTATATTTCGTCGTAGATGTTGAGCACCGCACCGCCGGGGTAGCCGAATACGTATTCGACGCCTTCCTCGGCCAGGCAACGCACGGTGATTTCCGCGCCCGTTAATTCCATGAAAAACCCTTGCCAGACAAACTAACAAAAAGACCTAGAACAGTAACGGTTGTGGTGGATTTGGTCAAGGGGAGGTGGATCAATCGGGGTTTGGAAATGAAGGTTTTTTGCTATGATGCTAGTTCGGCAATAAAATATGGGGCAAGCAAACTGGCTACCGAGCGGGAACTTTCCGATTTCCTCATCCAGGTTGAGCGCCGTGCCTTCAAGCAGGCGGCCTTTGCTGTTCGCGACGAGCACGCGGCGCTGGACATCGTGCAGGACGCGATGATGAAACTGGCTGAGAAATACGGCGACCGGCCGGCAGATGAACTGCCGCTGCTGTTCCAGCGTATTTTGCAGAACAGTATTCGCGATTATTTCCGCCGCCACAAGGTTCGGGCGCTCTGGACCACGTTGCTGTCGTCATTTTACAGGAATCAGGATGACGATGATCAGGATCCTCTGGAAACTCTGGAGGTCGAAAGCGACTCAAACTACTTCGAGAACCCTTCAAATCAGCTGGAACGGGCGCAAATCCTTGCCATTATTGAAGATGCATTGAAAGATTTGCCCGCACGTCAACGGGAAGCGTTCCTGCTGCGTTACTGGGAAGATATGGATGTCGCCGATACGGCGGCGGCGATGGGGTGTTCGGAAGGCAGTGTAAAGACTCATTGCTCCAGGGCAACACATTCCCTGGCTGCCATACTGAAGAAAAAAGGAGTTCGGCTATGAATGAGCGGGACATAGCGAAAAAGATTTCACAACACCTGAATTACGGCGCGAATCAGCTGGATCGCGCCATACTTCTGCGCCTGCAGGCTGCACGCCAGCAGGCGCTGGGCCTGCAGGCCAGGCCGCGCCACGCTTTCAGTCTGGCGTGGGCTGGCGGGGATGCGGGCGGCCATCATGGTCACCATGGGCACCACTTGTCCCTGCGTTTCTGGCTGTCACTGGCGGTGTTGCTGGCGGCGCTGTTCGTTGCCGTGAACTGGCAGACCATGAATGGTGACGCGCACGATGAGATTGATGCGACCTTGCTGGCAGAAGAGGATTTGCCCGTTCATGCTTACCTGGATTCTGATTTCGACACATGGCTAGAACAATCCTCGCAGCGCTAGCTTTCTGTCTGTGGCTGGTGCCAGCGGCAAGTTTCGCCATTGAGCCGGCCGCTCCCAAGCCCCCGTCCTGGCTGGAGTTGACGGCAGAGCAGAAACGCGTTCTGGCGCCCGTCGCACAGAGCTGGAATGAAATGCCGGCACGCCAGCGTTTCAATCTGCTGGGCGTGACCAAGCGCTATCCCAGAATGACCCCGGACGAGCAGCAGAGAGTGCAGCGGCGCCTCAAGGAATGGTCCACGCTGACGCCCGAGCAGCGCGAGCAGGCACGCCAGAAATACCAGAAACTCAAGCAGCTGCCGCCGGAAAAACGTCAGGAAGTGAAGCAGAAGTGGCAGCAGAAAGCACAACTGCCCGCCGCCACGGCTCCGTCTGTTGCGGCGCCAGCGGCACCACCTCCTGCGCCTGAAGCAGGAGCGGCCCCGGTCTTGCCATCCGCGCCGGTCGTTCCCGCGCCCGCGCCAGTCGCCCGATAGATTTTCGATTGCCCGCCATGGTGTTGCCTCTGACGGCTCATCCTGCCATCCTGCGCCGCCTTGCCAGCATGTTTTATGAGAGCGTCCTGCTGCTGGCTGTGATTTTTCTGGCGGGTTTCCTTTTCGTTAGTCTCACTCGTGGCAATACTTCCGCCGTGGTAAGGCTGGTCTTCCAGGTCTATCTGCTTCTTGTCGTGGCAGCTTATTTCATCTGGTTCTGGGCGCATGGCGGGCAAACGCTGGCGATGAAAACCTGGCATTTGCGCCTGGTCGGCGCTGATGGCCATGCCGTGACCTGGCGCCGGGCCTTGCTGCGATTTGTGCTTGCCATTCCCAGCGTGGCGTTGGGCATGGGTGTTGTCTGGGCTGTGTTCGATCGCGAACGGCAGTTTCTGCATGATCGCCTGGCTGGAACCAGAATCATTGATTCCAGACCATGATATTCTGAATTCCAGGTAGATGGGCGGTGCCGTCGCTATGCCTGGTGCTTTTGAACAGAGAAACTATCTGCGTTCCGCCCACCAGATCATGGCCAGCGCCGTACTCAGGAAGGCAACAGCAGGGAAAGCTGCACTGAAGAGTGGCGGCCAGTCGTTGAGCAGGCCAAGATGGGCAAAAATCCGGTTCAGCAGGTGGAACGACAGCCCCACCATGATGCCCACGAATATCTTGCCGCCGATGCCGCCGCTGCGTGTCTGGTGATAGGCGAACGGCAGCGCAAAAATCATCATGACCAGCGTGGCGAATGGATAAGCCAGTTTTGACCACAGCGCGATTTCGTAGCGGGTGGTTTTCTGCCGGTTTTCCCGCAGATGCTGTACATATTGATACAGGCTCCAGGCCGACATCTGTTCCGGAACTACCAGCAGTACGGAGAGAATGTCCGGGCTCAGCACTGATTTCCAGGTCAGTTGCGGCAGTTGCTCGACCGAGGTATGGTCGCCGGCAAAGCGGGTTTGCGTCACATTTTCCAGCAACCAGCGTCCTTCATCCTCATGGTGGCCGCGATCGGCATAACTGACGGTCTTTAAATGGTAGTCGCCGTCAAATTCGAAGATTTTCACGCCCAGTAAGGTAGTGTCCGGCAGAATTTCGTGGACGTTGACAAAGCTCCGGTCGTCCTTGATCCACAGGCCGGAGCGGAACTCCTGCGCTACTACCGAGCTGGTGGCCTTGAGCCGGAGCTGCTGTGCCATGCGCTCAGCCACTGGAGTGACCAGCTCGCCAAAGGCCAGGGTCAGCAGCACAAAAACCATCCCGGTTTGCAGCAGGGACAGTGCGAAACGCTGCGTGGAAAGGCCCGAGACGCGCATTACAGTAAATTCCGAGTGGGCCGAAAGTTGTGCCAGGGCGAACAGCGTGCCGATCAGGGCTGCGATCGGGAACAGTTCGTAAATATGGCCTGGCAGATTGAGGGCGACGAAGCCCAGAATTTGCGGCAGGCGGTAATTGCCTTTGCCCAGATCGCCCAGTTCATGGATCAGATCGAAGAAGGCGAACAGGGAGAGCAGGGCGGTAAATACGAAAGCCGTGCTGACGTAGATTTCACGCGCGAGGTAGCGGTGCAGGATATTCATGATGACCGCCGCAACAGCCTGAAAGGCGAGGATGACGGAAACAGTCGGCGATAGAACAGGGCACCGATCAGGATCGCCAGAATGCCGTGCACAGGCCACACCCCCAGGGCTGGATGCAGTTTGCCCTGCGCTACCCAGGCCTGGGCGATGCTGATGCAGTTGCTGTAGGTCAGGTAGATTACCAGGGCCAGGATCAGGTTCATGGAACGCCCGGCGCGCGGGTTGACGAAGCTCAGTGGAATAGCCAGCAGGGCTAGCAGCAGGGCACTCAGGGGGAGGGAAAGGCGCCATTGCAGTTCGGCCATGTTGGCGGGCGTCTGGTCGTGCATGAGTTCGAGCAGGGTCAGGGATTTTGAAGTTGGCGCAGCCTGTTTTGCCTCATATGGCTCGATTCTCACTGCGTAGCGCTCGAATTCGACAATTTTATATTCTGGCGAGCCGGGCTGGCCTTCATAGCGTCGCCCATTGAGCAGCACCAGATAGCGGTCGCCATTTCTGGCCACGCTCTGATAGCCGTGCTGGGAGAACATGACGCCCTGTTTCTGGTTTTCGCTGGATTGCATGAAAATGTTGCTGACGGTATTTTGTTCACCGGCAAAGCTTTCCACAAAAAATACCCGGTCGGCATGTCTGGATTCCTTGAAAACGCCCGGGGCGATGGCAGCCACGTCATCACGGCTGTCAATCTGGGCGCGGTACTGGTTTTGTTTCTGCAACGCCCAGGGGGAAAGAAAAAGGCTCAGTATCGCCACTACCAGCGCTGCCGGTGCGGCAAAAGCCATTACCGGGCGAATGAAAGCGGCCAGACTCAGGCCGGAGCAGAACCAGACCACCATTTCGCTGTCGCGGTAACTGCGGGTCAGCGTCAGCAGGACGGCGATGAACAGGGTGAGCGAGAGCAGCACTGGCAGATAGTTGAGCGCGCTGAAGCCGAGAAAGGCGACGACCGCTTCGCTTGCCAGAGAGCCGCTGGCAGCCTGGCCGAGCAGGCGGATTACCAGGGTGGTGATGCTGATGGCCAGAAGAACGGTAAATACGGCTGTTGCGCTACTGAACAACTCATGCAACAAAGCGCGGCGAAAAATCATATTTTGGGTTTTCTTTGACTTTTTTGTCCGGGACTGAGGATAATTCAATCCGGATAAAGTTTCGGTCGACATGGGACAAAAGGAGCAGCACGTGGAATTTAGCATAAAAAGCGGCAGTCCGGAAAAACAGCGCACGGCCTGCGTGGTGGTGGGGGTGTTCGAACATCGCAAGCTCTCTCTCGCGGCGGATCTCATGGACCGCATTTCCGGCTTTTATATCGGTGACATCCTGCGCCGTGGCGATATGGACGGCAAACTTGGCAGCACGCTGCTGCTGCACAATGTTCCCAATACCCTGTGTGACCGCGTGTTGCTGGTTGGCTTGGGCAAGGAACGCGAATTCCGCGACAAGGAGTATCGTGACGCTGTGGCCGCTGCGATCAAAACCCTGAACGCAACAGGCTCCACCGAGGCAGCCCTGTATCTGACCGAAGTGCCGGTAAAGAAGCGCGAACTGGCCTGGAAAATCGAGCAGGCCGTCATCGTGACGATGGAGAGCGTATATCGCTTTGACCGCCTCAAGAGCAAGCAGGAAGAGCCGCGCCGTCCCTTGCGCAAGCTGGTATTGAGTGTGCCGCGCCGCAACGAGCTCGCCATTGGCGAGGCGGCCATGAACCAGGGGCGGGCAATTGCGCAGGGCATGAATCTGGCCAAGGATCTCGCCAATCTGCCGGGCAATATCTGTACCCCGACGCATATTGCCGAGCAGGCCCAGGACTTGGCCAAGGCGCACCAGATGCAAATCGAGGTGCTGGAGCAGAAAGAGCTGGAAGCGCTCAAGATGGGTTCTTTTCTTTCCGTTGCCAAAGGCAGCCGCCAGCCGCCGAAACTGATCGTGCTGCAGTACGCCGGCGGCACAAAAGACCAGAAACCGGTGGTACTGGTGGGCAAGGGCATCACCTTCGACGCCGGCGGCATTTCCCTCAAGCCAGCCGCCGAAATGGACGAAATGAAGTACGACATGTGCGGCGCGGCGAGCGTGCTGGGAACATTCCAGGCCATCGCCGAGCTGAAGCTGCCGCTCAATGTGGTAGGCATCATCCCCACCTGCGAAAACCTGCCCGATGGCAACGCCAACAAGCCGGGCGACATCGTGACCTCCATGTCCGGACAGACCATCGAGGTGCTCAATACCGATGCCGAAGGCCGCCTGATCCTGTGCGATGCCCTGACTTATGCCGCAAAATTCGAACCGGCAGCGGTGGTCGATATTGCCACCCTCACCGGCGCCTGCGTCATTGCCCTCGGGCACCAGGCCAGCGGGCTGCTTGCCAACCATGACCCGCTGGCACGCGAACTGCTCCATGCTGGCGAATACACCTATGACCGGGCCTGGGCGCTGCCGCTGTGGGATGAATATCAGGAACAGCTGAAGAGCAATTTTGCCGATCTCGCCAATATTGGCGGCCGTGCTGGCGGTACGATTACCGGCGCCTGCTTCCTGTCGCGCTTCACCAAGGATTACGAGTGGGCACACCTGGACATTGCCGGCACAGCCTGGAAATCCGGCAAGGAAAAGGGCGCCACCGGTCGCCCGGTGCCCTTGCTGGTGCATTTCCTGCTCAATCGTGCAGCAAATTAAATAATATTGACAGCTGGTTTGATGACCCAGATCGATTTTTATACCCATGTCCAGGACAAGCAGCAGCTTGCCTGCAAGCTGAGTGCCAAGGCGCTGGAGCAGGGCTTGCGCGTCCTGATTCTGACGCCGGACGAGCGCTCTGCGGTGAAACTGGACCAGTTGCTATGGAGCATATCCGCCACTGGTTTTCTGCCGCATTGCCGTGCGCGCAGCCCGCTGGTGGAGGTGACGCCGGTGATCGTGGATCATGATCCGGGTGAACTGGTGCATGATGAAATTCTGCTGAATATGGGGGATATGCGCCCGGCTTTTTTCAGCCGCTTTCAGCGTCTGATCGAAATTGTGACCATGGACGATGCGGACCGGCTGGCGGCGCGGGAGCGTTTCCGTTTCTATCGTGACCGGGGCTATGAAATTCGTTCCCATGACATGCGCCAGGTCGGCAGACGCAGCGCATGAGCCAGAATGTTTCGCACGACGATGTGCTCGCCAAAATGGATGCTTTGCTCAAGAAGCATCACGATGCTTTGACGCAGGCTCCGGTAGTCACGGATTTTCCGCTGCTGACCGAGGTGGTGGAAGAACCGGTTGAGGTGATCCCGCTGCTGACCGAAGTGATCGAGAGCGATGCGGTGCCGGAAGCGCAGGAAGCTGCAATTTCGGAAGCGCCTTCCCTCGCTCTCAATGATAAAGCCGTGGCGCAACTTGACCGCCAGATCAGGACCGCTCTTGAGCAGCGACTGCCTTTTCATATTGTCGAAGCCGTGGATCAGGCCCTTCCTGTCGTGCTGGAGGAGTTTTCCATGCAACTCGAAAATCTGGTGCGCGACGCGGTGGCGCGGGAACTCGACAGGCGCTTGCCCGAGTTGCTGAAGGCTGTTGAGCGCAGCGCTAATAGCCAGACAGAATAAGCTACAATCCCAGGTTATCCATTAGTCGGCCCTTTGGGCCTACGCGAGCGCTGGCAGGCGCTTTGCGGTCACTTTCCCCGCTTGTTCGTCGTCCATGGAACAACCATGGACTCCTCTCAAGCGCGAAAACTGCCCCGCAAATCACCACGCCATCATCTCGCGTCCTAATGAACAATCTGGGATAATTCCGCCCTTTTCCCGCTGAACACAATCCATGGAACTCGCCAAAAGTTTTGAACCCGCCGCCATCGAGGCGCACTGGTACCCGATCTGGGAATCCCAGGGACATTTCAGGGCTACCACCCATTCTGATCGTGATGCCTACTGCATCATGCTGCCACCGCCCAATGTCACCGGCACCCTGCACATGGGGCATGCTTTCCAGGACACCCTGATGGATACCCTGGTGCGCTACCACCGCATGAAGGGCGAGAACACCCTGTGGCAACCGGGCACCGATCATGCCGGCATCGCTACCCAGATCGTGGTGGAGCGCCAATTGGACCAGAAAGGCATTTCGCGCCACGACCTGGGGCGGGAAAAGTTTCTGGAGAAAGTCTGGGCCTGGAAGGAAGAATCCGGCTCGACCATCACCCGTCAGATGCGTCGCCTCGGCGCTTCCGCCGACTGGTCGCGCGAGCGCTTTACCATGGACGAGGGTCTGTCCAAAGCCGTCACCGAGGTCTTCGTCAAGCTTTACCAGCAGGGGCTGATCTATCGCGGCAAACGGCTGGTGAACTGGGATCCGGTGCTGATGACCGCGGTTTCCGACCTCGAAGTGATTTCCGAGGAAGAGGACGGCTTCCTGTGGCACATCTGCTACCCGGTGGAAGGTTGTGCCGAAGCGCTGGTGGTGGCGACCACCCGCCCTGAAACTATGCTTGGCGACATGGCCGTGGCGGTGCATCCAGAGGATGAGCGTTACAGGCATCTCGTCGGCAAGCACGTGCGCCTGCCGCTGTGCGAGCGCACCATCCCCATCATCGCCGATGACTACGTGGACAAGGAATTTGGCACCGGCTGCGTCAAGATCACGCCAGCGCATGACTTCAACGACTACCAGGTGGGCCAGCGCCATCACCTGGAACCGATGAGCATCCTCACCCTGGATGCTCGGATCAACGATCTGGCACCGGCTGAATACCAGGGTATGGAACGTTACGAGGCGCGCAAGAAAATCGTCGCCGATCTTGAGGCGCAGGGCCTGCTGGTGGCCACCAAGCCGCACAAGCTGATGGTGCCGCGCGGCGACCGCACCCATACCGTGATCGAGCCCATGCTCACCGACCAGTGGTACGTCGCCATGGAAGGTCTGGCCAGGCGCGGTCTGGATGTAGTGGCCAGGGGCGAAGTGAAATTTGTGCCGGACAACTGGACCCACGTCTACAACCAGTGGCTGGAAAATATCCAGGACTGGTGCATCTCGCGCCAGCTGTGGTGGGGGCATCGCATTCCGGCGTGGTACGACGAGGACGGCAATTTCTACGTCGCGCGCAACCTCGCCGAGGCGCAGCAACAGGCGGGTGCGGGCAAGACCCTGCGTCAGGACGAGGACGTGCTCGACACCTGGTTCTCCTCCGCGCTGTGGCCGTTCTCGACCCTGGGCTGGCCGGACAAGACGCCGGAACTCGCCACCTTCCTGCCTTCCAGTGTTCTGGTGACCGGCTTCGACATCATCTTCTTCTGGGTGGCGCGCATGATCATGATGTCGCTGCATTTCACCGACCAGGTGCCGTTCAGGGAAGTGTATGTGCACGGCCTGGTGCGTGACATGCACGGCAACAAGATGTCGAAATCCAAGGGCAATGTGATCGACCCGATTGACCTGATCGACGGCATCGATCTCGAATCCCTGGTGGCCAAGCGCACCACTGGTCTGATGAACCCCAAACAGGCGGAATCGATCGGCAAGCAGACGCGCAAGGACTTCCCGGAGGGCTTCCCCTCCTTCGGCACCGATGCGATCCGTTTCACCTTCGCCAGCCTGGCTTCGCATGGCCGCGACATCAAGTTCGACCTGCAGCGCTGCGACGGTTACCGCAATTTCTGCAACAAGCTGTGGAACGCCACCCGCTTTGTGCTGATGAACACCGAAGGCAAGGATTGCGGGCAGGATGAAGCGCTGCCGCTGACGTATTCCAGCGTGGACAAGTGGATCATCGGCCGCCTGCAGCAGGCGGAAAAGGACGTGGCCGATTCATTCGATGCCTACCGCTTCGACATGGCGGCGCGCGCGGTGTACGAATTTGTCTGGGACGAGTACTGCGACTGGTATGTGGAACTGGCCAAGGTGCAGATCGCCAATGGTGACGAAGCCCGGCAGCGTGCGACGCGCCGTACCCTGGTACGGGTGCTGGAAACCACGTTGCGCCTTGCTCACCCGGTGATTCCCTTCATCACCGAGGAACTGTGGCAGAAAGTGGCACCGCTGGCAGGCAAGAGCGGGGCCAGCATCATGCTGCAAGCCTACCCGTTTGCGGATCTGGCGCGTATCGACGAGAAAGCCAACAGCCAGGTGGCCCTGCTCAAGGAAATGGTCAACGCCTGCCGTGCTTTGCGCGGCGAAATGAACATTTCTCCGGCGCAGAAAGTGCCGCTGGTCGCGCTGGGCGACATCGCCGGCCTGGTGCCCTATCTTCAGTCCCTGGCCAAGCTTTCCGAGGTGGAAATCGTGACGGGTGAACTGCCCGCTGCCGATGCGCCGGTAGCGGTGGTGGGCGAGGTTCGCCTGATGCTCAAGATTGAGGTGGACAAGGAAGCGGAGCAGGCGCGCCTGTCCAAGGAAATCGCACGGCTGGAAGGAGAGATCGCCAAGGCCAACACCAAGCTCGGCAACGAAAGCTTCGTCGCGCGCGCTCCGGCTGCGGTGGTGGCGCAGGAAAAGGAACGGTTGGCGAATTTTGGCGCGACGCTGGAAAAACTCAAAGCCCAGCTTGCCAAACTGGCTTAATTCTCGCTGCTGATCCGCCAGGAATTCTCGTCGCGGGCGACCTCATAGCGCGCCCAGCGCGAGAATTCTTCCGCGCTGCAGATAAAATTGCGGCGCCGCTGCGGCCCTACCAATACCTTGTATTTCACGCATTCCGGCGTGTTCTCATGATCGCAGGGTACGCCCTGGGCCAGTACCTGGCGCACTTCCCAGTGTCCGTGAAAATATCCGTTGCTGTAAGTGGCTCCCAGTTTGATTGGAGGTTTCTTCATGCGGCCATTATTTCCTGATAAAGCGGCAAAAGGTATAGGACTGCTTGCCCTGTGAAGGCGTGATATGGAGGCCGCCGAAAGATTCTGCAAGAGTAAAGCCTTCACCGACTTCCTGTTGCAGACTCTCCGGACTGTAGCGTGCCACATCCAGCCCGCTGCACTGGGGTGGACCATCAAGCGCGAAGGTGGCCATGATCAGGTGTGCTCCGGAAGGCAGGGCGGCGCGGGCTGCCGCCAGATAGCGCTGGCGGTCTGTGGCGTCAGTGAGAAAGTGGAACACGGCGCGGTCGTGCCATACCTTGTACGATTGTGCCGGGATGAAACTGGTGATATCCGCAACCAGCCATTTCACCTGGCTTGACGCCGTGCCTAGGCGGGCCTTGGTGGCTTCCAGCGCGGCAGCGGAAAGATCAAGTACCGTCACATCCTGGTAGCCGTTTTCCAGCAAGGCGTCGACCAGATTCGAGGCGCCGCCGCCCACGTCGATGATGGCTTCATGTTTTGCGATGCCGGTCGAAGCGATCAGACGCAGCGGAATTTCCGGGTAAGCCTGATACCAGCCGACCTCATGCGGCTTGCGGGTGGAATAGACATGTTCCCAATGGGCTTTGCGGTCGGTCATGGCATGCACCTATATTATTCAAGCAATCTTGTGAATATAGTTTATTTTGCGGCGACAGGCCAGCGGTAGGGAGTAATATCCATTGCCTGGGGGCGTCCCAGAACCAGATTGGCCAGAATTTCTGCGCTGGCGGGCGCCATGGTGACGCCGTAGCGGAAATGCCCGCTGTTGATGTAAAGGTTTTCCAACTGTGGATGGCGATCTATCGTGGGGATGTTGTCCGGGGATCCGGGGCGTAAGCCTGCCCAGTGCTGGACCAGAGGCGCATTTGTCAGCAGTGGCAAAATTTTTGTGGCCTGAGCATAAAGCATTGCTTTGGCTTCTTCAGTCGTGGTTTTGTCAAAACCGGCATCCTCCAATGTGCTGCCCACCAGTATGTGGCCATCCAGGCGCGGAATCAGATAAATGCCATTTTTCAGAATAATGCTGCGCAATGTGCCCGGCTCGGATTTGAACAGCAACATCTGGCCGCGAATGGGGCGGATATCCAGATTCAGCGCGTGTTTGCCGAGCAGATTTTTGCTCCAGGCACCGGAAGTGACGATGTAATACCCGGCGTTTAGCACGCCGTGGCTTGTCTCAACACCCGTGATATTTTTACTATCGCTTCTCCATCCAGTCACTTCGGTGTGTTCATGGATTTTGACGCCAAGTTGTTCCAGTACATGCCGCAAGGCCTTGAGTAATCTCGGATTGCGAATCTGGGCTACGTCTGGCAGCCATAAAGCATTTTCGTCTGCTGCCAGCTCTGGAATGAGCTTCTGTGCCCTTGATATTTCCAGCTGGGTGGCGTGAGTATTGCACCACACTTGGGTTTTGTCGGTGGAAAAAGGGGGTAACACCAGCATGCCGCATCGTTGGTATTCGGGATCGGTGCCGCTTGTGGCATGTAGTTCCTCGGCCCAAGAGGGAAATAAGGCAATGCTCCGCTGTGTTAGGCTGTTGACGGCCTCGGAGTAATCCCATGGCATGAGGGGGTAGAGAATGCCGCCGCCCGCCCAGGAAGATTCCTGCCCCACGCTACCCTGATCAATCAGTTGTACTCGTGTGCCCTGATTTGCGAGTTCCAGGGCCGTAGCGCAGCCGGCTATACCTGCACCGATGATTATGATGTTATGCGTCACAATGTTACTTTCATATTTGACCACTTATCCCATTCAGGCAGCCGTTTGTCATTTTGTGCTAGCATTTTGCCGATATTTTAAATTATGATCGAATCAACTTAACAGGCGCTCATTTGGACATGAAAAAAAACCCCGCAGGTGGTTTTACCTTGATCGAAATGATGATCACAATAGCGATTGCAGCCATTCTCCTCGTGATCGCGGTGCCCAGCTTCCAGGCAATTGTGATCAACAACCGTATTTCAGCACAGGCTAATGATCTTGTTTCCGGACTGGCCTTGGCTCGGAGCGAGGCTATCAAGCGTGGAATGAGCGTGCGTGTGAAGGCGGCTGGGGCTGATTTCAGTAGCGGCTGGACAATATGGGTTGACGCCAATGGTAATTCTGCTATGGATACGGATGAGGCGCTGCGAGTGCATGAGGCGCTTAATAGTGGGTTTACATTGGTTGGTACTGGCTTTACAGATACGACTGAAATTCAGTACCGGTCAAATGGCGTCAGCGATTCGAGTGGCTCTTTCACCCTCTGTTACAGTGGATATACCGGTCGTTTGATTTCGGTCAGTGCGACAGGCCGGGTGAGCACCACCAAGACTGCCAGCGTCTGCTCATAAAAAAGGTTACTTGTTATGCATACCGGGCTGTGGTTAACCCAACAGAAATTTCAAAAAGGCTTCTCCATGCTGGAGGTGTTGGTCGCCATTGTTGTAATTTCGTTTGGACTTCTGGGGCTGGCCGGATTGCAGGCTGTTGGACTGAAGAATAACCAGACGGCCTATCTGCGCTCGCTTGCTACCCAGCAAGCCTACGACATGGCAGACCGGATGAGGGCTAATATGCCGGGGGTTGTTGCCGGTTCTTATGACAATATTGCCACTGGCGCCGGATCCGATCCTGGCTGCATATCGAGCGGCTGTAGCATGGCACAACTGGCACAATATGACCGCTATGCCTGGAATACGGCAAATTCTGCATTGTTGCCGGGTGGTTCGGGGACAGTGGTAGGATCGCGCACCACGTTCTTTACCATAACGGTCAACTGGACCGAAAAGTGTACTACTGGCGAAACTGGATGCGCCAGTGATGGCACCATTACCCAAGGTTTCCCCGTGAGGTTCCTGCCATGAGTTTGATTCGTCTGCTGACTTGCCCTCTCAGTTGCCACTCTGGTTCGCAGTCGTATGGTCGAGCTCAATATGGCCTGACACTAGTGGAACTGATGATCGCCATGACTATCGGCCTGTTTCTCGTCGCTGTAATTGGTAACCTGTTTGTCGGTGCCAAGCAGACTTATCGCACCCAGGATAATCTTGCCCGCTTGCAGGAAAATGGCCGCTTTGCCATGGAACTGTTGGGCAGTAATATCCGCGATGCAGGCTATACCAATATTTCGTTTTCCCCCCCCGCTTCAAAATATGCAGTTCCCTCGGCTACCATTTTTAGTGGTACGGCAATTACAGGCAGCAACGGAACAACGGATTCCATTACGGTTAGTTACGATGCTGCCAAGGATTGTCTTAACGCCACTGCGCCGGGTGGCCGGGTAGTGAATGCGTTTTCGATCAATGCCAGCAAGCAACTGGTCTGCTTGGGGAATGGCAGTGCAACATCCCAGGTGTTGCTGGATGATATTGAAGACATGCAAATTCTTTATGGTGAAGACACGGATGGTGACCAGATTCCAAACCGCTATGTTGTGGCAGGAACGGCTGTAATGGCCAATGTTGCCGCTGTGCGACTATGTGTTCTGGTGCGCTCGGGCGAAGACAATCTTGCTACTAAGAAGCAAACATATATTGACTGCAATGGCGCTTCAGTCACAGCAACTGACTGGCGCATCCGGCGTACCTTCAGTGCCACCTATAATTTGCGCAATCGGACTTCGTAGCCCCGGGACTGGAACGAATCATGACTCGCCAAAGCTTACTATTCTCGCCAACATGGTGTGCCGACCGACAGGCTTTCTGCCCGGGACATCAGGTTGTTGCTATTGCAGGCTTGCAGGCTGGCGCAGCGCTGGTTACAGGCCTCATCTTTCTTGTCATCCTGACCCTGCTTGGAATTACTGCGATGCAGACCAGTACCATGGAAGAGCGCATGTCCGGCAATGCGCGCGACCGGAACATCGCTTTCCAGGCGGCGGAAGCCGCGTTGCGTGATGCCGAGAGAGATATTCTGTGTAAGAAGATCGATGGCACGAGTGCCACCAATAAAAGAAACATTGGCTGTATCTCTGGCATGACCGGAGGCGATGCTAATTGTACTAATGGTTTGTGTTGTGTCATCAACGCCCCCGGTTTGGCCTGCGTGGAGCCCAGCACTCCCGTATATCAGAACTCGGCGCTCAGTCTTAATGCTGCACCTAGCGTGGTTTACGGTACTTATACAGCAGCGCCTGATATTCCCGGAGTGGTCCAGCAGCCACGTTATCTGATCGAGCCGTTCCAGAGAAAACAAGTCAATTACTACCGTATCACGGCGCGTGGCTTCGGCGCCAATGCCAGCACCCAGGTGACCCTGCAAGAAGTTTACAAGGAGTAACATCATGAAACCAGCCTTGAATCGAGCTTTCGCTGCTATCGCACCCCTGCTTTTGGCTGGAATTTCTGCCGTGGCCCAGGCAGCCATGACGATTCCTGCCAATCCGCTTTACGTGGGTG
The DNA here is from genome assembly GCA_964552675.1 of uncultured Sulfuricella sp. Taxonomy (GTDB): domain Bacteria; phylum Pseudomonadota; class Gammaproteobacteria; order Burkholderiales; family Sulfuricellaceae; genus Sulfurimicrobium. The sequence goes on along the minus strand of CAZKHJ010000002.1, from coordinate 122,976 downwards.
CCGCTGTCCAGCCGCTCGTCATGCTTGATATTACCAAAGACCAGAATCTTTACCGCAAGGCCTACGATGACTATTCTGATCTTAATCAGGATGGTGTGATCGATACCACCTACAACCACACGATCGACTACTACGGCTATTTTGACAGCTACAAGTGTTATACCTATAGCAGCGGGGTTTTCTCCCCTGTAGCAACCTCCTACACCGGAACCAAACCCAGCACATGTAGTGGCAACTGGCACGGTAATTTCCTTAACTGGGTTTCCATGAGTCGTATGGATTCAGTACGCAAGCTGCTTTTCGGCGGATATCGGTCGACGGACACCAGCACCAACACCGTTCTGGAACGAGCTTATATCCCAACGGACGCGCATGCCTGGGCCAAATACTACAACCCAGACGTGGCCAAGATGATGGATTTGTCCACTACTGACGCAACCACTCTGGCAGCTCGTTACCCTGCTATCAATACGCTGACTCCATTCAATCCAACAACCACGCCAGCTGCTATCAGCAGTTCCACATCAAACACTATTTCCACGGGAGCTAAAACATTTTCCGTTTCAAGTACAACATCCTTTTCCTATGGTGACCAAGTCTGGATTGTAGATGACGACAACCCGAACGATTACATGATTGGCTCCGTAGCTTGCGTCAATGGTACGGGTATTACCATGTACGATAGCATCGCCAGCGCAAGTACTTGCAGTAGCGGTCAAATCAAAGTGGTCGTGACCAATGCAGTCGGTAGTGGCACGAGAACTACCTGGAAAATTTATAACTGGACGCAGGTGGGTATCTCTTTTTGCAATGCTACTCCCGACACCAGCACCAAAATTTCACAAACCAGCACTGCCGCCCCGCTGATGCGGGTGGCCATAGGAAATTTTTCTCTCTGGGCAGCCAATGAACGTTGGCAGTGCTTGTGGCGCGAGGATACTTCTAACCCGGCAGAAAGCACATCCTCGCTGTCTGGCGCCGTCAGAACCCAGGGCAACTTGGCGGGCTACAGTGGCATCTATGCCAGTTCGATTGGCCCAAACAAAACGACCACTTCATCCGGGCGTATTGCCAACGGCGCAAATGGAGCCAACAGCGACTACACTGTTCGAGTTCAGGCCTGTGTCACCGGCGCGCTGGGTAATGAAAAATGCGAAAAATACCCAGGAGGAAACTATAAACCCATCGGGCTGTTGCAATATTATGGGGAGAGCGGCCAGCTCAAATTCGGGCTGATGACCGGATCTTACGCAAAGAATAAGTCGGGGGGGGTATTGCGCAAGAATATCAGCAACATCTCTGATGAAATCAACACCACCACCGACGGCAGCTTTAAAGCGACGATTCCTGCAACTGGCTCAATTATCCAGACTTTGAGCAAGATGCGCATCTGGGGCTATAACTATGGCGATGGTACCTATGCCAAGGACAGTACTGGCGGTGCGACATTCTGTAGCTGGGGCCAAACCAATATTACCGAGGGACAATGTCTGAGCTGGGGTAACCCGATGTCGGAACTCTATTTGGAGTCCATACGTTACCTTGCTGGAAAAACTGCAACGCCGGCCTTTAATGTCACTGACCCTGCAGCGACTGGATTAGTCACGGCTACCTGGAGTGACCCACTGAGCAGCGCCAATTATTGTGCTCCGCTCAATGTGTTGGCGTTCAACTCCGCTGCGCCCAGTTATGATAAAGACCAGTTGTCCGGCGCCAGCGATATCGGAACCAACGCGGCAACCCAAACCGACGCCATGGCTTCCCAGGAGGGAATTAATGGCCAATCATGGTTCATCGGCAACAACGGCAGTGGCAGTACGCCTGCAGACTTGTGCGCTAACAGAACCATTTCTTCTTTGGCCAGCGCTTTTGGGCTTTGTCCTGAGGGCGCCGGAACGGAAGGCTCCTACTTGATGAGCGGTGTGGCTTACTTCGCTCATACCAACCGGATTAGAACCGATTTGACCGTCCCGAGCAGTGATACAAAATCGCTCAAGGTAAGCACTTACGGGATTGCCTTGGCAACCAATACGCCTAAAGTCCCAATAACCGTTAATGGGAAGAAAGTGGTTATCATGCCCCAGGGACGGCTCGACTGCTCCGCAGGCGGGGGTTCATGTGTTGGCACTGGCTTTGGGAGTGGCACCTTGGTCGATTTCAAAATCGTTTGCCAGATTCCCCTTGGTGCGGATGCCACTACCGTGGCAAATATCACCAAAGTGAGTGCGGGTGTGTGCAGTGCCGCAGGTAGCGGGGGGTTCTATGTCAACGTAGAAGATAGTGAGCAGGGCGGCGATTATGACCAGGATATGTGGGGGCGCCTGAAATATCAGATTAGCGGCAGCAATATTGCGGTGACAACCGATGTGGTGGCTCAGTCAACTAATTTCAAATTTGGTTTCGGCTACGCCATCAGCGGTACTACCAAGGATGGCCCACATTTCCACTCGGGGATCAATAGTTTTACTTTCCCCGATCCCAATGCGCCGACCATAACGGGGGATCTGACTCACATTGCCAGTGGCGCTTGCAGCAGTTGCACCTATGGTGATGGAGCGACGACCGCAACCTACACGACAGCATCGACAACGACGGACACCGTACTGAAAGACCCCCTTTACTATGCCGCCAAGTACGGTGGCTTCAAAGATAAGGACAATAACAACCAGCCCAATTTGCAGACCGAATGGGATGTCAGGAATGCGGATGGGTCCACGACCGGTTGCACGTCAACTGCTTGCGACGGTCTTCCAGACAATTTTTTCCTGGTGTCCAACCCGAATTATCTGGAGAGCGCACTGGATCAGGCATTTATTGCCATGCTGAACGAGACGTCGGCTTCCTCGGTGGCAACCAACTCCACCTCACTTCAGACCGGTAGCCGCATCTATCAGGCACGCTTTAACTCCAACGACTGGAGTGGACAGGTACGGGCCCTTGGTTTGGATCCAACAACCGGTGATGTGATCGAACCGGAAATATGGGATTCTGGCCAGGTAATCAATGGACAGGCAAGCAGCGCTCGAAGGATCCTCACCTATGGACTTGGAACGAACACCGGGATTCCGTTTACCTGGAGCGCAATCTCAGCGCAAACTGTTACTACCCAGAAAGATTTTCTCAACATGAACGAAAGTGGTGCAGTGGATGGCAAGGGCAGCCAGCGTGTGGATTATTTGCGTGGTGACGCAAGCAACGAAGGCAAGTCCGCAACCAATTTCAGGCCACGCCCCATCAGCAAACTGGGTGATATTGTTAATTCCAGCCCCGTTTATGTGGGGGTACCAGAAGCAGGTTGGGGCGGGGCTGATTACCAGCAGTTCAGAGTCACTAACCTGAATCGTTCTCCAATGATCTACGCAGGCGCAAATGACGGTATGCTGCACGGATTTGATGCTGGTACTGGAGAAGAGAAAATCGCCTATGTGCCAAGTGTGGTCTATTCAAATTTGAGCAAGCTCACTGGTCAAAGCTATAGCCACAAGTATTTTGTCGATGGCACGCCGATGGTAAACGATGTTCAAATTGGAACGACGTGGAAAACGGTGTTGGTTGGTGGATTGAACTGGGGCGGACGCGCTTTTTACGCGCTGGATGTAACGGATCCCTCCACTTTCTCAGAGAGCAACGCTGCCAGCATCGTGATGTGGGAATTCAATAACAGCAATGACGGTGATCTGGGCTATACCCATGTCCAGCCGACTTATCCTCCCTTCAAAGGTATTTCGCAACAGATCAGGAGGATGTACAACGGCAAGTGGGCGCTGATCGTGAACAATGGCTATAACAGCGATAACGGCAAGGCTGCGTTGTTCATATTTTTCCTCGATCACACGGGTACTGCTTGGACACTTGGAACCGACTACATCAAGCTAGTGGCTGACGCGCCAGTTGGTTTAGATAACGGCCTCTCTACCCCAGTGCCGTTCGATATTGATGATGATGGGGTAGTGGACTTTATTTATGCCGGAGATTTGAAGGGCAATCTGTGGAAATTCGATGTGACATCATCCACCCCGTCATCATGGAATGTTGCATTTAGCGGCACACCGCTATTTGTCGCGAAGGATAGCAGCAACAATCTGCAGCCGATCACCACCGCTCCCCAGGTGATTCAACACGATAAGGGTGGGGCAGTGGTCTTGTTTGGAACGGGTAAATATCTGGAAAACTCAGATACAACAACTAACAGCACACAAAGCTTCTACGGCGTTTGGGACAAGGATGGCTCCACGACTGTGACAGGCCGCAGCCAGCTTGTGCAGCAGACTGTGCTCGATACCCGAACAATTACCCAGACAGCTGGAGCCTTGCAGACCAATGACTATCGAATAACCAGCTCGAATTTCAATACATCTAGCGACTGGACGACAAAACTTGGCTGGTACATGGATTTGCCCGCACCTGTTCCCTCAACTGCTCCGGGTGAACGGATCGCTTATAACCCATTAGTGCGTAACAACCGGATCGTTTTTCCCACACTAATCCCGTCATCTACCCCTTGTCTAGCAGGGGGCAATTCATGGTTAATGGAAATGGATGCGTTGACTGGAAACCGTTTGAGCACATCGCCATTCGATGTGACTGGGAGAGGCAAATTTGACTCGAACGATCTTGTTACCTACGGCACAGCTCAGGTCGCGGTGAGCGGAATAAAACCGGGAGCAGGCGGCATTATCACTACGCCTACCGTTGTGAAAAGCAAGGATGATCCCAAGAAGGAATTCAAGTATGCGAGTAGTTCAACCGGCAGTGTGATTAAAACACCCGAGAGCGTCGATCCGAGCAGGGTTGGGCGCATTAGCTGGCGTGAAATTATTCAGTAAATCATATAGTTAGTAGGATTGGTCTTCTCTTGGTATGGTTCTGGTTGTTTTGTAAGGAATGCGAATGATGCGAGCAACTCAAAAAGACAAGGGCTTTACACTGATCGAACTCATGATCGTGGTGGCTGTGGTTGGTATCCTTGGAGCGATTGCCTATCCGTCTTACCTGGATAGCATACGAAAATCCCGGCGGGCAGATGCGCGAGCCGGGTTGCTTGAACTGGTGCAGTTCATGGAGCGAAACTATACCTTGTCGAACCGCTATGACAAGGATAGTGGGGGTGCTGCGGTGGTGCTGCCTTTTACTGAGACCCCCAAGGATGGAACAGCTAAGTACTATGACCTGACAATCGCGGCATCTGCTGCGCAAAGCTTTACCCTGAGCGCAGCTCCAAAAAATTCTCAAGCCTCAGATGCGTGTGGCACCTTGAGTATCACCAATACAGGGGTTAAGTCCGCTAGTGGGACGGGGCAGTGCTGGTAAGGTTTGCCCCGTTTCGCACGGCCCTTTGGCTTCAGTTGGCGGACACTTTTGTTTCCGCTACTGCCTGCACACGGACCATTCCACCCTCCGTCAAAGCCTCAATGCTACAGGATTCGATGCGAATATGTTTTTCGCTCTGCATGCGTGCAGTCAACTCTACCCAGCTATCGAAAGTGATCTTTGGGATGTTGATGTTGGCGCGGTTTTCGTTGAGCAGGGTAATCTGCAGGCTTGGGCTATCCACACCGGTTTCGATAGCGATTTTCTGAATTGCCGCTTGTAGTGAGGTGCGGCTGATGGGCGCATTGGCGTTTTGACGCAGGCGTAGGGTTTCCTGGGCTTGCAAAGCCATCACTGATGCGTTTGTGCGCAGTTGCGGCAGGTTGTCCCTTAACCTGATCCGCTCGTCGTTGAGCGGTTGCCACAGGTAGGCATACAGCAACGCGGCCAGCAGCCCGCTTCCCCCCCATGAAATCACGCGGCGTTCGCGAAGGGAGAGTTGCTGCCAGCGTGTTTGCCCGATTTTCTTCATTTTTGCGTACCCATGTTCAGTTGGATTTCCACGCCGTCCGGGCCGGTGTTGCCGCTTTCAAGCCGTGCCAGCGGAATGGTGGCCAGGCGGGTGCGCAGTGTATCGACGGCATTGCTGTCGGGCAGCGTGAGGCGGAGATTCAATGTGCCCTGCTGATATTCCAGGTGGCGGAGTTTGCTGTGCTGGCCCAGCAGGGGTGCAATGCTGGCCATCAGCGGCAGGAAGTCGTTCTGGTCGGGCTGGCCTGCGGCATGGCGCAGTTCCGCCAGGTTGCGGTTCATTTGCAGTGGTGCGTCCACGATTACCTTGGCATCGGGGAAGGCGCTGCGGAAGCTTTGTTCCATGCTGATGGTGAGCTGGCGTTTTTCATGTTTAAGCATGGCCCAGTCGAGCAGGGAGAAGGTGAACTGAATGCCTGTCAGCACGGCGATCAGGATGATGGCAGGGCGTAGCTGTGGCAGCCAGTCCGGGCGGGTGCCTCCAGGTGCGAACTTGCCTTGCAACAGGTTGATGCCCTGCTGCTCCGACGCATGCTGTTTCTGTTCGTTTGCGAGCGTGACAGGTACGCCCAGACTACTTGACCAGGTCGTGATGTCGGGTGCCGCCGCATCCTTGCAATGAATCTGTATCGAGCTGGGGGGGCTGGTGGCTTCTTCCAGTGCCAGGCGCAGTCCGGGCGGGGGTTGAAAGGCATCGCCACCATCCAGTGTCAGCCCGCTATACTGGCCCTGACGCAGGGTGCCGCCGTTGCCGTGCCAGGTTAGAGTCCAGATGCCTGCCTGCCATGGTATCAGCAGGGCTTCGGTTTCCACTGTTACGGGTTTGATACCGGCCTGTTTCAGGAGATCGAGGGTTTTTTGCAGCCAGCCACGCTCCACGATGGCCACTGGCATATCGCCATTTCCCAGTATCGGGCCAGCCGCCACATGCACGCTTTCCGGATCGGCCATGATGCGGTCTTCCACCGCATAGGGCAGGGCCTGCATGAACTTCTTGCGGTTCTGCGCCGGCGGGCGTACCTGGCTCAGCAGCACGCGGCTGGCGGGCACGACCAGGCGGCAGGAGTCGGCGGCAGGCAGTGCGGCAAGCGTTCCCTCCCCGCAGCGGAGAATCTCGCCCTGTCTGCCGCGCAGCAGCCAGCTAAAGCTGGTATCGGCGGCAGCCTCATCCGCCTGGTCGGAAGGCCATTGTTGCGGGATGTAAAGTTCCAGTTGTTGTGACATCATTCCTCGATCTGTTTTAGCCACACAATTTTTGTCTTGCCTTCGGCAGAGCGTTCCAACAGCGCCTGGTAGGCTGTTTGAACCCGATTCTGGCGTGTTCGCGTGGTGGCGGTGAAATAATGGCTGTTGATATTGTAATCCTCATCGCGCAACTGGATACCCTCTGCCAGGTGTTTGCGGAATTCGGCCTGATTCTTGAAATGCACCTTGGCACGCTGTTCCACCAGCGTTTTTGCGTCTGCCAGCTGCAGGCCAGCACACAGGGCGCTCAGAACTTCCGCTGGTGCGGTGTTGACGTTGATGGTGGTCGGCTCCGGCAGTGCTGTTACAAACGGTTTCAGCCGCTCCACGCTGGCTTGGCTGAAACCCTGAATCCGGTTTAACTCGCTGACCTCATTCAATGCCCGGTTGGCGGCGCGGTAGGGCGGGTCGAGTGCCAGATATTGCATATCCTCGGCGCCCCCGGGCTGGCTTGTCTCGCTGTCCGCATCCAGCCAGTCCACCAGCGCGTTGATCAGGTTCGGATTGATGTCCAGCAGGATCATCAGGCGCGATAGTATGACCACATCACCCTGGCTGACTTTGCCATTGCGCACCAGATTGTTGAGATTGAACAGTCCCTGGGCGTCGCGGATTACCCCGGTGACCTCGCCTCCTTCCGCCTCGAACGGCGGTGGCAGGGCGGCCCATTGCTCACCGCTGTGGTCAACTTCGCGCTTGTCCTCTTCCAGCACGGCGCGGCCCCAGTTGATGGCCGCGCGCGAGGTCCAGCGCGCCTGGGACTGGGCATCGAGATTTTCCACCTGGCGCAGCCACAAGTGATTCTGCCACATCATGAACGAGGCCGTGGTGGCGGCCAGTGCCACGACCAGTATGGCGGTGATCACGGCAGCGCCGTATTCCTTTTTTTTCATGGGAGCGCGAATACCCGGATGAGGGTTTCGCCCGAGCGCAAGGTGAGCCGGGCTTCCACTGCGGCAGGCAAGCCCGGGTTCTGCTCGGCCTGGCCCGGCAATGGCCATTGTGTTTGCCAGTTTCCAGCCTGGTCGAGATAGCGCAAGACGAACTGCGTGACGCCTGCCAGGCCCGTGCTGATATCCGGCCGGCTGCGCGGCGCCTGGTCCAGTACGGGCCATGACAGCAATTCCAGTGTTTCTCCGCGCAGGCGGTAGCCCACGCGCTGCGGAGCGGAGAGTTTGCCATTATGCCCGGCATGGCCGGCGCGGGTAAAGGCAAGCTGGGCGTCATTCTCGCCATGAATTGCAGTGCTGCCTGCCAGGGCGGGAAGGACGAGATCGGAAGCGCTACGGACAGGGCGAGCCAGGGTGGCTTCCAGGTCATTCTCCAGGCGCGTAAAAAACAGTGCTACGCCGCGCCATTTGCTGTTCTCCTGCTCGATGCGCTGGCGGGCATCGAGCAGGGTGGACAAACCCCGGTAGGCAGCCAGTGCCATGATGGCAAAGATCGCCAGCGCGACCAGTATTTCGATCAGGGTAAAGCCGTATGGCCTGCCTCTCACTTGCCTGCTCCCTGCGGGTCTGCGAGATAGCCTGCCAGCCGTGCTGCTGCATGGCCGGGTTCGGCAGCGGGATAAACTGTGATCTCGACACGGCGAAAGCGGGTATTGGGGGTGGCGCTGACGTGCTCTTCCCAGCGCAGCGGTTCATTGCCCTGCTCGGTTTCTCCTGATCGGATGCCAACATCTGGCCAGTCGTGGCGGGCGGTGTGCTCTGCCAGGCGGTTTTGTGCCACCCAGCTGGCCAGCAGGTGTTGCCGCAGACGGTCGCTACTGCTGATGGACATGCCCGAAGCGCGTGCGGCAGCTGCCAGAGCGATGGCCAGGATGGCCAGTGCCACCAGGATTTCGATCAGGGTGAAGCCCCTCAGGCCATTATTCCGCACGGATTTCCCCTGTCCCGTTGCCTGTGATGGCGAGGCGGTGGGCGCCTGAAGCCAGTACCAGACGAAAGGGCAGCATCATGCCGGATGGGGTGAAAATGATTTTTTGCGCCTCGCCTTCGGCTGGCTGCCGGTTTACGCGCATCTCGCTGACCGAGATGCCCTCGGGCAGGCTGCGCGGGCGGAACAGCTCGCTGTCCGGATGCGCTTGCCATTGCCCGGCGTTCCCATCTGATCCTGCCTGGCGTTGCCAGAAACGGTATTGCCGGGGCCCGGCGCTGAAAGCAATGCTGCTGCCGGTACTCATGGCCTCATCGCGCGCCTGTTGCAGCAACAGGACCAGGCGGCGGGCTTCGGTGTCGAGGCCTTGACGCGGATCGGGTGCGAAATTCACGCCTATCATGGCAAGCGCCACGCTCAGGATGACCAGCACCACCAGCACTTCGACCAGGGTGAAGCCGGTGGCTTGCCTGCGAGGGGTCAGAGTTAGTGAAAAAATTCGTCGCGAGCGCAGACAGGCCGGGGGCGCCCGACGCGCAGCAACCGGAATGTATTGAAATGCATGAGGATTGCGAGCTCCGCGCAATCCCGGGATGTCAAGCGCAGCAGAATTTTTCACAAACTCTCACAGCATCCACGATCCGATGTCGGCATCGTTGCCTTCACCACCGGGCGCGCCATCCGCTCCGTAGCTGAATACGTCGATTTCCCCGCGTGCGCCGGGTTTCAGATACTGATAATCCTGTCCCCACGGATCTTTGGGCAGGCGTTCGAGATAGCCGCCTGCTTTCCAGTTGGGCGGAATGGGGGCGGTGGCAGGTTTTTGCACCAGCGCCGGGAGGCCCTGATCGGTGCTGGGATAGGTGCGGTTGTCGAGGCGATACAGCTTGAGCGCCTGCATCAGCGCGGCGATGTCCTGCTTGGCGGCGACGATGCGCGCCTCATCCGGGCGGCTCATGACCTTGGGGACGACCAGTGCGGCCAGGATGCCGAGGATGACGATTACCACCATGATTTCGATCAGGGTAAATCCGGATGATTTTCCATTTGCAGATTGCATTGCACGCTTCACGTTTCGCCTTTCACTTTATCAACTGATTCATTTCAAATACCGGCAGCAGGATGGCCAGCACGATCACCAGCACAACTCCGCCCATGGCCAGAATCAGCAGGGGTTCCAGCAGGCCGGTGAGCATCGCGAGGCGCTGTGCCATCACCTGGCCCTGCTGCCTGGCGGACTGGTCGAGCATCTGCCCCAGTTTGCCGCTGGCTTCGCCGCTGGCGATGAGGTGGATCATGGCGGGCGGAAACAGCCTGGCTTGGCTGAGCGCGCGGCTGAGTGACACGCCTTCGCGCACCGCCTTTGCCGCCTCCTCCACCACATGGCGTAGCGGCAGGCTGGATACCACGCCCGCCCCAGCCTGCAGGGCGGCGAGCAGGGGCACGCCACTGTTGGCCAGGATTGCCAGGGTGCCGGCCAGGCGGGCCGCATCGGCATCGCGCATGAAGCGCCCGGTCAGCGGCAGATTCAGCAGGAAGCGGTGAAAGCGGAATTTGATCGCCTCATTGCGCAGTGCCCGGCGCGCCGCTCCTGCGGCGACAACCAGCGCCATCAGCCAGAATATCCCGGTGGCGCGCAAAAAGTCGCTCAGGGCGATCAGGGCGCGGGTCAGCCAGGGCAGGGTTTGATGGCTGTCGCGGAAAACCGCGACCACCTGCGGCACGACATAGGTCAGCAATCCGCCGACTACCAGCAGGGCCACCACGGTGATTACCGCCGGGTAGAGAAAGGCCAGGATGATTTTCTGGCGCATGGCGTGGCGCTCCTCGATATGATCGGCAAGGCGCTGCAAGACCTGGTTGAGCTGTCCCGACTCCTCGCCGGCACGCACCAGGGCAAGATAAATGGGAGGAAAGATGTGCGGATGATCCTGCATGGCGCGCGATAGCGGCTGGCCAGCCAGTACCTGGCCACGGATGCCTGCCAGGATCTGGCGCGAGCGCTCGTTTTCGGCCTGTTCAATCAGGGCATTGAGGGTTTCCTCGATGGTCAGGCCCGCGCCGATCAGGTTTGCCAGCTGGCGCGTGAGCAGGGAAAGCTGGGAAGAGGACAGGCCACGGCGCCAGCCGGTTACTTTTTTCTGTGCTGTGTCGCCATCGCTTTCAAGCAGGGCCTGTATCTGCAACGCGACCATGTTCTGTTCGCGCAGTGATTGGCGTGCCTGGCGTTCGCTGTCGGCCTCCAGCACGCCTTTTTTCAGGCGCCCGGTGGGATCGAGGGCTTCGAATTTGTAACCGGACATAAAACGGATGATGAGTCCATTAAAGTGATGGCATGGATTATAAGGTCATAATCGGATTGGCAGGGTGTTGAAAAACTGCTGCGAGGGCGTGATGCATGAAGTCATGCCGCAAGCGGGCGAATTTACGCTACAATTTTGACCTTTATTCGCAAGCATTCTCCGGAGAAATACGATGTCTATGTCCGACCGCGACGGCCTGATCTGGTACGACGGCAAGATGGTGAACTGGCGCGATGCCACTACCCATGTCCTGACCCATACCCTGCACTATGGCATGGGTGTGTTCGAAGGCGTGCGCGCCTACAAGACCGACAAGGGCACGGCGATCTTCCGCCTCAAGGAGCATACCGACCGGCTGTTCCGTTCGGCGCACATTCTCGGCATGAAAATGCCCTTCGACAAGGAAACCATTTCGCAGGCGCAGCTTGCCGCCGTGCGCGAGAACAAGCTGGAATCCGGCTATCTGCGTCCGATGGCGTTCTATGGCGCGGAAGCTATGGGCATCTCGGCCAAGACTCTGTCCACTCATGTCATCGTCGCCGCCTGGCCGTGGGGTGCCTATCTTGGCGCCGAGGCGCTGGAGCATGGCATCCGTGTCAAGACGTCGTCCTTTACCCGCCACCACGTCAATATCACCATGTGCAAGGCCAAGGCCAACGGCAACTACATGAATTCGATCCTGGCACACCGTGAGGCCGAGCATGACGGCTATCAGGAGGCCCTGCTGCTCGACGTCGACGGTTTCGTCGCCGAAGGTTCGGGCGAGAATGTGTTCATCATCCGCAACGGCAAGCTCTACACCCCGGATCTGACTTCTGCGCTGGAAGGCATCACGCGCGACACCATTATCCAGCTGGCGGGCGAGATCGGCCTGCCGGTGATCGAGAAGCGCATCACCCGCGACGAGGTGTACAGCGCCGACGAGGCTTTCTTTACCGGTACGGCGGCGGAAGTAACGCCGATCCGCGAACTGGATAACCGCGCCATCGGCAACGGCGACCGCGGCCCGATCACCACGCAGCTGCAAAGCATGTATTTTGACTGTGTGACCGGGAAATCGGCCAAGCACGCGGACTGGCTCTCACTGGTTTAAGAGGTGTTCGATGCAACACGACCTGGCAGACAATACCAAGCGCTATATTGAAGTCGAGGCGGACGTCCTCCCGCTGCACTGCCCGACGCCCGCCATGCAGCTGTGGAACAGCCATCCGCGCGTGTATCTGCCGCTGGAGGAAAAGGGCGAGGCACTGTGCCCCTACTGCGGCACGCTGTACAAGCTCAAGGGCGGTCCTGCACACAAACACTAGGCCGGTGTCCGGCGCGCCTTACCGCGACCCGCTGCAAATTCTGGAGTGGGGAGCATTAAGCACGCGGGATTGGTGGCTGCCTCCTGACGCACTCTCGCTGCATGGCGTGGATGAGTTTGAATCCATGCCGGTAACCACGCAGCAGCGTTTGTCCCAGCATGAATTCCTCAATTTCATCCATGCCGGTCTGTGGCTGGAGGGGATTTTCATGCAGCGCTTGGGCGGGATGCTGGGACGTGCCGGCGAGGCAGTGGAATATGCCTGGTTTCTGCATGAAATTCGCGAGGAGGCCGGGCATAGCCTGATGTTCCTGCGCCTCATGGATGAAAGCGGCCTGCGTTTGCCGCGTCCGTGGCGTGCTCCCTTCCTGCTGGATGTGCTGGGCCGGCATGTGCCGGCTGATTCTGCGCTGTTCTGGCTGGCGGTCATGCTGGGCGAGGAAATTCCGGACAAGCTGAATCGTCACATTTGCCGTGCGGATGGGATCAATCCACTGATCCGCGAAATGGCAGGGTTGCACCGGATCGACGAGGCGCGCCATATTGCCTATGCGCGCGGGGTCTTGCGGGGCCGGCTGGAGCGGATGGGGCGCGGGCATAAAAAATTGCTGGGCGTGGCGGCGGGGGCGCTGATTCGCCGGCTGGTGCGGATCTGTTATCGGACTCCGGCGCAGGTGTACGAGTTGGCGGGCCTCTTTCCGGGCGAGTTGTGGTGTGGGCGTGCCAGGAACAATCCTGGCCGGCATCGCTTCATCAGTCAGTGCGCGATGCCTGCGGTCAATCTGTTGCGCCAGCATGGCGTGGATGTGAATGTAAAAGGTTTGTTGTAATGGCAATGCAGCTGGCACTCAAAATCGATGTCGATACCTATCGTGGCACGCGGGAAGGCGTACCGCGTCTGGTCGAGCTATTGCAGCAGCATGGTGCCCAGGCAAGCTTTCTCTTCAGCCTCGGGCCCGATCATACCGGTCGCGCCATCAAGCGCGTGTTCCGGCCCGGCTTCATGAAGAAAGTTTCGCGCACTTCGGTGCGTGAGCATTACGGTCTGAAAACCCTGATGTACGGCACCCTGCTGCCCGGCCCGGATATTGGCAGGCGCTGTGGCGACATCATGCGCCAGGTGCGCGATGCGGGTTTCGAGGTAGGCATTCACTGCTATGACCATGTCTACTGGCAGGACCATGTGGCAGAGCAGGATGCAGCCTGGACTATCAGGGAAATGCAGCGTGCCTGCGACCGCTTCGAGGAAATTTTTGGCGTGCCCGCCCGGACGCATGGCGCAGCCGGCTGGCAGATGAATTTGCATGCCCTGCGCCAGGAGCAGCGGCTGGGCTTTGCCTATTGCTCAGACACACGCGGCAGCGGTCCATTCATGCCCATCTATCGCGCCGAGATTATCAATTGTCCGCAATTGCCGACCACCTTGCCGACCCTGGATGAGCTGATCGGCGTGGATGGCATCACGGTCGAAAATGTCGCCGGGCATGTGCTGAAACTGACCGAATCGGCGCCGCCGACCGGGCATGTCTATACCCTGCACGCCGAGATGGAAGGCATGAAGCTGTCCGGCGTGTTCGAGGCGCTGCTGACCGGCTGGCGTGAGCAGGGCTATGAGCTGGTTTCGCTGCAGCAGTATGCCCAGGGCCTGGACGTGGCCAAGCTGCCGCGCCACGAGGTGGCGTTTGGCGAAATTCCGGGGCGTTCCGGCGCGCTGGCCCTGCAGGGACCTCCATTTCTGCCTTTAGCGGAGTAATCCATGATCAATCAGCCCGTTCCCGACTTTGATTTGCCCGCCACGGGCGATCAGCCGTTTCAGCTTTCCGCCCTGCGTGGCCGGAAAATTGTGCTGTATTTCTACCCCAAGGATGCCACGCCCGGCTGCACCACGGAAGCGCAGCAGTTTCGTGACCTGTATCCCGAGTTTCAGGCAGCGGGATGCGATATTTTCGGCATCTCGCGCGACAGCCTGAAATCGCACCAGAATTTCAGGGCCAAGCAGATGCTGCCGTTCGAATTGTTGAGTGATGGCGAGGAAAAAGCCTGCGCCCTGTTCGGCGTGATCAAGATGAAAAACCTGTACGGCAAGCAGGTGCGCGGCATCGAGCGCAGCACTTTCGTGCTCGACGACGCCGGCGTGTTGCGCCGGGAGTGGCGTGGGGTCAAGGTGCCCGGCCATGCCCAGGCAGTACTGGATTTTGTGAAGGCGCTCTGAATCAGGCGCTTTCGTGCCACTGCCGCAGCAGGGCTACGTCAACATAGCCTTTGCCATGCAGGTTGCCACTGAAAACCTGGCAGGACTGTCCCGGTTCGCCCAGATCGCTCAGTACCGCCAGCGCGCCGGGGAATTCATGATCGGTGGTGTAATCATTGATTGTGACCAGTGTCTTGATGCCAGCGCCCAGGCTTGATTTCAGGCCATTTTCCGAATCTTCGAAGGCGAGGCACTCGGCGGGGCTGAGCTGCATCTTTTCCAGTGCCCAGTCATAGATGTCCGGCGCAGGTTTCTTGGCCGGCACGATATCGCCGGCAGCAATGACTTCAAACCAGCTTTCGGCATCTTGCGACAGGCTGTATTTGAGCAGCGCGGTCACGTTGTCCGGCGTGGTAGTGGTGGCGATGGCGAGGCGCAGGCCGGCCTGGCGTGCTTCATCGAGCAGGCGCCGGATGCCGGGGCGCACCGGAATGCGGCCGCCGCTCAGCATCTCGGTGTAATGGCGGGTCTTGGTCTTGTGCAGGCTGGCGACCAACTCATCGAAATTGTCCGGCTTGACATAGCTGGCATTGAAGCTTTCCACGTAGTAGCGGATGCGCTCCTTGCCACCGGTTACCGACAGCAGTTTGCCATACAGCTCCACATCCCAGTCCCAGTCCAGCCCGAATTCGCGGAATGCCAGGTTGAATGCCACGCGGTGGCCGTCGCGTTCGGTGTCGGCCAGCGTGCCGTCTACGTCAAAAATAAGTGCCTTCAAAGTCAATTGCTTATCTCCTGTATGCCATGGGGGAACCTTGCGGTCGGCAAGAATATCTGATATTAAAGCGGTTTTGCGTAAACCCTGAAGAAGAGTAGAGAGCACATGTCCGCAGAATTACACAAGCAGTTCACCCCTTACGAACCAAAGAAGGGTGAGGAATATATGAGCCCCCAGCAGCACGAGCATTTTCGCAAAATTCTCGGTGACTGGAAAGACGAACTGAGCCAGGACATTGACCGTACCGTGCATACCATGCAGGATGAAGCGACCCTGTTTGCCGACCCCAATGACCGCGCCAGCCAGGAATCCGACATGGCGCTGGAATTGCGCAACCGCGACCGCGAACGCAAGCTGATCAAGAAGATCGACGAAACCATTGCCAAGATCGACTCCGGCGATTATGGCTACTGTGAAAGCTGCGGCGTCGAAATTGGCCTGAAACGCCTGGAAGCGCGCCCTACCGCGACACTGTGCATCGACTGCAAGACACTTGATGAATTGAGAGAAAAGCAAGTGGCCAAATAATTTTGGTCGCTTGCTTTCAGTGAAGGCCAATATGCGCAGCATGTTACGCCGGAGCTATAAGCAGGTCGCGAAGTTGTAGTCTGGCTTCATGAGCGGGCGCCAAGCGCCCGGCTTTGTGTTTAATGGTTGGTTGCCGTTGTCCGGCAAGATACTGTCCTGGTTTCGTCTCATGCCTGATTTCAAAACCGCCTTTTACGGCACTTTCTACAGCCTGATGTCCTGGAGCCAGT
Source organism: uncultured Sulfuricella sp. (assembly GCA_964552675.1). Lineage (GTDB taxonomy): Bacteria > Pseudomonadota > Gammaproteobacteria > Burkholderiales > Sulfuricellaceae > Sulfurimicrobium. The sequence continues at coordinate 106,676 of CAZKHJ010000002.1, read as the reverse complement.
TAACCGAATTCTGGGGACGGGTAGATACCCATGCCGGCTGGCATCTCTATGCCATCGGCGAACCGGTTCCAGCTGCACCCGCTTCTTCCGAGGAAGTGGGCCGATTTATCGAGGAAGTGGATTCATTGCTGCGCCGTGATCACGACGAGGATTACTGCGCCATTGTCTATGCCGATAATCTGGACAAGCCCTCCCTGATCAAGATTTACGACCCCAACAATCTGGGAACATCATGTGGTTCGGGCAAAAATCCGCCGCCTTTGCCAGGCTGGGTGATGAGCATCATGCCGCCAACCGAAATCCTGCCCAGAGGCGTTGTTCCCGCCAGCCGCAAGCGCTGGTGGCAGTCCCTGTTTTCTTGATAAGCCACTTAAGCCCGAGCTGGCACTATTCTTGACATGCATGTCTTATATAAGTTATAAGACGCTGTGTGTTTTGGATTCAGAGTCATGCGTGTTTCACTGTAATTGTACGATTTTGGGCTAACTGCTTCTTTCTTGGTCAGGTGCCTGATATCCGTGCAGTTGTAATGGTTGCATCATCCGGAAGCGCGGAAGATAATTCAGGCCTGCTACCTCGCTATTGCGTCCAATGGAAAACTATTTTCTTATCCTGATTGGCACGGTGTTCGTGAACAACATCGTGCTCGCCAAAATTCTTGGCCTGTGCCCGTTCATGGGTGTGTCCAAGAAGCTGAGCGCGGCGATCGGGATGGGTATGGCCACGGCATTTGTGCTCACGCTGGCTTCCGGCGCCAGCTACCTGGTCAACCAGTATCTGCTCGGGTCCGAGTTGATTTACCTGCGTACCCTGTCGTTCATCATCGTGATTGCCGGGATTGTGCAATTCACCGAAATGTTCATCCACAAGACCAGCCCGGTGCTGTATCAGGTGCTGGGTATCTATCTGCCGCTGATCACCACCAATTGCGCGGTACTGGGCATTCCGCTGCTCAATGTGCAGGAAAACCACAATTTCATTGAATCCTTGTTTTTCGGCTTTGGCGGTGCAGTCGGATTTGCCCTGGTGCTGACCACTTTCGCTGCCATGCGCGAACGCCTGGAAGGCGCGGATGTGCCCCTGCCTTTCAGGGGGGCCGCTATCGCCATGGTGACGGCGGGACTGATGAGTATCGCTTCGATGGGTTTTTCCGGACTGGTGAAGTTTTAATGCTCAACGCGCTTCTGGTTATGCTTGGTCTGGCCGTGGTATTGGGCGCAGTGCTTGGCTTTGCGTCCCTGAAATTCAAGGTGGAAGGCAATCCGCTGGTGGAAAAGGTGGATGCCATCCTGCCCCAGATGCAGTGTGGCCAGTGCGGCTATCCTGGCTGCAAACCTTATGCGGAAGCCGTTGGCGCCGGCAATGTCCCGATCAATCTGTGCGTTCCCGGGGGCGAAGCGACCATGTTGCGCCTGGCGGATCTGCTGGGCATCGAGCCGCAGCCCCTGGCGGCAGAACATGCTGTGGTCAAGGAAAAACTGGTTGCCCTGATCGACGAGCAGACCTGCATCGGCTGCACCCTGTGTTTTCAGGCCTGCCCGGTAGATGCAATTGTCGGTGCGGCCAAACAGATGCATACCATTATCGCTTCAGAGTGCACCGGCTGTGAGCTGTGCCTGCCCCCCTGTCCGGTGGACTGTATCACCATGGTGCCGGTAAACGAAGGCATGGGTGGCTGGAAATGGCAGTATCCGGTGTTCCCCATCAAGGATGCGAGGATAGAGGCATGAGAACCCTGCATCCCTTCCACGGCGGCATTCACCCGGCCGAACACAAGGGCGAATCGACGCAGCAGGGCATTGCCACTGCGCCTTTGCCCGCACGTCTGGTCGTCCCGCTGCGCCAGCATGGCGGCGGTCCGGCCAGGCCGGTGGTGGCGGTGGGAGACCAGGTGCTGAAAGGCCAGATGATCGGGGCGGCGGAAGGCTATATTTCCGCGTCGGTTCATGCGCCCAGCTCAGGCCGTGTGGTGGCAATTGAAATGCGGCCTGTTCCGCATCCTTCCGGTTTGCCAGATATGGCCATCGTCCTGGACACTGATGGCGAGGAGCGCTGGATCGAGCGCCAGGCCATAGCTTATCGCGCCATCGAACCCTCCGTGTTGCGCCAGCGTTTGCAGGACATGGGGGTGGTCGGGCTGGGTGGCGCGGTGTTTCCCAGCCATGTCAAGCTCAATGCCAGCGGATTGGAAACCCTGGTGATCAACGCTGCCGAGTGCGAACCCTATATCACCTGCGACGATATGCTGATGCGTGAGCGCGCCGCCGAAGTGGTGCAGGGCATCATCATCGCCCAGCACGCCATGGGCGCCAGGGAAGTACTGATCGGCATCGAGGACAACAAGCCCGAAGCCATTGCTGCCATGCAGGCTGCGTGCCAGGGAAGCGGATTCGAAGTGGTGGTGGTGCCGACGCGTTACCCCAGCGGCAGCGCCAAGCAACTGATCAAGCTCCTGACCGGCAAGGAGGTTCCCAGCGGTGCGCTGGCCCCCAAGATCGGTGTGCAATGCTTCAACGTTGCCACGGCTTATACCATTCACCGTGCCATCAACCACGGCGAACCGGTGATTTCGCGCCTGGTGACACTCACCGGCAACATGGATGCGCCGCGCAACTATGAAGTGTTGATCGGCACCCCGGTCGGCGAACTGGTCAAGCTGGCTGTACCCAAGGCGGATACCACCGGCTATATCATGGGCGGGCCGATGATGGGTTTGCCGCTCCCGGATTTGAGCGTGCCGGTGGTGAAGGCGTCCAACTGTATTATCGCTGCCTCGCAAGCACTGTTCCCACCTTTGCCGCGAGCCATGCCATGCATCCGTTGCACCCGCTGCGCCCAGGCCTGCCCGGCGGAATTGCAACCGCAGGAACTGTTCTGGTTTTCCAAATCCAGAAATTTTGACAAGGCGCAGGAATACAAGCTGTTCGATTGCATTGAATGTGGTTGCTGCAGCTATGTTTGCCCCAGCCATATTCCGCTGGTGCAGTTCTACCGTTTCGCCAAGAGCGAAATTTCGGCGCAGGAAAAGGAAAGAAAAGCTTCTGATCTGGCCCGGGAGCGCCATGAGTTCCGTGAGTTCCGCCAGGAGAGGGAGAAGCAGGAAAAGGCCGCCAAGCATGCCGCCAAGGCGGCTCAGGCCGTTTCCGCGCCGGATAGCGCAGGCGCTGGTGACGATGCGGCTGCCGCAGCCAAGAAGGCGGCGATCCAGGCCGCGATTGAACGCGCCAAGGCCAAAAAAGCTACAGTGGCGCCGAAGAATGTGGATGACCTGCCGCCCGAAGCACAGGCGAAAATTGATGAAATTGACGAGCGTCGTGCTCGGGCCAAAGAAGCTGCGGAGCAGAATGTGACACCTGAAGAAACCGACAAGGGGCAGAGCGCATGAGCATGAATTCACCCCTGGTGGCCGACAAGGCTGCGGTCAACAGCATCATGCTCAAGGTGCTGGGCGCACTGCTGCCGGCCATTGCCGCATATGTGTATTTTTTCGGTTCCGCCATCCTGATGAGCATCACTCTGGCCAGTATCGCTGCGCTGGCCACTGAAGCGGCGGTGCTGCATCTGCGCCGCTATCCGCTGCGCGTTTATCTGCTTGATGGCAGCGCGCTGGTAACGGCCTGGCTGCTGGCGCTCTCGATGCCTCCCCTGGCGCCGTGGTGGCTGGTGGTGGTAGGCACGGTGTTTGGCATTCTGGTGGCCAAGCACCTCTATGGCGGCCTGGGCAACAATCTTTTCAACCCCGCCATGGTCGGCTTCGCGGCGCTGATGATTTCCTTCCCCGCCCACATGACGCACTGGCCGGCGCCGGATGTGCTGGCACAGGCGCACTGGAGTTTCAGCCAGCAGCTGGACTTCATGTTCGGCGGGGTGCTGCCGGCGGGCGGCAAGCTCGATGCGGTGACCATGGCGACACCGCTGGATACGCTGAAAACCCAGCTCCATCTCGATCGTACCGTGGCCGATATCCAGTCTGCGGCAATTTTCAGCACACTCAGCGGCAAGGGGACGGAAATCATCGCGCTGTTCTACCTGCTCGGCGGCCTGTTCCTGTGGCAGCAGCGCATCATCAGCTGGCATATTCCGCTGTCTTTCCTCGCTGCCCTGTCCGGCACGGCGGGACTGCTTTACCTTGTTGATCCCAGCCAGTATGCCTCGCCATTGTTCCACCTGTTCGCCGGCGGCACCATGCTGGGGGCGTTTTTCATTGCCACCGACTATGTGACCAGCCCCACCACGCTGCTGGGCAAGCTGATTTTTGGCGTCGGGATCGGTGTCAGCACTTATGTTATCCGCGTGTTTGGCGGCTACCCGGACGGCGTGGCGTTCGCCGTGCTGTTCCTGAATTCTGTGGTGCCGCTGATTGATGCCTACACCCAGCCGCGGGTATTCGGCCATGCCGGGAAATGGTTCAAGGGAGGCAAGGAATGAGTGCCTATGCCCGCCATTCCGTCAGGCTGGCCATGGTGCTGGCTGCCTTTGCCCTGGTTGGGACGACCCTGCTGGCGCTGACTTACGACGCCACCAAGGACAATATTGCGGCGAGCGAGAAAAAGGCCAAGCTGGCGCTGATCGCCCAGATACTCCCCGCCGCGCTGTACGATAACGACATCATCCGGGATGCGGCTGAACTGCAAGCCGTGCCCGAACTCGGCATGACCGAGCCGGCCCTGGCCTACCGCGCCCTGAAGGATGGCCAGCCTGCGGCGCTGGTCGTGGAGGCGATTGCACCCGACGGCTATGCGGGAAAAATCAAATTGCTCATCGCCATCAAGTCGAATGGTGAAATTTCCGGCGTGCGCGTGGTGGCGCACAAGGAAACACCCGGCTTGGGCGATTACATCGAAATCGCCAAGAACAGCTGGATCAAGGGTTTTGATGGCACTTCGCTGGATAAATACCAGTCCAAGGACTGGAAGGTGAAAAAAGACGGTGGCCAGTTCGACTATATGGCCGGTGCGACGATTACGCCGCGGGCGGTGGTCAAAGCCGTGCACAAGGCGCTGGTATGGTTTTCCGCCAACCGCGAGGCAGTTTTCTCCCTCCCGGCACAGTCACAGGAGCAAGCAAAATGAGCGACGTGAACTATAAGGAAATCATCTGGAATGGCCTGTGGAAGAACAATGCCGGCATCGTGGCGCTGCTCGGCCTGTGCCCTCTGCTTGCCGTGAGCACTTCCGTGGTCAATGGCGTCGGTCTTGGCGTTGCCACCGTCATGGTGATGGCATTCAGCAACGGCATCGTGTCCCTGGTGCGCCAGTGGGTGCCGGGCGAAATCCGCATTCCGGTGTATATCCTGATCATCGCCGTGCTGGTCACCATCATCGACCTCACCATGAACGCTTACATGCAGGCCTTGTACCTGGTGCTGGGCATCTTTGTGCCGCTGATCGTGGTGAATTGCAACGTGCTGGGCCGTGCCGAAGCTTTTGCTTCGAAAAACCCGGTGTTTCCTTCCATGGTGGATGGCTTCATGGTCGGCCTGGGCCTGACGCTGACGCTGGCCGTGCTGGGCGGGATGCGCGAGATTCTCGGCAAGGGCACGTTGCTGTCGGGCATTGACCTGGCCTTTGGCGAATCCGCCAAGGCCTGGGTGATTACCGTGATTCCTGATTACCATGGCTTCCTGCTGGCAGTGTTGCCGCCCGGCGCTTTCATCGGACTGGGGCTGCTGATTGCGGGCAAGAACTGGCTCGACCAGCGCAAGGCCGCCAAGGCCGAACCGGTTCCGGCTTCACAGGCAGCCACCGTTGCCGCCTAGTCCGGTTTGTCCATGAACGCTGCCAAACGCCGGGAAATCTTTACCCGCTTTCAGGCCGGAAACCCCCATCCCACCACCGAGCTGGTTTATCGCACCCCGTTTGAACTGCTGGTGGCGGTGCTGCTTTCGGCGCAGGCGACCGACAAGGGCGTGAATCTTGCTACTGCAAAGCTCTTTCCCGTGGCCAACACGCCGCAGGCCATACTCGACCTGGGGCTGGAGGGGCTAAAGGAATATATCAACACCATCGGGCTGTATAACAGCAAGGGCAAGCACCTGATCGAAACCTGCCGCATCCTGGTGGAACAGCATGGCGGTGAGGTGCCGTCCGACAGGGAGTCCCTGGAAAAGCTTCCCGGCGTGGGACGCAAGACAGCCAATGTGATTCTCAATACCGCTTTCGGCCAGCCCACCATCGCAGTGGATACGCACATCTTCCGCGTGGCCAACCGCATCGGCCTGGCGCCGGGCAAGACCGTGCTGGAAGTGGAAAAGGGACTGCTCAAGGCGATCGAGCCGCAATTTCAGCATGATGCCCATCACTGGCTGATCCTGCATGGGCGCTACGTGTGCAAGGCGCGCAAGCCGCTGTGCGGCGAATGCCTGATCCGCGATCTGTGCGAATTCAAGGAAAAAATCCCAGTTAAATGAAAGTCGCAACAGGCCTTGCCACCAGTTACACCGCCAGCGAAGAACTGGCGTATCAGGCCGTCTCTGCCGCAATGGAGAAAGCGGGGCTCTCCATCGCCAGCAGCGTGCTGCTGTTCCTGACGCCAGATTTTGCCCGTGACCCGCAGGCCGCGTTGCGCGCTGCTGCCCGCGCAGCCAGCTGTACGCAGATTATCGGTTGCAGCGCTGCCGGTATCTTTACCGAGGAAGACTGGATCCTCGATGCCCCGGCTGCCGCAGCCATGGTATTCGATGCGGATGTCAGCCTGCTGCCCGTGCATGATGCCGCCAACCCACAGGATCTGCTGCTGACCTTGGCGGCACCCAACGCCATTCATACCGAATGGCTGGACAAGCCCGGGCAGCGCTTCGGCGGGGTGTCCGGCGATGCTACCGGGCAGGGGCCTTTTTGCGTGTGGCAGGGCGGCAGGGTGGCGCAGGCCGGGCGGTGCGAAGTTCTCATCCGGGGCACGCGGGGTGTGGTGGGCGTGTCGCAGGGCGTCCGTTCCCTGAGCCAGCAACCGTTCGAGATTACCAGGTCGAATGATTTCGACGTGCAAATGCTGGCGGGTCAGCCTGCGCTCAAGGTGCTGATGCGTGAACTGCCGCTGGAATTACGCGATGGCGAAAATCTGCCGCTGCACCTTGTCATGGCCGGGATTACCCATGGCGATCCCGCTACGGCGATCGGAGAGGGGCGCTTCCGCTCGGCACCCATCATTGCGGTTGATCCGCAACAGGGCGCGGTGACCCTGTCGGTTCGCGCGGTTCCGGGCGAACACCTGTTCTGGGCCATGCGCCAGCCCCTGGCCGCTGAAAGTGACATGCGCTTCATGCTGGAAACGCTGCATCGCGCCTTGCCAGACATTCCCGATTTCGGCCTGTGTTTCCCCTGCATGGGGCGCGGGCCCTATTTCTATGGCGGGGTGGACCTGGATCTGCAGCTGATCCAGCGGCAGTTCCCCGGTATGCCCCTGATCGGTTTTTATGGCAATGGTGAAATTGCTCCCTTCAATGGCAGCAACCAGCTGTTCCAGTACGCTGCGGTTATGGGTCTGTTTCGACATGTTTAATCCCAGCCGCGATCAGGCGCGCCAGTTCCTGTTCGATACCTGGGCCAAATACCGGGCGCAGCAGACGCTGAGCGGTCTCGAAAGCATGACGCTGGAAATTCTGCTGCAACATCCGGAATACCACTCGCTGCTGAACGACCCGGAGCGACATCTGGATCAGGATTATCTGCCCGAGCAGGGAGAGACCAATCCCTTCCTGCATCTCAGCCTGCACCTTGCCATCGCCGAACAGCTCTCGATCGATCAGCCGCCAGGCATCAAGGGGCGCTACCAGAAACTGCTGGAGACAAGCGGGGACTTGCACCACGCCCATCATCAGCTCATGGAGTGCCTCGGTGAAATGATCTGGCAGGCGCAGCGCAACCGTACAGCGCCTGATCCCCTGGTGTATTTTTCCTGTCTGGACCGCCATGGATGAGTGGCAGGCAGATTTTCTTGCTTCTTCCCCCATGTTCGAGCCACTGCGCAGTGTCGGCTCAGCCTTGGCAGCGTTCGCTTGCTGGCCGACTCTGGGTGATTACAACGCGCTGCTTGACCCTGTTATTCACACCGCAAGCGGGGCTGCGCTCAGCTTCGTCCCCCAGGCCGGCAAGCCGGCCCACATGGAAGAAAAATACGAGTCGCGCATTTATCTCAATGGCGAAGTGCAGACCCGCACGGATAACTGGCATGACCTTTTCAACGCTCTGGTATGGCTGGTTTTCCCACGTGCCAAAGCGGTCCTGAACCAGCGTCACTTTGATTCGATCGCGCAATCGCCCGGAGACGGAAACCGGGACAGGATACAGGACGCCCTGACACTATTCGATGAAAGCGGAGTGGTGGTGCTGTATTCGGATGAGGAATTGGCGAATTTTTTGCAAGATTTCCAGTGGCATGCGCTTTTCTGGGCAAAACGCCAGCTAGTGAATGAGCGCATGAAGTTCGTGGTTTTTGGACATTCACTGTATGAGAAAGCACTGAATCCGTATATCGGCTTTACCGGTAAAGGGCTTCTGATCAAGGTGGATGAAGCTTTTTTTGCTCTGGGGGCGGAGGCGCAACGGGAAGCCATTGATGCACTGGTGACAGCCTGCTTTGCCACCAGGGAGAAGGTCGCCAGCCTGAATTTTTCACCCGTGCCATTGCTGGGCGTGCCAGGGTGGTGGGCGGACAATGAGGATATGGCGTTTTACAGCAATGCCCAATATTTCAGGGCCCCCAACCGGCGCGGGTTGCAAAACAGTGTGTCGGATCAAGATCTGTAAGCTTGTCGCAGGCGTTGTTCCTGGCGATTGCTTTGTATCGATTGCTGCAATTCATCCATCCAGATTTGGGTGAGATTCTGGATTTCAGCGTGGTCGGCGAGAATTTTCTTTATCAGCTGACGCTTTTGTTGATGTTCTGCATCATCCAGCGGTGTCTCGGCATCAAGCGTTTTTATCGTAACGATCAGTTCGCTGCATTGATGCTCGATGGCGATTAGTTGCTCCCACTCGCCACGCTCGGCAGCTTCACGCATCTTCCCGGTCAACGAAGATAGGAATTCGTACTTCGCAATGACCCGGGGTAAGTCCATCTGATTTATGCCCTGGCGTAGGCCTGTTTGGCGATGGAACCGTTTTGCTGGGTTGTGGACTGCAAAACCTGGGGGCGGATGCTGTCCCACGCGCCTTTTAACTCGGACAAGAGACGTGCAATCTCATCCAGTATGGTGACGTCGTTTTTCATGTTGGCTTCTACCAGGCGGGAAACCATATAGTCGTATAACGCGGACAGGCTTAGTGCCAGCTCTCCTCCGACTGTTTTGTCCAGGCTGGCATTCAGTCCTTCGCCAATGATGGAAATGGCTTTTGAAATGGCCTTGCCCTTGGCGGCGGTATTCTTTTGGGCCATGCCATTTTTTGCATTGGCGATCTCAAGGAGCGCGCCCTGAAACAGCAATGAGATGAGCATGTGCGGATCGGCTCCCATTACGATGGATTCAATGCCGACGTTGTTATATGCGTTGATGGCGCTGGATGTGTTCATTATTACGCTCCCTTGGAGAACTGCGATGACAGGTAAGCGCTGGTGCTGTTCATGCTGCTCAGCACGAGATTAAGATTGCTGTAGGTGGTGGTATAGCGTTTCTGGAGAATCGTCATGCGGGCTTCCAGTTTGCCAATCTCGTCGTTATAGCCTTGAATGGACTTGTTAATGTTGGCAGTGCGCGTGGCGATCAAGCCACTGCTGCCAAGCGCGGAAGTGGTCCAGGTATTCATTCTGGTGGCAAAACCCGTTGCAGAAGAGAATAAATTGGTCACGTCGCTGAAATTCTTGCCCATCTCGCTGGACAGTTTACTGCTATCCAGTCTCAACGAGCCGTCCGTCTGGAAGGAAATGCCAATCTGCGTGAGCATGGTCAGGGTGCCGCCAGTCGCAGGGGTGGCAGCCGTCGTAAGGATGTCGCGCAATTGGCTCAGCATGAGGCGTACTGTCCCATCACCGGCCAAAGGGCCGCCCGGGTTGGTGGCGGTGCCGTAGGCCGAGCGGCTCTTGAGCTGGCTGGCCAGGGCATTGAAGGCATCGACAAAGCCGGCTGCAGCTGTGCTGATTGTGCCCGTATCGCGCTTTACTACCAAACTGGCGGGTGTGGTGGTGAGTTTGTTCAGCGTTAGCGTCACACCCTGGATCGAATCGGTGACGGTGTTGGCGGTTTTGCTGATCGGAATGCCGTTGACCGTAAATTCTGCATTTTGTGCGGAAACGGTCTGTGACAGATTCTGTATTCCCGCCGGGTCATGGGCCAGCAGGCTGTCGATGGCTGCGTCGCCGGCATCGGTTGTGATCTTGATGCTGTTGCTGACGCCAGAGCTGTTCGAGGTGAGCACAAGGCGATAAGGTGTCGCGGTACCATCATTGACGATGGTCGCCGATATGCCCATTGCGGCGGCATTGATCGCATCGCGTATACCTTCCAGTGTATTGTTGGTGCCATCTATGGTGATGGTTTTGGTGCCGCTGCCATTGGAAGTGAAAACTGCGCCTGCCTGAAGCGATGCCGCGCCGGGCGTGCCAGCAGCGGAAGTGGTAAAGGTGGTTCCATTGGTAATGGATGCAATCGTGGTGCCCGGCGGGAAACCGGGACCCGATATGGTGGCGCCAACCGCCAGATTGGCGGTGCTTGGCACGGTTATGGTTTGCCCATCAGGTGCTACCGTGGCATTTAATGTCGTGCCATATTTGCCAGTTGTTGTATTGAGGGTGTTGCCAGTAATGGTGCCGAAGTCAAAAGTGACTGTCGTGGCGGTGCCTGTGCCGATTGTAGCGGTACTGCTGGCTTTCCCGGCTGCAACCAGATTCTGTGCCTGGGCCAGGCTGGTTACATTCAAACTGTAAGTGCCTGGTACCGCAGTGCTGCTGGCCGAGGCGGAAAAGATGCTGGGGTCGGATGGCGTAGCGGTGAAGCCCTGCAGGCTGCTATTCAGGTTTTGTATTGCGGTTTGGAAACTTGAAACCAAGCCGCTGATCGTTCCAAGAGATGAAATCTTGGTCTGGTAGCTGGCTATTTTGGTGTTGAGATTGTCAATCGGCTTGCGTTCAAGCGTCATCAGCTGCGAAACAAGGGAGGGTACATCAAGAGTGTTTGCGCTTGACGCTACGGCTGCCATGATTTGTACCTCCTGAACTTAAGCCTTCTCGCTTAGCAATTGACCGCGCTGCAGGAATTCGTCAATTGATTGTGCAATCGCCAACATTTCTTTCGATGGGATTTGGCGAATCAGTTCGCCTGTCTGTGTGTCTTTCAGCTTGACTACCGGTTGCTTGGTGGCTGAATCCACGCTGATTTCAAGGCTTTGGTTGGAATGTCGCAATGCCTGGTTGACGCTGTCCACCGCGCTCTTCAGGTTTTGAGTTAAAGGTTGCTGGGGTGCCGCTTGCCTTGCTGTGTCAGCAACGACTTTAGGCACGTCATTACTGACGAGCCTATCAGCCTGCGCAGCCTGGTTCGATAGATTTATATTCTGGATGATCATCATGATCTCCTGGGTTCTATAACCTGACCGGGATGCCGGTCAGGTTTCTATTTTAGCTCTTTAACGCAATAAAGACAGCACGGTACTTGGTGTCTGGTTGGCTTGTGCCAGTGCTGCCGTACCTGCCTGTTGCAGAATGCTGTTACGGGTCATGGCAGTTGATTCGGCGGCGTAGTCGGTATCCATGATGCGGCTATATGCAGCGGAGAGGTTCACAGAAGCGACCTGCATGGTGTTGACCGCAGATTGCAGCGAGGACATAACCGCACCATATTCACCGCGTGAAGTGGTGACCGCAGTGATGTCTGCCGCGACCGATGAAATGGTGCCGGTAAGAGTCGGCTTGGTCGCGGTAACGGTAGAGGTAGTGCCACTGCCGTCTACGGTTGCGGCGCCGGCGGAAAAGCTGTTCACCAGTGCATTAATACGGGTGTTTTCAGCGATCAGCGCGGTGGTTTCTGCGTTGCCTGCGGGGGTTTGCACCAGGATTTCCGACATGCGCAGCAGGTTTTCATGGATCTGGCCGAGGTAACCGTCAGCGGTCTGTGCTGCCGAGATACCGTCGTTGGCGGAGCGAATCGCCACATTGGTGCCGCGAATCTGTTTGTCGTAGCCGATGGCGATGCTCAGGCCGGAAGCGTCGTCCTTGGCGCTGTTGATGCGCAGTCCGGAGGACAGGCGTTGCTGGGCGGTTTGCAGGGCCAGTGCGGACTTGTTCAGAGCTGCGCCGGCGAACAGTGCTGCAACGTTGGTGTTGATGACTTGTGCCATGATGATTCTCCTTTATTGCGATTTTTGGTTTATGTGCTGGTTTTCAGTTCTTAACGCAACAAAGACAGCACAGTGCTCGGGGTTTGGTTGGCTTGCGCCAGTGCTGCCGTTCCTGCCTGTTGCAGAATGCTGTTACGGGTCATGGCAGTTGATTCGGCGGCGTAGTCGGTATCCATGATGCGGCTATATGCAGCGGAGAGGTTCACAGAAGCGACCTGCATGGTGTTGACCGCAGATTGCAGCGAGGACATAACCGCACCATATTCACCGCGTGAAGTGGTGACCGCAGTGATGTCTGCCGCGACCGATGAAATGGTGCCGGTAAGAGTCGGCTTGGTCGCGGTAACGGTAGAGGTAGTGCCACTGCCGTCTACGGTTGCGGCGCCGGCGGAAAAGCTGTTCACCAGTGCATTAATACGGGTGTTTTCAGCGATCAGCGCGGTGGTTTCTGCGTTGCCTGCGGGGGTTTGCACCAGGATTTCCGACATGCGCAGCAGGTTTTCATGGATCTGGCCGAGGTAACCGTCAGCGGTCTGTGCTGCCGAGATACCGTCGTTGGCGGAGCGAATCGCCACATTGGTGCCGCGAATCTGTTTGTCGTAGCCGATGGCGATGCTCAGGCCGGAAGCGTCGTCCTTGGCGCTGTTGATGCGCAGTCCGGAGGACAGGCGTTGCTGGGCGGTTTGCAGGGCCAGTGCGGACTTGTTCAGAGCTGCGCCGGCGAACAGTGCTGCAACGTTGGTGTTGATGACTTGTGCCATGATGTTTCTCCTTGTGTTTCCGTTTCTGTTTGGATGGCCTTCTCGCCATCAACTTCGGTTCAGCTTTGCAACTCAAACGCTTGTTATTTGTTTTATCGTCAGCCTGGTTTGAAACTTGAGGGTACAAAATATATTTTTTGTCTTTGCCTCAGTCATCCACGCCGTGGACTACAAGTGCTATATCGTTCGGAATGAAAATATCTTTAGGGTCATTTTTCCGCCGCCCACCCAAGATGTTTCGCGCCGCTCTTCAGGCAATCATAGTAATAACCGGAAAAACCGGCTTTCTCCATCAAGTCTCCGACCCGACCGATGTCATACTCGACCCGATGAAGATCGAACTTATATCCGTCAAAAGTGGCGAAGGCAGCTCTTGGGTCATTATCCCTGGGTTGCCCGGCCGACCCGGGGTTGCAATAAACTTTGTCCCCGAACCGGCTGACAACCTGCCTGTGAGTGTGCCCCGATGCGAAATATCTGCCCTCAATCCTGGAGAAGTATTCTTCGGTGGGCTTGAGATATTCATCAATAGGGTCGCCCCATCCGCCATGCACCATGAACAGATCGCCCACCGCCAGAAAAACAGGAAGGCTGCGAATCCAGGCATGATTTTCTTCGGAGATGACCTGCCTCTGGTAGGTCAAACAGTCGTTCGCGCTGTTTGACCTTGGGCAGAAACTTTTTGCGGCCATGTACCAGTCATGATTGCCCATTACCGATTGAATGTTTCTCCTGCGGAACTCATCGCAGCATTCATTGATTTCGGTGTAGTACCCGGCTATGTCGCCAAGGCAATAAATCTCGTCTATCCCCATGCTGTCGATCTTTGCCAGCACTTCCCGCAAGGCGGTGTAGTTTCCGTGCACGTCAGAAATCAGCGCGATCATAATGGATGATGTCCTCCACATATCTGACGGCATGGCCGCGTTTCAGGGGCGGTTGAACTGGAATTGTGCCGTGGAGAAAAAATTCCACGCTATAGGCGCTTTCATTGTAGCCAAAGGCCGTTCTGATCGAGGTGGTGGACGAGATGCGCGGATTGATTTCGAGAAGCTTCAACTGGCCATCGTCCACTCTGAACTGGAAATTTGTCGGGCCGACTGGCGCGAAAATCCTGCCCAGGCTCAGTAGCATGTTTTCGACGCCATCGATTTCGACGGTTTCCGCGCTTTCCGTGAATCCGGCCTGGGAAAGCCTTCTTTTCAGGGTAATGGAAGCGCAAAGCCGGCCATGGCGGTCAAAAAAAGCGGAAGTCGTGTATTCTTCCCTGGCGCTGCCAATTACCGGCTGGATCATCAATTCCGGCCCAATGTCGTTCAGGTTTTTTTCAAGTTCTTCCCTGTTTTCGACGATGATGATTCCTTGAGAGCCCGACCCTCTTCTTGGCTTGAGCAGCAAGGGAAATCGCTGCCGTTCTTCGTCGAATTCCAGGCTGCTCGGGATGGCGTAGGGAGAGCCGTTCTCCATGAGGCGCTGGTAAAACAGCCATTTGTCGGCACAGAGCCGGATGAGCTCGGGATTGTTCAGCACGACCCGCGTTCCGCCTTGTTCGATAGCCTCGCGATGTTCGTTCCAGGCGAGGACATCCGTTTCAATACCGGGGATGGCCAGCGAAACCTGGTGTTTTTTCATTACATCAAGCAACCATGAAAAATAGCTTTCGTGGTTGGTCATCGGTGCTTTTTCAAAAATGTCGCAAAACTCCTGGGCCGCAGAACGCTCGTATATCGTGGTGCCGATCAGCCGGCACCCCGGGTGGCTCTGCCGCAGGGATTTCAAAATGCCGTAACCGATGATGCCGGAAGCGCCGGAAACCAGAATTGTGCACATCAAAAGTCGCATTCCATCCGGATCAGCTCGTTTTCCTCGCTGGTGAGAAGAGGGGTTTGCAAGTCGATTGCGGCACCCGGTTCCGGGTTGTTCATGATGTTTTGAGGCAGTTCCACTTCAATGAGGACGGCGTCAGGGCTGTTTAGTAAATCCTTGACCAGCGGATATTGATCCACCGCATTGATCTTTGCGTAAGCAAGGCCATAAGCCGGGGCAATGGCGGAATAATCGGGGCTTTCATAACCCTGCACTGAGCCAGTGGTGCGATTGCCATAAATTCTTTCCTGCAGCCGCCGGATCATGCCCAGGCAATTGTTATTCAGAACAATGATCTTGATCGGGAGCTTGTCCCGTTTGATGGCTTGCAATTCCTGAATGTTCATTTGAAGCCCGCCATCGCCGTTTATCGAGACCACCATTGCCTCCGGTCGCGCGTAGGCCGCGCCGATCGCGGCCGGTAGGGAATAGCCCATCGAGCCGTATCCCCCGGTATTCAGAAATTTGCTGCCCATGCCAAGACGCAGGGACTGGGCTGCGAACATCTGGTTTTGCCCCACGTCAGCGCAAACCACGAGATTTTCCGGAAAATATTCCGATATCGCGTGCAGGAAGTCGTTGGCATTGACTTCTCTGCGGCTCATGTCGTGAGATGGATAGCGCTTCTTCCAGCGGTAAATCACCTCGTGCCATTGAGAAAAGCGCAGCCCTTGAAAATCTTCCTTGAGAACGATCTCCAGGAAGTGCTCGACGCTTGAATACATGCTTATATGTTCGTTTATGTTCCGCGCAAGCTCTATTTGGTCGATATCCACCCGGATAATTTTTGCATTCGGAGCGAACCTTGCCTTGTTCCCGGCGATCTGTCTTTCGTCCAGCCTTGATCCCAGGATGATCAGGCAGTCGCAGTTCGCCAGGGCGAAGTTGGCGTAGCGATTGCCGTAATGTCCGATAAAACCGACAAAGCAGGGATGGCCGTGAGGCAGTACGTCAAGGCCGCACAGGGATGCAACGGCCGGAATGGCTGCTTTTTCGAGAAGCTCGCGCACCGCCTGCCTGGAGAATGCGCTCCTGCAGCCTCCTCCCAAAAGCAGCAAGGGTTTTTTGGCGTTTTCCAGGATTTTTATGATTTCACCCGCATCGACCGGATCAAATCCTTTCACCACAGGCGGGGTAAAGTGTTTCAGCTTTTCCTCTTCGATATCGCTTCTGGCCACGTCATAGGGGATATCGACCAGCACGGGACCTTTACGCCCTTCCTGAGCGAGGTAAAGTGCTTTTTCCATGCAATACCTTATCTCCTTCGGGTCGTTTACCTTGACAGCATATTTGCTGATACCCGATACCAACGAGACCATGTCGATTTCCTCGAAGGCGTTCTGTCTGATTTCCCGGGATTTTCTGACAGCTTTGGAGTGGACGCTTCCGACTACAAAAAGACAGGGGATGGAATCAAAAAAAGCGTTGGCGATGCCCGGGATCAGATTGCATGAACTCGGTGCGCCCGAGGAAGTGGCCATGGATATGTTTTCCCTGACCATGGCAAAGGCATTGGCCGCAAACGCGGCTGCCTGCTCATGATAATTCAGCACGAATGCCTGCTTTTTGCCTTCAGTTATCGCGTCGATTAAATCCGCGTTAAATCCTCCGATCTGGCCGAATACTGCATCAATCCCGTGCTCGCTTAACAAATTGACCACATATCTGGAAACTTTCATGAATGTTCGCCCTCCGGATTGCAATCCGGTCTATATTTCCAGTTCTGCGTACCCGAAGCCCTTTTTGCCGAAATGATTGCCGCAGTAAAACATGATGTATTTGCCATTGATTTTTGCGATATGTGGGTACGCGATCATCTCGGAATCCCATCCACTTTCTGATACATCGATTCCCACCTGTGAATCGTCGCGCGTCCAGTTCACCAGGTTGTCAGAATAGGCGTAGCCAATGCGGTAACCTCTTTCTTTGGAAGAGCGGAAATCCAGGCCATGGCGGTAGCAGAAGAACATATGGTATCTGCCCGCCAATTCCATGATGGCTGGGGTTGTCTGGCATTCATTTTCAACTTTGAAGGGAATCACCTGAATGTTGTTTCTGCTCCAATCCAGTCCATTACGGGAGGTCGCGTGCTTGATCATGTATTGGGACTCAAGCTTGTCCCCCGCTTTGAGCCACTGTACGCCAGTATGGTAGAACATGTGCCAGTCATCTTCCGCGAGTTTATAGACTACCGGGGTCGAATTTAAGTAGGGCTCATCCAGGGTTGGACCGAGAAGCGGACCCTTGCCTGCCTTAACGAATCTTTCGCCATCGGTGCTTTTGGCCAGGCCGATTTCCCAATCATAGGGTATGCTGTGTCCCCGGGACCAGCCGACATAATAAAGATAAAACTCGCCCTTATGCCGAATGACGCTTGTCGGCATGGAACCAAATTCGTCGAATTCCCCGATGCCACCCAGAGCCATCAATGGCCGAGGGGAGATGTTGATGACGCTGAAGGTGTTTTTATCCAGATCGACAAACCCGCCGAAAGCCCGGCTCATCCCATCCTTATAGTCTTCCCGCGTGGCGAAATACACCCGGATAAAATTTTCAAACTCCAGGGGAAACGGGCACTGCGCATGGCTGAACATCCATGAATGATTATTGTTCGGGGAAAAAATATGTCCTTTTTTGTGCCAATTGAACATCGGCTTTTTCTCCTTGTTGATGCGGCCCCCGATTGATTGGACGTGCTGGTTCATTTTGACTGACAAAGCCAGTCATGCCAGATCATCCGTAGTCTGGATTCAAAATGCCGGGCAAATTCCTCAACTCGCCACACCGGCGACGTGACGATGCGCTTGCCCAAGCTGGCGCGCAACTCGATCAACCGGGCCGAATCTTTCGCCAGCGCTGTTGCCATGGCAATGTAGCCAGCCACGTCCTTGGCGACAAATTCCTCCATGCCACAACTGACGAGCAGGGATGCTGTGGTTCGTCCCCGCAAGTCGTTGCCCTCGATGGTAATAATGGGAATGCTCTGCAACAGCGCATTGATCGTTGTCGATCCATTGCTATAGGGAAATGTGTCCAGCGCAATGTCGATCCATTCATAACACCTTTTCATCGCATTGTAGGATGACAGGCCCTCCAGAATGAGCCGTTCCGGGTCAATGCCGCGCTGCCTGAAAAAATCGGATACACGTTCGGTTTCCGCGGCCAGGCGCAAATTGTTGGATTTCAGATACAGGCGGGAATCCGGTACCCGCCCGAGCAGTTCGGCCCATGCGGCAAGCACGTCTTCATTAACCTTGAAAAAATCGCCGAAACAGCCGAAAGTGACATATCCATTGCGTTCCACGGGTGCGGGACTGGTGGCGGGTGGCCTGTCCAGCGCCCAAGCGCCAATCATGCCTGTCGGCATCCGGAATATTTTTTCCATGAAAACGTCTTCTTCGCCTTCCCGCACACAATACTCGTCAGTAATTAAGTAGTTATATGCCTTCACGCCAACAGTGCAGGGGAGGTTGTACCAGTTCACCTGAATCGGCGCCGGCTGTTTGAGCAGTGTTTCAAAATAATTCGGGGTGCGGATTCTGCCGTTGATGTCCAGCATGATGTCGATGGTGTCGTTGCGGACCAGCGCGAAGAACTCTTCTCCGGATAGCTGGCTGATATCGCGATAATGATCGATTACCGGGCGAAGGGTTTCTTCGCCCGGTCCGAAGTTATAGCAATACATTTCAAGTTTTTCACGGTCATATAATCTGAAAAACGGATAGAGCGTGAATGCTCCGATCACGCCTACGAAGTAATCGCCGACAATCCCTACTCTGAGACGCCTGTCCGGGCTCCGGTCATTTCTGAACTCGTGGGGTTGCGGCAGCATGTCTTCCTGGGCGTGCATCCTCGACCATTCCCGGCTTTCCTGGAAATAATCAAGCGCGGAATATCGATTGCTGGCGAGGTGGCATTTGAGCAGGAAATTGTGGTTTTCCACCGAGTTTTCCCTGGTCAACTCATCACGCGCCACTGCCTCGGCACGGTCAATCAGCCCCGCGTTGTAAAAAGCCTCCCTGGCAGAAGCATGATCCTGCATCTGGGCAAGGGCTTCCTGCATGCGTGCGAGCGCAAACTCGTTGCCGGGAGAAATCGACAGCACCTGATTCAAATGTGGCAATGCCTTGTCCGGCCTTCCCAGGGCGATCAGGTTCAGGGCAAGAAGGTTTAATACGTCAATGTCAGCATTGTCTATGCGGTGGGCTCTGGTAAAACTGTCCAGCGATCTGTGCAGGTCGTCTTGCTTGTAATGGATCATTCCCAGGCGCACGTGCGCGGGTAACAAATCGGGCTGGATTGATGTCGCTGTGATGCAATGCTGCATGGCTTCATCCATACGCCCCAGGTCAAAAAGGGCGGTAGCCACATTAAAGTGCGCCTCTGCTGAGCCGGGCTTGAATTCAAGCGCCCTGGTGAAACAGTCGAGCGACTGCTGTGGCATGCCGGATAACATCAGGACTTGGCCCAGGTCGCTGAGCACCTCTGAAGAATCCGGCCGGAGAGAAAGCGCTGCACGGAGAAAGTTCTCGGCGAGCGGGCGTTGGCCTATTTGACTTGCAGCTTTTCCCAGCAAATGGATTGCATTGAAATTTGCCGGATCCAGCGCCAGAACTTTCTGGCAGGCTGCAATTGCTTCGTGCACCCGACCACTCTGATACAGGGAGTGGGCGTCGGCAAGAATGATTGCGGGGTTTGATGGGGTATCACCATGCTCGCCATGTAAATTCAATTGCTTGTCCTTAATGTATGAGAGTTGTGCTGCGGTATCTAATCGCGATGAACGCTGAAAGCCACCACTTCGTCTGGTGAATTATGTGTGAGGTAATAGTGCGCCAGTTCTGCATAATCCCTCACACCAGAAATGACAATTTTGCACATTTGGCGGTTTCCCCCTTGTCATGTGTATCCGGCAAGTTCTGCCGCCATGGTTTTCAGTGCAATGCGGTCAATCTTGCCGTTTGCGTTCTTCGGCAGCACTGTCATTAGCATGATTTTCCGCGGGACCATGTAAGGCGGGACGATGGTGATGACCTGATGCCGCAATTCTTCCGGTGATACGGAGGAGTTGGCGGCCACGAAGGCGATAATCTGCCCCAGCCCATCACCATGCGCCTGGTAGAGCACGCCACATTCCCTGACATCCGGCAAGGTATTGAGCGCAGCCTCTATTTCCTCGAGCTCGATGCGGTAGCCCATGTGTTTGATCTGGAAATCCTTGCGGCCTTTGAAGTGCAGCCAGCCGCGCTCGTCTCTGTGCACGAAGTCGCCGGTACGATAGCAGGTGTCGTGGAAGAGCTCATGGCGGGGATTCTGGATAAAGGCCTGGGCCGTGCGATCGGGATCGTTGTAGTAGCCGAGCCCGACCTGCGGTCCGCGCAGCAGCAGTTCACCGGAATCGGGGTCTGCATCGTCCTGCGGCAGGATTTCATAGTCAAAATTTTGTGCCAGCAAGCCCAGCGGGGCAAGGCTCTGCATGTCGACGAAATCGTCGGCGCCGATGGTATGGGCGGAACAGATGCAGGTGCATTCGGTGGGGCCATATACATTTTCCAGCGTGGCACGTGCGCCATACAGGTCGAAAAGCTGGCGCAGCTTGCTTTTCGGAAAGCCTTCACCGCCAAAAATGATTTTCCGGATGGCAGGAAAGTCCGTGGCTGTCAGTGCACGGGTGGTGAGGAGATAAACGAGCAGCGAGGGCACAGAAAACCAGAGCGTGCATCCGGCGTCATTGATGTATTGAACCAGCCTGCGCGTATCCTTCACTTCCCCGGCCGAGAAGGGAACCAGCGCGGCGCCCGTGAAAATGGCCGAGTAAAAGTCGAAAACGGAGTTATCAAAGAAAATGGGGTTGACGTTCGTCAGCACGTCATCCGGCGTGATGGCAAACCGTTCCCGTGACCAGGCAAGAAACCATAGCAGATTCGCATGGGACATGACCGCTCCCTTGGGCATGCCCGTGGATCCCGAGGTGAACATGATATAGGCCGGCGATCCGCCGCTGATGCGGCTGCAATCCGGCAGCGGGATCCCATCATTCCGGGTTGGCATGGCGCGGAGGTGCAAGGCGTTGGGGAATCCGGCCTGCTGCAGATCGGTGCTGAAAGGCATGACCTCGAACGCATTGATGATCAGCGCCGGTTTGCAGGTGTGGAGAATCCGGCGCAGCCGTTCCCAGGGGCTGTCAGGGTCGAGGTTGGTGTAGATAATGCCGAGTCGCAGGCAGGCCAGCATTGCGGCGAATGCGGCTGGTGACTTGTCGTGAAAGATGGCAGCCACCTGCCCCTGCCGCAGCCCTGTTGCCCACAACTCCCGGGCGATATGCCCTGCCAGTTGGTTCAGTTCGGCATAGGAAACCCGCTTTTGGCTTGCGGGGTAGATCAGCGCAGTTCGCCTGGCATGACGGCTGGCGATTTCCTGTAAAGCGATGCCAAGATTGGAGATGAAGGCCATGGGAAAGCCGCCGGATGGCTAAATCACCAATCCGCCATCGACCTCAAGAACTGTGCCGGTCAGATAGTCATTCTCGATGACATGGCGGGCTGCCAGATAGATGTGTTCCAGTTCTCCCAGGCGGCGCAGGGGGATTTGCTGTTGCAGGCGCGTGATGGCAGCCTCGCTCAACGCGGCCCGTGTCGATGGGGTGTCAATGAAACCTGGCGCGATGGCGGCGAAACGCAGTCCCATCGCGCCCAGTTCCTTCGCCCAGGTGCGGGTGAGTGCATTTACCCCTGCCTTGGCCGCAGCGTATGCGGATTGGCCGGGGTTGCCATTGGCGGAAATGGAGCTGATGGATAGCACCACCCCTTTTCTGCGCTTCGCAAGCAGGTGGTCCACGACGCGGCTGGTCACATAAAAAACCGAATCGAGATCGGTGGAGATGACGCGTCGCCACGATTCGCGCGAATGGACCCGCTCCCCGCGGGAAAGCATGTTCACCAGCGGTTCGCTGTGAATGATCCCGGCATTGTTGATGAGTATGTCGGGTTCGAAGCCGGTGTCGAATAAGGCCTGGAGCGTGGCGTCAACGGCCAGCGGATCGCTGACGTCGCATGTGCTGGCTGTGATCCGCCCGCCGGAGCTATCGACAAGCTCGCTGCAGCGGCCAGCATCCAGTTCCAGTACATGAACTTCAGCCGCCTCTTCGGCCAGACGCTCCGCCAGAAAACGCCCAATGCCGGAGCCACCACCGGTGAGCAGCACGCGGGTACCTGCCACCTTCATGGCCCGGCACCGTGCGCCAGCAAGGCCGAGCGTGCATCACCCACGGACTTGATGTCCGCGATCTCATCCCCGCTAAACTGAATCTGGTAAACGTCCTCAAGCCGGACAATGAGCATCATGTGCGCCAGGGAATCCCATGTCGGGATGTCGCTCAGTACAAGGGCGTCGGTTATGGAGGATTCAGGAATTCCGAATACTTCGGAAAAGTGCTGTTCAAGGGACATGGTGGCTTAAATGGTATTGGTTGCGGCAAAAGGAAACTTTACGCTTGCCGATGATCGGGTGTTGTTTTTATGGTGATCCGGATTCCGGCCATTTTCGACATCGCAGTAGACCAAAGTATGCGGACAGGTTCGAGCATGACATTTTTTGGCACCTTGTTCAACCCGCGTAAGGAAGTGTGCCGCTGTGTGCTTTGTTGTCAATGAATGCCAGTGGTAATATCGCCCATGACACATTCCAACCGCTTGCCACCTCTGTGCAAAATCCTATGAAGCCTATCATTCTCTTTGGTGCCGGAAAAATTGCAGAAGTGATTCTGTATTTTTTCACCCGTTATAGCGACCGCCAGGTTGTGGCCTGTTCTGTGGACAAGGATTATCTTCCCGGCGCGGAATGGCAGGGCATGCCGGTTATCCCTTTTGATGAAATCACGCGCAGCCATCCCCCGGAAACGCACGACATGTTTGTGGCCCTGGGGTATCAGGAAATGAACGCCTTGCGCGCGGAGAAGTGTGCCCAAGCCCGCCGGCTTGGCTATACCCTGGCATCTTATGTTCATCCTGATTCGGGTTTGCCCGACGATTGCATTTATGGCGACAATTGCTTCATCATGAATCAGGCACATATCCATCCACGTGTGCGCCTGGGTAACAATGTTTTCGTCTGGAGCGGTGCCATGGTCGGGCATCACTCGTCGATCGGAGACAACTGCTGGCTGACTTCCTGTGCCAATGTTTCCGGTGTCGTCACGGTGGGGAAAAACTGTTTTCTGGCGGTGAATGCCACAGTGACGCACGGGGTCACGATCGGCAATGACTGCTTCATTGGCGCCAATGCCCTGGTTACTAAGACGACCCAGCCCGGCGAAGTCTACCTGGTGGAAAACACCAAGCCTTTTCGCCTGAACAGCAGCCAGTTCCTACGCATGTCGAAATTCTCCGAGTTATGAGCGAGGGCGGCGAGCAACTCGTTTTGCCCGTCTATCCGGAGGGATATCAGCTTCAGACGCAGCGTCTGCAACTGCATGCTGTGATGCAGGGTGATACAGATGGCTTGTGGCCGCTGGTTTCAGATAGCAGGCTGACCGCCTTCCTGGCCTGGGAGGCGCATCGCTCGATCGAGGAAACCGGAAATATGGTGTCAGCCCTGGCCGAAGCGCAGATGTCGGGGAGGGGGTTTCACTGGGTAGTGAGCCATGCTGGGCGAGCTGTCGGATTGGTTTCGCTGATCGATGTGCGCCGGCAGCATCGTTGCTGGACCGTAAACCGGGCAGAATTGGCTTACTGGACAGGGGTTCCCTATCAGGGACTCGGTTATGCCACTGAAGCTGCCGCCGCCATCATGGCGTTCGGGTTTGACAGGCTGCAATTGCATAAGATTCGGGTCTACCATGCAGCTGACAATCCTGCTTCCGGGAGAACAATTGAAAAGCTGGGCTTTCGTTATGTCGGGGAGGAAAGGGATGCCTTCCAGAAGGATGGAGTCTGGCACCATTTGCGCCATTTTGAGCTGCTGGCTTCCGAATTTCCGTAAATGCCCATCCAAACCATGAGGATGCCAGGATGAATAGTCAACAAGCGGCTGTCTATATTTGCCCGGCTACGGGCTCAAGCCTGGAGCTGGAGGTTATCACCGGGACAGGGGATGAGGTGATGGAGGGGGCGCTGCGCAACCGGGCCAATACGGTTTTTCCCATCGTGCATGGGATTCCCGATTTTACCTGGCCACCGGAGTTGCAGGCTTCGGATGCGCAGACCCGTCAGTCCTACGAGGACATGGCGCAGGAATATGATCGTTACGCCGAGCTGCCATTCATCACCTACTGCGCGGACGAACACGAGGTGCGTGAGCGCATGGTGGACAAGCTGGCGTTGTGCACAGACTCCCGTGTCCTGGAGATCGGCTGTGGCACCGGGCGTGGCGCATTACACATTGCTCGGCGCCTGGGGGAGCACGGCAAACTTTACCTGCAGGAAATTTCTTCCAGTCTGATGGCGATTGCCGTGAAGAAGCTGCGGGCTCAATCCATTGCCGCCGAATTTTCCCTGGCCAATGGCAGCTATCTGCCGTTTCCGGATGATTTCTTCGATGCGGCACATCATTTTGGCGGCATCAACACCTTTGCGGATATTCCGCGCTGCCTCAGTGAGCTGGCGAGGGTGGTCAAGCCGGGCGGCAAGGTGGTCGTCGGTGACGAGGGCCTGGGTCCCTGGTTACGCGATACCGAGATGGGACGGATCATGAGCAACTCCAATCCCCTGTTGAAGTGCGAGCCTCCCCTGCATGCCCTCCCCGTCACTGCGACGGAGGTGCGGCTGGAATACATCATGATGGGCGCGTTCTACGTGTTCGATTTCCGCGTTGCGGCATCACAGCCGCAACCTGATTATCATATGCAGATTCCCAGTGCGCGGGGTGGTAGCCACTGGACGCGCTATCATGGCCAGCTTGAAGGCGTGAGTGACGAAGCCAAGCAGCTGGCGCATGAAGCCCGCGCCAAGGCCGGACTGTCGATGCACGACTGGCTGGACCGGGCGGTGCGCGAAGCGGCACATCATGAATTGAACAACAAATCCAGCTGAGGTATCGTCGGTATGAAGACTGGCACTTTCCCCTGGCAGAAACGCGGCCGGATTTTTGTCTCGTCCGGCCAGCATCCCTGGATGATGAGCCACAATCAGAACCCCTGCGCCCTGGTGATGGAAGACCGTATCCGGGTTTATTTCACCTGTCGTCCAGATCCCGATCAGCGCGGGTATTTCGCCAGCGTGACCTCTTTTGTTGATATCGACCGCAATGATCCGCAAAAAGTGCTGCGCATCCATGACCGGCCGATTCTTGAGCTGGGCGGACTGGGCACTTTCGACCAGTTCGGGGTGATGCCGGGCGCGGTACTGCCGGTTGGCGATGAAATCTGGATGTATTACGTCGGCTGGATGCGTTGCGAGGGCGCGCCCTATGCACATGCCATCGGCCTGGCTACCAGCCGGGATGGCGGGGTGACATTCCGGCGTTATGCCGAGGGCCCCCTGTTTGGCCGGACGCCATCTGAACCTTTTCTGCAGAACAGTCCCACCGTTACCATCCTGAATGGGAAGTTCCACATGTGGTACAGCTCGGGCATCCGCTGGTTCATGCACGAAGGGCGTCCGGAATCGGTGTATGTGCTGATGCATGCGGTATCGGGTGACGGCATCCATTGGGAGCGCGAAGGCGTGCCCTGTGTCAATTCCCATGCCGTGGATGAGTGCCAGACCAATCCCTCTCTGCTGGAGCTGGACGGTGCCTACCATCTCTGGTTCTGTCACCGCCAGGGCAGGGACTTCCGCAACAAGGCAGGCGGCTATCGTATCGGTTACGCCACGTCGACCGATCTGGTTCACTGGACCCGGCAGGACGAAGCCAGCCCACTGGAGCCTTCGCAAGTGGGCTGGGATTCAGAGATGGTTTGCTATCCGTATGTGTTTCCTCATCACGATGAATTGTGGATGCTGTACAGCGGCAATCACTTCGGGCGTGATGGTTTTGGTCTGGCTACTTGTATGCGCAGTGGTTTTTAACAGTATGCTAACTGCCAAATTTGACAAACAGTGCCTTTCCGCAGACGAATGAGCGCTCAATCTCCCGGGCTCGCTGTTCCAGCAAGGCGTCCCCGACTTGG
Organism: uncultured Sulfuricella sp.; assembly: GCA_964552675.1. Lineage (GTDB taxonomy): Bacteria > Pseudomonadota > Gammaproteobacteria > Burkholderiales > Sulfuricellaceae > Sulfurimicrobium. The sequence continues at coordinate 80,673 of CAZKHJ010000002.1, read as the reverse complement.
TGCGGCCCATCCCCATGCGCCCACAGATAATCGTCCAGGATAAGCCATCCATCCTCGGCCAGCAGCGGCAGCCATAATTCGCAATCCTGCTTTACCTGGGCGTAGTCGTGGTTGCCGTCAATGTGAATGACGGCGATTTTGCCCAGATAACCCACCTGGCCGAATTCATTGCTCACCACCGTATGGCTGGCCCGGAAGGCCTCGAATCCCCGCACCGATTCGAGGCGCAGATAATTAAAGCTGCCCAGACCGACCGGCAGCAGGTTGATGGCAAGATCACGCGGCAGGATTTCATATTCCCATTCGCCGACCATGTCCACCCGCACTGTTTCGGGAGAGTCATGCTGTGTGGCTGCGCCTGGTTGCCAGGGATCGATGGCGAGTACGTTGCCGATCCGGTAGCGCCGTGCCAGCCATGCCAGCACCGAGGCTGATTTGCCCACCAGCGAGCCGATCTCAACCACATCTCCCTTGGGCGCACTGGAAAAGATCGCCATCATGGCGGCAATCTTGTGCTCGTTCGATTCGCCGTAAATATTGCCGGCCATGCGGAATACCGCCGCAATCTCAAGGTCGCCCAGCGGGCTCCTGCCTCCAGCACAGTCGTCGATAAAACGCCTGTGGTTCGCCACTTTGCGCATCAGGCCGTCAAAGCGCGCCATTTCCCTTTTGATGGGCGAATGGCCAATCAGCCATATGGGCAGATTGTTTTCCGACACGAAGCGGGCCAGCCAGGAATATACCGCTGCCACGGGGGCATACACGCGAGTGATATTGCGCTGTCTGACAAGCTCCAGGAAACGGGCGGGGAATGCCTGCTCATGCACATAAGGCAGAACTACCAGCTCGCCGATTTCGCTGGCTATCTCGGCATTCCATTCCGATGAGGCAGCAAGCACGTGTTCGTCACGTTCCCTGGCCGTTGCGATATATTCCAGTCCGTCGGGGTGCGTTGCCGGGAATACCAGGGTTGCCGGCTCCAGCTGGCCATGATTGAAAGATTTATCCGATTGCATGCCGTCTGCTCTTTTCTGTTGATGTTTGTGCATTCAAGCCAGATCCGCCTCGGTGAGCATCTGCCGCACTGTATCTGGCTTGTTGAACATGAGTACGTCCATGATCGATAGCCATGGCACATGCCCGAATTTTCCCTGTGGGTAATTGAGCGGGCGCGAATGCAGGAAATAAAGCGTCAACCCGTGCCGTGAAAAGCTGGCCCGATCATATAAGTCCATGCCGCCAGCCGGATTGATATAAATATCGGCCTGCTCTTGCCGGCAGATGTCGAGAATACGCTCCTGCCCTTTCAGGTGGGCATTTTCATAGATGCGCGAGGTGGTTGCGATTTCTGTTTCCAGAGAAAGATGGCGTGCGATCTGGCGAAGACTGTTGAGCAGGAACTCATCCAGTCGGGGGGATGGATAATTGATCAGATCTTCCAGCAAGGGGAATATCTGCGCATAACATGGCGCTTTCCCATATGCCTGCCGGATGGTGCGGAGCAGCTTTTCCCTCCAGCTCTGTTCGTCATCCAGGCCGATTTCGCAAATCAGCCGGTTCTGGCTGGCGCCACGTAGCGGGATGGTGAATGTATGCGCTTTTCCGTTGAGCAGGAGGCGATTTCTGTTGATCCAGCCACGATTGATGAAATTCACATCATCGAATACCACAAATTTGTCCACCGCTGCCATTAGCTGGAAATAGCCAATGTAGGGCAGGAAATAGGGCTGCATGACGGCGATTCGCTTCATTCGCCAAGTCCTAGCTTTTGATAACTTCCATAATGAAATCAAACTGTTCGGCAGACAGATCCGGATAAATCGGCAAGCACAGCACCTCATTGGCGGCCTTGTGTGCGACCGGCAGGTTGTCCTGAGCCGCCGAAGGCATGCCCCGGTACATGGGGAAATCGCTGATCAGGGGGTAGAAGTAACGCCGCACAAAAATGCCACTATCCTGAAGCTTCTGATACAGCGCATCCCGGCTTAGCGGGTAGTCCGGCTGCACCAGAACCGGGAAATAGGCGTAATTCGCGACCTTCTCGCCTGCCGCGGAGAGGCAGCGCAGACCTTTTATCCCGGCCAGTTCTTCCCGGTAACGGGTATCGATGGCCTGCCGTTTTTGCCGGGCTGCATCCACGCCTTTCAGTTGCAACAGGCCCAGCGCGGCATTGATTTCGCTCATCTTGCCGTTAATGCCGGGAGCGACCACGGTGACCTCGTCCACGAAGCCAAAATTTTTCAGATGATCGATATGCAGCTTGGTCTTCGCATCCGGGCAGACGATGGCGCCGCCTTCAAAGGTGTTGAACACCTTGGTGGCGTGAAAACTCAGAATGGACAGGTCGCCGTGATTGAGCACGCTGCCGCTATGGCACTGGACGCCAAAGGCATGCGCCGCGTCGTAAATGACTTTCAGTCCGTAGTTGTCCGCGATCTTCTGGATGCGATCCACATCGCAGGGGTGTCCGTAACAGTGCACCGGCATGATGGCCGTGGTTTGCGGCGTGATGGCGGCCTCGATCTTGCCGGGGTCGAGATTGAGCGTGACCGGGTCTATGTCCACGAAAACCGGCTTGATCCCGTTCCACAGCAGGGAGTGGGCGGTCGCCACGAAGGAATAGGGGGTGGTGATGACCTCGCTGTTGATGCGCAAGGCCTGGAGAGCGGTAACGAGGGCGAGGGTGCCGTTGGTGAACAGGGCGAGATGCTTGACTCCCAGGTAATCGCACAGGGCCTGCTCAAACTGCTGGTGAAACGGGCCACTATTGGTTAATCGCTTGTTTTCCCATATTTTTTCAAGATAAGGGATAAATTCCTCCAGGGGGGGGAGGACCGGTTGCGTGACATAAATCGGTGGGCCTTTGGGCGCCTCTTTCATTTACCCATCTCCTGTATCGTACTTTCCAGGTCCTGCAATGGCGTTTCGAATGATTCTGCCTGAAGTCCTGCGCACCAGCGCTGCCACATGATGTGCAGAGCGCACGCTGCGCCTGCTGCAACGACCGCTGGTTGTCCCATGGGCGAATGGCTAAAACGCTCCCGTAATCCACTGCGAATGTCGGACAGTGCAGCAAGATTTCCCGTCCAGAACAAGCCTTTTCGGACGAACTCGGCTTCATCATGGGCAACAAAATCTTCCAGGCCGACATTGCCGAGGATGGAAGCGCCTGAGCGGCCTGCGGCAGTGCTACCTGCCAGATTCAGCGTCGGTACGCCCATCCATAACGCATGCAGGGTCGTGGTGCCACCGTTATAGGGGAAAGTGTCCAGGCAGATATCAACCTGATGATGGAGCCCGAGATAGGCTTCCATGCCACAGCGCGTATGAAAGCTCAAGCGATTGCGTGCGATTCCTTCCCGTTCAAACCATTTGACCAGCGTGTCGTGGTTCTCATCCTGACTGATTCCGCCCAATATCACTCTGGAATCTGGCAAGGCGAGCAGAAGTTTAGACCACAATGTAATGACTTTATGACTCAGCTTGGATGCCCGGTTGAAACTGCCAAATGTGACATGGCCTTTACTCAAGGCGGGCAGCACATTTACCAGGGGCGAGTTTTTGTAGGGTAGAAAAGGCACGCTGGCTGGTAAAGACACGATTTTTTCTGTGAATTGCCCCCTTAGCTGCTCAGTAGGCAGGAAGAAATGATCGGTCAGGTAATAATCCATGGCTCGTAGCCCTGTTGTGCCAGGATAACCCATCCAGCTGACCTGAACTGGCGCGACCTTGCGGGCGAAAGTCAGAAGCCTGTTGTTTGCGGTGTGTCCCGAGAGGTCAATCAGGATGTCGATCCTATCGGTACGAATTTGTTCTGCCAGCGCAGCATCGTCCAGCCGTGCAATAACATGCCAGTGCGCAAAATGCTGTTTTATGCGCTGGGTCACCTCGTCTTCAATGACATGGTTGGAATAAGCGTGCAGCGACAGTTGCGGGTGTCGGGATAAATAGGCGAGCACTGGCTCGATAAAGTATGCAATCGCGTGATCGCGGAAATCACCGGAGACAATGCCAATCTCCAGGCAGCGCTCAGGAATCCGTGAATTGGCAAATGTCCTGGGTTCATCGCGAAAAGGGGCTTCAAACTGTTCGCCGAATTGGCGGTGAGCAGAAAACAAGGTTTCAGCATCTGTGGTTTCATTTTCCGCGAGGCAAAAAAGCAGATTATTGTACGCCCTGGCATAATCCGGCTTGAGCGCGATGGCACGCCGGTAGCTGGCTTCCGCCTCGTCCAGGCGGCCCATCAGTTGCAGCGTGGTGCCGAGATTGTTATGCGCTTCGACGTAATCAGGCTTGATTGCCAGGGCACGCCTCTGGCTGGCCTCAGCATTCGCCAGTTGCCCCTGCTCGTGCAGAATGATGCCTCTGTTGGAATGTGCCTTGGCAAAATCCGGATTGATTTCCAGTGCGCGCTGGTAACAGGCCTCGGCTTCGCTCAGCCGCCCCTGTTCCTGGAAGAGGTGGCCCAGGTTGTAGTTCGCTTCGGCGAAATCCGGTTTGAGCGCGATGGCGCGCCGGTAGCTGGCTTCGGCTTCATCCAGGCGGCCCTGAAGTTGAAGGGTGGCGCCCAGATTGCTGTGTGCCCTGGCATAATCAGGCTTGAGCGCTATTGCGCGCCGGTAGCTGGTTTCGGCATCGGCAAGCTGGCCCAGTTCCTGCAGAACGATTCCCAGGTAGCCATGTGCTTCAGCTAAATCCGGCTTGGTTTGCAACACACGCCGGTAAAAGATGGCTGCCTCGTCCAACTGTTCCCGTTCATGCAGGGTGTTGGCCAGATTGTAATTTGCCTCGGCCAGATCGGGCTTGATTTCTAGCGCTCGCCGGTAGCAGGCTTCGGCCTCGGTGGGGCGGCCCGGCTGTTTCAGTGTGTCGCCCAGATTGCAGTGTGTTTCAGCAGAGTCAGGCCTGATTTGCAGGCCGTGCCGGTAACAGGCTTCAGCTTCGTCCAGCCGTCCCAGTCCCTGGAGCGTGTTTCCCAGGTTGCAGTGTGCTTCAGCGAATGCTGGATTGCTCTGAATAGCCTTCAGGTAGCTGCCTCTGGCTTCGTCCAGCCGCCCCTGTTCCTTGAGGGTGGTGCCCAGATTGTTGTGCGCCTCGGCATAGTCCGGATTGATCCGTAATGCCTGGCGAAAACTTTCTTCTGCCTCGATCAGCCGGCCTTTTTTTTGCAGGATGATGCCCAGGTTGCAGTGCGCCCCGGCATAATCCGGGCTGATCTGGAGCGCCTGACGGTAGCTTGTTTCGGCCTCTTCCAGACGATCCAGCTCCTGGAGGGTGACGCCCAGGTTGTAATGTGCCTCGACATCTCGCGGAGATAGCGCGGCTGCTTTCTGCATCGGCGCCAGCGCGTCAATGCCCCTGCCCTGCTGCTTGAGTACAGCGCCCAATGCCTTCCAGCCGAACTCGTGCAGAGGGAAGCGCACAGTCATCTGCTGTGCAAGCGTTGCGGCTTCACCATATCGGCCCTGGCTGAATAACGTGACCAGCGTATTGATCTCCTGATGGCTGGGGCAGTCACCCTGAAGGGGGAGCGAAGTGGGCGGGTTCTCCGTGGCGACATGCTGAGGTTCTGTATCTGCTGGTTCTGCGTTCGGCTTTCCCTCTTTCAAACGCAGCGCCAATGCTTCCACCTCTTTGCCCTGTAAGCCCTGCTGCCGGGCTAATTCCAGCACTTGTCGCGCATCTTCGAGCTGGCCGGCCTGAAAAAGCGCATCGATGTAATTCAGCCAGTATTGTCCGCGCGTGGGATCGGCATCCAGCGCAGCCATGAAATAGGGCAAACCGGCAGCAGGCTGGTTGATCTGCACCGCTATCATGCCCAGATTATGGTTTGCCTCGGAATGCTCTGGCTGGACATGCAGAATAGCCTGGTAAAGTTCCCCTGCCTGCTGAAGCTGGCCGGACTGATGGTGGGTAATGGCCTGTTGAAAGGCTGTATCTATCTCGTGTGGTGCAAGCTGCTGAGGCAGGGAAGGGATGGTCATGTAGGTCTGGTTTCAATTCTTTTGTAAATGACCATCGCATTATGTGGTCTGTTAAGTGCGCTGTAAAATTTAATATCGGCACGCTAGAATGAACATTGAAAAATAATTTGAGCGCATGGTCAGGACCTGAAAATTGGGCGTAGCCCCGTCAGCCAACGGCAAGGAGGGATGCAATGTTTTATCCCGCGCCATCCAGAAATGATCCGCCTGTTATTCCGCTGGCCGCAGCGACCGACCCTGTTGGCGGCGCTGACCATTCCCTGCCGATTCACCCCGACCAGGGAAGTTCCAAACCCATGGAATACTGGGAAGACCAGCTTCACCAGCGCCGCCCGCGCAAACGCCCCCCTCAGACGCCCGAGCCAAAACAGCCCCGCGACGAAGACCATCAGATTGATGATTATGCGTAATGACAGATAAGCGGGATGAAGAAGGGGTAGAAACGACAAAGCCCCGCATGACTGCGGGGCTTTTGTTTTAATAACACAAATAAATCAATTGGTTGCAATTTTTGCCAAAATCTAAGACCAATCTAACCCAACGTAAATATGGCCATTTCCAATGTCGCCATGGCACAACTACGGCACAGGGCATTCTACGATAGGAGCCAATCCTGCCGCCTTTGCTCGTTTCTGCAACCGTTGGTCAAAGGTGAGAAAAGCACGGCAGCGGCTTGAATGGGCAAGATGGAGCGCATCGGCAAAATCAAGCCCTTGTCGATAGGCTGCCAATGCTGAAAGCACAATCTCCCTATCTTCAATCATCACATTTTCAAGTCCGCACAGCGACTGGAAAACATTTTGAATATCTTCCCGTGACAGTTCGTAAAATCCTCGCATCACCCACTCGAATTCCAGCATTACCGATGATGGAACAAATACCGGGCCGGACAGAGCGGTTGCCGCTGCGGGTTTCTGTAATGCCGCTTCAGCGTCATCCGGATCATTGATGAAGAACCGGGCAAGCACATTGGTATCGACCGCTTTCATTCGCGAGCTTTGCCTGTCAGTGTCGCTGGATCGAAATCTTCCAGCCGCCGCGGCTTTCCTTTTGAATGCGCCGTCACCATTCCAGCGCAAGCTGCGAGCGTGGTTTTTTTGACCGGGTGAGAAACGACGAGCCGAAGTCCATTCGGCTCCTCAATAATCTCTATTTGAGTGCCAGCCATCAGGCCAAGGCGCCGCCGAATATCTGCGGGTAATACGACTTGTCCTTTTGAAGAAACGGTCATGATTGCCATGTTGACCTCGTGAGCTTTTATTACTATAAGCTACCACTATAACATAACGACTTACCACGTAAGCCATTTCAAGGTGGTCACGGCACATATATGGCACAGTGCAAATAAAAAGGGGCTAGAACGATGTTCTAACCCCTTGATAGTCTGGTAGGTCGTGGCAGATTCGAACTGCCGACCAACGGATTAAAAGTCCGCTGCTCTACCGGCTGAGCTAACGACCCAAACGAAGCCGGCATTTTACTTTAATTATCTCTCTTGTCAATGAAGCTGTAGAATATCGCGGTCATTTCATCAGCGGAATTTGCCTTGGAAAACCGGGATACCCTACAGCGCTTCATGTTCGAGCACGCCGCCGTGCGTGGAGAAATTGTTCATCTGGATACCACCTGGCAGGCGGTGCTGGAGCGGCGCGATTACCCGCCGCTGTTGCGCAACATGCTGGGCGAGCTGATGGCAGCGGCGGCTCTGCTGGCGGCTTCGCTCAAGTTTTCCGGTTCGATCATTCTGCAGATGCAGGGCGAAGGTGCGGTCAAGCTGCTGGTGGTGGAGTGCATGAGCGATCTGACCATGCGCGCCATGGCGCACTGGGACGGGGAAATGGCGGGCGAAACGCTGGCGGAGCTGGTCGGGAACGGGCGCTTTGTGATCACGATCGATCCGCGCAATGGCCGCAAGACCTATCAGGGGATTGTTGCCCTGACCGGCCAGTCAGTGGCGGATGCGCTGGAAGATTACATGGCCCGCTCCGAGCAACTGGAGACACGTCTCTGGCTGGCCGCCGATGGCAACCAGACTGCGGGAATGCTGCTGCAGAAGATGCCCGGCGCGGATCACGAGGACATGGATCCTGATGCCTGGCGTCGTGCGGTGAACCTTGCCTCCACCCTGACGCGCAAGGAATTGCTCGGCCTGCCGGCGCGGCAGATCATCCACCGCCTTTATCATGAGGAAGACATCCGCGCGTTCGAGCCGCAATTGGTCAGTTTTCATTGCCCCTGCTCACGCGAGCGCGTGGCCGGGATGCTGCGTGTGATCGGCTATGACGAGGTGCGGAGCCTGCTGGAACAGAATGACTCGATCGAGGTGGACTGCGAGTTCTGCAACAAGCACTATGCGTTCGACAAGGTTGACGCGGAACAGGTATTTGCCGCAGAAGTGGCTACGCCCGCGCCGAAAAACCTGCATTGAAAACGGCAGCAGCAGACGGCAAGGTCCGCATCGACAAATGGCTGTGGGCCGCGCGTTTTTTCAAGACGCGATCCCTCGCCACGCAGGCGGTGGATGGCGGCAAGGTCCACTGCAACGGTGAGCGGGTGAAACCGGCCCGTACTGTGCACCCGGGCGACGAACTGCGCATCCGTCAGGGGCCGTATGAATTGACCGTCACGGTGCGCGCCCTGTCGGAGCGGCGTGGGCCGGCCAGCGAGGCGGCTCTGCTGTATGAGGAAAGCGCAGCCAGCGTGGCCGCGCGCGAGGTGCTGCGGGAGCAGTTGCGTGCTGAGCCCGTCTATGAAGCCAAGGGCCGCCCGACCAAGAAAGATCGCCGCCATATCACCCGTTTTACCGAGGGACATTGAAGTGAGCGTTTTACCGGAAAAATCCCAGCAAATCCTGCAGATTCATGCCGCCCTGATTCATCGCGTGGTGATGGCCAGCCTTCAGCGCCATCTGATTCCCTCGCTTGAGCCATTGATCAAAGCATCCGAACAGAATGGCTGGGTGGCGCTGATGGGCGCGGTGCGCCAGATTCTCAAGGGCAAGCGCGACGCAGCCAGTTTGATGAATGGTCTGGACGAGGAGGACCGCGTCATCGTCGAGGCTATTCTCAATGGCATCAGGAATCCTGCCAGCCTGCCCGATCCTCAGGCCAAGGCGGATTCGGGTGCCGCCGCGCCGGGTCTGGCAGCCATGATCCAGGCCTCAGCCGGCGGCGACGCGCAGGCCCTGCAGCTCCTGGCCAACATGGCAGAACAGATGAGCGGTGCAGGCGGTGACATGGCCCGTCTTGCTGCGATCATGCGCAGGCTGGTCAACGGCGAGCGCGATGCTGAGCAGTTGAGCCAGGGCATGGGCGCCCAGGGCAAGGCGCTGGTGCAGGCCATTCTCAAGGAACTGGCGAAGACCTGAGTTTTTCTGTGCTCAAACAAAAACGGCTTCCCGCGGGAAGCCGTTTTTGCATTCAGACGATCTAGCCCTTGATGGCTTCGACCGGGATGGTCAGGGTCACTTCGTCGCTTACGTAAGGCGCATTTTTGCCGGCGTTGAATTCGGAACGCTTGATCTTGGTAGTGGCGTTGGCGCCGCAGGCATCTTTCTTGAGCATGGGGTGGGGCATGCAGTGGAAGGAGGTCACGGTCAGTGTCACCGGTTTGGTCACGCCCTTGACGGTCAGATCGCCATTTACGCTGACCAGCTTGTCGCCATCGAATTTCAGGCTGCTGGATTTGAAGGTAATGGTCGGGTATTTCGCGGTATCGAAGTAATCTTCGCCCTGGATATGCTCATTGAAGAGCGCATAGCCGGTGTTCACCGATTTGGCGTCGATCACCACGTCAACCGTGCCGGTTTTGGCGGCGCGGTCCAGGGTGATCTTGCCGCTGGTCTTGTCAAAGCGGCTGACCTGGTTGGAATAGCCGAAATGGCTGTACTCGAAGCGCGGGAAGGTGTGCGTGCCGTCGATGACATAGGTTTCCGGGGCGGCAAGGGCAGCCGTCGAGAAGGATGCGGCAGCGACGAGAAGGGCGATTTTTTTCATGGTGTTTCTCCTGTTGAGGGTGGGGGAGGCTACTTCAAGACAAAATGAAACTTGACCTGGACTTCGTCGGCGACAACTGAAGTGTCACCCCAGATGCCGGAGCCGATGGCGTAGTCGAGGCGTTTGAGGGGAAAGGTTCCGTCCAGGCTGAGGACGCCCTTTTCTTGTTTGAGGGTGAAAGCGGCGCGGGTTTCCAGCGTTTTGCCCTTGATGGTCATCCTGCCGCTGGCTTCGAAGCGCCCGTTGCCGAGCGGTTTGACTGCACTGGAAACAAAGCTGGCCCTGGGGAATTCGCGCACGTTGAACCATTGTTTGCCCTTGACCTCATCGTTGGCTTCCGCGTTGCCGGCGTCGATGCTGGCCAGATCGATGTCGATCTGGGCGCGCCCGGCTTCGGGCCTGGCCGGGTCGAGATGAATCTGCGCGGCAAATTTTCTGAACGCGCCTTCGACCGGCACATTCATCTGTCTGGAAACAAAGGCGATGCTGCTTTTGTCGAGCTGCACGCTGCTGAATTCGGCGCCGTGGGCAAAGCCGGCAGCAAGCAGGGCGAGGATGGCGAAAAGGCGGATCATGGGTTCTACTCCCGGTTGAGAAAGGGCAGCATGCGGGCCAGCACGCCGTCGCGGTCGATGAAATGGTGTTTGAATGCGGCGCCAACATGGGCGACAACCAGTGCCAGCAATGTGAAATTCAGAATTTCATGAACCTCGGTAAGCCACTCGCCCAGGGCCTTGTCCTTGCCGACCAGGTCGGGGAGCGGCAGCACCCCCAGGTATATGGTCTGGAAACCCTTGGCCGAGCTCATCAGCCAGCCGCTGAGGGGGATGGCAAACAGCAGCAGGTAGAGCAGGCCGTGCAGGGCATGAGCGGCGCGCTGCTGCCAGGGCGGAATGGCGGCCGGCAGGGCCGGCGGGGTGTGGCCCAGGCGCCATGCCAGGCGTGCTGCCGCCAGCAGCAGAATGGTGATGCCCAGCCACTTGTGGTAGCTGTAGAGCTGGAGTTTCGTGGGCGACAGCGGCAACTCGTGCATGTAAACCCCGAGCGGGAAGATGGCAAAGATCAGAAACGCACTCAGCCAGTGCAGGAAAATGGCCGTGCCGGTATAGGAGGCGGGCTGGTTCATGGCTGTTTCTCCAGTTGCTTGCGGGCAGAAACAAAAGCTGTGCGCAGGCGGCGCAGGGCGGTTTCCATAACGACCAGGTCATCCTGCGAGAGTTCCACGAAAGCACGCTCCAGGTGCGCCAGATGGGCCGGGAATATGCGCGCGAACAGGGCTTCTCCCTGTGGCGTCAGACGCACGATCTGACTGCGCCCATCACTGGGCGAGGCGCTGCGTTGCACCAGTTGCTTGTCGCTCAGGCGGTCCACTACGCCCGTCAGGGTGCCCTTGGTGATCAGGGTTTTTGCCCCCAGTTCGTTGAGCGGCATCCCGGCGGTATTGCCCAGCGTGGCGATGATGTCGAATTGCGCCGGCGTGAGGTCGAGGGTGCGGATGTGTGCCGAGGAATAAGCCTCGAAGGCCTGGTAGGCTTCGGCCAGCTCGCGCAGGGCGGGTAGAAAGGGGGCGGTAGACATGGCTCATCCAATAATGTTCTAGTTAGAACAATATTAGTTCTTGTTAGAACAAAATGTCAAGCCCCGGGATTGAGAGGGCGTCCTACGCTTCTGTGATGGATGTTCCGGATTGGCGCTTGAGGAAGAGCTCCTGCCGCGCAGCGCGGCTGATGGCGATGACAGCGGGGTGAGTGAGCTTGCGCTCCACCGAGATGGCGTAGAACTGCTCGATCACTTCCTCGGTGGCGCCGATGCTTACCACGCCGTGCTGCCGCATTACCTGATCGGCGATCGCTGTCGGGGCGGCAAAAATCCCGGCACCGGCATGTCCGAAGGCTTCCATCAGGGCGCCGTCGTCAAATTCGCCGGTGATGCGCGGGCGAAGGTGATGATCGCTGAACCAGCGTGTCAGCCGGGAGCGCACCGCGACATCCTCGCCTGGCAGCAGCAGGGGCGCGCCGTCCAGGCAGCGCGGAAAAGGGGCGGGGTGCTGCCGTGCCAATTCTGCGGTGGCGAAAAAAGTAAGGCCGCATTCCCCCAGCAGATGGCTGAACCCACGTACATCCACGGAGCGTGGCATGGGGCTGTCGGCGATCACGATGTCGAGGCGGTGCACGGCCAGTTCCGCCAGCAGACCGGCGACCTTGCCTTCGCGGCAGATGATGCGCGGCGGCTGAGCGGTTTGCATGGCCGGTTCCAGCAGCTGATAGGCAACCGCCTTGGGCACCGCGTCGGAGACGCCCACCCTGAATTGCAGTGGCCGGCCGGTGGGGCGGTGGTGCAGGACTTCTTCCAGCTCCTGGCCAAGTGAGAAAATTTCGTCGGCGTAGGCCAGCACCATGCGGCCTGTCTCGGTCAGCTCGAAATGGCGCCCGCTGCGGTTGAACAGGGCTTCGCCCAGTATTTCCTCGAACAGGCTGAGCTGGCCGCTGATGGTCTGTGGTGTGAGGTGCAGGCGTTCGCTGGCGCGAGTCACGCCGCCTGCCTTGGCCACAGCCCAGAAGTAGTGAAGGTGTTTGTAATTCAGTGTGCCCATGCTTGGCGGAGTTCGTAATATTCGAATGTTGTTTCAATTATATTCGACTTTATAGAAACATATTGAACCACTATACTGTGCCACGTATCAAAGGGTGGTAAATGCAGCTTGGCTGCGCTTTTCCCCGGATTGTTCAAAATTTTTAGAGGAGAGTCACTCATGAACCCGATCCACTCGATTGACCAGGCATTGCCCGGCGGCGCATCCGCGGCCCTTGCCACCAACAAGGTAATCCGCAACACCTACATGCTGCTGTCGATGACGCTGGTGTTCAGCGCCCTGACCGCAGGGGCCGCGGTAGCCATGAAACTGCCCCATCCGGGCATCATCATTACCCTGGTGGGCTATTTCGGTTTGCTGTTCCTGACCACCAAATTCCGTGACAGTGGCCTTGGACTGGCCTTCGTCTTTGCGCTCACCGGCTTCATGGGCTACACCCTGGGGCCGATCGTCAGCCATTACCTCGGGCTGCCCAATGGCGGCCAGATCGTGATGACGGCAATGGGGCTGACCGGCGCGATCTTCCTCGGGCTTTCCGCTTACGCCCTGACCACCCGCAAGGATTTCAGCTTCATGGGCGGTTTCCTCATGGTCGGCATCCTGGTCGCCTTCCTGGCAGGGCTGGGCGCCATTTTCTTCGCATTGCCGGGCCTTTCGCTGGCGGTGTCGGCCCTGTTCGTGCTGCTGATGTCCGGACTGATCCTGTATGAAACCAGCAATATCATCCATGGCGGTGAAACCAACTACATTATGGCCACGGTCACGCTGTTTGTTTCCCTGTTCAATCTGTTCACCAGCCTGCTGCAATTGCTTGGCTTCATGGGGGGCGATGACTGAGAGCCCGGTTAAATCGCATAGACACAAATACAGCGAACACTCTGGAGACCAATCATGAAGCGCATTATCCTGTTTCTTGCCACCAACCTGGCGATTGTACTGGTGCTTTCAGTCACCATGCGCCTGCTCGGGGTGGAGCCCTACCTCAACGCATCCGGGCTGAATCTCGGCAGCCTGCTGATTTTCGCCGCCGTGATGGGCATGGGCGGTTCCTTCATTTCGCTCGCCATGTCCAAATGGAGCGCCAAGCGCATGGTCGGGGCGCAGGTGATCGAGCAGCCCTCCACTCCCGGCGAGGCGTGGCTGGTGGAGACTGTGCGCCGTCAGGCTCAGATCGCCGGTATCGGCATGCCCGAAGTGGCGATTTTCGACTCACCCGAGGTCAATGCCTTCGCCACCGGCATGAACCGGAACAGTGCTCTGGTGGCCGTATCCACCGGCCTGTTGCAGGCGATGACCAAGGAAGAGGCGGAGGCCGTTCTGGGGCACGAGATTTCCCATGTCGCCAACGGCGACATGGTGACCCTGGCGCTGATCCAGGGCGTGGTCAACACCTTCGTGATGTTCTTCTCCCGCGTTATCGGCCATCTGGTGGACCGGCTGGTGTTCAAGACCGAGCGCGGCCAGGGGCCGGCATTTTATGTCACCATGATCATTGCCGAGATGGTGCTGGGGATTCTCGCCTCGATCATCGTCATGTGGTTCTCGCGCCAGCGCGAGTTCCGCGCCGATAGCGGCGGTGCGGCCCTGGCTGGCCGCCGCGCCATGATCGCCGCGCTGGAGCGGCTCAAGGCCCAGCACGAACCGGCGCCACTGCCGGAGAAAATGGCGGCCTTCGGCATCGCCGGTGGCATGGGCGAGGGCCTGAAACGCCTGTTCATGACACACCCGCCGCTGGATGAACGCATCATGATGCTCAAGCTTCTCCAAGAGTAGAGCCGGTAGCTGGTTTCATCCTAATCCCTTAACAATCCTGAAATCTGCATGTCCCTGGCGGCTAACCATAGCCGCAGGGACAGGTATTGCCCTTTACTTGAGCAAATTTGCGTATGAAATTCATTGTTATTCATCCGGTTTTACTGTCAGCCCGTGCCCGGTTTCTGGCACTGGCCATGATTGCGTCGCCGGTATGCAATGCGGCCCCGCTCACCCTGGAACAGGCTTTGCACCTTACCGTCGAGCATAGCCCGGTTCTCGCGGCGGCAAAAGCACGGGAGCAGGGTGCGCAGGCAGCCCTGAATACGGCACTGGCCTACCCCAATCCGGAACTGGAATTCTTCTCTGGCGTTTCGCGTCCGCGCCAGGCAGGCGGCATGAGCGGACGCAACGAATCACTGGGTATTTCCCAGCAGCTCGAATTGCCTTCCCTGCGCGCCACAAGACGTGAAGGCGCAGAAGCCGGTATCGTTTCCGGCACGGCGGCTTTGGGCGACGCGCAACTCAACCAGCGTGCTGCTGTGAAGCAGGCTTTTTTTGACGTGCTACGCCGCCAGGAAGAATCGCGCCTTGCCGCAGAAAACCATGCGTTGCTGCTGCTTATCCGTAACCGGGTGAAAATCAAGGTCGAGGTTGGCGAGTCTCCGCGTTATGAACTGGTGAAAGCGGAAGCCGAGGCCATGGCGGTGGAAAGCGTTGCCAGGGGCGCGGAGTTGCGTGTGACCCAGGCGCGCGGCCGCTTGCGGGCACTGATTGGCGCGCCGCTGGCTGATGGTTATGAGCTTGCCGATGAACCGCTGCTTGTGGCTGACTTGCCGGCGCTGGACGAACTGCGCCATGATTTGCTGGCGCGACAGCCCTTGCTCAAGGTGGCCGAAGCAGAGACGCGCCGCGCCCAAGCGCGGCTGGAACAGGAACGTGCCTCCCGGCTGCCGCAACCCACACTCAAATGGAGCGCTGAACACGATCCTGACATGAAACTGTGGCGTGCAGGCGTGGCGCTGCCGCTGCCGCTGTGGAACCGCCGCGCGGGCCCCATCGGCGAGGCGGTTGCCGGCGTGCACCAGGCCGAAGCAGAAGCGCGACAGATCCGGCTTGGACTGCTGGCGGAGCTGGACCAGGCTTATGGCCGTTACCAGATTGCCAAACGCCAGGTTCAGACCTTTGAGTCCGGCCTGCTGAAAGAGGCGGAAAATGCCTTGAAGGTGGCCGAGGCTGCCTACCGTTTCGGTGAGCGCGGCATTCTTGATTATCTGGATGCCCAGCGTGTGTTGCGCACCACCCGCGTGGATTATCTCAACACCCGGTATGAATTGCAGGCCGCACTGATCGAAATCGAGCGGCTGCGCGCTATCCCCATGGCTGGAGAAGTATTATGAAACGCCCATTTTCCCCGATTTTTTTCTCGATATTACTGGCCCTGTTGTTAAGTGGCTGCAAGGGCAAGGAGACGCCTCCTGCTGCTGCAGCCGTTGTCGACCCTTCGCTGGTGACAGTGCAGGCCGATTTTCTCCAGCGCTTGAAAATCATTCCCGTCGGAGAGGGTGAAGTCACGGAAACATTGCGTGTGCCTGCTCGTATCGAAGTGGATGAACAGCGTGTGGCACGGATCGGCGCTGCGGTAACCGGGCGCGTGACCCAGATACACGCGGCTCTCGGGCAACCAGTGCAGCGTGGTGAGCAGCTTGCCACACTTCATAGCACCGAACTGTCCAGCGCCCAGCTGGCTTATCTCAAGGCCCTGTCCCAGGCCGAATTGCAGCGCCGCGCCGTCGATCGGGCCAAGCTGCTGTTTGCCTCCGACGTGATCGGCGCAGCGGAACTGCAAAGGCGGGAAAGCGAGTTGGCCCAGGCCCAGGCGGAGATGCAGGCATCGCACGACCAGCTTGGCGTGCTGGGCATGACCGAGGGGGCCATGAATAAACTGGCGGCAAGCCGCGCCGTACATTCCCTGTCCTCGATTACTGCAACGCTGGATGGGGTGGTTATCGAACGCAAGGTGACACCGGGGCAAGTGGTGCAGCCAGCGGACGCGCTGTTTACTGTTGCCGATCTGTCGCATGTCTGGCTGGTGGCTGAAGTGCCGGAGCAGCAGGCCGTGCTGGTAAAAAAAGGTGAAGCCGCACAGGCAGAGATCCCGGCTCTGAATGGAAAGCGCATCGAGGGGCGGCTGATCTATGTTGCCGATACCGTCAATCCGGACAGGCGCACTGTCATGGTGCGGATGGACGTCGATAATCCGGAGCGCACGCTCAAGCCGGAAATGCTCGCTTCCATGCTGATCGAGGGGGCGCCACAGCGCCGTTTGCTGGTGCCGGCTGCTGCTGTGGTGCGTGAAGACAACAAGGATCACGTCTTCGTCCAGCTTGAAGATATGCGTTTCCAGCTGCGTTCCATCATTCTGGGGCAGGAAAACAATGGTTATGCCCCGGTGCAGAGCGGACTGAAGAGCGGCGAACGCATCGTCACCGAGGGTGCGTTCCATCTCAATAACGAACGCAAGCGCAAGGAGCTGGAAGGGTAGCCCCTGTTTGATTCAATTTAAAAGCTTTACCGCATCGCATCCCTCTGCGCCTTTGCGCCTCTGCGGTGATGAATTTGGCTTAATCGCTTTTCAAATAGAAACGGAAACGACATGCTGGAACCCCTAATACGCGCGGCGCTCAAGCAGCGCCTGGTGCTGGTCGTGGTGGCGATATGCCTGGTGGCGTTCGGCTTGGACGCGACACGCAAGCTGTCGGTGGACGCCTTCCCGGACGTCACCAACGTCCAGGTGCAGATCGCCACCGAGGCAAAGGGCCGCTCGCCCGAGGAGGTCGAACGCTTTGTCACCGTGCCGCTGGAAATGGCCATGACCGGCCTGCCGGGGCTGGAGGAGATGCGCTCGCTCAACAAGCCGGGCCTGTCGCTGATCACCCTGGTGTTCACCGACGCCACCGATGTCTATTTTGCGCGCCAACTGGTGATGGAACGCCTGATCGAGGTGGGCGGGCGCATGCCGCAGGGCGTGACGCCTACGCTGGGGCCGTTGTCCACCGGGCTGGGCGAGGTCTACCAGTTCACCCTGGAACGGCCCGACGATGGTGACAAGGTGCTCCCGGTGGAGGAGCTCACCAAGCGCCGCATCGCCCAGGACTGGGTGGTGCGCCCGCTGCTGCGCGGCATTCCCGGCGTGGCCGAGATCAACTCCCAGGGCGGCTACGTCAAGCAGTACCAGGCGCTGGTCAACCCCGACCGCATGCGCCACTACAAGGTCACGCTGCAGGATGTCTACCAGGCACTGGCGCGCAACAATGCCAATTCCGGCGGCGGTGTGCTGCCGTATTATGCAGAGCAGTACCTGATCCGTGGCGTGGGCCTGGTCAAGGATCTCGACGATATCCGCAGCATCGTGCTCAAGGAGCAGGACGGTGTGCCGGTGCTGGTGCGCGACGTGGCGGAAGTTTCCATCGGCCACGAGGTGCGTTATGGCGCACTGCTGAAGAACGGCGTCACCGAGTCGGTGGGCGGCATCGTGATGATGATCCGCGCGGGTAACGCCAAGGAAGTCGTCGGCCGCATCAAGGAACGGGTGGCCGAGATCAACGCCAAGGGCATGCTGCCCGACGGCCTCAAGATCGTTCCCTACTACGACCGCAGCGAACTGGTGGATGCCGCGCTCGATACCGTGGTGAAGGTGCTGGTCGAGGGTGTGGTGCTGGTGATCATCATCCTGTTCCTGTTCCTTGGCGACGTGCGCTCGTCGCTGGTGGTGGTGGCCAGCCTGATCCTGACGCCGCTGATCACCTTCATGGTGATGAACCATTATGGCCTGTCCGCCAACCTGATGTCGCTGGGCGGCCTGGCCATCGCCACCGGCCTGATCGTGGACGGCGCCGTGGTGGTGGTGGAGAACGCCTTCCAGCGCCTGGCCGAGAACAAGGGCCAGTCCTTAAGCTGGGTGCGGGTGGTGCTGGATGCGGCAACGGAAGTGGCCACGCCGGTGATCTTTGGCGTTTCCATCATCATCCTGGTGTTCCTCCCGCTGATGACCCTGCAGGGCATGGAGGGCAAGATGTTCGCGCCGCTCGCCTTCACCATCGCCATCGCGCTATTCGTGTCGCTGGTGCTGTCGCTCACCCTCACGCCGGTGCTGTGCTCATACCTGCTGAAGGGCAAGGACGAGCATGACACGCGCCTGGTCGCGCTGGCCAGGAAGCCCTACCTGCGCCTGCTCAACTGGGCGCTGGCCAACAGCAGGAAGACCATCACGGCTGCATCTGCGGTGTTCGCCGGCGCGGTCGTGCTGCTGCCCTTCCTCGGCACGGCCTTCATTCCCGAGATGAAGGAAGGCTCGATCGTGCCCGGCATCAACCGCGTGCCCAACATCTCGCTGGAGGAATCCATCAAGCTGGAAATGGAGGCCATGCGCCTGGTGATGCAGGTGCCCGGCGTGAAGTCCGCCGTCTCCGGCGTCGGGCGCGGCGAAAGCCCGGCCGATGCGCAGGGGCAGAACGAGTCCACCCCCATCGTCAGCCTCAAACCGCGCAGCGAGTGGCCCAAGGGCTGGACCCAGGACGACATCGCCGCCGGCATCCGCGAAAAACTGATGGCCCTGCCGGGCGTGCAGATCGTCATGGCACAGCCGATCTCCGACCGGGTGGACGAGATGGTCACGGGGGTGCGCTCCGATGTGGCGATCAAGCTGTTCGGCGACGACATGGACCTGCTCAAGCAGAAGGCCGATGCCATCGCCAAGGTGGCCGCCGGCGTCAAGGGTGCGCAGGACCTGAAAGTCGAACGGGTGACCGGCCAGCAGTACCTGTCGATCGAGATCGACCGCCAGGCCATCGCGCGCCACGGACTCAACGTGTCGGACATCCACGATGTGATCGAGGCCGCCATCGGCGGCCGCACGGCGACCGATATCTACGAGGGCGAGCGCCGCTTCGGCGC
The DNA here is from genome assembly GCA_964552675.1 of uncultured Sulfuricella sp. Classification (GTDB taxonomy): domain Bacteria; phylum Pseudomonadota; class Gammaproteobacteria; order Burkholderiales; family Sulfuricellaceae; genus Sulfurimicrobium. The sequence goes on along the minus strand of CAZKHJ010000002.1, from coordinate 61,393 downwards.
GGTGGTGCGCCTGCCGGAGGCGTTCCGCGGCGACGTGCAGACCATCCGCAGCCTGCTGGTCAGTTCTCCCAACGGCGCCCTGGTGGCGCTGGAAAGCCTGGCCAATATCCGCGTCGTGGACGGCCCGGCGCAGATCAGCCGCGAAAAGGCCAAGCGCCGCATCGTGGTGGGGGTGAACGTGAAGGATCGCGATCTTGGCAGCTTCGTCACCGAGCTGCAGCAGGCGGTGGACAGCAAGGTCAAGCTGCCTGAAGGATACTACCTGGAGTGGGGCGGCCAGTTCCAGAACATGGAACGGGCGATGGGGCACCTGAAGATCATTGTGCCGGTGACCATCGCGGCGATCTTCTTTCTGCTGTTCCTGCTGTTCGGTTCTTTGCGCTATGCTTCGCTGATCATCATGGTGCTGCCCTTTGCCTCGATCGGCGGCGTGGTGGCCCTGTTCCTCACCGGCGAATACCTGTCGGTGCCGGCCTCGGTGGGTTTCATCGCCCTGTGGGGAATCGCGGTGCTGAATGGCGTGGTGCTGGTATCCTATATCCGCAGCCTGCGCGACGAGGGCATGAGCCAGGCCGAAGCGGTGTTGCAGGGCTGCAAGCAGCGCTTCCGCCCGGTGCTGATGACGGCCACGGTGGCGATGCTGGGCCTGATCCCCATGCTCTTCGCCAGCGGGCCGGGGTCAGAGGTGCAGCGGCCACTGGCGATCGTGGTGATCGGCGGGCTGATCACCTCCACCCTGCTCACGCTGGTGGTGCTGCCGACGCTGTATAAATGGTTCGAGGAAAAGCCTGTCGAGGCCTAGGAGATACCCGCCATGAAAGAAATCAAAGCTGTTGTGCGTCCCAACCGGCTGCATAAAATCCGTGATGCCTTCCGCAGTTTGCCAGGCTTCCCCGGCATGAGCATATCCCACATAGAAGGGTGTAGCGGCCATGCCGGTACGGAGCAGCACGATACATTGAAGGGTGAACTAACCGATTTCACGAAAAAGGTGCGTATCGAAATCGTGGCGCCTGACGGGATGGTGCAGGATATTTTGCGCATCATTCATCATAATGCGCATACGGGCCAAGCCGGGGATGGCGTGCTGTGGGTGACGGAAGTGGGCGAGTTTATCCGCATGTGCCGCGTCGAAGGCTGACCGTAGCACTTTCCCCTTTACCGGCTGTTTGGCGCAGGATTGAGAAAATGCCATGCGGGACTCTCGACAGACACCCCTCTGGACTGTTTCTGCTGACGAGGCGCTGGCGCGTTTCGGTGCCTCCTTGTCCGGGCTGGATGAGAGCGGGTCGCAGCGGCGTCTGGATCAGCACGGCCCCAACCGCCTGCGGGAAAAGCCCCCGCGAGCGGCCTGGCTGAAATTCCTCGACCAGTTCAGGGATCTGCTGGTAATCGTTCTGCTTGGCGCTGCGGTGCTCGCGGGGGCGATTGGCGACATCAAGGACACGGTGGTGATCCTGATGGTGGTGGTATTCAATGCCTGCCTCGGTTTTTACCAGGAACACCGGGCCGAGGCGACGCTCGCTGCGCTCAGGAAAATGCTGGCGCAGCATGCCAGGGTTCGGCGTGGTGGACAGGCCCGGGAAATCCCTGCCGAATGTCTGGTTCCGGGCGACATCGTGCTGCTGGAGGCGGGCGACCGGGTGCCCGCCGATGGACGGGTGGTGGTGGCGCATCATGCCGAGGTGGCCGAGGCCGCGCTGACCGGCGAATCCCAGGCAGTGGGCAAGCATGTTGAAGCGCTTCCGCCCGGCGAGTATCCCCTGGCGGAACGTGCCAACATGGTGTTCATGAATACCGAGGTCACGCGGGGCCGTCTGGAAGTGCTGACCATTGCGACCGGCATGGAAACCGAAATGGGGCGCATCACCGGCCTGCTCGAAAACGCGCAGGAACGCCCCACGCCGCTGCAGACCCAGCTCGACGCCCTGGGCCGGCGCCTGGCCATCGTTGCTGGCGGGGTGGTGGCGCTGATTCTGGTTTTTGGCATCCTGCGTGGCGCTCCCCTGGTGGAAGCCATCCTGACGTCCATCGCCCTCGCCGTGGCAGCGATTCCCGAGGGCTTGCCCGCAGTGGTGACGGTGACGCTGGCTATCGGCATGCACCGCATGGCGAAGAACCGTGCCATCGTCAAGAAGCTGTCGGCAGTGGAAACCCTGGGCTCGACCTCGGTGATCTGCGCCGACAAGACCGGCACCCTCACGCTGAACCGGATGACGGCGCGCAGGCTGTATTACCGCGGGCGGCGTTTTGCCGTTTCGGGTGAGGGTTATTCGGGCGAGGGCGTGATCAGCCCGGAAGACGATTTGCCGCTGCCGGACTGCCGTGCTTTGCTGGAACCCGCTGTGCTTTGCAACGAGAGCCGCATTCACAACGGCCAGTTGCTTGGCGATCCTACCGAAGGCGCGCTGCTGGCGCTGGCCATGAAGGGGGGAGCGGACCCGGATGAGCTGGCCGGATGCAGTCCGCGCATCGCTGAAATTCCCTTTGATTCCACGCACAAGTTCATGGCGACTTTTCACCACCAGGGTGAATGGGTACGCATGCTGCTCAAGGGCGCGCCCGATGTGCTGCTGGCACGGGCCGGCTTTTTTCTTGATGCCGCAGGAGAAGTGCCCCTGGACGAAAGGGCGCGCCTGGCTTTCGAGACCGAGAATGCCCGCCTTGCCGGAGCGGCAATGCGGGTGCTGGCGCTGGCCCGCCGCGATATTCCAGTGCGCGAGTTCGATCCCGCCGGGGATCTGATGGTCTGGGCCGAGGGGCTGACCCTGATTGGCCTGGCCGGTATCATCGACCCCCCTCGTCCGGAGGCGCGCGATGCTATCAGCCTGTGCCGGCAGGCCGGCATTCAGGTCAAGATGATCACCGGCGATCATGCCATCACTGCTGCTGCCATTGCCAGGGAGCTGGGGCTGGAAGGTGCGGTGCTGACCGGCGCCGAACTGGACCGGCTCGATCTCGACCAGCTGTCGCGGCAGATCGGGGAAACCACGGTATTCGCCCGCGTCGCGCCCGAACACAAGGTCAGGATCGTCCAGGCGCTGAAGGCGCGAGGCCACGTTGTTGCCATGACGGGAGATGGCGTCAACGATGCCCCGGCGCTGAAGAACGCCGACATTGGCGTGGCGATGGGCCTCAGCGGTACCGAAGTCACCCGGGAAGCCGCCACCATGGTGCTTACCGACGACAACTTTGCCACCATTGTCGGCGCGGTCAGGGAAGGGCGCACCATTTACGAAAATATCGTCAAATTCGTGCGTTTCCAGCTTTCCACCAACATCGGCGCCATTCTCACCGTGATCGGCGCGCAATTGCTGGGCCTGCCCACGCCCTTCACCGCGATCCAGATACTGTGGATCAATATCATCATGGACGGACCGCCGGCCATGACGCTGGGACTGGAGCCGGTACGGCCAGGTATCATGCAGGAGCTGCCCAGGAGGGCGGATGCGCGCATCCTGACCCTGGCCCGTTTCTGGCGCCTGTTCGGCTACGGGGCCGTCATGGCAGTGGGAACGGTTGGTGTGTTCGCGCATGGATTGCGGGAGGGGGGACTCGCTTATGCCCTGACCCTGGCATTTACCACTTTCGTGCTGTTTCAGTTCTTCAATGTCTTCAATGCCCGCGCCGAGCATGGCACGGCCTTCAACCGGCAGTTTTTTGCCAATGGCCGGTTGTGGGCGGCGCTGGCTGGGGTGGTGGGATTACAGGTGGTCGTGGTGCACTGGGGGCCGGCGCAGGCAATTTTCCATACCACCGGTCTCACCGTTGCAGATTGGGGATTGGCCATCGCCGTGGCGGCGAGTGTGCTATGGCTGGAGGAAGCGAGGAAACTGGGGGCGAAGCTGCTGAAATAGTGGGTGATTGGGAACTGCGGTTATGAAAAAGCCCGGCACTCGACCGGGCTTTTTTGTCGGGGATGATGGGGTCAGGCGAAATTCTTGGCCGCGAAATCCCAGTTCACCAGGTTGTTGAGGAAGGTCTCGACGAACTTGGGACGCAGGTTGCGGTAGTCGATGTAGTAGGCGTGTTCCCACACGTCCACGCACAGCAGGGCCTTGTCGCCAGTGGTCAGCGGGGTGCCGGCGGCGCCCATGTTGACGATGTCGACGGAACCATCCGCCTTCTTCACCAGCCAGGTCCAGCCGGAACCGAAGTTGCCTACGGCAGAGGTCTGGAAGGCTTTCTTGAATTCGTCCAGCGAGCCCCATTTCTTGTTGATGGCATCGGCCAGCGCGCCGGTGGGAGCACCGCCACCGTTGGGTTTCATGCAGTTCCAGAAGAAGGTGTGGTTCCACACCTGGGCGGAGTTGTTGTAGATGCCGCCGGCGGGTGCTTTCTTGATGATGGCTTCGAGATCGAGGTTCTCGTACTCGGTGCCCTTGATCAGGTTGTTCAGGTTGGTGACATAGGCCTGATGGTGTTTGGCGTAGTGATATTCGAAAGTTTCCTGAGACATGTGGGGGGCCAGTGCGTCCATGGCGTAGGGCAGGGCGGGCAGTTGGTGTTCCATGTTAACTCCTTGAAGGGTTTGAAAATAATTCAGGCAAGAGCAAGGCTCCTGCCTGAATGGGCAATCAATTTAGAATCAGTTTACCTAAAAACCCTGCTGGCGGCAATAGTTGAGTAAATTTATCGTCTTTTATGCGGCAGCCAGGCCGCCGGCTTCGATCGCCGTTGCACCAGCGTTGCTGGCGCTTAAGCGAAATTGCCGCACCATGCCTTGTCTTGCATACGTTTGAATCGGGTCATGTTTTTCACGTGGTTTTTATCGTATGTGCCTAATTTACTTACAGCTGTGTAAGTTTTTTCTGATTCTTGACCCGCTCCTCGGAAATTAAAATTCTGAAGTCGTAGCGGAGAAATTTGCATATAAATCTTCGGTACGCAATCGGACGGTATGGTCAAGAAATGATGCGCATGTCTTTAGCCGCTACCTGCTCCGTCGAAGGCCAAAGGATATGGACTATTTCCCGGGTGCGGAAGCACCTGTTTATGTGCTGGGCTCATTTATTTAGGAGGGGAACTTGAAAACAAAAAAAATTGTAGTAGCGGCCATGACTTCCACAATGGCAGCCATACTTTACATTGCTTATCAGAATATCGATCTGGGCGCTACGACGGATAACACCAGCAATGTCGTAGCCCATGCTCAACCCGTGAACGACAGGCGCCAGCCACAGCCGGATACTCAAATCAGACAGGCAGAGGAAATGGCTACGGATGCCTCTCGTGCTCTGGCAAGCAGCATCAGGCCGTTGATCAGCTCCTCCTCCATACGAAACGGCAGGGTTTTTTCCAGAATTGACGAAAAACTCCCCTTCAAATTACTTGACGAGGAAATCGTGCATCGCTTTCTAACCAGTCAGGCAGCAGCTGTGCTGGGGCTGGGGTCTGGCAATCAGTTGGTGCACAAATCCACCACGCGGGACGAATTGGGGAATCATTATTACAAATATACCCAAGCCTATCAGGGGCTGCCGGTATTTGGCCGCGAACTGGTTGTGCAGGTTGGGAAGGCCGGCGAGGCAATGCTGGTTGCAGGTAATTTCGAATCCAATATCAGCCTCCCCGTTTCACCTGGCCTGGATGGTAATGGTGCTGTCCTTATCGCGCTGAATAAAGACAGCCAAGAAGCTCCGATCGGTCAGCCTTCTCTGCTGAAAGCCCCCACGCTGGCTGTGTATGTAGATGAAAACACGCCTCCGGTTCTGACTTACACGGCGGTTGTCGATTACACCAGCAATTCCGGGCGGCATAAGGATCAGGTGTTTGTGGACGCCAATACGGGTAGTCTGGTTGCAAGCATACCCATGCTCCATAGCGCGTTCACCGAGCAACTCTATACCTTGAACCAGAAGTGTGTCAGTAGTGCCAGTGACCTGCCTGGCACGAGCATCTCTGCCATGGCTGATACGCATACACAGGGTGCGGACAAGAACATTACCGCCACTTACTGGTTTTACAAAAATCTCCTTGGCAGGGATTCTCTGGATAATCAGGGTATGACTCTGAAGGCCTCGGTGCATGCCAAATTCCAGAACAGTAGTGGCTCATGCGACGGGCAGAATGCCATGTTTGATACCTCGACCTGGCTGGCCATGTTTGGTGAAGGTGGCTCTGACATGTTTACCCCGCCCGCCGCTCCTGATCTGGTTGCGCACGAGTTGACCCACGGCGTGACCGGAAAGACCAGTAATCTGATCTATAAAGACGAATCTGGCGCACTCAACGAGGCTATATCCGATATTTTTGGCGCTGCCATGGAGGCTTGGACCACAAGCGGAGGCAGTGCATTGGGCAATCCCAGCAACGGCATCGTTACCAGTGAGAATACCTGGACCATGGGTGACAGCCTGGCGCCAGCCGGAAATATCAAGTTCAAGCGTTTCTTCAATAACCCGACAGCGGACGGCCATAGTAAGGATAATTATATCGAGCGCTATATAGGCAGCAGCGACAACGGCGGCGTACATAGCAACTCCGGTATATTGAATCTGGCTTTTTACTTGCTTGCGCAGGGTGGTTCTCACCCGCGTAGCAGTGTCTCGACCGTGAATGTTCCGGGCATCGGCATCGAAAAGGCGCTGAAGATTTACTACCATTCCAATACCAACCTGTTTACCTCCAGCACTAATTTCACCTCGGCTCGAAGCTTATTGGCACAGTCGGCAGAAACGCTGTATGGCAAGTGTTCCCAGGAATACAAATCAGTACAATTGTCCTTTGACGCGGTTAAAGTCTCCGGTACCTGGTCGTGCGGTAGCGAAACCGGCGGTGATACGGGTGGCAGCACACCACCGACTCCGGCCAATCTTCTGACTGGATCCGTGGCCATTGCTTCCTCCACCTACGGTGCTGGCTATGTTGCCGCTAATATGCTGGACGGCCGGCTGGATACTGCTTGGTCAAGCAGTTACCTGCCAGCATCACAGGTATGGGTGCAGATCGATATGAAATCAAGCAAAAATATTGGCCAGGTTACAATCAATTGGGCCGGGAACAATGTGCCGCGCCACTTCACGGTCGGCGCATATGTCAATAATGCATGGAAGCCGCTTGCGGACGTATGGAATGCAAGTGCGACCCGTAGTCAGGCGGTTACACTGAACACCACATCGCGCTACCTGATGATAACCATGGATAGCGGTGCTTTCGGCAATTACTACGGCATCAGCGAACTCACAGCGCAGTAAGCCGTGTGACCGCTTCCGGGCTTGCTCTTCCGGAGGCGGTCTTTGCGCCGCCGTTGGCGGCGTACCACCCCATGGCAGAGCTTTCAATACATCTGAGCCAGACAATTCAGTCTCTATGCCAGTTTTCAATATAAATCAATTGTTTGATTTGTTTTCTTGTAAATGTAGGTTTTTTCCTACGTGCGTGTAGTATTTTTTCCATATCGAACATGGGTACTGAAAGGGCAATATAGCGGTATAGCGTTTATCTGTCGTACTGCCCAATCCAGCAAGTAGTTCCCAAGGTATCTGCGACAGGTAAACGCTATTTGCTACACATCGGGAGTCCGCTTCTCCGGAAAATGCTTCAGGGTGTGTATTCAGTGAGAGGCGCGGCGGCATGATGGCCGATCCCCCAATAAATTTTGACCATGCAAATGCCAGTGCCAGGATTGTCCACTATGCTTAAATTCAGAACTTTCCCAACGTTGACATTGATTCTTCGAGTAATGGGATCAATGAGTTGATCGCCAAACCGGTTGGGAAAAAATGACGCTCTCCGCTTTCTCTCATTATTTACAGAAGTCCGGCCTAACGGGACGTTCTGCTGTTTTTCTGGTTCTTCTGCTGGTTGGCAGCGCGACAGGCAACTATTTTTATTACCCTGTGCTGTTGTCCAGCCAGATCATGTTTGGCAGCGCAGTGGTTCTGATCACCCTGCGATTATTCGGCATGACATGGGGCCTGTTTGCCGCAGTACTCGCCGGTATTTGCGCCAGTATCATCACCAAGATTCCTTACATCGCATTCCTGCTGATAGCAGAGATATTGTTTCTTGGCCTCCTACCGATCCTGAGCAAATCTCGGGCGACTGATAGCATGACTCGCCAGGATGGACTGTTCTGGCTAGGGATTGGTATGCCTGTCATTTTCATATTGTATTTCAATATGATGGGGGCAGATGCCAGCACTGCCTGGCTGGCTACCTTGAAATTTGGGGTCAATGGCATCCTCAATACACTCATTGCCAGCCTTGTCGTTTCCTATTTTCCTTTTGGCAGGCTGGCCCCGGAAGCCTACCAGCCGAAGCTGCTTCGTCATTATTTTTATGATCTGATCGTTGCCGCAATTCTGTTGCCGTCACTGATTCTTTCTTTTGCTTATGGCCGACATGCCATGACCGAACTGGAGCATGGCATGAAAGATGCCATGAACATTGAAGCGGAGGGAGTGCGATCCGGGCTGGATTTCTGGCTGCAGCGGCATTTTTACGTATTGGACAAGCTGGCGGTGGCGGGGGTTGAGCTGATCAACAGCGATCCTGCCGGGTGGCGCAATATTGCAGCGTTTGCCCGGACAGCACTGCCCGATGTCACCTCAATGGAGATCTGCCTTCCGGATGCCTCACCTTTCTCCAGCACTCAGCAGAAATGCTTGAAATCTCTGCAATTGGTGTCCTCGTCACAGGCAAAAGAAAAACATCTTTCCCTGCTGCGCGGAAGTGTGATGGATGGCTGGAACCTTGATGTGATTGTCCCGGTCTGGAACAGCGAGCGTTTTCTGGGTGCATTACTGGCTACTGTCGATTTGCGCAACGCAGTCACGCCCGTTATTGCAACCCCGACACATGAGCGGCCTGTTTACTTCACGCTGCTTGATGAACAGCGCCGGGTGATTGTTTCGTCAGTTTCCAGCGGTATTGAGCCGCAGGCTGAGAATTTAAGCCCGGCCTATTACACCCATGGAGTCAGGCTGGGGAGTATCGCCTGGACATTGCTTGCCGAGTCGTCTGCTGCCCCCCTGTATGGCAGCATACAAAACATATATATACGTGCCTTTATCGTGATCTGGGCATTCTTCGCACTGTCCTGCATCATCGCCTCCCTGGCGAGCCGGAGACTGGTGCAGCCGCTGAACGAACTGGTGCGAATTACCACCAATTTGCCCGAAAAACTGGAAAATGAATCTCCCTTCCTGATCGAGAAGAAGCATCACTCGGTAGAGGAAATCGATATGCTCCTCAGTAACTTTCGGCGCATGGCCTTCCGTTTGTCGGCAAGCTTTCATGAAATCCGCTCCGTGAATGAGCTTCTGGAGCGGCGGGTGGACGATCGTACTCGCGAGCTTGCGGACACCAACCAGGAATTGCAGCAAAAAGTCCTTGCCCTGTTGCAAGCCGAGGTGAATTTGTCGCGTCGTGAAAGCAGCTTTCGAGCCCTGATCGAGAATTCCTTCGACATTATTCTCGTGCTGAAACCGGATGGAAAAATCACTTATGGCAGCCCTTCTGTCGAGCGCCTTCTGGGCTATTCCCCGGAGAGCTTGCCGGAAATCCTTATTGAAACGCTTTTCCATCCCGATGACATGCCAAGAATCGTTGAAATTCTTCAGCATGGATTCTCCAGCAAGGCAGAAAGCTGGGCGGATGAGTTTCGGATAAGGCACACAAATGGGGCCTGGCGCGCTTTTGATATGCGGGGGCGATTCGTGGTTGACCGCTTCGATACGCCGGTCATCGTGGTAAATGCCTGGGATATTACCGAGCGTCAATGCGACGAGAATATCCTCACCCTGCAGAACGGTATTGATCATCGTGCGCTGCGAGGTCAGTCGCCAGAACAGCTGCTTTCCTTCTTGTGCGAATCATTGGTTGGAATATGCGATTACCAGTTGGTATGGGCGGGCAAGAAAAAAGAGGATGGTTCCGTTGATGTCCTTGCGTTTGCTGGCCCGGCTTCTGATTACCTGATGGATATGAGCGCAACGGGCGTTCGATGGGACCAGACACCGCATGGCAATGGTCCCACTGGCAGAGCCATACGTACTGGCAAACCATGCACGCTCAAGGTGGATGCCCCTGAATTCGGGCCATGGCAGGCTATTGCGAAGAATTTCGGCATTCAGTCTGTGGTCGCGTTTCCTCTTACCATACGGGAAGATACCATCGGTGCGTTTGTGTTTTATTCAAGAGACCGGGATGCGTTCGATGCTCCGGAAAATATTCTCAAGCTCGCCAAGATGACTTCCCGCATCAGCGTTACCCTGGGTATCGCGATGGATGAACAGAAACTACGGCTTCAGGGTACCGCGCTGGCGACGACAGCCAGTGCGGTTTTCATCACGGACCGCAACGGCCATGTGGAATGGGTGAATGCAGCCTTTTCCCGGCTGAGTGGGTATCACCAGGATGAGATACTTGGGCGGACATTACGCATTATCAAGTCGGATCAGCACGATGCTGCGTTCTACCGTTCGCTGTGGGAGAAAATATTGCGCGGCGAGGTCTGGCATGGGGAAATCACCAACCGCCGCAGGGATGGCAGCCTCTATATTTCGGCGCAGAGCATCACGCCCATAGTCGATGAAATGGGTGAAATTCGCCATTTCGTTTCCATACAGGAGGACATTACCGATCGCAAACGTTCGGAAGAATCGCTGCGGGAATTGTCCTCGCATCTTCAGCATGCGCGCGAGGAGGAGCGGTTTGGTATCGCCCGTGAAATTCATGATGAGCTCGGTGGTGCGCTAACGACGCTCAATATGGACCTGAGGTGGGTACAGAAGCGCATGGATGATGCTGCATTGAGGGAACGCATCGACGCCATGATCGAGCTGGTGGGTATCTCCCTTCAGTCGGTCCGCCGGATTTCTTCTGACCTGCGTCCCGGTGTTCTGGAAAACCTTGGTCTTATACCCGCGATTGAATGGTTGGCACGGGAATTTCAGCAACGTATGGACATTCGTTGCCATTTGGCTACCGACATGGTGGAGGTGACGCTTGACAAGGCTCGGTCCATCGCGGTTTTCCGGATTGTGCAGGAGACCCTGACCAACATCGCTCGCCACGCGCAAGCGACGGAAGTTGACATCATCATTGCCTGTGGGAATGGCCAGCTAAGGATAGATGTTGGCGATAATGGAGTCGGCATTGATGAGAAAGCAATATTGAGCCTCAGATCCTACGGCATTCTTGGCATGTATGAGAGAACAAGGCAATTGGGTGGGGAGCTGAATATCGGTGCCACCAAAAAATACGGATGCCTGGTATCCCTGTGCATTCCCCTGGGACACAAACAGACTGAGGAAAGCTTATGATCAGGGTTCTGATCGCGGATGATCACTCACTTTTCCGTAGCGGGCTCCGACGCATTTTTTCCGATACACCGGATATCGCCGTCGTGGCTGAGGCTGTAAATGGAATAGATACGCTTGATGAGGCACGCAAGCATGAATGGGATGTCATGTTGCTTGATATCAACATGCCGGACTTCAGCGGGCTGGACGTGCTTAGACAGGTCAAGGCGGAAGATCCGCAAGCGCAAATTCTGGTGCTCAGCATGTACCCTGAGGCGGAATATGCCATCTCCGCCATCAAGTTTGGCGCATCGGGCTACATCACCAAGGACAGCAACCCCGACCAGTTGATAGATGCAATCCGCCGGGTGGCGCGTGGAGGCAGATATATCAGCAGCGCTTTGGCCGAGACGCTGCTGTTCGAGATTTACCCGGTCTCAGAACTGCCTCATAAAAAGCTATCCCAAAGAGAACTTGATGTTTTCAAGCTGCTGGTTAGCGGTCATTCGATCAAGGAGATCGGCTTTCATCTGGATTTGAATGTAAAAACCGTCAGCACCTACCGTACCCGCATCATGGAAAAGATGGATATGTCGAACAACACCCAGCTGGTGCGCTATGCCATAAAGCACAGCCTGCTCGAGTAATGAAAGCAGGCCGGTCTGGTAGCCGGGTTGGTCGAAGGGAAACGATCAGCCTGTATGGGTGTCGAAGTTCATATGTCAGTAATCGAATGCATGACTCGATCGTCAGGACATCAGGAGTGCGGGATGGCTACAGGTGAATCTGTCAGGGTGGGAGAGACCTCCATGGAGGACGCCTATGCCTTGCTTGAAAAGGATTATGCGCGCATCAAGCGGGCAATTGGCGTCATCGACGAAGGCATCTGGGAATGGGACGTCGGGGCGGGGAAAATCTGGTTTTCGCCACGCTGGAAGGAGATGCTGGGTTATGGGCCCGATGAAATGGAAGATACTTTCCTGGCTTGGCAAAATCTCATTCATCCGGAAGATCTGAGTCATTTTCTGGCCGCATGGGTCGAGTGCGAGGAAGGCCGGGTCGACCATTTTCAGGTGGACTACCGCATACGCAGGAAAACCGGTGACTACCAGTGGGTGGAAGTGCAGGGCACGGGCGTGCGTGAAGCGGATGGCGTCAAGAATCTGGCGGGTTGCCATACGGATATCAGTTTGCGCAAATCCTGCGAAGAGTCCCAGGCTGCCGGGCGGAAACGCCTGGTGGAGGAGGTCAGCCGGCGGACGCAGGAACTGGAATTGCTGCGCGAGTTGGGCGAAGCAATCGTATCCGAGCTGGAGCTGGATAAGGTATTGCGCCTGGTGGCAAGCAAGGCGCGATCCCTGATCGGCGCGGAGACTCTGCTGGTCCCCTTGCTGAACGCAACAAATGACACCTACCAGTACGTGGCTGCTGACGGGCTGTATGCGGAAGATATCGAAGGCTCAAGTTTTTCCATCCGGGTCGGCATGTGCGGCTGGGTGCTGCAGCATGAAAAACCCTTGCTGTATGGAGAACATCAGGAATGGGCCATGGATGAAAAAACCCACTGGGAGCACGGACAGCAATCGGCGCTTCTGGTCCCGCTATTCAGCAAGGGGAAGATCATTGGTGGCCTGTCCGGGATGGGTAAACTGGGGGGCGGCAGCTTCACCAGCCGGGATATGGAATTGCTCACCATATTCGCCAATCAGGTGAGTATCGCGATCGAAAATGCTTCGTTATTCCAGGAACTGAGGCAAATGGTGAATACCCTGGAACAGCGGGTGGCCGGGCGCACGGCGGAACTGGAGGCGATCAATCAGGAACTGGAAGCGTTTTCCTATTCGGTATCCCATGACCTGCGCGCACCGCTGCGCAGTATCGATGGTTTCGGCCTGGCATTGCTGGAGGATTACGGTGCGGTACTCGAGGGCGACGGGAAAGTGTATCTGGAACGTTTGCGGGCGAATACGCAGCGCATGGGCGAGCTGATTGACGCCATGCTGCAGCTTTGTCGCGTGGTTCGCGCCGGGATGAATGTAGAGACGGTGGACTTGTCCGCGCTGGCCGGCGAAATTGCTGCCGGGCTGGTTGACCCGGAGGCCACGCGACAAGTCGGGTTCGTGTGCGAAAAAGGCATCACGGTGCAGGGTGATCCGCGCTTGTTGCGTGTGGTATTGGAAAACCTGCTGTCCAACGCCTGGAAATATTCAGCCAAAACCGAGTGTCCTCGCGTCGAATTCGGCGCATTGCGATCCGAGAGTGGCGTCACCTGTTTCGTGCGCGACAATGGCGCCGGTTTTGACATGACCTATGTCGATAAGCTGTTTAACGCTTTCCAGCGGCTGCACTCGTCTGCGGAGTTTGCCGGCACGGGAATCGGGCTGGCAACGGTCAGACGCATCGTCCAGCGGCATGGCGGTCGGGTATGGGCAGAAGGGGCGCCTGGCGTGGGCGCAACGTTTTATTTTGACCTGAAATAGACAGGATGGACAGGAGTAGCGGCATGGGAAAGCTCGAAAACAACCCCATATTGTTGGTTGAAGACAACCCGGATGACGAAATGCTGACCAGGCGTGCGCTTCAGCAAAACAAGATCATGAATGAAATAGTGGTTGCCCGCGATGGCGTAGAGGCGCTGGATTATCTGTTCTGTGAGGGTGCCCATGCCAGCCGTGATGGGCGGGTCATGCCGGCAATGATCCTGCTGGATCTGAAACTGCCCCGGCTGAGCGGCCTTGAAGTGCTGGAACGCCTGCGCGCCGATGCCCGTACCGGGTTGCTGCCAGTCATCATTCTCACGTCCTCCAAGGAAGAGCATGACCTGGTGCAGGGATACAAGCTGCACGCCAACAGCTATATCCGCAAGCCGGTGGATTTCTCCCAGTTCGTCGATGCGGTGAAGCAGCTTGGCATGTACTGGCTGGTATTGAATGAAGCTCCACCTGTGAGGGGCTGTAAATGACCAAACCGCTGCGCGTGTTGCTTGTCGAGGATTCGGAAGACGATGCCGCGCTGACGGTGCGCGCATTGCGCCGGGCTTTTGACCTGAGCTACATGCGGGTGGATACGGCCGAAGCGATGCAACGGGCTCTGGAAACAGAGATTTGGGACCTCGTGCTGTCCGATCATAAAATGCCCGGTTTTGACTCTTTCGGCGCGCTGCGCCTGCTGCGGGAAAGTGCGCTGGATCTGCCTTTCATCATTGTTTCCGGCACCATCGGCGAAGATGTGGCCGTGGCGGCGATGAAGGCGGGGGCGCATGACTACCTGCTCAAAGGCCATTTGCAGCGGCTCGTGCCTGCTATCGAACGGGAGTTGAAAGATGCCGAGGCCCGGCGCGTGGCCAGGGTTGCCCAGGAAGCGCTGATCAGGCTGTCCCAGGTAGTGGAGCAGACCGCCGACACCATATACATCACTGATCTGGATGGGCGCATTCAGTACGTTAACGCTGCATTTGAAAGGCTTACCGGGTACCAGCGGCAGGAGGTCATCGGGATGACCCCGCGAGTGCTGGATTCCGGCCGGCACGACGAGGCATTTTTCCGGGGAATGTGGCAGACCATCCTGTCCGGCGATACTTTCAAGGGGATTCTTGCCAACAGGAAAAAGAATGGCGAACTGTACCTGTCGGAAGAAACCATTACGCCGTTGAAGGACACGCGGGGCAAGCTGGCGCACTTCGCTTCCACAGGCAAGGATATTACCGAACGTGAACGCATGCTGGATGAGTTGCGTGACAGCGAGCAGCGTTTCCGTGGCACATTCGACCAGGCTGCAGTCGGAATTGCGCATGTAAGGCTGGATGGATGCTGGCTGCGTGTCAACCAGAAGCTGTGCGATATTGTCGGCTACTCGGAAGCCGAGATGCTGAAGCTGGCCTTCGAAGACATCACCCATCCGGAAGACAAGGACATGGCGCGGGAACCTGTGCGCGAACTCCTGGCCGGAGAAAGAAGCCATTTCTCACTGGAAAAGCGCTATATCCGCAAGGATGGTGCCGTCATCTGGGTTAACCTCACAGTCTCTCTGGTTCACGATCCCTCCGGTGCGCCAAAATACTATATCGCGGTCACCGAGGATATTACCCGGCGCAAGGAAACCGAGGCTCAACTGGTACATCTGGCCAACCATGATACCCTGACCGGCCTTGCCAATCGCACCCTGCTGCATGACCGGCTGGCGCAGGCCATCGCCCTGGCCTCGCGCTCCAGCCATTCCGTGGCGGTGCTGCTACTCGATCTGGATCGTTTCAAAAACGTGAATGACAGCCTGGGACACAATATCGGCGATCAACTCATCCGCGAGGTCGCGGGCAGGCTGCTGGGCTGCGCTTGTGCGGGCGATACGGTGGCAAGGACAGGCGGGGATGAATTCGTGCTGGTATTGGGGGAAATCGATCGCGCCGAGAGCGCCGTAGTGGTGGCCCGCAAGGCGCTTGAGGTCATCTCCCGCCCTCTGGTCGTCGAAGGCCAGGAACTGAAGCTGTCCGGCAGCATCGGTATCAGCATCTACCCCAGAGATGGGCTGGATAGCCACTCCTTGCTGAAAAATGCCGATACTGCCATGTACCGCGCCAAGGATGCGGGCAAGAACACTTTCCAGTTTTACGCTGCGGAAATGAATGCACATGCCTTTGCCAGCCTGACACTGGAATACAACTTGCGTTATGCGCTGGAGCGAATGGAATTCTTGCTGCATTACCAGCCGCAGGTCGATTCCATCAGTGGAGAAGTCACCGGTTTCGAGGCATTGCTGCGCTGGCAGTCGCACAATGATGGGCTGATCCCGCCTTCCCGCTTCCTGCAACTGGCGGAGGAAACCAGCCTTATTCTTCCCATCGGTGAGTGGGTGCTGCGAACGGCCTGCTCGCAGGCGAGCGCATGGGTGGCGATGGGGGGCGCTCCCCTCCGCATGGCAGTGAATCTTTCCGCCCTTCAGTTCAAGCAGCAGGATGTGGCGGGCATGGTGGCGCGGGTTTTGCGTGAAACGGGATGCAAACCCGGCTGCCTCGAACTTGAGATTACCGAAAGCATGATCATGTCGGATGTGGAAAAAGCAATCCAGACCATGCATGCGCTCAAGGCAATGGGCATGAGCCTGTCCATTGACGATTTTGGTACGGGCTACTCCAGTCTGAATTACCTGAAACGTTTTCCCATCGATACACTCAAGATCGACCAGTCATTTATCCGCGACATTACTACCGATCCCGATGATGAGCTGATCGCCGCAGCCGTGATCGCGCTGGCGCACAACATGCGGCTCAAGGTGATTGCCGAGGGAGTGGAAACCGAGGAACAGCTTGCCTTTCTACGCCATCATGGCTGTGACCTGATCCAGGGGTATTACTTCAGCAAACCGGTGCCGGCACAGGAAATTGCGAAATTGTTGCATCTGCCTGAACCGGCGGCTTGATCGGTAGCGCGAGGCCTCATGCAGAATCATTCTGAACCGGGAGGACGGCCCCTGTTTCTGTGTGATGCCATGTTGACGCGCTTTGCCCGCTATCTGCGTGCTGCGGGTTACGATACCTTACTGGCCGACAATCAGGCGGCTGACCGGGATATCGTGCGTCAGGCCAACGCTGAAGGCCGCTGGCTGTTGACGCTGGACCGCCGGATCGGGGAGCACAAGGCGGCGCGGGAACGGGTGGTGATGCTGATGCATGGGACGCTGGATGAGCAGGCGCGCATGTTGTCACGGCATTTCCCCATGGACTGGACCGGCCATGCCTTTAGCCGGTGCCTGCTCGACAATGCTTTGTTGCGGCCGGCGACGGAGGCGGAATGTGCGGCCGTGCCCGCCGATGCGCGGCGTTCCGGCGAAACCCTGTCAGTATGTCCGTGCTGCAGCCGGGTATATTGGCCTGGATCCCACTATCGCCGCATGATGGGGCATTTGCGGCGCTGGCAGGAAATGCGGGAACTATGATTTTTCTGTCAGGGCTGGTTTGCGAATATTTTCCACCGTGATGCTCAGGCAGTAGACGGCGTCTTCCTCCCCGTGAGGGCCAGGCGCGCCTTTCCAGCCATTACCCAGGCGTTCATAGGCGATCAGTATTTCCTGCGGGCCGGTGCGCCGCATCGAGGTATAGCAGGTGCTGGCGGCGGGGTTTTCATCTCCGCCGGGCGGGAATGCCGCAAAGCGGTCCTTGTCTCCGCTGTTCCGGTCATGATGCGCGGCCAGGTCGAAGCGCTTCCAGCGCCGTCCCATGCCATCGCGGCAAATCCAGAGATAAATCCCCGGACGCCCCCCGCTCAGGAGGATGGTGCCATCTTCCAGCCGCACCAGCTGCGGCTTGACAGAGCCCTTGCCCTTCATCGGGCGCAGCCGGGTCCAGGTTTGCCCCTCGTCGCGGCTGATGCTGCGCCCGAAAGCGAATTCCACACCGCTATCCACCCGGTAGATGCACAGCAGGCTGCTGTCGTCGAGGCGCACGGTAGCTGCTTCACTCGGTCCTTCCCGCACCCCGCGCATGCCCCGGCTGGTGGCTACGGTGGCACGATAGCGCCAGTTCAGGCCGCCGTCCTGGCTGACGACGGCGAACAGACTGTATTTGCGGTCACCGTCGAGTTTTCCGTAGAGCGTGGTGAACAGCGACCCGTCGGCCAGCGTCTGCACATCGTCGCCGCTGGCCAGCAGAAAGGCCTTGCCGTCGGCATAGCCGGCGATGGCGCGGGGGAAGCCCCGCACCGTGATGTCGCGTTCCGCCCAGACCAGCTTGTCCCCTTCCCGATCGTGCAGGCTCACGCCACGGCTCACGGCGTCGCGGCGGTCGTGATCCGGCCAGAATTCGTAGGGCAGGACCAGCAGCTCCGCGTCAAGGCGGCAGGACGCCGAGCCATAAGGCACTTCGCCCAGGTCCTTCCAGGCTTTGGCGTCGGTGCTGAACAGCAGGCGGGACGACCAGCGGCTCTCTCCCACGTCGGGCACAGCCGGGATCAGGCAGGCCAGGGCATTCGGTGCAAGGGCGTGGATTGCGGGAAACCAGTAATGGCCGGCCTGGTGGCCGATACAGCGGGGCAGGGAGAAATTCGGCATTGGGCTCAACGCAGTTTTTTCTTGGCGATATATTCGATGTTGCGCGCCAGCGGGGCGTTGCGGACATCGATTTCCGGGTGCTGGCGCAACAGGGCGACCACTTCCTCGAAGCCGAATGCGCGTTCCGGAGCATAAAGGCGCTCGAACACGGCACAGATGGTGTCGAAGTCGGCGCGGTAATCCACTGTCACATAGACGTCGGAGCAGTCCTCATCGTGGCGCAGGGCGCCAAGGCGGAATTCCGCAGCATGGTCGCGCAGGAAATCTTCCGGAAACTCGCGGTAGAACGGGTCATCCGTGGCGCGCATGTGCGCCAGCACCGGGGTGCGAAACACCTGGATATCCAGGCCATAGGGATAGGTGCGCAGGAAACCGTCGTCCGAATTGCCCTGCCCGGCCATGGCGTTGCTCACGTAATCAAGCTGTTCCG
>CAZKHJ010000002.1:0-42663 GCA_964552675.1 uncultured Sulfuricella sp. | reverse complement strand
CTTCCAGCATCGCCACCGCCTGGTCGACCACGGCCGGGTCGACGCAGGGACAATCGCCCCACACCCGTACCAGAATATCTGCACCGGTATCGTCTGCGGCCCGGTAGAGACGCTCCACGATGTCGTCTACCGGCCCGCGCGAGGCTCGAATGCCCATCTTTTCAGCAGCGTTGGCCAGTTCGTCGTCTTCTGCGGCTTCCGTGGTGGCAAGAACAATCTCGTCCACGCAGGCGGCAAAATGAACCCGCTCCACGATGTGTTCCAGCATGGGACGGCCAAGAATAGGCAGGAGCGCCTTTCTGGGCAGCCTGGTGGAGCCCAGGCGCGCCTGGATGGCGGCTACAACCTTGCGGGGCATCAGCGGTCCTCCTGGTGAATTTTGACCAGAACCATTATTGGGAAGAAAGCACTGACAGGCAAGCGTCTGGGTTCTTTACAGCCGTTGTGCCAAGGCATTTTTCTCCGCCGTAGCCTGTCCGGTGAGCGCAAATCCGCGCAGGGTACCGGCCTCGTCGTGGAACAGGGCACGCACACCCTGTCCTGCCATTTCTTCCTGCCATGTGCCTGGTGTGCCGGGTGGCGGCGGGCAAACCACGGCCGGGCAGGCGGGGGTTTTTACCACTACCGGCATGACCGGATAGGATAATTCCGCCCCGCTTCCCGCCAGCACTTTGGCGAGTGTCCGTGCCTGCTGCATCAGCGGCAGGACAAAGGGCAGCACCTTGCCCTGTGCTTCGGCACAGTCGCCAAGGGCGTAAACCTCTCCGGCGCTGGTCTGCAGCTGATTGTCGACCACGATGCCGCGATTGACTGAAATTCCTGCCGCGTGGGCCAGGGCAGTACGGGCGCGCAGGCCGATGGCGGACAGCACCACATCTGCTTCCACTGTGGCGCCATCGGAGAGCGTGAGGCGCAGGCTGGAGCCGGTGCGCGCCACTTTTTCCGCCTTGACGCCGAAATGCCAGTGCGCACCCAGTTTGCCCAGTGCCTGCTCCAGCTGCTTGCTCGCTTCGGCAGGCAGCAGGCTGCTCAGGGGGCGGCTGCCGGGGTCGATGACATCCACGCCATAGCCGCCGGCAAGCAGATCGTTGGCGAATTCGCAGCCAATCAAACCGGCGCCCAGAATGGCCACGCGCTGTTTCCCTTCCAGGGTTTGGCGGAAGCGGGTGTAATCATCCAGATCGTTCACCGACAGCACTTCATCCGCCGCATCGCCCTGCAGGGGCAGACGGACAGGGTCGGCGCCGAGGGCCAGCACCAGCCGGGCGTAGGCAATTTTCTCGCCGTTCACGGTAATGCTGTGCCCTGCCGTATCCAGCGCGCTGACGCTGGCTCGGGGCGTGATGGTGGCATTCAGTTCCTGTGCCATTTGTGCAGCACTTTTGTTCGCCAGTTGCTGCGGTGTTTTTTTTCCGTTGATGGCATTGGAGAGCATGGGCTTGGAATAAAAGCAGCCATCTTCCGCGCTGATAATGTGCAGGGGCGTGGTCGTGTCGAGCTTGCGCCATTCGCGTGCCAGGGTGAAACCGGCCAGGCCGGTGCCGATGATGATCAGGGGATCCATCTTGATTCTCCATGCGGGGGCGAAGGGGGCGTGCTCCCTTCGCCCGTCAGTGGTTCAGATTTCCACCATTTCAAAGTCCGACTTGCTTACGCCGCAGTCCGGGCAGGTCCAGCTGTCAGGCACGTCGGCCCAGCGGGTGCCGGGCGCGATGCCATGCTCTGCATCGCCCTGCACTTCGTCGTAAACCCAGCCGCATACCACGCATTGGAATTTCTTCATTTTCATCTCCTTGGATTCAGTCTAAAAGTAATTTTCCGATCAACCCACATGAGGCTGATGACGGGTTTTGCAAGTTGTCAGCCTTGTACCCGGGCCAGGGTCTCGCGGTAGTGATTGGCATGACGTTCCTCGACCCTGGCCAGCGCGGCGAAGCGTTTGGCGGCTTTCTCCAGGGTGGCGGCGAAGCGTTCCGCGTGTTCCTTCGATTCGGCGATCTGTTCATCGATTTCCGCCACCGCAGCGTGATTTTTTTCTTCCACTGCGGCATGGCGGAACGAGGGGTACATCTCGGTGTATTCGTGCGTTTCGCCGGCAATCGCCATTTCCAGGCAGCGTGCTGGCGTCATTTCGTCCTTCGGGAAAAGCAGGTCGAGGTGGCCGAAGGCGTGCTGCACTTCCTGCGCAGCGGTTTCCTCAAATACCTTGGCGCTCGCTTCGTCACCCTGGACGCGGCACATTCTGGCAAAGTACAGGTACTTGATGTGGGCCATGGATTCGCCGGCGAAAGCGGCTTCGATGTTTTTGATGGTAATGGATTCTTGCATTTCATTCTCCTTGTCTATGCAGTGGCTCAGTCCACGGTTCGCATCTTAGGGAGAATGAATATATTTGTATAATTGATTGTTATTATAAAATTGATAGCTTAATGCTATTAATGTTCCTGGGGTGAGGCGTCGAGCTTGTCTACACATGCGAGGTTGGATGCCAGTGCCGCCTGGCGCAACGCCTCCAGCGCCTGCGGGCGGGGAAAGCTCTTGCGCCAGGCCAGGGCCACGCGGCGGCTGGGGATGGGGGGGGCAAAGGGACGGAAGGTCAGGAGGCGGTTTTCGTGTTGCGCCGGACCGACGGCGCTGCAGGGCAGCACGGTGAGGCCCGCGCCGCTGGCCACCATGTGGCGGATAGTTTCGAGTGAGCTGCCTTCGAGTGTTTTCTGGATACTGGCCGGTCCGGCGGATGAGCGGTTGAGTGCGGGGCAGACCTGGAGTACCTGGTCGCGGAAACAGTGGCCGGAGCCCAGCAGCAGCAGGCTTTCCTCAGCCAGTTCAGCGCTGCTGATGGCTTTCTTTTTGCACCAGGGGTGTTCGTTGGGCAGGGCGACGATGAAGGGCTCGTCATAGAGTGCCTGGGTGACGATACCCGGCTCGCCAAAGGGCAGGGCGATGATGATGGCGTCGAGCTCCCCCTGTTTCAGCCGTTCATTCAGGCGCGTGGTGAAATTTTCCTCGAGGTGCAGCGGCATGTTTGGCGCCAGCTGGCGCAAGGCAGGAATGAGGTGGGGCAGGAGATAGGGCGCGATGGTGTAAATCGCGCCCAGCCGCAGCGGGCCGGCCAGCTGGTCGCGTCCCTGCTGGGCGATGAGCTTGATCGTGGCGCTTTCTTCCAGTACCCGCTGCGCCTGTTCGATGATGCGTTCCCCTACCGCCGTGATGCTGATTTCGCCAGTGCCGCGCTCGAACAGTGCCACACCCAGCTCCTCTTCCAGTTTGCGGATTGCCACGCTCAGGGTGGGTTGGCTGACGAAGCAGGCCTCCGCCGCACGGCCAAAGTGGCGGGTGCGGGCGAGAGAAACGATATAGCGCAGTTCGGTGAGTGTCATGATGAAATCTTATCCTAATCCGGCGGGCAGGATTGCATCGCGGTAAAAAGTTGGCGTATACTGAAAATGCTTGATCGAAAGCGGAGGTTATTATGAATGTAAACACCAATACGAATACGGCGCTGGCTTCGATTGCCGGGCAGAGTGCCGGTGATTCGGCAGGCGTATCCGAGCTGAGAAAGGCCATGCAGCAGGCCGAGGCGCAAAATTCACGGAAACAGCCGGAAGCGCCCAAGCAGGAAAAAACCGTAGCCAACCTGCCGCCCAATCTGGGCCGGAATGTCAACACCACCGCTTGATGCACGGGACGGGGAGTGACCTCCCGTCCTGTTCAATTCCCCGCTTTATCCTCTGTCCCCGCATGACCATGGCGTAGCGCATTGATTGCGATCCACGCCAGCAGGCCCACTGCCGCAATCAATGCCGACCACAGCAGCCACGGATGGCGTTCGCTCCAGGGCGCCGGGCTGACATGAGCCGTATTGGCTACTTCCTTTCCCAATGTCGCAAGCGGTGCATTTTGCCATTGCGTGCCGTTCGATAGCTGGGCCAGCTCGTATTGCGCCGGCTTGGCGCGCGGGTTGCCATAGAGCAGGTGGTAATCCTGGCCGGCTTCACGCTTGAAAGCCACATGGCGCGGGATTGTCAGCATGCTGATTTGCAGGTCGGGCAGCGCGGGGTCGTTGTGGTTGAGGATGCTGATGCGCCAGAACCTGGCGCGTGACTCGGGAAAGCCGATTTTCAGCACGGCGCGCTGCCTTGCATCAAGCGTGGCGGCATGGCGGTAAAGATGTCCGTGAGCGATGCTGCGCCAGTTTTTGCCGTCATCGCTGGCGCTGATTCTGATTCCACGGTGGAATTCCTGCTGGCTGGATTCAAGGCGGAACGCGGATATGGGCGGCAAGTTCTGACCCAGATCGGTTTGCCATCGCTCTTCCCGTTCCTCTTGCCGGGCATCGGGCTGAAATCTGGTGTTGAGCGGAATGTGCTCCGCCTCGCTCCGGACTTCCCGGGTGATGCGGGCGCTGGTCGCCACCAGCGCCTTCTCGCCTTGCAGAAAGCGCAGACGCAGCCAGCGCGAGCGGGTCAGGGGGTAGCTCAGTATCTCGCCGCTGTTCAGCCTGTCGCCGTCAAAGCGGTAGAACGGCGCCTTCTCCCGCACGATGCGCCAGGTGATGCGGTCATCACTGGCGGCGATCTCGGTCCAGGCAAAAAAATCCTTCTGGTCGGTAGTGACTTCAACTGCATTATGCGGTGAGCCATCAGGCCCCGCGTCGATCACTGCCTGGCTGTAGCGGCCGGGCGTGAAGCCGGTATCGCTGAGCGGCGCGCTGCGCCAGGTGCGCTGACACTGCTCCTGTTGCGCGTGCAGCAGATAGGGGATTTCCCTGCCGCTTCGGTCGATCAGCCGCAGATCGGCGAGGTCGCCCTGCGCCGGGCCATAAATCTCGGGCGGCAGGGGGAAACGTACCCATTCCGCAGTTGCGGCGGGTATCTGCAAGGCGCGCGCATATTGCCAGTGCTGCCAGGCGCTGGGCAGTTCCATGCCCTGTGCGCTGAAAGGGAAAAGCAGCAGGAATAGCCAGCGTGTCACGGCGTTTCCCCGGAGGCCCCGGCCCCGCTTTTATCTGTTTTCTGGCGGTGCTGGTAGAAAAAGGAGACGGCCAGCAATGCCGTGCCCAGGGCAAAGAAGGAGGCAATACGATACGCCTTGTCGAGCAGGGACAGGTCATACAGGAATACCTTGCCCACCAGCAGGCCGAACAGTGCCAGCGCCTGCCAGCGCAGGGCGGGAAGGTTGCGCCGCACACCCAGAAGGATCAGGGCCGTGGCATACGCCGCCCAGAACAGCGACAGGGACAGCATTTGCGCCAGGCCGGTGCGCTGCCCGGTACTGAACAGATCCCACAGTTCCAGCGACAGGCTCCAGACGGCAAAGATATTGGCAGTCACGCCCACTACGCCAAAGCCGAAGCGCTGGTTACTGGAGAGTATTCCGCCCGTCCTGAACGCCCATGCGGCAGACAGGCCGAAGCTGGCGACCAGCACGGCAAAGGCGGCGAAGCGCGCATTGAGCAGGAATGTGCCGCCGTCCGGCAGGTCGGAAATCAGCGTCAGCGCGGCGAGGGCCAACAGGATCAGCGCGGCGCTGCGCAGGCTGGTGTTGCCGCTTCTGAATCCGCTGCCGGCCAGGGCGGCGCCCTCGATGGCCCAGGCGATGGCGATCCATTCGCCTTCCAGTTGCACCGGAATAGCCAGCGTGGCGGCCGTCAACGCCATGGCGGCAAAAGGCAGACGTGCGGGCGAGGGTGGCGAGAGGCGCATCATGCCGAGATAGGCTGCGGAGAGCAGCAACAGGGCAAAGGTCAGGTAGGCGCGGTGCTGGTCATAGAGCAGGTCGCCCAGTGCAATGAGGCAGAAGGCGGCGTTGAGGAGCAGCAGCAGGGTTTGCAGCGCCGCGAGACGCTCGCTGCGGCGTGCCTGGAGCACCGACAGGACAGCGAACTGGGCAAAGAACAGGGTCAGGAATGCCAGTGTCGGCAACAGATGGGTGGCTTCAAGGTAGAACTGGCTGGACCAGCCGACGTAATAGGCGATGGTGGCAGCCAGCGCCAGCGGCGGCAGCAGGTCCCAGTCGCGGCGGTGGGCGAGAAGCATCAGGCCCATATTCAATACGGCCAGATAGCTGAACAGCTGGATTTGCGCGTCCACCCCGCTGCTTAGCAGGGCCGGGGTGAGAAAACCGCCAGCCAGTGCCAGCAGGGCGATGCGCAGCGAGTCGCGGCCCAGCGCCAGGCCCATCAGGGCAATGGTGGTGATGGCCATGCCGCCGAATGCCGCCCAGGACGGTACCAGATGGTAAAACTGGTGCGCGGCATAGAGCGAAAGGTACAGCACGCCCGCTCCCAGTCCGGCGATGCCGTCGGAAAAGTAGCTGTAGCCGCGCTTGAGCAGGGCCTGGCTCCATGCGATCAGCGCACTGCCTGATAGCAGGCCGAAGGCAACACGGCCTGCCGGGCCGATCCAGTCGTTGTCGAAGGCGAATTTGAGGAAAAACGAGCCTGCCAGCAGCAGGGCGACGATACCGATGCGGTTGAGCCAGCGTCCGGCGATCAGCGACTCCAGGTCCATTTTGGGGGCGGGCTTGGGCGTGGTTTTGAGCGGTGGCGCAGGAACCGGCGTGATTTGTTGCGGAGGCGCTGGCTCAATTGCCGGTTCAGCCGTAATGACGGGTTTTTCTGGCGCTTGCCCCTTGAGTAAGGCGATTTCAGCTTCCAGCGCGGCTACACGTGCAGCCAGCGCGTCGCTGGCACGCTGGTTTCTGAGCGTTTTCTCCAGCTGGTTGACGCGCAGATAGGCGATAACTCCCAGCAGCGGGGCGGCCAGAAACAGCAGGCCAAGGATTACATAGAGGCTGAACATGAATGCTCCCATCATCGTGCCTGCAAACCTATCATGGTTCAGGCCAATAGCAAAGAGGCGGGCGCGTCAGGGCTGGGAACGGTGGCGCAGGTAGCCGATGATGCCGGGCAGGAGCGAAAGGATGATGATGCCGAGCATCATCAGGGTGAGATTGTCCCTGATGACCGGAATGTTGCCGAAGAAATAGCCCCCCAGCACGAAGAAGCCGACCCAGGCCAGGCTGCCGCTGAGGCTGAAAGCGAGAAAGCGGCGGTAATCCATGCTGCCCATGCCGGCAACAAAGGGCGCGAAGGTACGGATGATGGGGAAGAAGCGTGCCAGAACGATGGCCTTGCCGCCGTGCTTTTCATAAAACCGGTGAGTCTTGTCGAGGTGATCGCGGTTGAGCAGGCGTGAGGTGTTGCTCTTGAATATCCGGGGTCCGGCCAGACGGCCGATCCAGTAGTTGGTGTTGTCGCCCAGGAACGAGGCCGAGACCAGCAGCGCCACCAGCAGCGCAGGATCCATCGCGCCACTGGCAGCGATGGCACCGGCGATGAAGAGCAGGGAGTCGCCGGGCAGGAAGGGGGTGACGACCAGCCCGGTTTCGCAAAATATGACCAGGAACAGCGCCAGGTAGATCCAGGCGCCATATTGCTGGATCAGGGCCGGCAGGAACTTGTCCAGGTGCAGGACAAGGTCGATAAGGGAAAGAAGAAGCTCCACTGTGATGGATTAAGGCATCACTTCGGCTTCTTCGCCTTCCTTCTTTTCCGGCTTGATGAATTGCTCGCGGGATACGCCCAGCCACAGCACGATCGGGCTGGCGACCAGCACCGAGGAGTAGATGCCGAACACGATGCCGATGGTCAGTGCCAGGGCAAAGTAATGCAGCGCTTCGCCGCCCAGGAACAGCATGGCCAGCACCATCAGCTCGGTCATGGAGTGGGTGATGATGGTGCGCGACATGGTGCGGGTGATGGCGTTGTCGATGATTTCGGGGACGCTGGCCTTGCGCATTTTGCGGAAGTTTTCGCGGATCCGGTCGAATACCACCACCGACTCGTTTACCGAATAGCCCAGGATGGCGAGCACGCCGGCCAGCACGGTAAGGGAGAATTCCCACTGGAAGAAAGCAAAGCAGCCGAGGATGATCACGATGTCGTGCATGTTGGCGATGATGGCGGCCACGGCAAAGCGCCACTCGAAGCGAATCGCGAGATAGGCCATGATGCCGAGACACACTACCAGCATGGCCAGGGCGCCGTTTTCATACAATTCCTTGCCGACCTGCGGGCCGACGAATTCGACGCGCTGCAGCTTTGCGCCGGCGTCTGCTGCAAGCAGTGCCTGGAAGACCTGCTCGGAAAGCTTGGCGCTGCTGAGTTCGGGCTTGACCGGCAGGCGGATCAGGATGTCGTGTGAAGTGCCGAAAGTTTGTACCGCGGCATCATGCAGGCCGATTTTGGTGAGCGTGTCGCGTACTTTGGGCACATCGGCGGGTTGCGGGTAGGTGATTTCCATCACCGTGCCGCCGGTGAAGTCCACGCCCAGATTGAGGCCCTTCATGCCCAGGGCGGCGACTGCCAGGATAAAAGTCACCAGCGAGATGAGCGTGGTCACCCGGGCATAGCTCATGAACGGGACGTCGCGCTTGATATTGAAAAATTCCAGCATGTTTTTTCCTTAGTTTGCTTCCCTCTCCCTCAGGGAGAGGATGGATTCTTTCATCCCATCCCCATCCTAACCTTCCCTTGAAGGGGAAGGAACGATGGTGAAAGGCGATTGTTCAAATCGAAACCTTGTCCAGCCTTGCCTTGCGGCCGTAGGTCAGGTTGACCAGGCTGCGTGACACCACCACCGCGCTGAAGATCGAGGTCAGGATGCCGAGGCACAGCACCACGGCAAAGCCGCGCACCGGGCCGGAACCGAGCCAGAACAGCGCCACGCCGGCGATGAAAGTGGTGATATTGGAGTCCAGAATGGTGTCGAAGGCACGGTCGTAGCCGGCATAGATGGCCGCTTGCGGCGAGGTGCCATTGCGCAGTTCTTCGCGGATGCGTTCATTGATCAGCACGTTGGAGTCGATCGCCATACCCACGGTGAGCGCGATTGCCGCCATGCCTGGCAGGGTCAGCGTGGCCTGCAGCAGCGACAGCAACGCCACCAGGAACAGCACGTTGACGCTCAGGGCAAGGGTGGAAATCACGCCGAAGAAGCGGTAATACATGATCATGAACAGGGCGATGGCGATGAAGCCATAGATGTTGGAGTTGAAGCCCTTGGCGATGTTCTCCGCACCCATGCTGGGTCCGACGGTACGCTCCTCGATGATTTCCATCGGGGCCGCAAGGGCGCCGGCGCGCAGCAGCAGGGCTACGTCGTTGGCTTCCTGAGTGGTCATGGCGCCGCTGATCTGCACCCGGCCGCCACCGATTTCCTCGCGGATCACCGGGGCGGTAATGACTTCCGCCTGGCCTTTTTCGATCAGCAGGATAGCCATGCGCTTGCCCACGTTCTCGCGTGAAGCATCGCGGAAAATGCGTGCGCCGCGGCCGTCGAAGGAGATATGCACCACCGGCTCGCTGGTTTGCTGGTCAAAGCCCGGAGCTGCATCGCTGATATATTCCCCGGTCAGGACCACCTGCTTCTTGACCAGCAAGGGCATGCCCTTGCGCTCGCTGAAAAGCTCGGTGCCGAAGGGAACCTGGCCCTGGAGCGCGGCATTGAGATCGTGTTCCTCATCCACCATGCGGATTTCCAGGGTCGCGGTGCGGCCCAGGATTTCTTTCGCCTTGGCGGTATCCTGCACGCCGGGCAGCTGTACCACCACCCGGTCCATGCCTTGCTGCTGGATGATGGGTTCGGCTACGCCGAGCTCATTGACGCGGTTGCGCAGGGTGGTGATGTTCTGCTGCAGGGCGAATTCCTGGCTCTTTTTCTGCGCCTGCGGGTTCATGCTGGCGGTGATCCTGAATTCGCCGCCTTCTTCCGACTCCTTCAAAACCAGGTCGGGCATGGTTTTGAGCAACTCGTTGATGGCCTTGCCACGCGTTTCAGCATCACGGAATTTGACCAGAATGGTCTGATCCTGCTGGCGGGTAATGCCGCTGTAGGCGATCTTTTTATCCCGCAGTGCGCTGCGGATGTCGCCGGTGTAGCGCTCCATGGTCTTGACCAGGGCCGCTTTCATGTCCACTTCCAGCAGGAAATGCACGCCGCCGCGCAGATCCAGGCCCAGGTACATGGGCAGCGCGCCCATGGCGGTGAGCCAGCGCGGCGAACTGGAGATGAGGTTGAGTGCGACCACATAACCGTTGCCGAGCTTGTTCTGCAGCAGGTCCTTGGCTTTCAGCTGGGTGTCGGTGTCGGCGAAGCGCACCTTGATGCTGGATGCATCCAGGGAAATGCCCTGTGAAGCGATCTGGCTCTGGCGCAGCGCGTCTTCCACCTGCTTTAGCGTATCCTGATTCACCTTGACCGTTGCTCGGGCGGAAGAAATCTGTACTGCCGGCATTTCACCGAAGAAATTGGGCAGGGTATAGAGAAAACCCAGCAGCATTGCGACTGCGACGACGATATATTTCCACAGGGGGTAGCGGTTCATTCAGAGAACTCCGTGAGGAGTGAGGGGTTAGGAGCCAGGAGTGGAGAAGGGGTTCTCCTCACGCTTTACTCCGCACTCCCCACTTAAATAGACTTGATGGTGCCCTTGGGCAGCAGACTGGTGATGGCCGCTTTCTGTACCTGAACCACCACGTTGTCGGCGATTTCCACGCTGATGTAGCTGTCGCTGACCTTGACCACCTTGCCGAGCTGGCCGCCGGCGGTAACGATTTCGTCGCCTTTTTGCAATGCATCCAGCATGTTCTTCTGTTCCTTGGCACGCTTCATCTGCGGGCGGATCAGCATGAAATAGAACAGCACGAAAATAATAATCAGGGGCAGGAATTGCATCAGTCCGCCGCTTGGATCCTGGGCGGCGGGGGCAGCGGCGTAGGCGTTGCTGATCAACACGGTTTATTCTCCATCGTTTGGCTGGGACAAAATCCGCGCAATTCTAGCACGGTGTGGCGCGTGCCTGTTTGAACTCTTGCACGAATTCGCTGAAGCGCTGTTCTTCTATGGACTGGCGTATCCCCTGCATCAGCTCCTGATAGTAATGCAGGTTGTGGATGGTGTTGAGGCGCGCGCCGAGGATTTCGCCCAGGCGGTGCAGGTGATGCAGATAGGCACGGGTGAAATTGCGGCAGGTATAGCAGCTGCATCGCTCGTCCAGCGGCGCGGTGTCGAGGCGGTATTGCGCGTTCCGGATCTTGACCGTGCCGAAGCGGGTGAACAGCCAGCCGTTGCGCGCGTTGCGCGTGGGCATCACGCAGTCGAACATGTCGATGCCCTGGCTCACCGCATCGACAATATCCTCCGGCGTGCCTACGCCCATCAGGTAGCGCGGCTTGTTGGCCGGCATGTTCGGGGCGGTGTGGGCGAGGATGCGCAGCATGTCTTCCTTGGGTTCGCCCACTGAAAGCCCGCCGATGGCATAGCCGTCGAAACCGATGTTGACCAGCTCGCGCAGCGATTCGTCGCGCAGCGGCTCGTGCATACCGCCCTGGACGATGCCGAACAGCGCGTTGGGGTTGCCTTCGTGGGCCTTCTTCGAGCGCTCCGCCCAGCGCAGCGAGAGGCGCATGGATTCCGCTGCCGTCTGGAAATCGGCGGGGTAGGGCGTGCATTCGTCGAAAATCATCACGATGTCGGAATTCAGCACCTTCTGGATGCGCATGGATTCTTCCGGGGTGAGAAAGCAGCGGTCGCCGTTCACCGGCGACTGGAACTTCACGCCTTCCTCGCTGATCTTGCGCAACTCGCCCAGGCTGAATACCTGGAAGCCGCCCGAGTCAGTCAGGATCGGCCCGTCCCAGTTCATGAAGCGGTGCAGCCCGCCGTGCGCCGCGATCACTTCCAGCCCCGGCCGCAGCCACAGGTGGAAGGTATTGCCGAGCACGATATGGGCGCCGATGTCCTTCAGTTCGGCCGGCGACATCGCCTTGACCGTGCCATAGGTACCGACCGGCATGAAAGCCGGCGTTTCCACCGTGCCGTGGGCCAGCGTCAGGGTACCGCGCCGTGCCAGGCCGTCGCTTTGTTTGATTTGAAAATTCATATTTCCTTTTTGCCCTTCCCGGTCAGGCGGTATTTTTGCAGGCGGCTGTTGGGTTTGTCGGGGAGAGTGTACTCGATCAGGCCATCGCCCAATAAGGCTTTCATGGCGCGTTTGAATGCACCGGTCTTGCTCCGCAGATCGAGGTGGGCAATGAGTTCATTGGCCGGGAGCGGCGCTGCCACAAGAGCGTGCAGGATGGCTTCCGACTGGGCCCTGTTCTGGGCCTTTGACTGGGCCCTGGGTGCCATAGCCTGTTATGTGTTGCCGGGAGTAATGACTTGTTTCTGAATCATAGAGTCAACAATGTTTTCCAGTATTCTGTCGACAAAATCCTGATTTACCACTCCCCCCGCGATAACAGCAGTTGATAATTTTCCGTCAAATACTCCAAACCAAACTTTTTTCATTGTGGTTGGGTTGTAAACATCCACGCTAAAATTCAGTTTTACATCAGGAGCCCCTAGTGGCACTCCATATCGATTGCGCAATGTAACGGAAATTGCATCAGTATTCCTAAAGACAATAATAAA
Organism: uncultured Sulfuricella sp.; assembly: GCA_964552675.1. Classification (GTDB taxonomy): domain Bacteria; phylum Pseudomonadota; class Gammaproteobacteria; order Burkholderiales; family Sulfuricellaceae; genus Sulfurimicrobium. Next base: position 30,187 of record CAZKHJ010000002.1, on the reverse strand, counting down.
TTTTCCCTTATGGCTTAAATCCGATATGGCCGGAATAATCTTGCTTTCTTGGTCATTAATGCTGAATGATCCACGGTACGTTTTGTATATTTCTGCATTTAGGGTTTTTTTGTTAAAAATGATGGGCGCTCGAGTCAGAAGCAGTGGAGTTAAATTTTGATACTCAATTTTTGCCAAGTGTCCATTGTTGTCAATGAATTTATTCTCAATGTATAAAAAAACAAAATCACTAAAGGCGGGGAATGCTGTTATTTTGGGCGATTCAAAGCGAGTATTGGTGCTAGAGCAAGCGCCAATACTTGAAATAATAAGGATATACGCCACAGTTTTTATAAAAAATATGAGCATCTTAGACATCAAGCATCTTCCTTTTTTTATTTATCAGAATTTTGTGAAATTTTATAACTTTTTTCGCAAATCTTGTTGTTAAGCCGTTCCGCTCAGCGTCATCAGTGAGCCACTGAGCGGGGTTCGGGCCGTTTCCGCTGCCACAGTCAAGCTGGCGAGACCGTTGCGTTTCCCTTTGAGCGACAGCAAGAACATTAATGCCCGTCAGTGCCTGTGGTTGGAGGGCCATGGACAGTGCCAGGTAGCAATACCACCAGCGGTGTGCCGTGCTGACGTGGTATGTAGTGCGTCAGCACACTTTGTGCCTTGTCAATCTCGCCATCGACGCTTCAGCCTGACCCAGCCACTTACCCCGCTTATGCCGGCCGCACAGCAGCGTGTTGGTCAGGGCGGGGGCAGGATGCGAAAATCAAGATTGAATTTCTAGTGAAGGGGTCAAAGCCTTGCTTATAGTTGAATTTTGACTTCTCTCGATGAGCATGGCATCGCCATAGCTGAAAAAGCGGTAGCGCTGTTCCACCGCATGGGCGTAGGCGCGGCGGATATTATCCATGCCGGCGAAGGCCGACACCAGCATCAGCAGGGTGGACCTGGGCAGGTGGAAGTTGGTGAGCAGGCGCTCCACCACGCGGAAGCGGTAGCCGGGCGTGATGAAGATGCTGGTCTCGCCGTAGCCGGCCTGCAGTTCTCCGCCTGCCGCAGCGGCTTCGAGCGCGCGCAGCGAGGTGGTGCCCACCGCCATGATGCGCCCGCCCTGGCTTCTGGCACGGGCAATGGCGTCCACCGTCTCCTGCGGCACCTGATAGCACTCGCTGTGCATCTGGTGCTCGGCGATGTTGTCCACCCGCACCGGCTGGAAGGTGCCCGCGCCGACATGGAGCGTGACATAGGCGGTGTGCACGCCCATGGCGGCGAGTTCGGCCAGCATCTCCGCATCGAAATGCAGCCCGGCGGTGGGGGCGGCGACCGCGCCGGGTTCTTTGGCATAGACCGTCTGGTAGCGCGTTTCGTCCACCATATCCGGCGCGTGGGTGATGTAGGGCGGCAGGGGCAGGCTGCCGTAGCGTTCCAGCAGATCCAGCACGGATTCCTCGCCTGTAAAGCGGAGCCGGTAAAGGGTGCCCTCTTTTTCCAGTACCCTGGCTGGCAGGCAGCCTTCCAGCAGCAGCGCGGAACCCGGCTTGGGGGCATGGCTGGCGCGGATGTGGGCCAGCACATGGTGTTCGTCGAGCACGCGCTCCACCAGTACCTCGATTTTGCCACCGCTTTCCTTGGCGCCATGGAGGCGCGCCTTGATTACTTTGGTGTTGTTGAACACCAGCAAGTCGCCAGCTTTGAGGTAAGCCGGCAGGTGGCGGAAAAAATCGTCATGCAGCGCGCCGTTGGGCGCATCCACATGCAGCAGGCGGCTGTGGCGCCGCTGTTCGGCGGGAAACTGGGCAATCAGTTCATCGGGCAGGGCGAAGTCGAAATCTGCCAGGGTGAGCGCTGGCGAGTCGCCTTGTTTGATCGAAGCGGACATTGGGCTAGAATTCAGTAAATTTCTGTTTAATGGTACAGGATGACGATGAATAAACTGACGGGCCTGATTCTGTTGCTGCTGCTTGCCGCCTGCGACATCAATCAGCCCAAGACACCCAGGCTGGAAGGCCAGTGGCAATGCCGCAACGGTATCTCCATCACCTTCAGCGGCCAGCAGGACTACACGGTTACCAGCCCCGCAGGGGAATCTGCCGGAGTGTACAAGTTAACCGTGGGGGAAAACAACTATCACGGCATTGAGTGGAATCCCGGCATCAAGGATGCGGAAGCGCCACTGCCTTCACGCTTTCGCTATTTCGAGACCGACAAAGTAGTGCGCCTGTCATTTTACACGCATGATGTCGAAGGGGCTGTGCCGTGCGAGCGTAAGCGCTGATTGACGCGGCAGGGCGATGCTTGTTACTGTGCATCTGGAATATTCCAGGCAGGAGGCAAGGTGAGTGATCCCTATGTTCTGATCGTCGCAACGTCAAGCGTGCTGGGCTTGATCCTGGGTTTTGTCATGCACCGTTCGGATTTTTGCGTGACGGCGATTTTTCGCGACTTCTTCCTGTTTCGCGATGCCACCCTGCTGCGCTCTCTGCTTCTGCTCATTGCCTCCAGCATGCTGCTGTTTGAACTGGGGCGGCAGACCGGCCTGATCCGTATCCACCCTTTTCCTCTGCTTGGCATTCCCTCCCTGGCCAACCTGCTGGGGAGCATGCTGTTCGGCTTCGGCATGGTGCTGGCGGGCGGCTGCGTATTTGGCACGCTCTATAAGATGGGCAGCGGCAGCGTATTGAGCGCCACGGCCTTTGCCGGTTTGCTGGCGGGCAGTGCCATGTATGCCGAATTTCACCCATGGTGGGCCGCGTTTGGCAAATCCACCCTCTTCCCCTGGGCCGGAATCACCGTGCCGCAGGCACTGGGCGTCAAGCCAGCCTATCTGATCTTGCCGCTGCTGGCGCTTGCCGCAATCTATCTGTGGCAATGGCGCCGGGCCGGGCTGCTTGACAAGCCCGCCGTGGTGGAAGGCTTTATCCAGCCCTGGAAGGCTGCGCTGGCGCTGTCCCTGATCGGACTGGTTTCCTATGTCCTGGTTGGCATGCCGCTTGGCATCACCACTTCCTACGCCAAGCTGGGCGGATTTCTGGAGAGCCTGGTGGCGCCCGGTCATGTTGCCCAACTGGCGTATTTCAAGGCTGTGCCGCTGAACTACACGCCGCCCTTTGCCAGCCAGGCCATCCAGGGCGGCCCGGGCCCGGCGCTGGATGCCATCGCGGCGATTCAATATCCGCTGATTGTCACCATCGTGCTGGGATCTGCTGTTTCCGCCATGCTGCTGGGCGAGTTCCGCATCTATTACCGGCTGCCTGCCGTGCAATATGTCTCCGCGCTGGCGGGCGGGCTGCTGGTGGGCATGGGCGCGCGCATGTCCTCGGGTTGCAACATCTGGCATTTGTGGGGCGGTATTCCGATCCTGGCCAGCCAGAGCCTGATTTTCCTGATCGGCATGGTGCCGGGCGCCTGGCTGGGGAGCCACTTTCTGGCGCGCTTTGTGATACGCTGAAACAAAAACCGGGGGCGAGACGTTGACTGAGAAAATCATCATCGAACAGGACGTGCGCGGACAGATCTGCCCTTCCTGCCTGCTGGTCGCGCTGCGCAATGTAAACGAGCAGAAGGACCGCATCAAGAGCGGAGAGGCGGATTTTCATATCCTGACCGACAACCGCCATTCCACCGCCACTATCCCGAATGCGCTGAGCAACATGGGATATTCGGTCGAAGTCCGGAAAGAGCAGGGCTATTACCGCATCGTGATTTCACGGCAAACGGATGGGCTGGTGGTATGAACATGCCGCAGCACAATGCCGGTGCACCGCCTGACAGCCAGATGGAAAAATATAACAGCACGATCCGGTACGTCCGTGCCAAGGTTGACCAGTTGCTGACGGTGATGGGCACCTTGCCGCTCAATCCCGAGGAGCTGGATGACGAAACCCTGATTGCACTCGACCCAATCGGCATCCTCGCCGATTCATTCGGCCAGGTGCTGGCCCACCTGCAGGAAACCAACACGGCGCTCTCCTTCGCCAAGACGGAGATCCAGCAGATTCTGGATTCGGTCAGCACCGCCATCGTGGTGGTCGACTCAAGCCAGCACGTGGTTGCCGAGAACCTGACCGCGCGGCAGACCATCCTGAAAAACTTCGCGGATTATCACCAGCGGCCTTTCTGCGACCTGTTCGGGCAGGTGGACTGCGCCTACCGCCAGATGTTCCAGCGCATCACGAACGCCGATGCCAAAGCCGAACAGGCTGATATCGAGCTTGACGGGTGCCATTACCACAGCGTGGCAACCCCGGTGCACGACAGCCAGGGCGCTGTGGCCCGGGTGATTTTCAGCTTCAACGACATTACCGAGCGCAAGGAGACCGAGGCAAAGCTGCGCCTGCTTGCCGTGGTGTTTGAGAACACCACTGAAGGCATCATGATCACCGATCAGGACAAGAAAATTGTCGCAGTCAACGAGCCCTTCACCCAGATGACAGGCTACAGTTCTGCTGAAGTACTGGGGAAAAACCCCTCCCTGCTGGGCTCCGGTATGCATGACCGGGCATTTTTCGACAGGGTCTGGCAGGAAGTCGCACAGAAGGGCAACTGGCGTGGTGAAATGTGGAACCGGCGTAAAAACGGCGAGGCTTTCCCGGTTCTGGAATCCATCAGCCGGGTTCACGCCCTGGATGGCACGCTGACCAACTACGCCGCCATCCTGACCGACATCACGGCGATCAAGCAGTCGCAGGAGCACCTTGATTTTCTGGCTTACCACGACCCCCTCACCAAACTGCCCAACCGGCTGTTGTTCAACGAGCGGCTGGAACATGCCTGCCAGCTGGCAGAACGGGAAAAATCCCGGCTGGCGGTGATCTTCCTCGATCTCGACCGCTTCAAGACCATCAACGACAGCCTTGGCCACCAGCTTGGCGACAAGCTGCTGATCGCGACCGCCAGGCGCCTGACCAACATGCTGCGCGCCAGCGACACCATTGCCCGCATCGGTGGCGACGAATTTCTCATCCTGCTGGAGGACGTCGCCGATCCGCAGGATATCGCGCTGATATGCGGTGAAATGGTGGCTGATTTTGAGGAGCCGCTCATTATCGACGGGCATACCCTGCATGTGACCGCTAGCATGGGCATCAGCCTGTTTCCGGATGATGGCAAGAGTGTCGATGTGCTGGTAAAGCATGCCGATGCGGCGATGTACCGGGCCAAGGAAGTCGGGCGTGATGGCTTCCATTTTTTTACCGACGAACTCTCCACCCGTGCATTCGAGCGCCTGACCCTGGAAGTTTCGCTACGCCGTGCAGTGGAGCTGGATCAGTTGCGCCTGCATTTCCAGCCGCTGGTTTCCCTTGCCAGCGGCCAGATCGTCTCGGCCGAGGCGCTGTTGCGCTGGGAACATCCGGAGCTGGGTCTGGTCTCGCCCGACCGGTTTATTCCCCTGGCGGAAGAAACCGGGCTGATCGTGCCGATTGGCGAGTGGGTGCTGCAGGTCGCCTGCCGGCAGGCGCGCGAATGGGTAGAGCGCTACCCCGCGTTCCAGAGCATTGCGGTGAATATCTCCGGACGCCAGTTTCAGGGCGGAAAACTGGTGAAAACTGTGCAGCAGATGCTGGAGCAAAGCGGCCTTCCTGCCCGCAACCTGGAGCTGGAAATCACTGAAAGTTACCTGATGGAAAAATCCGAGCAGGCGGTGATCACTCTGGATGCGCTGAAAGCGCTCGGACTTTCCCTCAGTATCGACGATTTTGGCACCGGCTATTCCTCGCTCAGCTACCTCAAGCGCTTTGCCGTGGACAAGCTGAAAATCGACCGCAGCTTCGTGCGTGACGTGGCTACCGACCCGAATGATGAATCCATCGCCAAGGCGGTGATCGCTCTTGGCCATAGCCTGCAGATGCGGATTGTGGCAGAAGGCATCGAAACCCCTGAACAGCGTGCGCTGCTGTTCCAGCACGGTTGCGATCTGGCCCAGGGCTACCTGTTCAGCCGCCCGGTGACGGCCGAGGCGTTCGCGCAATTGCTGGAGCAGGCGGACAGCCACTGAGCGGCGCCGCTACTTGCTGAAATCGGGGTTTTGGTTGATAATCGCCGCTCTTATCAGCCCGGATGGCGGAACTGGTAGACGCACGGGACTCAAAATCCCGCGCTAGCAATAGCGTGCCGGTTCGATTCCGGCTCCGGGCACCAAATAAAAAGGGCCGCTTGTTTCCAGGCGGCCCTTTTTCTATTTTCCAGCCTGTTTTTCAGGCTGCCTGCACCGGAATTTCCTTGCGTCTGTCCACGATGCGATTGCGTGCATCCACATACACCAGCTCGGGCTGGAATTTCTGCAATTCCAGTTCGTTGTACACCGCATAGGTGGCGATGATGATCATGTCGCCGGGATTGGCCTTGTGCGCGGCGGCGCCATTGATCGAAATGACGCCGGAGTCGCGCTGGGCGCGGATGGCGTAGGTGGTGAAACGCTCGCCATTGGTGATGTTGTAGATCTCGATCTGCTGGTATTCGCGGATGTCGGCGGCTTCCAGCAAGGTCTCGTCGATCGCGCAGGAACCCTCGTAGTGGAGCTCGGAATGAGTCACCGTGACGCGATGCAACTTCGATTTGAGCATGGTTCTTTGCATGAAAGCTCCCCCTCAAAACAGGGACAAAAGGGCAACTATTATAAGCCGCGCTGGCCGGTAATACAAATTTGCGGGGATCAGGCGAAGGTGATTTCGAGATTGTCGATCAGCCGGGTGGTGCCCAGCCGTGCCGCGCCCAGCGCCACCAGCGCGGTGTCGCCGGGCTGTGCGGGCAGCAGGGTGGCGGCGTTGCGCAGCGAAATGTAATCCACCTGCCAGCCGTGGCTGGCGAGATCGTTTGCGGCGGTATTTTCCAGCACGGTGAAGTCGCGCTGCCCTGATGCCAGGGCTTCCTTGATCCGGGCCAGATTGCGGTAGAGCCGGGGTGCTTCGGCGCGTTCCTCCGCGCTCAGGTAGCCGTTGCGCGAGGACAGGGCGAGGCCGTCCCCGGCGCGCATGGTTTCGCCGGCAATGATCTCCAGCGGCAGGTCGAATTCCTTCACCATGCCACGGATGATGTGCAGCTGCTGGTAGTCTTTCTTGCCGAACACCGCGCAGGCGGGCTGCACGATGTTGAACAGCTTGAGCACGATGGTGGCGACGCCGCGAAAATGGCCGGGGCGAAAGGCGCCGCACAATTCGCTGGCGATGGGCGGCGGTTCGACCTGGAACTGCTGCGGGGCGGGGAACAGTTCCTGCACAGAGGGAGTAAACACGATATCGGCGCCGGCGGCCTGGAGCTGGCGGCAGTCCTCCTCCAGGGTGCGCGGGTATTTGGCGAGGTCTTCGTTGGGGCCGAACTGCAGCGGGTTGACGAAGATGCTCACCACCACGCAGCGGCCATGCCGGCGCGCCTGCTCGGCCAAGGCGAGATGGCCCGCGTGCAGGTTGCCCATGGTGGGAACGAAGGCGACTGGCTGGCGCTCCCTGAGTGTTTCGCGCAGGACGGCGATGGAGGAGATGATTTCCATCAGAAACTGTGTTCCGGTGCCGGGAAGGCGCCGCTTTTCACCTCGCGGACATAACCCTGGACAGCGGCCTGAATGCTGTCCGCGCCCGCCATGAAATTTCTGGCAAATTTTGGCGTCTTGCCGGGATAGATGCCCAGGATATCGTGCAGCACCAGCACTTGCCCGGAACAGCCCGGCCCGGCGCCGATGCCGATGGTGGGGATGGCGAGTTGCGAGGTGATTTTCAGCGCCAGGGTGGCGGGAAGCGCTTCCAGTACCACCAGGCTGGCGCCGGCCTGCTGCAGCGCCAGCGTGTCGAGCAGAAGCTGCTCCGCCGCTGCTTCGCTGCGCCCCTGCACACGGTAGCCGCCGAGCTGGTGCACCGATTGCGGTGTCAGGCCGACGTGGGCGCAGACCGGAATCCCGCGCGCGGTCAGGAACTCGACCGTTTCCACCATGACCTGCCCACCCTCCAGCTTGACCATGTGGGCACCAGCCGCCATCAACTGGGCGGCGCTGCGCAGGGCTTGCTGCGGACTTTCCTGGTAGCTGCCGAAAGGCAGGTCAGCGACGATATAGGCCTGCTGACTGCCACGGGCGACGCAGCGGGTGTGGTAAACCATGTCTGCCAGGGTGACCGGCAGGGTGGTGTCCTCGCCCTGCAGCGTCATGCCGAGCGAGTCGCCGACCAGCAGCACTTCCACGCCGGCGGCTTCGAGCAGGGTGGCGAAACTGGCGTCATAACAGGTCAGGACGGCAACTTTCTCGCCCTTGGCAGCCATCTGTTGCAGGGTGTGCAAATTGATCTTCATTTCAGTCCGCCCGATTAAAAAATTCGCGCCCGCCGCGCATGGCGGCGATCTTTTCCAGCAGCATGTCGAAATCCCCGGGCCGTTCGGCAAAATTGAAGCTTTCGCTGTTGACGATCAACAGCGGAGAAGCGTCATAGTGGTGGAAATACTGGCTGTAGCTGTCGGTCAGGCGGCTCAGGTAACCCTGCGTGATGGTCTGCTCGTAGTCGATGCTGCGCTGCACGATGCGTTCCATCAGGGTTTCCACACGTGCCTGCAGATAGATCACCAGATCCGGCTTGGGGATCTGGGGCTGAAGGTGGCAGTACATTTCACGGTACAGCCTGAATTCGTCATCGCTGAGATTGAGCCGGGCGAACAGCGGATCCTTGTCGAGCAGGAAATCCGTCACCGTGGCCTGCTGGAACAGGTCGCTCTGTGCCAGCTCGCGCATCTGCCCGGCGCGCTGGAACAGGAAGAACAGCTGGGTGGGCAGGGCGTGGCGCTCGGGGTCGTGATAGAACTTGGCCAGAAAGGGGTTGGCGGCGGCATCCTCAAGCAGCAGCCGGGTGCGGAAGCGTTCCGCGAACAGCCTGGCCAGGGTGGTCTTGCCTACCCCGATGGGGCCTTCGATCACGACGAAGCGGTAGTTCTCCGGCATCATCTGGATTTATGCGCTTGCCTGGAGCCGTGGTGCGGCCGGGGCGCGGCTTTGCGGCTGGCGCTCCAGTGCCTGTCCGGCGCAGGCGGCAAGATGATCTGCTGCCCGCCCCAGGCCGGGAATCACGCAGTCGGGCGCAATTTCCGTCAGCGGCTGCAGCACGAAGGCGCGTTCGTGCATGCGGGGATGGGGCAGGGTGAGGCCGTGTTCGTGGTGGATCAGGCCGTTATACATCAGGAGGTCGAGGTCGAGCACGCGCGGCGCATTCAGGAATTCACGCACGCGCCCGCGCCGGTGTTCGATCTCCAGCAGCATTTCGAGCAGCTGACGAGGGTCCAGGCGGGTTTCGATTTCCGCCACGGCATTGATGAAATCCGGCTGGTCGGCATAGCCCCATGGCGCGCTGCGATACAGCGAGGAATGGGCGATCAGGCGCGTGCCGGGGAGGGCGTCAAGTTCTCCAAAGGCATGGCTGACCTGGGCGGCGGGGTCGTCAAGGTTGCTGCCAAGCGCAACGAAGGCGCGAACGGGGTGGGCGTGCATATCGTTCAGTCTTCCGACGCGAGGTCTGTTGCGACGGCGGAGCTGCCGGCATGTTTGGGCTTGCGCCGGCGCCGGCGTTTTTTGGGGGCAGTGTCGGGTTGCAGCATTTCGGCCCGCTGCGCATCGCCGGCGTGCTGGAATTTTTCCCACCAGCGGCCAAGTTCCATTTCCACTTCGCCGCTTTCACAGCGCAGCAGCAGGAAGTCGAAGCCGGCGCGGAAGCGCGGGTGAGCGAGTAAAGCGAAGGGGCGCTTGCCGGCTCGCATTGCAAAGCGCGGCTGCAAGCCCCAGATTTCCTTCATGGTGGAAGTGAAGCGGCGCGGGATGGCAAGCATTTCCACCTGGGTCTGTATCACCTGATCCATGGCCTGATACAGGGCTGGTGCCGGGCGCTCGCCCAGATCCTCGATTTTTTGCGACAGCGCCAGCACTTCATGCCACAGCAGCGCGGCGAACAGGAAAGCCGGGGAAACCGGTTTGTCCTCCTTGACGCGCAGGTCGGTCTGGTGCAGGGCCAGAGTGACGAAACGCTCGCCTAGCGGCTGCTCCAGGATTACGTCGAGCAGCGGCAGCACCCCGTGGTGCAGTCCCTCGGCACGCAGTTGCTTGAGGCTGCGCTGGGCATGGCCGGAGAGCAGGAGCTTGAGGATTTCATCGAACAGCCGTGAGGGTGGAACGTCTTCGAGCAGTTTCCCCATGCTCGCGATCGGTGCGCGGGTGGCCGGGTCGAGATGGAATTCCAGTTTGGCGGCAAAACGTGCGGCGCGCAGCATGCGTACTGGGTCTTCCTGGTAGCGGGTGCGCGGGTCGCCGATGATGCGTAGCACGCCGGCCTTGATGTCCTGATAGCCGTTGTGGTAGTCCCAGATTTCGCCGCTGGCGGGCTGGTAGAACATGGCGTTGATGGTGAAATCGCGGCGCAGGGCGTCCTCCACCTGGGTACCGAAAACATTGTCGCGCAGGATGCGGCCATTCGCACTGGTGACGTGCAGGCCGTTGGTTTCGCCCTCATCCTCGTCCGGCGCGGGGGCGGCCGAGCCGCGAAAGGTGGAGACCTCGATGGTTTCCTGGCCACACATCACATGCACCAGACGGAAGCGGCGGCCGATGATGCGTGAGCGCCGGAACACATTGCGTACCTGTTCCGGCGTGGCATCGGTGGCGACATCGTAATCCTTGGGTATTTTGCCCAGCAACAGGTCGCGCACCGCACCGCCGACGACGAAGGCGGCGTAGCCGGCGTGCTGCAATTCGCTCGTTACTTTGAGTGCGCAGGGGCTGAGCTGGTTGCGGCGAATGCCATGCTGGCTTTCGGAGATGATCCTGGGTTTGTTGCGCGGCGTGTTGCCGGGGATGGCTTTGCTGAAAACCTTGCGGATGAATTTGCGTATCATGAATTTAAAGGATTTATTTCGGCTTCTATAGCGGGAGGAAGGGCGCAGCGATTATACACCCGGATGAGCTGGATGATGCGGATCAGGCCAGGTCGGCGCCGAGCCAGTGCTTGTCGTCAACGTTGACCGGCCTGCTGAAATAATAACCCTGGCCATAATCCACACCCATGTCGATCAGCATGGAGATGGTTTCCTCGTCCTCGATATGCTCGGCGATGGTGCGCGCACCGACGATGTGGGCCAGTTCGCGGATCTGTTCGACGATTTTTACATCTTCCGGGTTTTCTTTGAGCTGCAAGACGAAGCTGCCGTCGATCTTGACGAATTCCGGGCGCAAGGCGCGCAGGTAGCTGTAGGTGGAATAACCCACACCAAAATCATCCAGTGCGACATTGCAGCTCCCGGCACGGATTTCCTCAAACAGCTGGATGAATTCATTGGACATTTCGACGGTTTCGCGCTCGGTGAATTCCAGCGTGATCGAGCGGTTGCGTGCCGAGGGAGAATTGAGCAGATCGCGCAGCTGCTGGGCAAATTCCGGGGCGTAAAAAGAGCTCAGACTGATATTGACGAACAGGTGCACGTTCTTGGGCACCGCTTTGAGGGCCTGGCAGATGACATACAGATCCATTTCGCGGATCAGGCCGAGATCCTCGGCGATGGGAATGAAATCATCTGCGGGAACAAAATCGCTGCCACGCCGCATGCGTGTCAGTATTTCATAGGCGAACACCTTGCGCGTTCTGAGATCGACGATGGGCTGCATGAAGGGCAGGATCATGCCGGCGGAAATGGCATTCCTGACTTCAAACCCTTGCGAGAAGATGTCCATGATGGCCTCGCCACGCTCTTTCGACAGGGTGTCAACGCGGTTGCGGCCACTCTGCTTGGCGTGATAGAGCGCCACGTCAGCCGCGCGCACCAGATCGTGGGGGATTTTGCCGTGCAGCGGCGCCACCGCGATGCCGACCGAGGTGCGGATGGTGAGCTCGCCAATCGTCAGCGGGATGACGATGCGGCTGAGGTCGTCGTGGATCATGTGGCCGATTCTGTCGGCCTCCACCTCGTTCACGTTCTGCAGCAGGAGCGCAAATTCGTCACCGGCGATGCGCGCCACCGCGCCGCCCTGATGTTCATTGCTGCGCAGGGCTTCAGCCACCTTGCGCAGCACTTCATCGCCGACGGGATGGCCATAGGTGTCATTGATGAATTTGAAACCGTCGATATCCACGATCACCAGCGCCAGGGGATGGCCCTTGTGCAGGTTCATGTGCAGCAGGTTTTCCAGCAGTTCGTCAAAATGGCGCCGGTTGTAAACGCCGGTGAGCGGATCGGTGATGGTGAGGCGATAGAGGTCCTGCTCGTGCTGGTGTTGCAGCTCCTGCAAATGCAGGGTTTCGGTGATATCTTCCAGCGTGCTGATCAGGCCGGTGACGTGGCCTGATTCATCATACTGCAAGGAGGTGCTCATCTGCATCCACACCGGCCTGCCATCATGAGCGCGCACCTCCAGCTGCAGGTCGGTGAGTGGAATATGTTCCAGTCTGTCTGCTGCAAAATAATGCTGGTGTTTCGGTTGCATCAGGAATTCGGCAAAGGGCCGGTGCAGCGTGGTTTCGGTGGCGTAGCCGGTGAGTGTTTCCCAGGCCGGATTGAGGAAGGTGACAAGGCCGTTCTGGTCCACTTCCAGCAGCACTTCCTGCATGTTGTTCACCAGGTTGCGCAGCTTGAGCTCGTTTTCCGCCAACTGGGCGCGCGTCTGCTCCAGTTCGCGGATCTGGCGCTTCATGGTTTTGGCGCTTTCGATGAAGGCGTCGGAAAGGTTCTTCACTTCCTCGCTGGCATTGGCCTCGGTGGCCAGCATGGTTTTTTCCCAGTTGCCTTGCGACACTTCCCGTGCCATGGCGGCGAGCGGGGTGAGGGGGGCCATCACCGATCTTACCAGGAGCTGGATCGCAATCAGGTCCACGCCGAGCAGCAGCATGAAGAGGTAGGACACGTCATTGAGCAGGGCATGTATCTTCTCGTTCAGAATCTCGTTGGAGAGCTCGATGGTGATCAGACCCAGTGGTCCGCTGGCGGATTTCAGTTCGGTGCTGATTGTGGGTTTGAGCTCCGCCGCCTTGAACCAGCCGGCGACCGGGTGTATGTCGGCGGCCGCCTTGCTTTGCTGAAAAACCGTCTGGCCCGCGCCATTCTTGACCGTGATGCCGGTCAGGGCGCGGTCGCCCAGCATGGTGCCGAGATAGGAGGGAATATCGCCGGGGCTGTGTTCGATCAGATGAGTTACCGCGGGTGCCGTGATGGCGATCATCTTGTGCCCCAGCACCTGGCGGCTGGTGATCTCGTTGCCAATCTGCTGGATCAGCATGTAGAGGCTGAAGAGTCCGACCACCGCCAGTTGCAGCAGCGCAATGGCGAGCATGATGCGCATGTGCAGGGTGCGTGGCTGGAACAGTTTCATCAATAAAGCCTGGGATGAGTTTGGCGGTGATTTTTATCGGCTTATTCTAAAGTGGGCAGGAAATAATTGCCATCACTTGTTGAGATGCTCTGAAATCGGCATTGGTAAAGGGTTTCCATGTTTTTCAGGGTAATGGTCTGTTCCGTTTTGCCCTGAATGGTTTTGCCGTTGTCATGAATCAGGAGGGCGTTGTCGCAAAAATGGCTGGCCCAGAAAACATCATGCAGCACCATGACGACGACTTTCCCTTCCTCGCGGGCAAGTTGCCTGAACAGGCGCATCATCGCCAGCTGGTGCGGCAGGTCGAGGTGTTGCAGCGGTTCGTCGAGAAAATAGATCTCCGCTGCCTGGGCGAGCAGCTGGGCAATGCGTACCCGCTGCCGCTCGCCGCCGGAGAGCGTGGCCAGCATTTGCCGTTCCGCATGCGCCATGCCGGTGAGCTGCAGGGCATGGCGCGCGGCGGCGATGTCGGCGCGTTCCGGCGCCAGCGCGGGCGCATGGGGAAAACGCCCCAGCAGCACGTAATCCAGCAGCGTGCCGGAAAAGGCCGGCACTTCATCCTGCAGCAGGGTGCCGATGCGTTTTGCCAGTTGCCGGCGTGGAATCTGTGCAATATTTTTCCCGTCAAGGCTGACGCTGCCGGCAGCAGGTTTCGTCAGGCCGCTCAGGGCGTGAAGCAGGGTGGTCTTGCCGCTGCCGTTTTTTCCCAGGATGCCCCAGCATTGTCCCGCCTCCAGGTTCAGGGTCAGATCCCGGCACAGCAGCCGGCCGGGGACTTGCAGCTCGATCTGCTCAGCGCGCAGCATGCTGGCGGGACAGCAGGAATAACAGGAGCGGCACGCCGAGCAGCGCGGTCAACACGCCCGCCGGCAGCTGCTGCGGCGCAATGACGCTGCGCGCCAGGGTGTCGGCCAGGGTAAGGAAGCTCCCGCCCAGCAGCATGGCGCAGGGCAGCAGCCAGCGGTGGCCGTGAATCCCCAGCAGGCGCAGCAGGTGGGGGACGATCAGGCCGATGAAGCCGATGCTGCCGCACTCCAGCACGGCGGCCGTGGTGGCAATGGCGGCAATGAGATAAACGCCGAACTGCAGCGGCACGACGGCAACGCCGAGGGATTTTGCCTTGAGCTCGCCGATGGCCAGCACGTCGAGGTGGCGGGCAAGCAGCCAGCTGGTGATGCCGGCGCCAAGCAGGACTGCCCATGCCATGTGCGGTGCCTGCGCCGGGGACAGATCGCCCATGAGCCAGTACAGCATGCCATGGATGCCGGTGGCTGGCGCGATGCTGAGTATCAGACTGATCAGCGCGCCAAACCCGGTGGACAGCGCGACCCCCGTGAGCAGCAGGTGGTGCGTGCTCCAGGCGTGACGATTGAAGCTCATGGCCAGCACCAGCGCCATCGCCCCCAGGGCGCCGCCGAGCGCGGCAAACTTCACGCCTGCCGCCAGGCCCAGCAGCATCGCGCCCAGCGCGCCCACGGCTGCGCCGCCCGAAATGCCGAGCAGGTAGGGGTCGGCGAGGGGGTTGCGCAGCAGTACCTGCAGCAGCACGCCCGACAGGGCAAGCAGGCCGCCGCAGGCAAAGGCGCTGGCGGCGCGCGGCGCACGCAGCTGCCACAGAATCTGCTGCTCCATGCCATTACCGTGAAACAGCTGCGCCAGGGAAAAATCCGCACTGCCGGTAAGCAGGGCGGCGAGCAGGCTGGCGGGAGCGAGCAATAGCAGGAAAGGCAGCAGGAAGCGGTGTTGCATCAGGGCACTTCTATAAGAGCCTATTTCAGTAGGTTTCATACCTCGCGCTAGCATCATTCAAGGTGTAGTGCTAGGCGCGAGGGGCGTGGCCTGGTTGTTCCAGGCAAGCCGCGAGCAACAACGCAATGCACCTTGAATGATGCTGGCCCTCCGGGTTGAGGCCAGAAAGCGCGTCTGCGGCGTCGCGTGCTCGCTCGTTCCTCGCCTATCCCATTGAGATGTCTCGTCACTCACTGCGCGGCTCCTTGCGCTTCATCCCGCAAAAGTGAATTTCTTGAAGCGCCCATCAGCGCAGGCTGATCACCGGCCAGCCGTGCTGTTCTGCGTGGGCCTTCAGGGTCGGGTCGGGATCGACCGCAACCGGCATGCTGACCCGTTGCAGCAGCGGCAGGTCGTTGAGCGAATCGCTGTAGAACCGGCTTTCCCCGATCTCGCTCCACCGGATGCCGCGGCTGGCCAGCCAGGCGTCGAGGCGAGTGATCTTGCCCTCGCGGAAGGACGGCGTGCCGGCGACTTTGCCGGTGAACTCGCCGTTCACCTGTTCCGGCTCGGTGGCGATCAGGTGCTCCACCCCGAATGCACGCGCGATGGGCGCGGTGACGAAGCTGTTGGTGGCGGTGATGATGGCCACCAGATCGGCCTCGCGCAGATGCCGCTCAACCAGTTCCCGGCCCTTGGCGGTGATGATGGGCAGAATCTTGCGCTGCATGAAGTCCTGGTGCCAGGCATCGAGCTGGCTGCGCGCATGGCGCGCCAGGGGTTTTAGCTGGAAATCGAGGAATTCGTGGATGTCCAGGGTGCCGGCCTTGTACTGGTCGTAGAATTCCTGGTTGCGCGCCTCGTAAACCTCCTGGTCGAGCACGCCCTGCTCGATCAGGAACTGGGCCCATTCGAAATCGCTGTCGCCCGCCAGCAGGGTGTTGTCCAGGTCAAAAAGCGCCAAACGCAAGATTCTTGCTCCATAAGGAATTTAGCCCCGAAGTATATCGTAAAATGCCGCCATGAATTTACCCGACAACCTCCTGCCGCCTTCCTGGCACTGGTTTTCCCATCTTCTCTTTGCCCTGGCGCTGGGCTGGTCGATTCGTGCTGCCCCCTGGCGGCGCCTCAAGGATGACGAACAGCTGAATCTCTGGCTGGGCGCCTGCGTGGCGCTGATGCTGTTGTGGAGCATCAGGACCGGCATCCGGCCGGGGCTGAATTTTCACCTGCTCGGCGCTACCGTGTTTACCCTGATGTTCGGGCCGTATCTGGCCATGGCCGGGCTGAGCGTGGTGCTGCTGGGCGTGACGGCGTTCGGCCTGAGCGGCTGGGTCAGTTTCTCGGTCAATGGCCTGCTGATGGGCGTACTGCCGGTTCTGGTCAGCCATCTGGTCTTTCGCCTGGTGGACGGCAGGCTGCCGAACCACCTGTTTATTTATATCTTCGTCAATGCCTTTGTCGGCGCGGCACTGGCCATGGCGCTCACCGGCCTGGCGGCAACCGGGCTGCTGGCGGCGGCGGGGGCGTATGCCCTGGATTATCTCTCCAGCCAGTACTTGCCCTACTTTCTGCTCATGGGCTGGTCCGAGGCGCTGCTCAGCGGCATGGTGATGACGCTGCTGGTGGTTTATCGTCCCCGGTGGGTGGCGACATTCGATGATGCGCGCTATTTGCGCAACAAGTGATCACGCCCTATTGTTACTACCTTACTTCCTTCATCGAGTGTCCTGAATATGGTCCTGCGTGGCCCGCATCGCCCCGATTTCCTTCGCAACGAAACCCTGCCGGATATTCTCGAAGCCACCGCGCAACACATGCCGGACAAGACGGCGCTGGTGTGCGGCGAACATGCGCTCAGCTATGCGGAACTGAATGCCCTGGCCGACCGGGTGGCCAGCGGCCTGATAACCCAAGGCGTGCGGAGCGGGCAGCGGATAGGCTTGTGGCTGCCGCGCGGAGTGGACCTGCTCGTTGCCCAGGCGGGCATCGCCAAGGCAGGGGCGGCCTGGCTGCCGTTCGATGCGGATACGCCGGTAGCCCGGATAGACGTTTGCCTTGATGATGCGGAAAGTCCGGGCCTGCTGACCTGCCGCGCGCTGCTGCCGCTGCTGGAGGAGTTTGCCTGGCCGGTGTGGGTGCTGGAGGACCTGCTGGAGGCCGTGCCTGACGGGGCGGAACTTGCCCGGCGGGGCGCGGATTTCACGCCGGATTGCCCGGCCTATGTGATCTACACCTCCGGCTCCACCGGCAAGCCCAAGGGGATCGCGGTCAGCCAGCGCAGCATCGCCCACTTCCTGCGCAGCGAGAACGCAGTGCTGGGCGTGCGCGCCGAGGACCGGGTGTATCAGGGCTTCTCGGTGGCGTTTGACATGTCGTTCGAGGAAATCTGGATTTCCTATCTGGCCGGGGCCACGCTGTGGCTGGCGCCGCGCCATGTGGTGGGCGACCCGCATGCTTTGCCGGAGGTGCTCGAAGCCAACGGAATCACCGTGCTGCATGCCGTGCCCACGCTGCTGGCGCTGTTCCCGCGCGATGTGGCCGGATTGCGGCTGATCAACCTGGGTGGCGAGATGTGCCCGCAGGCGCTGGTCGAGCGCTGGGCCACGCCACAGCGGCAGCTCTTCAACACCTACGGCCCGACCGAAGCCACGGTATCGGCCAGCCTGGCCGAACTGCATCGCGGCGAGCCGGTGACCATCGGCAAGCCGCTGCCCAATTACGGCCTGCTGGTGGTGGATGAGGCGCTCAACCTGCTGCCGCCGGGTGAGACCGGCGAGCTGTGCATCATCGGCCCCGGCGTGGCGCAGGGCTATCTGGGCCGCCCCGAGCTGACCGCCGAAAAATTTGTGGCCAATCCCCATGCCGCGAACGAGCATGAGGCCCGCCTCTACCGCACCGGCGACCTGGCGCGCATCGACGCCGCAGGCAACGTGCAGTGCCTGGGCCGGGTGGATGACCAGGTCAAGATCCGCGGCTTTCGCGTCGAACTGGGCGAGATCGAGGCTGTGCTCGCCAAAGAGCCCGGCGTGGGCACGGCGGCGGTGGTGGTCAAGGAGATGGGCGGCGTGGCGCAGCTGGCGGCCTACTTCGTTGCGGAGGCAGGCGCCGAGTTGAAAGTGGCCGGACTGCGCAAATCCCTCGCCGCCCAGCTGCCGCCCTACATGGTGCCGGCGCGCTTCGAAGCCGTACCGGTGCTGCCGCGCCTGACTTCCGGCAAGATCGACCGCAAGGCGCTGCGGGCGCTGCCGCTGACGGACACCGGCGTCACCGCCGGGGGCGAATCCGATCTTCCCGGGAATGCGGCAGAGGAGGCGCTGTTCGAGGCGCTGGGACACCTCTTCCCCGGGCAGCCGCTGCTGCGTGCGGCGGATTTCTTCGCCGATCTCGGCGGCCACTCCCTGCTGGCGGCGCGGCTGGTCTCGCTGCTGCGCGCGGATGCGCGCTTTGCCAGCGTCACCGTGCACGACATCTACTGCGAGCGCAGTCTGGGCGCAATCGCCAGGGTGCTGACACAGAAAGAAGTATCCATTGCCGCCGGGGCGCCGGCCCCGGAAATCGTGACCACGCCCCGGCTGCGCCGCGTGCTGTGCGGCCTGGCGCAGGCCGCCACGCTGCCGCCGCTGGTGTGCCTGAGGATGGCGCAATGGCTGTCGCCCTTTTTCACCTATCACTATTTTACCGGCGACGAAGACGACAGCATGTGGGGCGGCATTCTCGCCGCGCTGCTGGTCTACCTGCTGGCCAGTGTCGGCAGCTTCGTGTTTGCCATCGCCGCCAAGTGGCTGGTGATCGGACGGGCCCGGGCAGGACGTTATCCGCTGTGGGGGGTGATGTACTTCCGCTGGTGGCTGGCGGACCGGATTTCCGATGTGCCGCCGCGCCACCTGCTCTCCGGCTCGTCGCTCAATGCGCTGTACCTCCGTGCCCTGGGGGCGAAAATCGGCAAGGATACGGTCATCGGCGCCCTGTCCATCCGGGCGCCTGACCTGCTGACCATTGGCGATGGCGTATCGATTGGCTCCTCGGTGAATTTCGAGAACGCCCGCGTCGAGCGGGGCGAACTGGTTCTCGGTGCGATCAGCATCGGCAAGGAAGCCGTGGTGGATTCCTACGCGGTCATGGAAGGCGATACCGCGCTTGCGGACTATGCCCAGCTCGGCGGGCTTTCTTCGCTGGCAGCAGGGCAGCGGGTGCCAGCTGGCGAGGCGTGGGAGGGCGCGCCCGCGCGTTTTTCCCGGCTGGTGGATATCGCCGGCCGCCAGCCGCGCCAGCCGGTTTCCGCCGGTCTGGCTGCGCGCGAGGCCCTGTTCTATTTCCTTGGCGCCTGTCTGGTTGCGGTGGT
The DNA here is from genome assembly GCA_964552675.1 of uncultured Sulfuricella sp. GTDB lineage: Bacteria > Pseudomonadota > Gammaproteobacteria > Burkholderiales > Sulfuricellaceae > Sulfurimicrobium. The sequence continues at coordinate 10,805 of CAZKHJ010000002.1, read as the reverse complement.
CTTTTTCCTGCCGGTGTTTCCCAGCTTCATCCTGATCGACTGGCTGGATGCGCGCTGGCTGAAGGAGGTGGATGCACTGCGCTCGCCCCTGAGCGCGTTCTTCACCTATCTGCTGCTGTCGATTCCCGCCAGCGCGGTGCTGGTGCTGGCTACCGTGCTGGCTTCGGCGGGGTTTCGCTGGCTGGTGCTGCCGCGCCTCAAGGCTGGCTCCTGGCCGGTCCATGGCCCGGTGTATTTCAGCAAATGGCTCGGCAACCAGATCCAGGAAGCCAGCCTGTTTGTCCTGCACGGTTTGTATGCCACGGTGTACGCGCCGTGGTGGTATCGCCTGCTCGGCGCCCGCGTGGGACGCGGCACCGAGATTTCCACTGCGCTGGGGGTGGTGCCGGACATGCTCACCATCGGCACCGACAGTTTCGTGGCGGATGGCGTGATGCTGGGCGACGAGCGCATCGAGGGCGGCTGGATGCACTTGCGCCCCACGGTCATCGGCGATCGCAGTTTCCTCGGCAATGGCGCCTTTGTGCCGGATGGCTGCGTGTTGCCCGACGACGTGCTGATCGGGGTGCAATCCAGGGTGCCGGAAAACGCGCAGATGCATTGCGGCGACACCTGGGTCGGCAACCCGCCCATCATCCTGCCGGCGCGCGAGCAGTTCGCGGGCTTTGACCCAAAACTTACCTTCCACCCCAGCCTGTTGCGGCGCCTGAGCCGGGGCCTGGTCGAAGGGCTGCGCATCGTGATGCCGATGGCGGTGGTGATCGCGGTGGGCTATCTGACCGTGGCGCTGGTGATGCCGCTGGCCGGGGCCGGGCTTGTTGTGGATACCCTGCTGGCGCTGGCACTGGCGGGCTTTCTCTACGGGGTGGGGTCCTTCCTGTTCGTGGCGCTCATCAAGTGGCTGGTCGTCGGCCGCTACCGGCCCCGTTCGGCGCCCATGTGGACGCCTTTCGTGTGGGCGAGCGAAGCGGTGACCAATCTCTACGAATCCATCGCCGTGCCCAATTTCGTGGATTTCCTGCGCGGCACGCCGATGCTGCCGCCCTGCATGCGCCTGCTCGGCTGCAAGACCGGCAAGGGGATTTACATGGACACCACCTTCGTGACCGAATTCGATTGCGTGAACATCGGGGATTACTCCGCCCTCAACGGATGGAGCGGGCCGCAGACTCATCTGTTCGAGGACCGCATCATGAAAATCGGCGATGTGCATATCGGCCGCGGTGTCACCATCGGGCCGCGCAGCATCATTCTTTACAGCGCCCGTGTCGGTGATGGCGTTTCACTCGGGCCGCTTACCCTGGTGCTGAAAGGGGAGGATATTCCCCCCGGCACGCGCTGGACCGGATCGCCCTCAGAGCCATGGGAAAGCTGAGCGCACTGACCTGGCCGGATCTGCCCGTAAAGCTTGATGGCAACGGGCTGGCGCTGCGCCGGCTGGCGCTGCCAGCAGGCACGCCGAGAGCACGTGCCCGCCATCTCGCGAGACGGGGGTTGCGGGAGATGCTGGCCAGCCTGCTTGCCCTGCCTGCTGAGGAGGTGACGCTGGTTGAAGGTCTGCGGGGGCCCGTGCTGGAAGGCGCTGCGCGCGAGATTGGAGTCAGCCTGAGCTATGCTGGCGATTGGGCCTTGATCGGGTTGGCCGAGGGACGCGCGCTGGGGGTGGATGTTGTGCGGATCGAAAGTTTACCCGAGGCGGAAATGCTGGCCCGGTTGTATCTTCCTGCAACGGCATGCCATGCGGTACGCGAAGCTCCGCCCGAGAGGCGCGATGCCCGCTTCGCGCATGTCTGGGCAGAGATGGAAGCATGCAGCAAATGCCTGGGCTTGCCGCTGGCGGAGATCAGCGCCGCGCGGGAACTGGCGCTAAAAGACTGCCAATTGGTGGACTGCGAGCAACAGGACGGCTACCGGATGGCCGTGGCGGTCCGCTCTCAGAAGAACCCTGATTGACCGCCCCCGGCCAACTGCAGCCTGATCATTCCGCCGGGTTTTATGGCGATCCAGGTTTCTTGCCGGTCTGGCATGCTTGTCTCCGAATGGGGGGATTTCTTTCCCGCTGCTGCTTGGGAAATTGACTATTGCATGGTGTTTGTTCCGGGCTTTACCCGGTCGTACACCAGCCGGTACGAGAGCGCTTGTTTTTCCGGCAGGCTGACCGCCGTAATGATCATGAGCTGACCGGTGCTGGCGTCGATCTGGTAGTTCTGAACCTGCCTTGAACCGCCGGGCATTGTGGATTCGACCACCAGCGCGGCGTTTTCCCAGCCCGCAATGCTCACCCGCTGCTGCAGGCCGCCGCTGGCGGAAACGCTGGCTCCGCGAAAGTCGGTGAAAAGGCGCTGGCGCTGACCGTTCTCGCCGGTGATAAGCAGCATCGGATCCGCATGGTTGATATCGAGTTTTTCCGCAGTGGCCATCAGCGCCGACAGCTCTCCGGACGGTATCTCGCCGCGCCCGCCCATGGCATCCGGCGATCCGCGCCTCTGGCGTCCGCCGCCCATGCCGCCGCCGCGCCCCCCTCCGCCCATGCCGCGCCCGCCGCCTCTGGCTTGCTGCAGCGCTTTCATGGCTTCCCTGATTTTTTCCTGAGGGTTATCGCTGGCTTTGGTGTTGAGAACCCACTGGCCAGAAAAATCCGGCCTGGATTGTGGAACTGTGCCAAGCGTCACCGGGGCCGCGACGGTGGAAGAGGCTGGCGACGGGCCTGCGCCGGCGGCCAATGCCAGCCCGAGACAGAGCGCTGTCGCAAAGCGCATGTCGGCCATCAGGCTGCGCGCATTCAAGTCCATTATCTAACTCCCTGGAGCATGGCTGGTTTGATGCGCATGCAGCCATGCGGGCGTCCATTTCTTTGCTCTCGTCTTGACGTAATGCGTGGCTGCGTCACGCCAGCGCAGATAACTGCTTTGCCTTCTTTCTTCGAGCAAGCGCATTTCATGCCGGATATCCGCCTGTGCGATTTTTTCGTCAAACAATCGCAGCGCGAAATCGTACAGTTCCATGTCCAGCGCATTGAATTTCTCGATCATCCTTAATGTTTTTGCAGGAATCTCGCTTTTTTCCGGTTTCCGCTTGGCTACATTGATCGAGGGATAATTTTTTATCGGCCAGCCAAACATCCTGCTCATCAGGAGATAAGCTTCATCGTAGCGTTCGGTGATTCCGGCCAGGGCAAAGTTTTTTGCGATATTGGATTTGGCCTGACTCAGCATTTCCGTGGAGCATTCGCCAAATCCGATGCCTTGAGCCATGCCGGATAGCCGCCTGGTTTGTCCGTTGTCCATTTCTTCCAGATTGCAGCGCGCGACCCAGTCGTAAAGACTGGAACGCAAGGCGAGCTCACGCAAAGGATCATTCCCGGTGCGTCTGACATAGTAGTAATGGGATATCACCCGTTCAACCGGGTGGCGCATCAAGGTGAGGTAGGACGAGCCAGGAGGAAGCAGATCGTGCAGCCCGTAATCCATATGGCCGTAAATCACCTTCAGCCGGTCTTTCATGGCAGGGGAAAGATTTCTGTATTTTTCGACGGACTCTGCCGCCGGGTTGATCTTGTGCAGTTCAGAATGTTTGTAAATTTCCCTGATCATGGAGTAGAAGGTCATGCCGCCTGTTTTGGGCACATGAATAAAAACAATCGGGCCGCCGGTTTTTTCGTGTTTTTCTTCTTGAAGCAATGATTCATGAACAAACCCGTTCATTTGCTTTGTTCCTTTTTCGGTATTGGTTGAATTCTTGGTTGCTCCGGCCCGGCGACATACAGGCACGGGAAAGCACCCCGGGCCCTGCGGGTGGCAAGGGGGATTGAAGGAGAGCCGTTGCGGCGTTTTCATTCGACATGAATTTTCATGTCTTCATGAAGCGCTTCCTCGATTGGCAGGGAACTGCTGCTGGCCTGCATTTACGGCATATCCATCGGCTGCTGGCGCGCCTGCCGCTCTTCCAGCTGCTTGCGCTGCTCTGGCGTCAGCAGCAGGTAAATCTGGTGGCTGGCGCTGGCTTGCAGCTGCCCCATTCTGGCCATGGTCTGGGCGTTTGCTTCCGCGAGCGCCTTGGCCTTGGCTTCGCTGTATTCATCCGACATGCCGAGCCGGTGCAATTCCATGCGTGATTTGTGAAGCGCCTTGGCTTGCTCGCGCATGGCGGGCGCCTGGGCATGCATCAGGTCAAAAATCTGATCGCGCTGGGCCTCGCTCAGGTTCAGGCCACGCAGGAATGGCGGCAGGTGATTTCCACCGGGCATGCCGCGTTCGCCCATCATCCGCATCGGGCTGCCGCAGCTTTCATGGTCACTTGCCATGGGGCGGGCATCTGCGGCAAGAGGCAGGGCCAGCGCGATGCTGCTGGCTAGGATGAAGGGGAAGAAAGTTTTTCTGGATTGCATTTCAGGTCCCTCGTCAGATCGTTTTTCGTTGATGATTGGCGGCTGGAAGGGTTCCATGCCGTTGAGGAAATTGTGACTAAAACTGATGTAAACATGTGTTATCGCCGGGTAAAAGCATGTAAAGAGCGTTGCCTGCGGCCGAGGTTGTGCTCCTTGGCTCGGGTGGTTGAAAGTGTGTGCGGCCAGCCAAGCTGCTTGGCCTGCCTGGCTTTTTGGGAGAGGCGGCGCCTATCTGAAATGCGCCCTTTGGCGGCGAACGGCAATAATTGCCGCTTCCAGGAGAGGGGCGGGGAAGGACGTAAATTGATGTAAATCCGGCTGCCGGGTACTGTCCCCTGCGGCAGGGCTTCGCTATCATCGTTCCATTCTGTTGATGTGGTGGTGCATATAGCGCGATGAGCAAGGTTCTGCTGGTGGATGATGATGTCGAGCTGGTCGAAATGCTCAAGGAATACCTGGAGCAGGAAGGGTTCGGCGTGTCGGTGGCCCATGACGGCGAAGCGGGGGTAGCCGAGGCCCTGTCCGGCCAGCATGCGATCGCTGTGCTGGACGTGATGATGCCGCGCCTTAATGGTGTGGAAGCCTTGCGCCGCATCCGCATGAAGAGCGCCATGCCGGTGCTCATGCTTACCGCCAGGGGTGACGACATGGATCGCGTCGTCGGCCTTGAACTGGGCGCCGACGATTACGTGCCCAAGCCCTGCACGCCTAGGGAGCTGACGGCTCGCATCCGCGCCATCCTGCGGCGTACCCAGGGAGGACACCCCGATAGCGAGCCGGCGATGCTTGGTGTCGGGGAACTGGTCATGTGGCCGGGGCGGCGCCAAGCGGAGTGGGCAGGCAAGCCTCTGGATTTGACCAGCACAGAGTTCAACTTGCTGGAGGTGCTGGCCCGGGAGGCTGGCCGGCCGGTCAGCAAAAATACCCTGTCAGAACAGGGGCTGGGCCGCCCTCTGGCGCGATTCGACCGCAGCATCGACGTGCACCTGAGCAGCATCCGCCACAAGCTGGGCACGCTGGCGGACGGCCGTTCCTGCATCCAGACGGTGTACCGTCTGGGCTATCAGCTGATAAAGGAGTAAGGATGGGCCGGCTATTCTGGAAATTTTTCTTTTTCATCTGGCTGGCGCAGTTGACCTCCATTGCGGCGATCAGCACCACCTTCTGGCTGGGCCACCGCGCGCAGGAAGAAAGGGTGGCCCAACTGGACCGGGGTTCCCCACCCCGTCCGGAGCTCCGGTTCGAGGGCAGGCCATTCCCACCCGGCCGGTTCCTGCGCCGGGGCGGGCTTTCCCGCCCCGGCTTTCCCTTCGTTCCCGTTGTGCCGCTGGTGGCGACGCTGCTGGCCAGCCTGATTTTCGCCGCGCTGCTGGGCTGGTATTTCTCCAAACCGATCCGCAGCCTGCGCTCGGCCTTCGAAGCCATGGTCGGGGGCGACCTGGCGGTGCGCCTCGGGCCTTCCATGGGGCAGCGGCGCGATGAGCTGGCCGACCTTGGGCGTAATTTCGACCGCATGGCCAGCCACCTGAATGCCCTGATCGACGGCCAGCGCCGCTTGCTGCATGATGTTTCGCATGAATTGCGCTCCCCCCTGGCCAGGCTGCAAGCCGCAATTGGCCTGGCGCGACAGCAGCCTGACAAGCTGCAGCTTTCCCTGGAGCGTATCGAACGCGAAAGCGAGCGAATGGAAAAACTGGTGGGAGAATTGTTGACGCTTTCGCGGCTCGAAGCGGGTGTGATGGGTGTGATGGAAGAAGAGATCAATATGGGAGAGCTGATTTCCGGAATTGTGGACGATGCTCGTTTCGAGGCTGAATCCAGCGGGAGAGCGGTGGAGTTTCCCGGGTGCGATGAAGTGTTTGTCAAGGGCGACGCGGCATTGCTGCATCGCGCGCTGGAAAATGTGGTGCGTAATGCGCTGAGGCATACCCCTGAAGGCAGCAGGGTGGCGGTGGATGCTCATCTCAGTGGCCAGGACGATTTGCTGCTTACTGTTCTGGACCATGGGCCCGGGGTGCCAGAGAAGGAGCTGGACGCGATCTTCGAGCCATTTTTTCGCGGCGGGGGGGCAGCGTCTACCGCTGAAGGGCATGGCCTCGGGCTGGCCATCGCGCGGCGGGTTATCGAGGCCCATGGCGGGACGGTACGTGCCCTCAATCGCGCCGGTGGCGGCTTGTGCGTCGAGATCCGCCTTCCGGTCCGGCGCACAGACCATTAAATTGTTGGCAGGCGCGGGCTGGCCCTGAGACTGATCAACCCGCTCATGACGATCAGCGCAATCGCCAGCCAGCTCAGGGGCGAAAGGATTTCCTGCCACAGCAGGATGCCCCACAGGCTGGCGAAAATCACCGTGCTGTAGGCCAGGCTGCCGACCACCAGGGTCTTGCCGGTGCGGTAGGCGCGGGTCATGGCGAGCTGGGCCAGGGTGGCGGTGGTGCCCATGCCGGCGAGGATGAGAAAGCTGCGCAGGGTGAGTGCGTGGAAGGTATGGAACGCCATCCACAGTCCCCCGCCGATGGTGGAGAGCAGGGTGAAATAGAACACCACGCGCCACTCCGGTTCGCCCAGCGCGCCCAGCTGTTTGACGTTGAGATAGGCGATGCCGGCGAGAAAACCCGATGCCAGGCCCAGCAACCCGGCCGTGATCTGCTCGGCGTGCAGGGTCGGGCGCAACAGCAATACCACGCCGATGAACCCCACCACGGTGGCGAGCACCAGCAGCCAGCCAGGCTTTTCCTTGAGGATGGCCACGGTGAACAGGGCGAGGAACAGCGGCGAGGTGTAGTTGAGGGTGATGGCGGTGGCCAGCGGCAGGGCGCTGATGGCGTAGAAGAACAGCATCAGGGCGATGAAGCCGGACAGGCCGCGCCACAGGTGCATTTTCCAGTGGGGCGTGGCGAGCGGCAGGCCCTGGGCCTTGATGATGAGGTAAATCACCAGCAGGCCGAACAGGGAACGGTAGAACACCAGCTCGGCGCTGGAGAAATACTGCGCCCCGAGCTTGACGAATACCCCCATGCAGCTGAACAGGATGCCGGCAACGATCATCCAGGAAGAGGTCATGGGTGCAAACTCAACCGCAAAGGCGCAAAGGCGCGAAGAAAAACATGACTTGAGCCTTGCTTGTCCCATGCAGTATCTCCTGATACGGCAAGTGGGAGCAGGCTGTTCGTATTGCTCTGCGCCTTTGCGCCTCTGCGGTTCAATGTTTTCCTGCCCTACAGCACGACACGCATGGACAGGTCGACGGCCTGGATGTCCTTGGTCAGGCTGCCGATCGAGATGCGGTCCACGCCGGTTTCGGCGATGGCGCGCACGCTCTCCAGGGTGATGCCGCCGGAGGCTTCGAGCTGGGCGCGCCCGGCGGTGGTGATGACCGCCTGGCGCATGTCAGCGAGACTGAAGTTGTCGAGCAGGATGAGTCTGGCGCCTGCTGCCAGCGCCTGTTCGAGTTCGTCCAGATTCTCCACTTCGATCTGCACCGGGACGCCGGGCGGCGCGGCGTGATGGGCCTGCGCCAGCACGGCGGCGATGCCGCCGGCGGCAAGAATGTGGTTTTCCTTGATCAGGATGCCGTCGAACAGCCCGGTGCGCTGGTTCTCGCCGCCGCCAGCCCTGACCGCGTATTTCTGCGCCAGTCTCAGGCCGGGCAGGGTTTTGCGTGTATCCATGATCACCGCGCCGGTGCCTTGGATGGCATCCACGTAGCGGCGCGTGGCGCTGGCGGTGGCAGACAGGGTTTGCAGGAAATTCAGCGCCGGGCGCTCGGCGGAGAGCAGGGCGCGGGCCTTGCCCGTGATTTCGCACAGGGCCTGGTTGGGCGCTACGCTAGCGCCGTCCTGCGCCAGCCATTGAATCTGAACTTCCGGATCGAGCTGGCGGAAGCAGGCCTCGAACCATGCCGTGCCGCACAGCACGGCGGCGTGGCGGCTGATGACCGTGGCCCGGGCGGATTTTTCGGCCGGAATCAGCCCGGCGGTGAGGTCGCCCGTGCCGATATCCTCGGCCAGGGCAGCGTTGACGCTGGTTTGGATGGAGTCTGCCAGATTCACGATTTTCGCCTATGATGGGATTGTAACCGGAGGAAGAAAATGCGGGATTTTACCAAGGTTGGCAAACCGGCAGAGAACAACATGAAGGCGGGGCTGGAGAAGTCGCGCCAGATCGTGGCGAATGCCGTGTATGGCTCGGCGCTGGTGTTCGGCGCGGGCGGGTTGTGGCTGCTGCTGGGCGAGCCGAATTTCCTTCCACCCGAAATCGCCCCGATTCTGGGGATTGCCTTTATCGTCGCGGCGGTGATGGATGTTCTGGCCGTGGGGGTGATGAAAAGGGTCTGGGCGCGCGATACGCGCCAGTAAACCGCCGGCCTACTTCGGCAGCATCTCGCCGATCGCCTTGAGGTACACCGGTTCATCCCATTCCGCGCCGCCCTGCAAGGTGTGGCGGATGTTGCCCTGGGGGTCGAGCAGGAAGGTGGAGGGGGCGACGAACACTTTCCAGTCGCCCACGCCCTTGCCTTCCTCGTCCATCAGCACGGTGAAGCCGACCTGCATCCTGTTCACGAATTCGCGCACTTCCTTTTCGCTTTCGCCCATGTTGACGGCCAGGATGACGAATGGCTTGCCGGCCATTTTCTTTTCCAGGCGTTGCATGGCGGGCATTTCCTTGAGGCAGGGCGGGCACCAGGTAGCCCAGAACTGCACCATCACCACCTTGCCGCGATAGTCTTCCAGCTTGTGGGTCTTGCCGCCGAGGTCTTTCAGCGCCAGGGGTGGGGTTGCGCCGCCTTTCCAGGCCTTGAGCTCATGGGCCTGGGCGGAGGCAAGGAGCAACAGGCAGCATAGGCCGAGCAGAAGTTTTTTCATGGTGATCATTCCAGTGATTTGAGTGCATCCAGCACCAGTGCCGGCAGCTTTTCCGCCATGGCGTTTTCTTCCGCCGTGGTATCCGGGCGAACATAGAAGTGGCTGCGCACTTTTGGCAGAACCTGGCTTTTTGCCTTGGTGCCGCCACGGGCAAATTCCACCTTGAGGTGTTCCAGCCACCAGCGTCCCGGCGACAATTGTCCCTGGTAGATGAACAGCGGCAAGCGGGTCTGGGCGACGATGGCGTGATATTGCGCTTCCACGCCGGGCGCGGGTGCCACGGAATATAAGTCAGGGTAGAACAGGATGGCGCCGGCGAGGGCGCTCCGGCCTTGCTCCGTGGCCTCGTCCTGCCAGGCTTTGGCGCCGCGCAGGATGGGCGTGGCGCCGTGGCCGGCGGTGATGAGCACGATTTTCTTGCCGCTCAGCTTGATGGCTTGGGTGATGATTCCCTGGATTTCTTCCGGCGGCAGCTGTTCCAGGCTGCTGGGCAGGATGGGCAGGAAATGGGCGTCGAGCATATCCGGGAACCAGGTTTCATAACCCAGCGCCGCCAGTTCTTTTGCCGTGCGCGCTTCGTTGGCGCTATGCCCCTCGTCGCAGACAAACCATAGCAGCAGCGTATTGCCCTGGGCCGGGTAGGTGCGCAGCGGCACCTCGATGTTGCCGGAGAGCGAGAGGGCGGCAGGGGGCGCTGCGCAGGCTGCGCCCAGCCACATCAGCAGCACCAGCCATGCACCAGCCAGGGGCAGTCCTCGTTTTGCCACGTTCTTTCCCGTTTGCCTTCCTGTTCAGAAGTTTACCGCAAACAGAAGACGGGTGTTATGGCACGGATGGACTATAGGGGCTTGCTTGAAATTTGTCCGGCCCTCCCCCAAGTAGGGGTTAATTCATTGCGAGGACAATGCCATGCGTTTTGACAAGTTTACCACCAAGTTCCAGCAGGCCATCAGCGATGCCCAGAGCCTGGCCGTCGGCCTGGATAGCCAGTTCATCGAGCCGCAGCACCTGCTGCTGGCGCTGCTGGAACAGGACGATGGCGCGGCTTCGCTGCTGCAGCGCGCCGGGGCCAATGCCGGCGCACTGAAGATCGCCTTGCAGAAAGCCATGGAGCGCCTGCCCAAGGTGGAAGGACACGGCGGCGAGGTGAGCATTTCGCGCGATCTGGGCAACCTGCTCAATCTCACCGACAAGGACGCGCAGAAGCGCGGCGACCAGTTCATCGCCAGCGAGCTGTTCCTGCTGGCGGCAGCGCAGGACAAGGGCGAAACCGGGCGCCTGCTGCGCGAGAACGGGGTGGACAGGGCCCATCTGGAACAGGCCATCAATGCGGTGCGCGGCGGTGAAAACGTGCAAAGTCAGGAAGCCGAAGGCCAGCGCGAGGCGCTGAAGAAATACACCCTCGATCTCACCGAGCGCGCCCGCATGGGCAAGCTCGACCCGGTCATTGGCCGTGATGACGAGATCCGCCGCGCGATCCAGGTGCTGCAGCGCCGCACCAAGAACAACCCGGTGCTGATCGGCGAGCCCGGCGTGGGCAAGACCGCCATCGT
>CAZKHJ010000001.1:37338-214592 GCA_964552675.1 uncultured Sulfuricella sp. | reverse complement strand
CTCCTAGGCTCGGATACTTTCGCAACGACGCTCACCTTGACCCGGCGCACAAGAATGCCCCAAGGTGAGATCCACCTGTCTTCTTTGCGCCTGCGTTTGTGACTTGCTGATTTGTTTTTGAGGAAATCACCGTGGCGTTTACCGATTATGTTGTTGCCGATTTGTCCCTAGCAGCTTGGGGACGCAAAGAAATTGCTATTGCCGAAACCGAAATGCCCGGCCTGATGGCCATTCGTGAAGAATTCGCGAAGACCCAGCCGCTCAAGGGCGCGCGCATCACCGGCTCCCTGCACATGACCATCCAGACCGCCGTGCTGATCGAAACCCTGACCGCGCTGGGTGCTGAAGTGCGCTGGGCCTCGTGCAATATCTACTCGACCCAGGACCAGGCGGCGGCGGCCATCGCGGCCGATGGCATTCCAGTGTTTGCCTACAAGGGCGAGAATCTGGACGAGTACTGGGATTTCACCCACCGCATTTTCGAATGGCACGACGGCGGCATGCCCAACATGATCCTCGACGACGGCGGCGATGCCACCCTGCTGCTGCATCTGGGCACCCGCGCCGAAAAAGACGCTTCAGTGGTTGCCAAGCCCACCAATGAAGAAGAAACCGCGCTTTTTGCGGCGATCAACCAGCGCCTGAAAACCCATCCCGGCTGGTATTCCGCCCGCCTGGCGGCGATTCGCGGGGTGACCGAGGAAACCACCACCGGCGTGCACCGCCTCTACCAGATGCATGCCGAGGGCCGCCTGGCCTTTCCGGCCATCAACGTCAACGATTCGGTCACCAAATCCAAGTTCGACAACCTGTACGGCTGTCGCGAATCCCTGCTGGACGGCATCAAGCGCGCCACCGACGTGATGGTGGCCGGCAAGATCTGCGTGGTGCTGGGCTACGGTGACGTGGGCAAGGGCTGCGCGCAGGCTTTCCGCGGCATGGGCGCCACCGTGTGGGTCACCGAAATCGACCCGATCTGCGCCCTGCAGGCCGCCATGGAAGGCTACCGCGTGGTGCGCATGGACGACGTGGCCGCTCAGGGCGATATCTTCGTCACCTGTACTGGCAACGTCAACGTCATCAACCACGACCATATGATCAAGATGAAGAACGAAGCCATTGTGTGCAACATCGGCCACTTCGATTCGGAAATCGACATTGCCAGCTTGCGCAAATACGAATGGGACAACATCAAGCCCCAGGTGGACCACGTGGTTTTCCCCGACGGCAAGAAACTGATCGTGCTGGCCGAAGGCCGCCTGGTGAACCTGGGCTGCGCCACCGGCCACCCCAGCTTCGTCATGTCCGCTTCCTTCACCAACCAGGTGATGGCGCAGATCGACCTGTTCAACAACCCGGACAAATACCCGGTCGGCGTGTACGTGCTGCCCAAGCATCTGGATGAAAAAGTGGCGCGCCTGCACCTGAAGAAAATCGGGGTTAATCTCACCGAACTGTCGGAAGAGCAGGCAGGGTACATCGGCGTGCCGAAGAACGGGCCGTACAAGCCGAATCACTACCGCTACTAAAAACCTTTACCGCGGAGGCGCAAAGGCGCAAAGATGATGCTTGAAGGGGGTTCTTCCCTTCGCGCCTTTGCGACTTTGCGGTTAGCTTCATGACAAAACCCATATTGAGTTTCGAATTCTTCCCCCCCAAGACTCCCGAGGGCATGGACAAGCTGCGCGCCACGCGCCAGCAGTTGGCCCAGCTCAAGCCCGAGTTTTTCTCGGTGACTTTCGGTGCCGGCGGCTCTACTCGTGACCGCACCCTGGAAACGGTGATCGAAATCCAGCACGAAGGGCATAAGGCTGCACCGCACCTGTCCTGCATCGGTTCCACGCGGGAGAATATTCGCGCCATCCTGGGCGAGTACCGGGGTCATGGCATCCGACACATCGTCGCGCTGCGCGGCGATTTGCCGTCCGGCACCCAGGACGTGGGCGAGTTTCGCTATGCCAACGAGCTGGTGGCGTTCATCCGGGAGGAAACGGGCGATTATTTCCACATCGAGGTGGCTGCCTACCCCGAGTTTCATCCCCAGGCATTGACAGCCCAGGCCGATCTTGCCAATTTCAAACGCAAGGTTGATGCGGGCGCCAATGCGGCGATCACGCAATATTTCTATAATGCCGACGCCTACTTCAACTTTGTGGATGAATGCCAGGCCATGGGCGTCACCATCCCGATCGTGCCAGGCATCATGCCGATCAGCAATTTTTCGCAGCTGGCGCGCTTTTCCGATGCCTGCGGGGCGGAAATTCCGCGCTGGCTGCGCCTCAAGATGCAGGGTTATGGTGACGATGTGGCCTCGATCCGGGCGTTCGGGCTGGATGTGGTGACATCCATGTGTGACCGTTTGCTACAGGGGGGTGCGCCGGGGCTGCATTTTTATACATTGAACCAGGCCGGGCTGATCACCACTATCTGGCAAAGGCTCGGTTTATAAGGGGGTTTCCGGGGTGTTGCGCAAAAGACACACCGCATTTGCGGATTGTTGCTTAAAGCGCAAATTTGCCTTGCCAGCCGCTTTGCCTTTTTGCAAGAATAGGAGCAACTTCTCAGTAGAGAGGTTAAGCGGATTGGACAACCGAACCGCTGAGCAACTCTAAAAATACTTAACTCTTTAGGAGAGATTTTATGAACAAAAAACTTCTGGCTCTGGCAGTTGCTGCCGTTCTGGCCCCCGCTGCTGCAATGGCCGATTCCGGCAATGTAACGATTTACGGTTCCGTGCACATGTCCGTGGACAGCCTGAACGATGGCAGCAACCGCGAACTGAACGTTTCCAGCAACTCTTCCTATATCGGTTTCAAAGGCACTGAAGACCTGGGCAACGGCCTGAAGGCCGTGTGGCAAATGGAAAGCCTGGTTGGCATGGGTGAAACCGGTGCTGCTGGCGCTGCCAACAATGCCAACAGCCTGACCAGCCGTAACAGCTTCCTCGGCCTGGCTGGTGGTTTCGGTACCGCTCTCCTGGGCAAGCATGACACCCCGATGAAAATCATCGGCCGCAAGGTTGACCTGTTCGGCGACCAGATCGGTGACTCCCGCAACCTGATCGCTAACGGCGGTGTCGGCGACCTGCGTCCGGACAATGTGGTTGCCTACATCACCCCGACCGTCAGCGGCATCCATGGCGCGATCGCCTATGTGACCAACGTTGATGCTGCTCAAGCAGAAGCCAACTCCACCAAGGCATGGAGCGGTCTGGCCATGTACGAAAGCGGCCCGGTCATGGCTGCTATTTCCTACGAGAAGCACAATGTTGACGGCACCAGCGCTGATCCGAAGCAATGGCGTCTGGTTGGCGGCTACAACTTCGGCGACGTGAAACTGGTTGCTTCCTACCAGAAAGCTGACAACCTGAGCACCGTTGACAGCAACGACCGCAAGGTGTGGGGTCTGGGCGCAGCCTACAAGATGGGCGCTACCACCATCAAGGGCCAATACTACAAGGCTGGCGAGTTGAACGGTGCAGCTAATACCGACGCCAGCATGTTTGCTCTGGGTGCTGACTACTCCCTGTCCAAGCGTACCACTGCCTATGCAGCTTATGCCAAGACTTCCAATGACAGCGCTGCCAGCTTCGGCGCCTTCGGCGGTGGCCATGGCGATGCTCCGGCAACTGCTGCTGCTGGTAAAGATCCGAGCGGTTTCTCCCTGGGTCTGAAGCACTCTTTCTAATTTAGCTTCGGCTAAACTGGAACTTAAAACGGGCACTTCGGTGCCCGTTTTTTATTGCCAGTTGCATAACCAGGAACGGCTTGACATCCGCACAATCCAGCTCTAGTATTAGCTAATTAGTTAGCTAGGCGCGCCATAATGGAAACCCGGATTGTCAATATTCACGATGCCAAGACGCATCTCTCCGAATTGCTGGCACAGGCGCTGGCAGGTGATGAGGTGATCATCGCCAAGGCCAACAAGCCGCTGATCCGGCTGGTGCCGCTGGAAGCGCCAAAGAAGAAGCGCGTGTTTGGGCTGCATAAAGGGGGTGTTTTACATATCAGCGATGATTTCGACGAGCCTTTTCCAGATGAATTCTGGCTGGGCGATGGGCCGGTATGAATTTGCTGCTGGATACCCATGCTTTTATATGGCTCTGGGAAGATCTTTCCAAGATTTCTCCGCGCGTGCTGTCCGCATGCGAAGACCCAGATAACCAGCTTTATTTGAGCATCGCCAGCATATGGGAAATGCAGATCAAAGTGGCAGTAGGCAAGCTTTCATTTCAGCCGCCGCTGGCTGAGATTATCGAGCAGCAGAAGAACGAAAATGGCATATCGATTCTGCCCGTCAGCCTTGCTCACATTTGGCAACTCGCTGCGCTTCCTTCGTACCATAACGATCCGTTTGACCGCATGCTTGTTGCCCAGGCTTCCGCAGATAAGCTGGCGCTGGTAACCGCTGACCGGCATATCGCGCGATATGCCGTGGAATTGTTCTGGTAACCAGGGCAAACCAGCTTAGCGGGCTTTGTAGTAGTCCCGGTGCCACGCCACGAATTTTTCCACACCATTCTTTAAGGATGTTGCCGGTGAAAATCCTACCGCCTGGCGCAAGTCCTCAATATCTGCATAGGTGGCCACCACATCGCCATCCTGCATCGGCAGCATGTTCTTGATGGCTTCCTTGCCCAGGGCATCCTCGATCGCGCCAATGAAGTCCATCAGCGCCACCGGTTCGTGGTTGCCGATGTTATAGACCCGGAAGGGCGCGTGGCTGGTTGCAGCATCGGGTCTGGCGGGGTCAAAAGCGGCATCGGGTGTGGCGGTTTTGTCCAGCACGCGAATGACGCCTTCCACAATATCGTCGATATAAGTGAAATCGCGCTGCATTTTCCCCTGGTTGAATACATTGATCGCCTGTCCTGCCTGAATGGCGGAGGCAAACAGGGAGGGCGACATGTCGGGTCGGCCCCAGGGGCCATACACGGTAAAGAAACGCAGACCGGTAGTTGGCAGGCCGAACAGGTGGCTGTAGGTATGCGCCATCAGTTCGTTGGATTTCTTGGTGGCGGCGTACAGGCTGACCGGATGGTCGACGTTGTCGTGCACCGAAAAGGGCATATGGGTGTTGGCGCCATACACGCTGGAACTGCTGGCATAGACCAGATGCTCGACCTGGTGGTGGCGGCAGCCTTCAAGCACATTAAGGAAACCGACAATGTTGGATTCGACATAGGCGTGCGGATTTTGCAGGGAATAGCGCACACCTGGCTGGGCGGCAAGGTTGATCACGCGCTGGAATTTTTCCGTGGCAAAAAGCTGCTGGGTAGCTTGCTGGTCGGCCAGATTGAGTTGCGCAAATTTGAAGCCGGATAGCGGGGTGAGCTGCTGCAGCCGGTCGCGCTTCAGTTGCACGTCGTAGTAGTCGTTGAGATTGTCGACTCCCACCACTTCATCGCCGCGTGCGAGTAGGCGCTGCGTGGTATGCATGCCAATAAATCCAGCAGCGCCGGTCACCAGTACCTTCATTTACTTTCCTTTCTGCATGGCCATCAGCTTGGCATATTTGGTGAAACTGTTGCCGCAGCCGATGAGGATGTGGATCAGCCCCGGCACGCCATCAAGGCAGCCCAGGCGGAAAAAATAAAAACGCAGGAAGCGCGCCAGCGGGCTGAACAGCAGTTGCGCCAGCCCGGAACGGCGGCCGGCACGAAACAGGGTTTCCGCCTGGAGGGTGGTGTAGCGGTTCTGCTTGTCCAGGTAGGTAGCCAGATCTTCTGCTGAATCGTGCAGCAGATCGCCGTTCAGGATGCCAATGCGGCCATCGGTCAGCACTTTTTCGTGCACCGTATCGTCGCTCCAGCGTGCATGGCGGCGGTCGAACAGGCGCAGGCTCCAGTCCGGATAGCCCTCGCCATGGTGCAGGTAGCGGCCCATGAAGCGGTTGCTGCGCGGCATTTTGTAGGCCGGGCTATGCGGCTGTTGCAGCGCTTCCCTGATGCTGGCGCGCAGACGGTCGCTGACCTGTTCATCCGCATCCAGGCACAGTACCCAGTCATGGCTCGCCTGATTGACTGCGAACTGCTTCTGGCGTCCGAAGCCAAGCCAGCTTTGCGAGATGACACGGGCGCCGGATTTCAGCGCGATTTCCACGGTGGCATCGCTGCTGCCGCTGTCCACCACCACAATTTCGTCGGCAAAACTTGCGCTTTGCAGGCAGGCTTCGAGCTGCCGCGCGGCGTTCAGGGTGATGATGACAACGGAAAATGGCGTGGTTTGCATGGTTCGTTATTATGCCGTAGGGTAGGCTAAAATGGCGCATGCCAAAAATATTGCTGGTAAAAACCTCTTCCCTCGGTGATGTGATCCATCAGTTTCCCGCCGTGAGCGACATTCGCGCGCATTTTCCGGAAGCCGAGGTGGATTGGGTGGTTGAGGAGGGCTTTGCCGAACTGCCCTTGTTGCATCCCGGGATCCGGCAGGTGATTCCAGTGGCGCTGCGGCGCTGGCGCAAATCCTTGTTGAACCCTGTTGTCTGGCGCGAAATTTCGGCATTCCGGCAGCGTTTGCAGGTGGAATATTATGATCTGGTGCTGGACAGCCAGGGTCTGATCAAGAGCGCTGTGCTTACCCTGATGGCACAGGGGCCGCGCTGCGGCTACAGTTGGGGTACGGTGCGGGAGCCGTTGGCGGCAATGGCTTACGATAAAACCATCGCCATCCCGACAGATCTGCACGCTGTGGAGCGTAATCGCAGGCTGGCAGGGCGTATGCTGGGCTATGAGCCTGATATGCCGCTCGATTACGGCATTATGGCGCCACGGGCGGAATTGCCCTGGCTTGGCGAGGGCGATTATGTCGTGTTGCTTCATGCTACCAGCCGCGCCGACAAGGAATGGCCGGAAGCGCACTGGCTGCGCCTTGCCGCCCATATCAAGGAGCTTGGGCTGCGCTGCATTCTGCCTTGGGGCAATGCACAGGAACAGAGCCGCAGCGAGCGTCTTGCCGCGCAGATGACCGGTGCTATTGCCGCGCCGCGATTGAATCTGGCCGAGGCCGCCGCGCTGCTGGGAGGTGCGCGGGCAGTGGCCGGCGTGGATACCGGCCTCACTCATCTGGCCGCCGCTCTGAAAGTGCCTGTCGTCGCGCTCTACTGTGCTTCCGATCCGGGGCTGACCGGGGTATATTCCGCCGGTCCGGCCATCAATCTGGGGCAGGCAGGCCAGGTGCCGCAGGTGGATGAAGTGATTGCAGCGCTGAACAAGGTGTTGTCGGCATGAACTGGCGACGCTGGCTTTATACCGCTGTGCTGTACCTGCTGTTGCCCTATGTGATTTTTCATCTTCTGTCGCGGGCGCGCCGCCAGCCGGCATACCTGCGCCACTGGGGAGAGCGCTTCGGATATTATGCGATCCGCTCGTTGCGCCCCGTGATTTGGCTGCATACCGTTTCAGTGGGCGAAACCCGTGCTGCGGCGCCGCTGGTGAAAGCGTTGCGGGCGCGTTACCCGGAACATCAGATTCTGCTGACCCATATGACGCCAACTGGCCGCGAAACCGGTGAGCAACTGTTCGGCGACACGGTACTGCGGTGCTATCTGCCTTACGACTATCCCTTTGCGTTACGGCATTTTCTCTCCCATTTCCGTCCGCAGCTTGGTTTGTTGCTGGAAACGGAGATCTGGCCCAATCTGGTTCAGGCCTGCGCTGAGGCGAAAATCCCCCTGTGCCTGGTAAATGCCCGTCTGTCAGAAAAGTCCGCTCGCCGCTATGCCCGTTTCGGCCATCTGGTACGAGACAGCCTGGGGCAGCTCAAGGCCGTCATGGCCCAGACCGGGGATGATGCGCAACGGCTTGCGGCTCTGGGAGCGGAGAATGTCAGCGTAATGGGTAATCTCAAGTTCGATGTCACTCCGGCCGCCGAGCAGCTCGATCTGGGGCTGCGGCTGTTGCAGCGCTTGGGACCGGAACGCACGATTTTCCTCGCTGCCAGCACGCGCGAGGGGGAAGAGGAACACATTCTCAGTATTCTGAAAGAGGTGGAAGCAGACAATCTGCTGACCGTCATCGTGCCGCGCCATCCGCAACGTTTCGACGAAGTTGCCGGATTACTGGAGAAAATGGGCGTGTCTTATCAGCGGCGCAGCCTGGACCAGCCTGTCGGGGCGGATACGAAGGTGGTGCTAGGCGACAGCATGGGGGAAATGTTTGCCTACTATGCGGCCTGTGATGTGGCGTTTATTGGCGGCAGTCTGCTGCCGTACGGCGGTCAGAACCTGATCGAAGCCTGTGCGGTGGGCAAGCCGGTCATCCTCGGGCCGCATACCTGGAATTTTTCCGACGCGGTCAAGCGGGCGATTGCTGCCGGTGCTGCCGTGCAGATGACGGATGAGGCTGAATTTGCGCGGGAACTGAAGGCCCTGTTACAGGACCCGGAGCGGCGCCACCACATGGGGCAGGCCGGGCTGGAATTCAGCCGTCAGCATCAGGGGGCAACCGCGCAGGTAATGCAACTGCTGGAAGCAGGAGGGGTTATTGGGATTTGAGCCACTGATTGACCTGCTGCAAGTCATCCTCGGTCAGCGTGCCGGCAGCTGACTTGAGCTTCAGGCGGCTTAGCAGATAGCCATAGCGTGCCTTGTGCAAGTCGCGCTTGGCGGTGAAAAGCTGCTGTTGGGCGTTGAGCACGTCCACATTGGTGCGCACGCCGACCTCCAGCCCCAGCCGGGTGGAGTCCAGCGAGCTCTGACTCGATACCAGGGCCTGCTCCAATGCCCTTACCTGAGCCATGCCGCTGGTGACGCCGAAATAGGCTTCGCGTGTGGAGAGTGCCGTTTGGCGCACTACCTGCTCCAGGTCGTGGCGTGCTTTCTCCTGGTTGGCTACGGCTTCCCGTATCCTGGAGCTGGTGCCGCCACCCTGATACAAGGGCAGGTTGAGTTGCAGACCGATGGCCGAGGCCTTGGTATCGTTGCCGACGCCGAAACTGCTGCCGCTGGCCCCCGTGTCGCTGTAGCTCGCGATCAGATCAAGGGTGGGATGATGTCCACCGCGATTGCGCTCCACTTCCTGGTTGGCAATTTCGGCTGCGGCACGCTGTATCTGGACCAGGAGATTGTTGGCCTCGGCGGACTCGACCCATTTTGCCATGTCGGCGGGTTCGGGGGGCTGCAAAGGCATGCTGCTTGTCAGTGCCGCGAGGGATTCCGGTACTTTGCCGATGATTTTTTCCAGTGCGCGCTGCCGGATTTCCAGATCATTGAGCGCGGCGATTTCGCCGGCATTGGCCAGATCGTAACGGGCCTGAGCTTCATGGGTATCGGTGATGGTGGCTGTGCCGACCTCGAAGCTCATTTTTGCCTGAGCCAGCTGTTCCGCGATCGCTTCCTTCTGGGACTTTGCCAGCGAGGCGGCGTCCTGGGCCAGCAGAACGTCGAAATAGGCCTGTGCCACGCGCAGGATCAGATCCTGCTGGGCGGCAAGATATTGCATCTCGGACTGGGCGGTCAGCAGCTTGCCCTGCTCGTACTGGGCCCAGTTCTGGCGCCGGTAGATGGGCTGGCTGAGGGACAGGGTGGTTCCGTTGGAATTGTAATTGTGCTGGCCACCGGGGAAGGTACTGGCGCCACGGTACTGGATGTCCAGTTCGTTCCAGGTGGTGTTGGTGCTCAGGTTGATACTGGGCAGCAACAGCGCTCGACCTTGCGGCAGTTTTTCCTGCCCGGCCTGATAAGCTGCGCGCGCCGATGCGATGCCGGCATCCCTGCTTTGCGCCTCGCGGTAAATATCCATCAGGCTGGCAGCGTGGGCCATGGGGGTGAAGGCGGCGCTGATAAGAAGTGCCAGGGTGAGTTGTTTCATCACGAATTTCCTAATATTTACGCATGCTCGGGTCGGCGTCCCTTGCCCAGGCTTCCACGCCGCCCTGTAAATTGTACACATTGGTAAAGCCGGCCTGTTCGAGAAACAGGGCAGCGCGATAGCTGCGCACGCCATGGTGGCAGATCATTACGACTTCTGCTTCCGGGTCCAGTTCCGTCAGGTGTTCCGGAATCTGACGCAGTGGCACCAGCAGTGAGCCTTCAATGTGACAGTACTGGTATTCCCAGGTTTCACGCACGTCCACCAGGATGGGCTGTTTGCGTGCAGGGTGTTCGAGCCAAGTCTTCAGCTCAAGTGGATGAAGCTGGTTCACTACCTAGAAAGCAAAGCGCTGGGGCTGCAGGGCGTTGCGCAGGGGCGGCACGCAGGTTTCGAACAGTACCGTGGTGCGGCAGGCGCCTTCACCGAGGCAGCTAATCAGTTTGCCTTCCATCACCGGCGCATCTCCCACCACTGCGAACATCCGTCCGCCCCGGTTCAGGCTGGCAAAGAAGGTGTCGGGCAGGACCGGTACTGAACCCGTGAGTACGATGACATCGTAGAAACCGTGGCGGTTCCAGCCGTGAGCAGCATCGCCCTGTTCCAGCGTCACATTGTGTACGCCATGCGCACGGAGTTTTTCCTCCGCCAGCGCTTTGAATTCCGGCACAATCTCGACGCTGTAGACATGGTGCGCATCACGCGCCAGCATGGCGGTCATGTAACCGCTACCGGTACCAACTTCCAGTACCTTGTCGGTTTTTTTGATGGCCAGTTCCTGGATGATGCGCGCCTCCAGCTTTGGCGTCAGCATGACCTCGCCGTGACCAAGCGGAATTTCCATATCGACGAAAGCCAGATTGCGATAGGCAGCCGGGACAAAATCCTCGCGCCGCATTTCCAGCAGCATGTCCAGTACATGCTGATCCAGTACATTCCATGGACGGATCTGCTGTTCCACCATGTTGAACCGTGCCTGTGCGAAATCCATACGTACTCCCATTGAAAGCTGCCATTGCTTGCAATTATTCCACAATTCCAGTAGCTTCACACTCCTTAGCTAGGGGTCCTGAGCGCGTGACGCGCCGGGTGAGAAAAACCCTTTGAACCTGATGCGGATAATGCCGCCGCAGGGAAGCGTTGCTGGCTCCAATGCTCCTTGTGTTTCCTGAGGAGTTTCCATTATGAATGCCAATCCCGAATTCCTGAACCAGTCCGCCCAGGTCGACGAGGCGGCGGTGCAGCCACTGCCCAATTCGCGCAAGATTTATGTCACGGGCTCACGACCCGATATCCGTGTGCCGATGCGCGAGATCAGTCAGGCGGACACGCCTGCCAGCTTTGGTGCGGAAAAGAATCCGCCAATTTTTGTTTACGATACTTCCGGCCCCTACAGCGACCCGGCAGCGAAAATCGACATCCGCGCCGGTCTGGCTTCGGTGCGCGGTGCCTGGATTGAGGAACGTGGTGATACCGAGCCACTCGCGGGGTTGACTTCCGAATTTGGCCGCCAGCGCCTGCATGATCCCAAACTGGCGGAACTGCGCTTCAATCTCCAGCGCCAGCCGCGCAAGGCCAAGGCGGGCCGCAACGTGACCCAGATGCACTATGCCAGGCAGGGCATCATCACGCCGGAAATGGAATATATCGCCATTCGCGAGAACCAGCGCCGCGACAACCTGGCGGAAATCTTCACCGCCCAGCATCCTGGCGACAGCTTTGGCGCGGCGATCCCGCCGGTGATCACCCCGGAATTCGTGCGCGACGAAGTGGCGCGCGGCCGCGCCATCATTCCGGCCAACATCAACCACCCGGAACTGGAACCGATGATCATCGGGCGCAATTTCCTGGTCAAGATCAACGGCAACATCGGCAATTCCGCGCTGGCTTCCTCGATTCATGACGAAGTGGCGAAAATGACCTGGGGCATCCGCTGGGGCGCGGATACCATCATGGATCTCTCGACCGGCAAGAACATCCACGAAACCCGCGAATGGATCCTGCGCAACAGCCCGGTGCCGATCGGCACCGTGCCGATTTATCAGGCGCTGGAAAAGGTCAACGGCAAGGCCGAAGATCTGACCTGGGAAATTTTCCGCGACACCCTGATCGAGCAGGCGGAACAGGGCGTGGACTATTTCACCATCCATTCCGGCGTGCTGCTGCGTTACGTGCCGCTGACGGCCAACCGCATGACCGGCATCGTGTCACGCGGCGGCTCGATCATGGCCAAGTGGTGCCTGGCGCACCACCAGGAGAACTTCCTCTACACCCATTTCGAGGACATCTGCGAGATCATGAAGGCTTACGACGTGTCCTTCAGCCTGGGTGATGGCCTGCGCCCCGGTTCGATCTACGATGCTAACGACGCGGCCCAGTTCGGCGAACTGGAAACTTTGGGCGAGCTGACCCAGATTGCTTGGAAGCACGATGTCCAGACCATGATCGAAGGCCCAGGCCATGTGCCCATGCACATGATCAAGGTCAATATGGACAAGCAGCTCGAATGCTGCGGCGAGGCGCCGTTCTACACGCTGGGGCCGCTCACCACCGACATTGCGCCCGGTTACGACCACATCACCTCCGGCATCGGCGCTGCCATGATCGGCTGGTACGGCTGCGCCATGCTGTGCTATGTCACGCCCAAGGAGCATCTCGGCCTGCCCGACAAGGACGATGTGAAGGAAGGCATCATCACCTACAAGATTGCCGCCCACGCAGCCGATCTTGCCAAGGGCCACCCCGGCGCGCAGATTCGCGACAACGCCCTGTCCAAGGCGCGCTTCGAGTTCCGCTGGGAAGACCAGTTCAACCTCGGCCTTGACCCCGACCGTGCGCGCTCGTTTCACGATGAAACCCTGCCCAAGGATTCGTCCAAGGTGGCACATTTCTGTTCCATGTGCGGGCCGCATTTCTGCTCCATGAAAATCACCCAGGATGTGCGCGAATACGCCGAGAAGGGGATGCAGGAGAAGTCGGTGGAGTTCGTCGCCCAAGGCAGCCAGATTTACCGGAAAAGCTGAGCAGGGGCGCCTACTTGGATATTATCCTGCTATGCAAGGCGCTTATTCTGGGCGTGGTCGAGGGCTTGACCGAATTCCTGCCGATTTCCAGCACCGGCCACCTGATCCTGGTCGGGGATCTGCTTGATTTCAACGATGACAAGGGCAAGCTGTTCGAGATCGTGATCCAGTCCGGCGCGATTCTGGCGGTGTGCTGGGAATACCGTGCGCGCTTGTGGACGGTGGCGCGTGGCCTGGGGTATGATGCCGGGGCGCGACGTTTCGTGGCCAACCTGGTCGTGGCGTTTCTGCCTGCCGCCGTACTGGGCCTGCTGTTTGCCAAGGCGATCAAGGCGCATCTGTTTCACCCTGTGCCAGTAGCGCTGGCCTTCATCATCGGCGGCGTGCTGATCCTGTGGGCGGAGCGTAGGCAGCACACGATCCGCATTCAGGAAGTGGACGAGATGAGCTGGCGCGATGCCCTGAAAATCGGCCTGGCACAGTCGCTGGCGTTGATCCCGGGCACCTCGCGCTCGGGTGCAACGATCATCGGCGGACTGTTTTTTGGCCTGTCGCGCCGTGCTGCCACGGAATTTTCCTTTTTTCTCGCCATTCCAACCCTGATCGCGGCAACGCTTTACGATCTCTACAAGCATCGCGATCTTCTGCAAGCCGATGATCTCGGTATGTTCGCAGTGGGATTCGTGGCTTCTTTCGTGAGCGCTTTTGTGGCGGTGAAGGGATTGCTGCGCTTTATTTCCAGGCACGATTTTTCGGTCTTTGCCTGGTACCGCATCGTGTTTGGCGTGGTGGTGCTGGTGACCGCCTACACCGGCATGGTGAGCTGGGCTGCTGCCTAGTCAAATCTACCCCAACCCCTCCCCCTGAAGAGAGGACGGGGTTGGTGGTCAGTGCAGGTTGCCCTTGACGAAGCCGGCGATATAACCGAGCAGTTCTTCTTCCTGATACGGTTTGCCCAGGTACACGTTGACTCCCAACTCCTGTGCATAATTGCGGTGTTTTTCCGCTGTGCGTGAAGTGATCATGATGATTGGAATCTTCGCCGTCTTTGCGCTGCCGCGTACATTCTTGGTCAGTTCGAAGCCGTCCATGCGCGGCATTTCGATGTCCACCAGCATGACTTGCGGAGTGACATCTTCCAGCACCTGCAGGGCATCCACGCCATCCTTGGCGGTAACGACCTCATACCCTTCGCGTGCCAGCAGCTTGCTGGTGATTTTTCGCACGGTGAGGGAATCGTCCACGATCATGATTACCGGGGCAGCGGCGGGCAGTTGCGCAACCTCGTTCTGGCGCTGTCCGAGCAGGGTCGGAATGCCCTGGCGCTGCGCCAGCTGAACCGGGTTCAGGATCAGCACCACTTTGCCATTACCCAGTACCGTGGCGCCAGCAACGCCGGGTACACGTGCGAGTTGTGGGCCGATGTTCTTGACCACGATTTCGCGGTTGCCGATCAGTTCGTCGACATGCACTGCCACGCGTTGTGCGCCGCTGTGCAACAGCATGATGGTGGTGTAGCGCTGAGCCACCGGTGTGGCTTCATGGTCACCCAGCAGGCGTGGAAAGTAATGCAGCGGGTAGGCAGTTCCTTGCCAAATTACTTGCTGGTTCTGGTAAATTTCCGCCAGGGCATCCGCTTTCAATTCCTGAACCTGATCCACCATGGTCGAAGGCAGCGCGTAAATATTGCTTCCGGCACGCACCAGTACGGCCTGTGTCACGGCCAGGGTGAGCGGCAGATAGATGCTGAAGGTGGTGCCCTTGCCTGGTTCTGAGGTGACTTCAACCCGGCCACCGAGGCTGGCGATTTCGTTGCGTACTACGTCCATGCCAATACCCCGGCCGGAAACCTGGGTGACCTCGGCTGCGGTGGAGAAACCCGAGGAAAAAATCAGTTCCATCAGTTGCGCGGGTGTGGCTTCGCTGTCTGCTGCCATCAAACCCTGTGAAATTGCCTTGTTGCGGATGCTTTCGAGGTTGATGCCGCCACCGTCGTCGCTCAGGGTGAGCAGAATTTCATTGCCTTCCTGACGTGCCTGCAGTTCGATTGCACCGGTTTCCTCTTTTCCGATGGCAAGCCGTTGTGCTTGTGTTTCCAGGCCGTGGTCGATGGCATTACGCAACAGGTGTTCGAACGGTGCGGTGATTTTTTCCAGTACGCTGCGATCAAGTTCGACCTGCTCGCCGATGATATCCAGGGTGGCGCGTTTGCCCAGTTCCTTCGAAGTCTGGCGCACAATGCGGTAGAGCCGCTCGGAAATGCTGCCCAGTGGCACCATGCGGGTACGCAGCAATTCCTGTTGCAATTCCTTGGTCATGCGCGACTGGGCGAGCAGTGCAGCCTCTGTTTCATCCAGATTCTTGAGCAGGTTGTGTTGTACGCTGGCGACGTCGTTGACCGACTCCGCCATCATGCGCGTGACTTCCTGCAGGCGCGTGAAACGGTCGAATTCCAGCGGGTCGAATTCCTCGTGAGCCTCCCGTGCAAGCGTTTGCCGTGACTGCATCTGGCTTTCCGCCTGGATCTCGATTTCGCGTAGCTGATTGCGCAGGCGGTTGATACTCTCGGTCAGATCAAGCAGAGAGCGCTTGAAATTCTGCATTTCCCCTTCGATACGGGAACGCGCGATACTTACTTCACCGGCTTCGTTCACCAAGCGGTCGACTACGTCGGCGCGCACGCGCAGCATGGCCTTGACTGCGGCTTCTGGCTCGGTGGCGAGCGTAGCTGCCACGGTTGCCGTTCTGGCGATTGCCGTGGGAACGGTTGCTGGTGCGGCTACTTCCACTTCGGGCTGCTGTGGAGCGAAGCGCAACTGTTCCAGCACATCGCCCATGCGGTCAAATTCGCTTTCCAGCGTATCAAACAGGTCAGGCGGCAGATTACCCGATTCGATGGCGCTGATGACCTGCGCTTCCATGTTGTGGGTCAGTTCGCCCAGGCGCATGGCGCCGGCCATGCGCGCGCTACCCTTGATGGTATGCAGGGCGCGTTGCAGGCTATCGGAGGCGTGGCTGTCGGATGGGCTGGAGCGCCAGGCACGCAGCTGGCTGCCAACCAGGGGGAACAGGTCCTGCGCTTCTTCAAGGAAGATAGGCAGCAGGTCCGCATCGATATCGTCACGAATGGCACGCCGCTCGCGAGGGACTTCCGTTGCGGGGGCTGTTTCAGCCTTGGGTGCCATTGTCTGCGTTGCTGCTGGCTGGGATGTTTCCGGCATGACAGGGGAGGGCGTCTCCACGACTGGCATTTCCGGAGCGGGTGCAAGCTGTTCGCGCGCTGCCTGGGCTTTGTTCAACAAAGTTTGCAGGGAGCGGATCAGCTGTTTGGCCGGCTTTGGTTCTTTGTTTGTGGCAATGAGGTCGACCATTTTGCCCAGGGCAATGATGGCATCATTCATGACCTTGAGCTGTTTGTTCGTCACCGGGGCCGGGTGTTGTAACAATTCCTGCAGCCACATTTCAAGCGGGAAGCCCAGTTCCGCAATGGCGGGGAACCCTACTGTGCGGGAGATGCCGCACAGGGTGTGTGCCGCGCGCATGAATTCATGTTGTACTGGTTTGTCCGGTTGTTGGTCGAGCACATCCAGATGCTGGCGCAGGGTATTGAGGTGCAGCCCAGCCTCGTTGATGAAAATATTGTAGAGGGCAAGGGGCAGCCTGACCGAGCCGACTGATATTTCGTTTTCTTCTTCCGGCTTGGGCGGCTCAACGGCTTCCACAGGTTCAGGCGGTGCTTCAGGTATGTCGTTTTCTTCTGCGGTCAGCTCCTGGTGGGCCTGGGCGGCTACGAACTGTTCGATTTCTGCGACAAGCGCAGGTTCTGATTCCGGTGCGCTTTCGGGCAATTCGAGGATGATGGTTTCCTGCTCTTCCCCGGGCAGGAAGGGCGTGGCGGCTTCAGGCAGCTGTTCTTCCCCCGTTTCCAGGGGTTCTTCCTCGGGAAGTTCGATGCTGATGGATTCTTCCGGTGTTTCTGCCAATGGCGCAAGGCTTATTTCTTCTTCTACTGCAGCCGGAGCTTCAGTGACTTCACTTGCCGTTTCAGCCTCGGGGGCAAGCATTGATGGCGCTGGCGCCGCGCTGATTTCCTGAATTGGGCTTGCGGATTCCGGCGCGACAACAGTTTCTTCAACTGCGCTTTCTGCTTCGGTTTCCGTGGCTTCAGTAATGGCTGGTTGGGCTGTCGTACCAGTTCGCAGACGCTCGGCTTCGGCCACCAAGGCTTCGGCCGCGACCTTGACCGTGCCGTTGGCCTTCAGACTGGTTACCCAGCCGGTAAAATGTTGCCGTGCGTCAGAAAGCAGCGCGAGCAGTTCCGGCGTTGCGTTTTTTTCGTCCTGAAGCCATTTGTTCATCACCTGCTCGATGGCCCATGCGACCTCGCCCAAGTCCCATAGTCCCACCATGCGACCACTGCCCTTGAGCGTGTGGAAACTGCGGCGTACTGTGGTCAGGGCTTCCCGGTCATTGGGATTTGCCTGGCAGATTTCCAGATGCTCGCCGATAGTCGCAAGCACTTCTTCTGCTTCTTCCAGGAAGATCTCCAGCATTTCGGCGTCAATGGCTTCATCCGCTTCCTCGGCGAGGCGGGCTGTTTCCGCGGAAGGTGCCGCTACGGCCATTTTGGGTGCGATCAGTGCGGCGGTGGCGGCAGCCAGTTCGGCGGTTGGAGCCTCTGTCTGCTCCAGCAGGCGCTTGGCTTCTGTGGCCTGGGATTTGAGCGTGGAATCCGCTATCAGATCAGCATCCTGTTGCAGGGTGGTGAGCTGTTGCTGCAATTCGATTCTGGCCCGATCGTCCGCCGGGTTTTCCTGCCATTGCTGCAACAGTGCTTGCGCATGCTGCTTCTGGTCTTCCAGACCGGCTTCCACGCTGACTGCGGATTCTTCTTCAGTTTCCGGATTTTCTTCTGTCTCAACCTGGATTGGCGCTTCCCCTTCCGGAGCGAGATGAGCGAGTGCGGTATCGATGATCTGCACGGCATCGGTACGGCCACGCTGAATCGCCTCAACATAAAAGCCAAGGCTGCTCAAGCCTTCCGCCACCTGTTCCATCTGTGCCTGCAGGGGTTCATGGTCTGTTTGCGACAGATCGCCGATCAGGCGCTCGCATTCGTCCAGCAGCCTGACTGCGGGCTCCAGTTCGAGGATTTTCAGTGCGCCATAGATTTGCTTGAGGAATGGTTTCAGGCCGGGCAGTTCATCTCGCTTGGCGGAATCGCGGAAGAAGGTGTCGAGCACTTGTTCGATGTGCTGCAGGTTGGACTGGATTTCATGGCCGACCTGGGCCAGCAGCAATTTCTCTTGGGCACGGCGTGAAATTTCGTCGAGCAGGGGGATATCCGGGATTTCCAGCTGGTCCAGCGTTCCCTGCAGGCTGGCCTGCAGGCGTCGGGATTGGGTTTCGGCCTGGCGGGTGAATTCGTCGGTCGCACCAAGGTAATGTTCCAAGGTGTTTTCTGCCAGCAACAGTGCCGTGGCCATTTCCATTGCCACCATCTCGTTCATGTCGCCGGGATTGGCCGATAGCGCCGCTGCGCCATAGCCGATCTGCTGCAGAAGCTGGTTCAGGGGTGCATTTTCCAGTGCAGCTGCCTTTCCGGTCAGGCGTTTGAGCTGGGTATGAAACCCTGTCAGGCTGTCGTTGCTGCCAGCAGTGAATTTGAGCCAGGCATCCTTGGCCGGGGCAACAATGTCCCGCAATTCGCGCAGCAGCGGTTGCCGTTTTTCCTGTTCTGCTTCGGATTCCTGTTGTGCCTGGGTGCGGGGAACGTATGCACCCAGTTCGAACGTGTCCTGAATCTGCACCACCCTTTCTGCCAGGGGTTTGCTGCGGGCGATGAAATAAAGCACGTCGCGCAGCAGACGTTCCGCCACCTTGGGCGAGCCTTCGGCTAGCCGGCGGATCTGCTGGTCGATGCCGCCGCAGAGCTGTTTCAGGTTGATGCTGCTTTCCAGCCCCTTGTGCAGCAGGCTTTCGACCAGGCCTGTGGCTGCCCACCAGAAAGTGCGGTGTGCCGGAATAGACTGGGTCTGTTCGATGGCGGCCAGTGCATCGCGCATGGTTTGTAGTGCATTGCTGTCTTCCGGATTGCGCAGAAACCCGAGCAGGCCACGCTGGTAGCGGGCGCGCTCAACCTTGATGAAGCCGGGTAACTCCTGCGCGCTGAGTGAGCGGCTTTCCAGGCTTTTCGGTGCGCGGATGGACAGGTCGGGGAAGAAAAGTTCGCTTTCGCTGATTTTTTCCACGCCCCGTGCCGCAAGCAGGGCCTGGTAAGCGGGGAACAGTCGCAGCGGCTGATCTGGCTGGCCGTTGAGCAGGTCTTCCAGATATTGTGACAGCGCAGCCATACCCTGGCTGATGAGTTCCAGGTTGGCGCCGGAGATGGCTGCCTCGCGCTTTTCCATGGCGCTAACCAGTTTCTCGATGGCATCGCCGAGTCGCGCCGCACCTTCCAGTCCCACCATCTGGATGGCGCCACTGACCTGGTGCAAATGCGTCTGGCACTGGCGTAGCGGCGTGCTGTCGGAAGCGTCGGCGGCAAATTGAGTCAGCTTCTCGCTGGCCTGGTGCAGGGCCTGGTCAATTTCGCCCTTGACCCAGGTCAGCGGGCCGGTATCGAATTCAATGCTCATGTATTAAAGCGTCCCTTGGCTTGCTCAGGAAAGTTTGAAGCCGGCCACGGAGCCGCGCAAGTCGGTTGCCAGGGTTGCCAGTTCACCCACGGAAATGGCTGTTCGCTTGGTGCCCTCCGTGGTCTGAATGGTAATGTTCTGGATTTCCTGCATGTTGTTTGCCACCACGCCGGCGGCTTGCGCCTGGTTCTGCGTGGCGCGGGAAATGGTTTCGATCAGTTCCGCGAGGTTGCGCGACACCTGGCCGATTTCGTTCAGCGCCTGACCGGCGGCATCGGACAGTTTTGCTCCCTCGACCACACCCTGGGTGCTTTTTTCCATCGCAGACACGGCGTCCTGGGTGTCGGTCTGAATGGTTTTCACAATCGCGGAGATCTGTTTTGTTGCCTCGCCGGAGCGTTCTGCCAGACGCTGCACTTCCTCTGCCACCACGGTGAAGCCCCGCCCCGCATCGCCCGCCGATGCCGCCTGGATGGCGGCGTTCAGCGCCAGAATGTTGGTCTGCTCGGTAATGTCTGAAATCAGATCCACGATTTCAGAAATTTCCTGGGAGCTTTCGCCCAGGCGTTTGATCCGCTTCGAGGTGTCCTGAATCTGCTCGCGAATTTCGTTCATGCCGGTGATGGAGTTGCGCACGGCGGTGGTGCCCTTTTCCGCGGCATCCAGAGATTGTTGCGCCACGCGGGCGGATTCGGCGGCGTTGGCCGACACCTCGTTAATGGATTGCGCCATCTGCAACACCTGGGCAGAGGTGTCCTCGATTTCCTGCGACTGCTTCTGCGCCGCTTCCAGCAGTTCGTTGGAAATGTCCTGCGCTTGCTGGGATGCCTGGGTCACCTGTTCGCTGGTCTTGTTGATTTCCGTGACCAGACCGCGCAGCTCGTCGATGGTGTAGTTGATGGAGTCAGCGATGGCGCCGGTGATGTCTTCGGTCACCTTGGCGCGTACTGTCAGATCGCCTTCCGCCAGGTCGCCCATTTCATTCAGCAACCGCAAAATAGCTTCCTGGTTGGCCTTGTTCTCGCGTTCGCTCGACAGTGCGCGTTTCTTCGCGTCATTCACGTTGATCATGCCCAACATCACCAGGGCGCCAACGGCGAGCAAGCCATAAACAAAAGCAAGAATTAGCAGGCCGACGCCACCGCCCAGCTTTTCATAGCTGTCCGCAAGCTTGCGTGTGCCTTCGAGCAGTTCGTCACTGCCCACGAAAATGCTGCGGCCTGCCTGCTTCGAGTTGACCAGATCCTGCATGTTTTGCAGAATTTTGTTGGACTGCTCGGAGAATTCCTTGAAAGCCTCGTTAAGTTCGTCCAGCTTGTCGCGTGTGTCTGCATCCCGGACTGCGGACAGGCGCAGTTCCGAGCTGCCGTTGATGAGACCGTCGAGTGTTTCCTGGAAAGTGTTGGCGTCCTTGCCCAGCAGAAAAGCGACTTCCGGGTCGATCACGTCGGATGAAAGCAGGGTGTTGGCATTTTTTGCCAGGCGCTGGGTCAGCATCACCAGCTGGGAGGCGATCGACACTTCCCGCAGCGATGCGCCGGATTGGGTCAGCAGGCCGGCGACCTGCTCGGTCAGTTCCAGCAGCTGGATGTTGTTGGTGTTGATCGAAGCCACGCTGCGGTTCAGTTCTACCAGTTTCTTTTCCTGCTTCAGAATGAGATCAATCGCCGCTTCGGCCGGTATCCATTTTTTTTCCAGTTCCTTCAGGAGCGGCTGGATCGAGGAAGGCGAAGCAGGTAGCCCGTCACCGCCGACCATCAATTTCTTGATGCTTTTGTCGAATTGTTTTTCGCTTTCATCCAGCTGCTTGAATGCGGCCGTGTTGCCCAGCGCGCTCTGCTGTGCGCTTTTTGCGATCCGCTGCGAAAGCATCTGCATTTCGGTGGAGGTCGCCACATATTCTGCATTGCGGCCCACCTGGATGGTGTTGTAAATCAGGGTGGCAACAGCCAGAACCAGGAAGACGGCGAGTGTCGATACCGTAATGAGATATTGTTTCTCGATTGGCAGGTGCCCAATCAGGGGGACGGTTCCCGGTTCCTTGCCTGAAAGGTTG
The DNA here is from genome assembly GCA_964552675.1 of uncultured Sulfuricella sp. GTDB lineage: Bacteria > Pseudomonadota > Gammaproteobacteria > Burkholderiales > Sulfuricellaceae > Sulfurimicrobium. The sequence continues at coordinate 193,064 of CAZKHJ010000001.1, read as the reverse complement.
CGCAGGCCCTGCAGGATCATGGTGGTGTGCATGGGGGTTTCCCCACCACTTCTGCCTTTTCCTGCACGTTTCCAGAACATCAGGTTTTCCACTTTGAACGCCATTGTTTTTGTCTCCATCCCTCGTGTTTTAGGTGCTGCTATCGCCCTGCCTGCAGGAACCCATGGTCGTTGACCAGTGCCTGCATATTCAATTCCTGCCACTGATGGCCATCGCCATCGGTATATTCGGCACATATCCAGGGTGCTGCGCCAGCAGATATTTCCCGTTTTTGCAACTGGTCGGCGTGGCGTAAACCAAGCAGGCGGTTGACCAGCAGGCCGGAATTCACCATGAATTTGGCATGTGCCAGTACCAGGCGCCGCTCCGTTCCCGTGGATACAGGTTCACCCCCGCAAAAAGCGGAAAAGTCGACCACGCTATAGAGGTTGCCGCGCACATTGGCTACCCCGGCAAACCAGGGCTGGGAGAGCGGGACGTGCGCCAGATCTGGAGGGGGCACTACTTCGCCAACATCGGCCAGGTCCACGAGCCAGTATTGTTTGCCGACTTGCAACCCCAGTTTTGACGAAGGAGCGGCTTCTCCACCCGAGGACAGAGCCTGTAGTTTGGCGACGACTTCCTGGTGAAATTCGCGCAGGCCAATTTTGTTGCGTGCCATAGGGTGAATGCTTCCTTGGTTTAGCCGAGCGTCGCGATTTTGTTGAGCAATTCAGCTTCGTCCACCGGTTTGGTGACGTAGTCCTTGGCGCCTTGGCGCATTGCCCATACCTTGTCGGTTTCCTGGCCCTTGGTGGTGCACATGATGACCGGGATGTGCTTGGTTTCATCGTCCTTGGTGATGGCGCGGGTGGCCTGGAAGCCATTAAGGCCGGGCATCACCACATCCATGATGATAAGATCGGGTTTTTCCTGTTTGGCCCGGGCCATCGCTTCCTCACCATTTTCCGCCAGCACGACCTGATAACCCTGCTTGGTGAGCAGTGTGCTGAGAAAGTGGCGCTCGGTAGGGGAGTCATCAACGAGCAGGATTTTTTTGATTGTCATGGTATTGGTCTCTTTTTCAGTGCGGATTTTATGTGCCGCTGCGGGCAGTGGTGTGTTTTCTGACCGCTTCCAGCAAGCTGTCCTTGGTGAAGGGTTTGGTCAGATACTCGTCCGAGCCCACCATCCTGCCGCGAGCGCGGTCAAATAATCCATCCTTGCTGGAGAGCATAATGACGGGTGTATGTTTGAAACGGGGGTTTTTCTTGATCAGCATGGTGGTCTGATAGCCGTCAAGACGCGGCATCATGATGTCGACAAAGATGATGTCCGGCTGGTAATCGGTGATTTTTGCCATGGCGTCGAAGCCATCTTCCGCCAGAATGACCTCGCAACTCGCCTTCAGCAGGAATATTTCAGCGCTGCGGCGAATGGTGTTGCTGTCGTCTATCACCATGACCTTGGTGCCAGTCAAATTGTTTTCCTCGCTCACTCAACCCCCTCTGGACGTGTTCGAAGCCTGCTTTACCATGGCAGCATGTCATTGTATAGAAAAACCCCGGCAGGTAAAGCCCTGCAGGGGTATAACGCCCCCTAAAAATACAGCAATAATTTGAAATGCAATAGTGCCATGATTGTCATGCCCCGATCCAATTGCCGACGTTGGCAACTATGTTATGATGCCGCGACGTGTTAACGTAAGGACAATAGGCTATGTTGCGCAAGTTGCTGACCCTGACTTTCCTGTTCGGCTTCGTAGCCGTGGCGCCGGCTGCCATGGCCGGTATTGCCACCGTTGGTTCGAGTTCCCTGGAGCCATTTCTCAAGCAATGGGCAGCCAAGGCTGGCGGGGACGTGGAGATTTCCAGCCCTGGCACCAGTTCCGCGCCCAAGGCCCTGATTTCCGGCAAAGCCGATCTTGCGGCAATGAATCGTGAAATGACCAACGACGAAAGTGAAGCCTTTATTCGTGTGCATGGCTATCATCCTACCGGCATCGCGGTGGCGATCGAAGCCGTGGCGTTGTATGCCCACCCAGATAATCCGATCAAGGGCCTGGAATACAAGCAGCTCGACGGTATTTTCTCCAGTAGCCATGGTTGCGGCTGGAACGAGAGCATTGCCAAATGGGGGCAGCTTGGCCTGTCAGCCCCCTGGGATCAGCAGCCTGTCGTGCCGTTGGGACTCGACAAGAAATCTGCGATACGTGATTTCTTCAACAAATCGGTGATATGCCGCGATGATTTCAAGCCCGATATAGAAGAACTGAGCCACGACCAGATGCTGAGCAAGGTGGCACAGAACAAGAATGCGCTGGGCTACAGCCGCTACCAGCCGGACAGCAAGCTGAAAATGGTGCCGTTGAAAAAAGGCGAGGGCGATTATGTTGCGCTGACGCCGGCCAATCTCTATAACAAGAGCTATCGGCTACAGCATTTTCTCTACCTGTATATCGACAAACCGCATGGCAAGCCGGTGCCTGCCGCAGTGATGGATTTTCTCAAGGTGGGCCTGTCGAAAGAAGGCCAGGCTGCGGTGGCAGAAGCTGGCTATGTGCCTTTATCGGATGAACTGATCCGGCGCCAGCTGAACAAACTTAAATAACTTGCGCAACTGCCGTGGCGGCACCCCGCTCCGGCGGTGCCGTTACGGATTTTTCCTTCGTCATGCCAGACATCCCCCCGATTGTTCTTGTTTTTTCTGCTGCTGACCCTAGTGGCGGTGCTGGTCTGCAGGCTGATCTGCTGACCTTGTCGAGCATGGGGTGTCACGCGCTGTCAGTGGTTACAGCCATTACGGTGCAGGACACGGTTGGTGTCGATGATATTCATGCGCTTGATGCCGATCTGGTGGCGGCGCAGGCGCGTGCCGTACTGGAAGACATGCCCGTGGCAGCATTCAAGATCGGCATGCTGGGCAGCGTGGAGAATATTGCCGTGATTGCAGAGATTGTCGCGGACTACCCGGATGTGCCTCTCATCCTTGATCCGGTGCTGGCTTCCGGGCGCGGCGATGAACTGGCTTCCGAGGACATGGTGGAAGCCATGCTGGATATTCTTATTCCCCAGACCACGATTATCACTCCCAACAGTCTGGAGGTTCGCCGTCTTGCCCAGCATGACGGTGATGAAGACATGGATCTGACTGACTGTGCCCGCAGCCTGATCGACGTGGGTTGTGAATATGTGCTGGTAACCGGCACTCATGAGAACACTCCCCAGGTGGTCAATGTGCTGCATGGTCAAAACGGCATACTGCGTTCCGATTCCTGGCAGCGTCTTCCCGGCAGTTATCACGGTTCCGGTTGCACCCTGGCTTCGGCGCTGGCGGCTTCCATCGCCCATGGCCTGGATGTGGCGGACGCAGTGCGCGAGGCTCAGGAATATACCTGGCAAACCCTCAAGGCTGGTTTTCGTCCAGGCATGGGGCAATATATTCCGGATCGTCTGTTCTGGGCGCGGGAGGAAGAAGGCGAGAGTGATTAGCGGCCTCTACGCCATTACCCCGGAGCGGCCCGATACGGCGTACCTGCTTGATCAGGTGCGCGCTGCGCTGGCGGGTGGCGCGAGGGTGGTGCAGTATCGCAGCAAAAGCAGGGACGTGGCCCTGCTGCACGAACAGGCCAGCGAATTGCTCGCCCTGTGTCATGAGTCCGGGGTGCCGCTGATCATCAACGACAACCTTCGCCTGGCCGATTTGACTGGAGCCGATGGCGTGCATTTGGGGCGCGAGGACGGCTCTCCTCGCCAGGCTCGCATGGTTCTGGGCCCAGAAAAATTGATCGGCGTATCCTGCTACAACAATCTGGAACTGGCGCAGGAGGCGGAAAGGGAAGGAGCGGACTATGTGGCTTTCGGCAGCTTTTTCCCCTCACTCACAAAACCTGGGGCGGTCGCTGCGCCATTGGAATTACTGCGCCAGGCAAAAGCGATACTGCATGTTCCCATCGTGGCGATCGGTGGTATCACCACCAGCAATGCGCCGGCCCTGATCGAAGCGGGTGCAACCGCAGTTGCGGTGATATCCGGCCTGTTCGATGCTTCGGATATCAAGCAGGCAGCGCAACAGTATTCTCAACTCTTCACCCAGCCGCCCCAGCCTGGTCGCTGGCTGCATTAGGAAAAAATCATGACTTCTCGCAATCAGACCCTGTTTGAACAGTCCCAGCAACGCATTCCCGGCGGGGTGAATTCTCCGGTGCGCGCCTTCCGCTCGGTCGGCGGCACGCCGGTGTTTTTCAAGCGCGCCCTCGGGCCAAGGCTGTGGGATGAGGACGGCAAGGCCTATATCGACTATGTCGGATCCTGGGGCCCGGCAATCCTGGGCCATGCCCAGCCCGATGTGGTGAAAGCGGTGCAGGATGCCGCAGCCAACGGCTTGAGCTTCGGCGCCCCCACGGCGCAGGAACTGGAGATCGCCGAACTGCTGTGCCAGCTGGTGCCTTCCATGGAGCAGGTGCGGCTGGTGAGCTCCGGCACCGAGGCCACCATGAGCGCCATCCGCCTGGCGCGCGGCTTTACCGGGCGCAGCAAGATCATCAAGTTCGAGGGCTGCTATCACGGCCATGCCGATTTCCTGCTGGTCAAGGCCGGTTCCGGCGCGCTGACCTTCGGCAATCCCAGCTCGGCCGGCGTGCCGCCTGAAGTGGCGGCGCAAACCGTGGTGCTGGACTACAACGATGTGGCCGGCCTGACGCAGACTTTTCAGCAGATCGGCGGCGAAATCGCTGCGGTGATCGTCGAGCCGGTGGCAGGCAACATGAATCTGATCGCGCCCAAGCCGGAGTTTCTCCAGACGCTGCGCAAACTGTGCAGCCAGCATGGCGCAGTGCTGATTTTCGATGAAGTGATGACCGGCTTCCGCGTTGGCCTCTCCAGCGCGCAGGGCCTGTTTGGCATCACCCCGGACCTGACCACGCTGGGCAAGGTGATCGGCGGCGGCATGCCGGTGGGCGCCTTCGGCGGGCGGCGCGACATCATGGAAAAACTGGCGCCGGTAGGTCCGGTTTACCAGGCCGGCACGCTGTCCGGCAATCCGGTGGCGGTGGCAGCCGGACTGGCCACCTTGAAATTGCTGCAAGCGCCCGGATTTTATGAAAACCTGACCCGCATGACGAAAAAACTCACCGATGGTCTGACGGCCGTGGCCAGGGAAGCCGGCGTCGTTTTCTGCGCCCAGTCGGTGGGCGGGATGTTCGGTCTGTATTTCAGCGCCACGCTGCCGACCAGTTACGCCGAAGTGATGCAGTGCGACAAGGAAGCGTTCAACCGCTTCTTCCACGCCATGCTGGACGAGGGCGTATACCTGGCACCTTCCGCCTTCGAAGCCGGATTCGTGTCCGCCGCTCATGGCGATGCGGAAATCGAGGCCACACTGGAGGCGGCACGGCGCGTTTTTGCCAAATTGAAATAAGCAGGAGATTGCATGCGCCCAGCGCAACTGATGACGATTCTGGATCGCGAATTTACCAGCGCTGTTGAAGGCCACCATACCCCCGTTATGCTGTGGGGCCCGCCAGGCGTGGGCAAGTCGCAGATCATCGCCCAGGTGGCATCGCGCCATCATGCGCCGGTGGTGGATATCCGCCTGTCGCAGATGGAACCTTCCGATCTGCGCGGCATCCCCTTCCGCATCGGCGACCATGTCGAATGGGCGGTGCCGGCCATGCTGCCGGATGCCGTGCGCCATGGCCCGGTGGGGGTGCTGTTTCTCGACGAGATCACTTCCGCCCCGCCCAGCGTCTCGGCGGCAGCCTACCAGCTCATCCTCGACCGCCGCCTGGGCAATTACCGCGTGCCCGACGGCTGGGCCATTTTCGCTGCCGGCAACCGCCAGGGCGACCGCGGCGTGACCTACACCATGCCGGCACCGCTGGCCAACCGCTTTTCCCATTTCGAGGTGGAAGCCAATCTCGACGACTGGGTGGCGTGGGCCTACCACAGCGGCATCGACGAGCGCCTGATCGCCTTCCTGCGCTTCCGCCCCGAACTGCTGTTCGATTTCGACCCGGCGCACAATCCGGTGGCCTTTCCCTCGCCCCGTTCCTGGGAGTTTGCCCACCGCGCGCTGCAGAAATTCGGCGATATGCCGGAACTGCTGCTCGGCGCGCTGCAGGCCTGCGTCGGCCCGGCCGCCGGGCTGGAGTTGCATGCCTTCGTGGACAACCTCGGCAAGATGCCGGACATCGACGCCATTGTGCGCGGCGAAGGCGGCGAGGTGCCGCACGAGGTCGATCTGCAGTACGCCGTGGCTTCCGCGCTGGTCGGGCGCGCCATTCGCGTCAAGGGCGCTCCCGAAGCGGCAACCGTGCATGGCCATATACTCGACTATGCCACCCGTTTCCCGCTGCGCGAAATGGGCATCATGCTGGTGTCCGACATGCACCGCGCCATCGGCCAGCAACTGTTCAAGGTGCCGCAGTTCTCGCAATGGGCGAATGCGGTGGCCGACATCATGCTGTATGAGATGTGATTTGAGTTGCCAATGCGATGTTTGACACCTCGATCGAAACCAAGCTGGCCGCCGCCCGCACCCGGCTGATTCTCGACAAGCCGTTTTTGGGCGCGCTGGCCCTGCGCCTGCCGATGGTGGCGGCGAGCGAGAAGTGGTGTCCCACCTCGGCCACCGATGCGCGCAAGTTTTACTACAACCCCGCCTACATCGCCGCGCTGACGCTGGAGGAAACCCAGTTCGTGCTGGCGCACGAGGCGCTGCATTGCGCCCTGTCCCATTTCGCCCGCCGCCAGCACCGCGTCAAGCACCGCTGGGACGTGGCCTGCGACCACGCCATCAATCCCCTGCTGGTGGCCGATGGCCTCAAGCCCCCGCCCGGCGTGCTGCTGCTGGATGCCTATGAAGGCATGACCGCGGAGGAGATCTATCCCTGCATCGGCGACAACAACTCCGACCAGACCATGGACCAGCATCTCTATGACAGCGAGGAATCGGAGGGTGGGCAGGATGGCGAGAACGACCAGGAGCCGCAGCAGGAGGGTGGCAGCGGCAGCGGCAAACAGCAAAAGGACGATAGCGAGGGCAGCGGGGGCGGCCAGCAGCAGGATCCGCAGGAGGGCCAGGGCGGCGCCGATCAGCCGCCGCCCCTGAATGCCAAGGAGCGCGATGAACTGGGGCGCCAGTGGCAGCAGCGTATGGCCGCTGCGGCGCAGCAGGCCATGGCGGCAGGCAAGATGGGCGGCGCCCTGGCGCGCCTCGTCGATCACCTGCTGCAGCCGCAACTGCCGTGGCGCATGCTGCTGGCGCGTTACCTGACCCAGGTGGCGCGCGATGACTACAGCTACATGCGTCCCTCGCGCCGCGAGGGGAATGTCATTTTCCCCTCGCTGCGCAGCGGTCAGGTTGATCTGGTGGTGGCGCTGGACACCAGCGGATCGGTGGGCGAAAAAGAGCTCGCGCAGTTCCTCTCGGAAGTGAATGCCCTCAAGGGACAGTTGCGTGCCAGGGTTACCTTGCTGGCCTGCGATTCCGCCCTGTCCGAGGGCGCGCCGTGGGAATTCGAGCCGTGGGAGGAGTTGCGCCTGCCGGAAAACATCAAGGGTGGTGGCGGCACCAGCTTCGTGCCGGTGTTCGACTGGCTCGCCCGCCAGGGGCGCCAGCCTGACCTGCTGCTGTATTTCACCGATGCCGAGGGGAATTTCCCCAAGGCTGAACCGAATTTCCCCGTCCTCTGGCTGGTCAAGGGCAAGGCAGCGGTGCCCTGGGGGCAAAGGATTCAACTGAATTAACATGGAACTCTCCAGCGAAGACGCCCTGCGTCTCAATGTCTTGCTGACGCATGCCCTGCAGGCGGTGCGTATCGACGAAAACAGCCTGACCCTGTATGCCCTCACCGAGCGGGGGGAGGCGCGTGTTGCGCTGCATCCGACCGGGCGCAAGGAACAGTATCTGCGCCTGGTGCGCGAAATGCTCTCAGGCCATGCACTGGGCTCGCCCGGCGGCTATCCCCTGTTCATCCAGCGCTGGACGCGCATGGGGCAGAATTCGGGCGAAAATATCGACAAGCTGTTGTTGCTGGGCGAAGAGGAAGCAGTGGTTTCGGTCGCCTATTCGCCCCGCCTGACCGATGAACTGGCGCGCCGGGCGTGGTGGTGCGCGCAGAGCGGCGACAACGCGCGGCGCATGCTGGAGCGGGAAGCCGTCTCCAGCGGCAGCATGGGGCCGGTGCTGGCAAGCTACCTGGTGGAGCATTTGCCCTTTGAAACCAGCCCCCATGTCATTATCGATACCGTGCGCATCGTGCTGCAGCCTGGCTTGATTGACGAACAGGCGCGGCAGCGCCTGTGGGGACGTGCCAAGAGCGATAACACCTATTACGCGGGTTTTCTTGCCGCGCTGCCGGATGCCTTGCCGGGAAAAGCCGTGGCGCGCGCCGACTGGGGCAGGATCGAACCCGAACTGGCTCCCTTGCTGGCTTCCGGCAATCAATATGCACAGCAGCTGGCGCGGGTGCTGGCCGCGCCCGGGCAGGCGTTTCTTGCTGCCTGTGACGAGGTGTTGCGCCACCCTGCGGACCAGGACGTGGCTCGTTCCCTGTTTCGCAGCGTGGGCGCCTATTTTGGCGTGTTGCGCTCAGATTCCGGACAGGAGTTGAAGCTGGTGGATGCCCTGTCGCAGGCTGATTTGCGGCTGGCGCATCCCGATGCTGGACTGGCGGCGCTGCTGGCAGCGGCCCCGGCATGCAGTCAGGAAATCCGGGCCCTGCTGGTGCTGTCCGAAGTGGGGGAATTCAGCGTGGCGCCGATCCTGGTACGCACCACCGCCATCGGCTCCTTGATGCGGCGCAAGCTGGAGCCGGTGACGGAGCCGGTCGGGGAGCAACTGGCCGTGCTGCAGACGGCGGGTTGATCGACTATTTTTCTGCGGGCAGGCCGATGCGGGACATGTAATCCGCCACCGCGCCGATATCGCTGGTGGAATAGTCCTTCACCACCCTGACCATTTTCGGATTGGCATTGCGGCGGCTGCCGTCGCGGATCGCCACGATCTGGCGCACCATATAGCGGTAATGCTGGCCGGCGGTGACGGGATAAAATTTGCCGGCATCGCCCTCGCCACGCTCACCGTGACAGGCTGCGCAATCCTTCTCATACAGCGCCTTGCCGCGCACCAGGTCGCTGCCCGGCCCCTTGTCGTTATGGCCGGGCAGGGGCAGGCTGTTGAGGTAGGCGGCGATGTCGGCCACTTCCTGCGTATCCACCACGTGCTTGCCGGCAAAGGGGAACATCTTCGGGTTGTCGCGCCGTCCCTCGCGCACATCCGACATCTGCTTGATCAGAACGCTGATGTGCTGGCTCGCCAGTTGCGGATAGGTGCCGTCCGGCAGGCCGGATGCGTCGGGTTTGTGGCAGCCCTGGCAGCCCCGGTAGGCGTCCTGCCCGCGTGCCACGTCGCCTTTCATTTTCAACAGCAACGCCTCTTCTTCCGATTGCGCATCCCAGGCATAGCCGGGGGATTCGATCCCGGCTGCCTTGGGTTGCTTGGGCGGGGCGGCGTGGGTGGAGAGGGGAGCAAGGAGCAGGGACAGGCAGAGCAGAAGTTCTTTTTTCATCGCGCAATTCCTTCCTTGGGCTATTTCAGGCTGGTGACATATTCGGAAACCGCTTTCATTTCCTGCTCGGTCATCCGCATCGAAAGAGACTGCATCACCAGGCCGCGGTCATTGTCGCGTTCGCCGCTGGCGAAGCGCTTCAGCTGCTGGTAGACGTAGCCGGCATATTGCCCCGCCAGGTGCGGATAGGCGCTGGTGCCGCTGCCGTCCGGCGAATGGCAGCCGGCACAGGCCGGTACGCCCTGATCCGGGTTCCCGTCAGTGTAAAACTTTTTGCCGAAATCGAGCAGTTCCGGGTTGCTGACCACGCCGGGCCTGCTTTTCTGCGCTGAGAAATGGAGCGCCAGGTTGGCCATGTCGTCCGGGCTCAGGCTGGCCACCATGCCAGCCATGATGTCGTTTTTGCGCTTGCCGGCCTTGAAGTCCTTGAGTTGCTTGAGCAGGTATTCCGGCTGTTTGCCGGCGAGTTTGGGGTAGTCGGGATTGGGCGGAGTGATGCCGTTGCCGTCGGGCCCGTGGCAGGCGAAGCAAACCTGGCTGGCGATGCTTTCGCCTTTTTTCGCATCACCCTTGACGGGCGGCGCGGCAAAGGCAGTGCAGGTGGACGACAGGGCCAGGATGGCGAGGATGGGCCGTTTCATGCGAGCGCCCTGCAACTATAGTGTGCCGTACGAGTGCAATCCGGACAGGAACATGTTGACGCCAAGAAAGGCGAAGGCAGTTACGAACAGGCCGATCACCGCCCACCATGCCAGTAGTGGTCCACGCAGGCCCTTGACCAGGCGCAGGTGGAGCCAGGCGGCGTAATTCAGCCATACGATCAGCGCCCAGGTTTCCTTCGGGTCCCACGACCAGTAGCCGCCCCATGCTTCTGCCGCCCACATGGCACCGAGGATGGTGGCGATGGTGAAGAAGGCGAAGCCGATGGCAATGGCCTTGTACATGATGTCATCAAGAATTTCCTGCGCCGGCAGGCGACTTGTCAGTATGCCTTTGCTGGAGAGCAGGTAAGCCACGCCCACCATTGCTGCCAGGGCGAAGGCGCCATAGCCGATAAAATTGGCCGGGACATGGATTTTCATCCAGTAGGATTGCAATGCTGGTACCAGGGGCTGGATTTCGTGAGCCTGGCGGTCGAAGGTGTACCACAGCAGGAATCCTACGGCAGCGCTGATCACCAGCAACACGAAGGCGCCAAGTTGACGGTTCTGGTAGCGCTGTTCGTAGTAGAGATACATCAGCGCGGTGAGAATGGAAAACAGGATGAAAACTTCATACAGGTTGCTGACCGGGATATGGCCGACATCCGGACTGATCAGGTAGGACTCGTACCAGCGCGTCATCAGGCCGACCAGGCCCATCGTCGCCGCGCTCCAGGTGATTGCGCTGGAAACCCGGGCGATGAATTCTGAGCGGGTCAGCAGGGCAAGCCAGTAGCTGGCGGTGGCCAGTACGAACAGGGCGCTCATCCACATGATGGCGGTCTGGCTGCCGAAGAAGAACTTGAGGAAGAATGTTTGCTCGGCACGGGCCAATTGACCGTGATACTGGCTGATGCCGAACAGGCTCAGGATCGCCACCGTCAGCAACAGGGTACGGAAGGGTTTCCAGAACCAGCCCTGCCAGATCAAGCCTGCGGCGGTAAGAAACAGTATGCCCTTTTCATAGCCATCCATGTAGTTGCCATAGAGCAGGAAAGCGTAAATGCTGCCGCCCGCCAGGATCAATGCATATAGCCAGTCGAACCACGACAGGGTTTTGAAAAAGGAGGGCCGGGCGTTAAAGTCGTGTGTCTTGTCCGTTAATTCCATGGGTCAATCCTTTAGCAGCACAGCCAGATGAGTTTTATGGCGACCGAATTCCTGCTCGAAGTCCATCGTTTTGCGATTGGTGGACATGGCGAATAATACCGTCCCGAGTCGAGGTTGGACCAGTAGCCAGATGCGGCGTTCCCGGATATAGAACATGAAAAACACGCCAAGCACCAGTAGTACCGAGCCGCCGTAAACGATGTTCTTGCCTGGTGAGCGCGTCAGTTGCAGGCCGCTGGCCATGACTTCGTCGAACTCAGACAATTGCAGGTAGACCGGTGCGCCATAGACAAACAGGTCGCTGGTGGTATTGAGACTTTCGCGCACAAAGCGCAGGCTGTTGTCATCCATTGTTGCGGGTTGGCCGGCTCGTGTTTGGGCGATGCGCCAGGCTGATATCGCGGCGCTTTCGAGAATCTTGAGGTAAGTTTGTGCCGCCTTGTCCTGTTCCGCGGCAGGCACGGATTTCTCGATGAACTTCGCCATGGCTTCGTAGCCGCCGCTGGCGAAAACATCCAGTATCCGGCCAGTACTTTCGACCAGCTTGGCCAGCATGGGGCCGCTGATTTGTTCCCCTTCCAGAGCAAATTCGGCAAAGCGCCGTGCAATCTCCGGGTGGGCCTGTCGGTCGAGCAGTATGGCGCGCAGACGCATGAATCCTTCGATATTGTTTTGTCCGTCGAGCGGAATGCGGATGTAACGGAAGGGCTCGCTGGGTGAGCTGCGCATGCCGGAAAGCAGGTACCAGCGATCTTCCAGCTGGATCGGCAGCATGTAGTTGAAATATTCCTGCGCCTGTCCCTGCGCATCGCGAATCTTATACTGAAAACTCGGCCCGACATTGCGCAATTCCTTTGCCGCTGCCTTGTTGCTGCCAGTCTGCATGTATGAGAGGAGATTTTTCCAGCCGCCAGCGCTGGCGCCATTCTCACTGGCAAAATTTTCGATATTGAATTTGCGGAACTCGGTGAATTCGATGGTGTAGGTGTCATCCCCGTTGGAGAGCTGGGTTGCCTGTTTTACCACGCCCTGCATGGAAAAGGATTCATGGGTCGGGCCGAATAGATTCCAGCCTTTCATGCCCAGCCGTGTGCCGCCATCGCCAAAACTGGCCTGGTAAATCGCGATACCCTTGTAGATCAGGGGGTGATTTACGCTGATGGTATGGGAAACCGTTTCGTTTGTGGCCTTGTCGATCAGGGTGATGTCGCTCTCGAACGACTTGGGCTGACCAGTAGGGTAATGCTCGACGCGGAATTTCTTCAGCATGATGTCGAATGGCAGATCCTGCACCAGATAACCGTCGGCGATGTTAAGGAAAATCACGTCGGCACCGGCGCCTTCCGGGATCGTCACGCCACCGCGGAAGGACAGGTTGGCAGGCGAAAGTCGGCTGGCTGCCGATACTTCACTTTGCGGAATATCTCGGGTTTCGATTTTCTTCCAGCCAAGCAGCTGCTGTGCTTTGAGCGGGATATTACCGTCAATCAGACCACCTACGCAGATCACCACGATGGCGGCGTGAGTGAGGATGTAGCCAAAGCGGTGGTAGCTTCCTGCCTTGGCAGCGATCAGGACATCCCCGTTTTCGTGTGTGGCACCAAGCTTGGCGCTGAAGCCCTGGCCGCGAAGATAGCCGGTCAGCCGTCCATGAAGGGGCTCGGCAGGCAGGGCGCTGGAAAACTCTGCCTGATGGGAAAAAGCACGCAGCGAAGTTTCCGTGGCGTGTTCGCGGAACGAGCGCATCTCGCGCAGCATCAGCGGGGTGTTGCGGTAAATGCACAGGCTGGTGGAAAGGATCAGGAAGGCCAGGATGGTAAGAAACCATCCGGAGTGATAAACATCGTACAGGCCCAGTGCCTCGAACATCTGAAACCAGAACTGGCCGAACTGGATGATGTAGTTCGGGTAGGGTTCGCTCTGCTTGAGTACGGTGCCGATAATGGATGCGATCGCCAATACCGTAAGCAGGCTGATGGCAAAACGCATCGAGCTCAGGAGTTCGAAAATGCCTTGGGTCAGGCGGCGGTGAAGCGGACTTGGATTGGTCACAATGTCGTCATGGGTTAACTGGCGCGGACAAAAAAGGGTGACGATTTCGTCACCCTTGGGGTCCGCCGTTGCCAGCTGGTCTTTAATTCAGGCCGGAAATGTATTCTGCTACAGCCTGCATTTCCTGGTCGGTCATCTTGGAAGCGATGACGCGCATCATTTTCGCGGCATCGTTGGCGCGCTCGCCACTGCGGAACAGTTTCAGCTGTCCAAGCGTGTATTCGGCATGCTGGCTATGAAGTGCCGGAAACTGAACCGGGATGCCAGCGCCGCTCGGGCCATGGCAGGAAGCGCAGGCAGGCACGCCGCTGGACTGGTTGCCGCCCTTGTAGATTTTCTGTCCCAGTGCAACCAGGTCCTTGTTCTTGGCACTGCCGGCGGCATTCTTTTTCTCGCCGAAATAGGCGCCGAGATTCTTCATGTCCTCTGGCGACAGGGTTGCGACCATCCCGGACATCACGGCGCTCTTGCGCTCGCCGGACTTGAAGTTGGTCAGCTGCTTGGTGATGTATTCCGGATGCTGGCCGGCCAGTTTGGGGTTGGCTGGCGTGGTGCTGTTGCCGTCAGCGTTGTGGCAGGCAACACAAACCGTCGTCGCGATCTGTTGAGCCTTGGCAGGATCACCCTTGGCGGCAGTTTCCGCCAGCGCTGAAGATGCGGCCATCACACCCGCTATCGCCACCATCGCCATGGTTTGTTTCATTCTTTCGACTCCTTAAACAGTTCTTTTGACTTAAAAATTGACAATTCTATACCAAGACTAAGCTATCATGCCACTTTGAAAGAAAATTTTTCCCCTCATGCCTCTTTTTCAACACGCCCGGTTTTACATCTCCGCCCACGATCTGCGTGATCTGCCCTTGCCCAGCGGAATGGAGGTGGCCTTTGCCGGCCGCTCCAACTCTGGAAAGTCCAGCGCGATCAATACCCTGACCAATCGTACCCGGCTTGCTTTTGTCAGTAAAACCCCGGGCCGTACCCAACTGATCAATTTTTTCGACCTTGGCGAAGAGCGCTATCTGGTGGATCTGCCGGGTTATGGTTACGCCGCCGTGCCGGAAAAGGTCCGCTTGCATTGGCGCACGGTGCTGAGTACTTACCTGCAGACACGATCGTCGCTGCGCGGCCTGGTGCTGATCATGGATGTGCGTCATCCCATGACCGAGCTGGACCGGCAGATGCTGGCATGGTTTCGGCCCACCGGCAAGCCGGTTCATGTCCTGCTCACCAAAGCCGACAAGCTGAACCGCCAGCAGGTGCTGGCGACCCTGCGTGCGGTGGAACGGGAACTGGCGGAGGTTTACCCCGGTGCAACGGCCCAGTTGTTTTCCAGTCCCAAGCATCAAGGTATGCAGGAGGCCGAGCGGGCGATTGGCAAATGGTTTGAGGCAATGCACGCGTAGCGGGAAAGAAAAAGCCCCCGGCTAAAGGGGAAGAAAGCCGGGGGCAGAAGCCTTAACAAGCATTAAGGCACCCGCTCAGGGAGGAGAAGCGGGAGACGGTTTTGAGACCATCTGCTCATCAGAGCGCAACGGGATTAAATTAGTTCCCGCTAATATGAATTTTCCTTAGATTTATCCGGAAACCTTGGGCAGACGCTCCAGTGCCGCCTTGATGGCTTCCTCGGGATAGGCATAGTCTTCCAGCTTGCCGCTGAAATAGCTGTCGTAGGCGCCCATGTCGAAGTGGCCGTGGCCCGAGAGGTTGAAGAACAGGGTCTTGGCTTCGCCCGATTCCTTGCAGCGCAGCGCCTCGTCAATGCAGGCGGCGATGGCGTGATTGGATTCGGGGGCGGGGATGATGCCCTCGGCACGGGCGAAGGTGACGCCGGCCTTGAAGGTGGAGAGCTGGGGCACGGCCACCGCCTCGATCAGTTTTTCATGGTAAAGCTGCGATACCAGCGCCGAATCGCCGTGGTAGCGCAGGCCGCCGGCGTGGATGCCGGGCGGCATGAAATCGTGGCCGAGGGTGTACATCAGCATCATCGGGGTCAGCTTGGCGGTATCGCCGAAATCATAGGCGTAGTGGCCGCGTGTCAGGGTCGGGCAGGAGGTGGGTTCGACTGCGACCAGGCGCACGTTTTTGCCTGCTGCCTTGTCGGCGAAGAAGGGGAAGGCCGCGCCGCCGAAGTTGGAACCGCCGCCGCAGGGGGCGAAAATCATGTCCGGGTAGTCACCCGTCTTCTCGAACTGTTTTTTGGCTTCCAGGCCAATCACGGTCTGGTGCAGCAGCACGTGGTTCAACACCGAGCCCAGGGCGTAATTGGTATCGGCGCGTGAGGCAGCGTCCTCCACCGCCTCGGAGATGGCCAGACCGAGGGAGCCCTGGTTGTTAGCGTCTTCCGCCAGCGCGGCGCGCCCGGCATTGGTTTCCATGCTCGGGCTGGCGAACACTTCGGCGCCCCAGGTCTGCATCATGGAGCGGCGGTAGGGCTTCTGGTTGTAGCTCACCTTGACCATGTAGACCCGTACTTCCAGCCCAAACATCTGCCCTGCCAGGGCCATGGAGCAGCCCCATTGTCCGGCGCCGGTTTCGGTGGCGATACGCTTGATGCCTGCTTCGGCGTTGTAATAGGCCTGGGCGACCGAAGTATTGACTTTGTGCGAGCCAGCAGGTGAAACGCCTTCGTATTTGTAGTAGATCTTGGCCGGCGTGCCCAGCGCCGCTTCCAGGCGGTGGGCGCGGATCAGCGGTGAGGGGCGCCACAGTTGGTAGATTTCGCGCACTTTTTCCGGGATCTGAATCCATCTCTCCGCCGATACTTCCTGCTCGATCAGGCTCATGGGGAAAATCGGCGCCAGGGCTTCCGGGCCAATCGGCTTGCCATCCGGGCCCAATGGCGGGGCTGGCGGGTTGGGCATATCGGCGACGACGTTGTACCAGTGGGTGGGGATGTCGGATTCGTCCAGCAGGATCTTGGTGCGTTGCATGATGCGGCCCTTTTTGGTGGAGATAAGAGGCTCATCATATCCCCTTTGATTTTTTGCTGCCAAGCCTTTGGTGATCAAGCTATAATTTAGAATTTGTTTATATTCTTAACTTAGGACAGAAATATGCATAACGGCACCACCATCACCCAGTTCATTATCGAGGAACAGCGCCATATCCAGGGTGCGAGCGGTGACTTTACCTCGCTCCTGAACGATATCATTACCGCGATCAAGGTGATTTCCAATGCCGTAAACAAGGGCGCCCTGATTGGTGTGATGGGGTCGGCCGGTTCGGAAAATGTGCAGGGTGAGACACAGAAGGAACTGGACGTCATCACCAACGAGATTTTCATTAAATCCAATGAGTGGGCCGGTCACCTGGCAGCCATGGCGTCGGAGGAGATGGACGATGTTTACCCGATCCCGGCGCAATACCCGCGCGGCAAGTACCTGCTGGTTTTCGATCCGCTCGACGGCTCCAGCAACGTTGATGTTAACATTTCCGTCGGCACCATCTTTTCCATCCTGCGTTGCCCCGGTGAGTGCGCCACTCAGCCTTCTGCCCAGGCGTTCATGCAGCCTGGCGTACAGCAGGTCTGTGCCGGTTATGCGCTGTACGGTTCCTCCACCATGCTGGTTCTGACCAGTGGCCACGGCGTCAACGGCTTTACGCTGGATCGGGATATCGGCGAATTTATCCTCACCCACCCCAATATGACTATTCCGGAAGATACCAAGGAATTCGCTATCAACGCGTCCAACCAGCGTTTCTGGGAGCCGCCGGTGCAGCGTTATGTCGAAGAGGCCCTGGCCGGCAAGACCGGTCCGCGCGGCAAGGATTTCAACATGCGCTGGGTGGCCTCGATGGTGGCGGAAGTGCACCGTATTCTGATGCGCGGCGGCATTTTCATGTATCCCAAGGATACCAAGGATCCGGCCAAGGCTGGCAAATTGCGCCTGCTGTATGAGGCCAACCCGATGTCCTTCATCGTGGAACAGGCTGGCGGCGCTTCCAGCACCGGGCGCGAACGTATTCTCGACATCCAGCCGGATGGCCTGCACCAGCGTGTGCCGGTAATTCTGGGTTCCAGGAATGAAGTGGAAACCGTGGTTTCATATCATCAGGCGTAACCGCTGGTTACAAATCAATTAAAAGGCCCGCAGTAATGTGGGCCTTTTTGTTTTATGCTGCTGGTAGCCGGATGGTGCCGGAAAACTTTCATGGGGGTGGGTATGGCGGGCTTTGAACCCTATAGCGAGGAAACCGCGCTGCTGGAAAAAGAAATCGAGCGCCTTGGCATGGCGCTTGACATCGATTGGTCGGACGATGCCCAGGTCAGGGTCTTGGCACGTGAAGCATTATCTCATGGCGCCGGGGAAATATTGGAGTCGGCAAGCCATGCCGGGGATTACAGGCTGCGTGCCAAAACTGAATTGTTTGGTCTGGCTGCGCTGATGCTGAGGGTGATGGAGAAAAGCGCTGGAGAGGGGGTGTTGTCCCACGGCGGGCCGGCATGGAAAGCGTTTGGGCGTGCCCTGTGGGAGGAGTCGTCAAGCGTTTGAAGAGGAAGAAAGCTCGGCTTGTGGCGGACTCGTTCAGGGTGCTTAAGATGCCTCAGTAGCATGAGCAATCCATTCGTGGTGTGCCATAATAATAGCCATGAAAAGCGTTGATCTCACCCACCATTTTCTCATTGCCATGCCAGCGATGGCGGATCCGTATTTCGCCAAGACGCTGACCTATATCTGCGAGCACAACGAGCAGGGCGCCCTGGGTATCGTGATCAACCGGCGCATCGAGCTGGATTTCCAGGCGCTGTTCGAGCAGGTCAGGATTCCGCTCGAAGATCCGGCGCTGGCAGCGCTGCCGATCCACTATGGCGGGCCGGTGCAGATGGACCGGGGGTTTGTGCTGCATCAGCCTGCGGGCGACTGGCAGTCGAGCCTGAAAGTGGCGGATGACATTGCACTGACCACTTCAAAGGATATTCTCGAAGCGGTCGGGCGCGGCGAGGGCCCGGCAAAACTGTTTATTTCGCTGGGTTATGCCGGCTGGGAGGCGGGCCAGCTGGAACACGAACTGGCCCAGAATGCCTGGTTGACGGTGCCGGCGACACCCGGCCTCATTTTCGACGAGCCGGAGGAAACACGCCTGGCTGCGGCAATGGAAATGCTGGGTGTGGATCTCATCAGCCTGGCCGAGGAAGCGGGGCATGCGTGAGGGCGTGAGGGGTGGGCGAGGGGGGTGATGGTGACTCCAACCCCTCACCTGACAACCGTGCTTGCCTTCGATTTCGGCCTCAAACGCATCGGTGTGGCAGTGGGCGATATAAGCATCGGCGTGGCCCATCCGCTGGAATCCATACATGGCGAGAGCAACGATCAGAAATTTGGCGCCATTGCTGCGCTGATTGCGGAATGGCAGCCTGGCGTCCTGGTCGTGGGCTTGCCGCGCCACCTTGACGGCACGGAACATGAAATGACGCTGCGTTGCCGCAAATTCTCCCGCCAGCTGGAGGGCCGTTTCAACCTGCCGGTCGCGCTGGTGGATGAACGCCTGACTTCAGCGGCGGCCAGCCAGGGATTGCGCGAGATGGGAATTGGCGGTCGCAGGCAGAAGGCGATGCTGGATCAGGTCGCCGCACAACTGATATTGCAAACTTATCTGGATGAAAAACATGCAACTACCTGATGCCGGGGCGCTGGTCCGGGAGATGGCGCAACGGCTCAAGCCCTATGTGACCGAACGCAGTGCGCTGGTGGGAATCCATACCGGTGGCGCCTGGCTGGCGGAAAAACTTCACCCCCTGCTGGGCCAGGGCATGCCCATGGGAACACTGGACGTTTCCTTTTACCGCGACGATTTCGGCCAGGCGGGGCTGCATCCCAATATCGAACCTTCTGACATCCCTTTCGAGGTGGAAGGGCGCGACATCATCCTGGTGGACGATGTGCTTTACACCGGACGTAGCGTGCGCGCTGCGATGAACGAGCTGTTCGACTATGGCCGCCCGGCCAGCATTACCCTGGCGGTGCTGGTTGACCGTGGCGGACGCGAATTGCCGATTGCCCCCCAGGTCACGGGCGCCGCCATGACGCTGGAAGCGCACCAGAACATCCAGCTCAACCGCGACGGGCGGGGGGAGCTGAGCCTCAGCCTGCATGAGAAAACTTGACGGAGCACGCCCATGGCATTTCTGAGTAACAACCCGCAGCTCAACCCCAACGGTGAGCTGCAGCATCTGTTATCGATAGAAGGTCTGGGTGCGGGGATGCTGCGCCATATCCTCGATACGGCAGAATCCTTTGTCGGGGTGTCGGAGCGGGATGTGAAGAAAGTGCCGCTGCTGCGCGGCAAGGCCATCTTCAACCTGTTCTTCGAGCCCAGCACGCGCACCCGCACCACCTTCGAGATTGCCGCCAAGCGCCTTTCCGCCGACGTGTTCAATCTCAATATCAGCGCTTCCTCGCAATCCAAGGGTGAAACCGTGCTGGACACGGTGGACAACCTGGCGGCAATGCAGGCCGACATGTTCATCGTGCGCCATGCCCAGTCCGGCGCGGCCCATTTCATCGCGCGCCACGTCGCGCCACATATTCACGTCATCAATGCCGGTGACGGTCGTCATGCCCACCCCACCCAGGGCCTGCTCGACATGTACACCATTCGCCATTACAAGAAAGAGTTTCACAATCTGCGCGTAGCCATTGTCGGTGACGTGCTGCATTCGCGCGTGGCGCGTTCGCAGATTCATGCCCTCACCACCCTGGGCGTGCCGGAAGTGCGGGTGATTGCCCCCAAGACCCTGTTGCCGACCCAGGTCGAGCGCATGGGGGTGCAGGTCTATCACGACATGAAGCAGGGCCTCAAGGATGTCGACGTGGTGATCATGCTGCGCCTGCAGAACGAACGCATGCGTGGCGCCCTGCTGCCCTCGGCGCAGGAATACTTCAAGTCCTACGGCCTGACCCAGGACAAGCTGGCGCTGGCCCGGCCCGATGCGATTGTGATGCATCCCGGCCCGATGAACCGTGGGGTGGAAATCGACTCCGACGTGGCTGACGGCAAACAGTCAGTGATCCTGCCCCAGGTGACTTTCGGTATCGCGGTGCGCATGGCGGTGATGAGCATTCTGGCGGGGAATTAGGAACGGTTATGAAAATCCATATCAAGAACGGTCGCCTGATTGACCCAAAAAACAATATCGATGCGCAGCGCGACATGTATATCGCTGCTGGCAAGGTAGTCGCGCTGGGGGATGCGCCGGAAGGCTTTCACCCCAACCGCGTGATCGATGCCAGCGGCCTGGTAGTGTGCCCCGGCCTGATCGACCTCTCGGCGCGCCTGCGCGAGCCCGGCTTCGAATACATGGCGACGCTGGAATCAGAAATGGCGGCTGCGGTGGCGGGCGGGGTAACCAGCCTGGCATGTCCGCCCGACACCGACCCGCCGCTGGACGAGCCGGGGCTGGTGGAAATGCTGCGCCACCGTGCCAAAAACCTGCATCAGGCCCGTGTTTTCCCTCTTGGCGCCCTGACCCAGAAGCTCGAAGGCCAGCGCCTGACCGAAATGGCCGAACTTCACGATGCCGGGTGTGTGGCTTTTTCACAGGCCGATGCACCCCTGACGGACAGCAATGTCCTGCTGCGTGCCATGCAGTATGCCTCGACCTTTGGCTTTACCGTGTGGCTGCGTCCCCAGGACTCCTTCCTCGCCAGGGATGGCGTCGCCCATGACGGTGAAGTGGCCGCCCGGCTCGGCCTGGCAGGGATCCCGGCATGTGCGGAAACCATTGCGCTGTCGCGCATTCTCCTGCTGATGCAGGAAACCGGTGCCAAGGTACACCTGTGCCGGCTGTCCACGCGCGAGGGCGTGGACATGGTGCGTGAAGCCAAATCCCGCGGCCTGGCGCTGACCTGCGACATCAGCGCGCATCATGCCCACCTCAGTGAAATGGATATCGGCTATTTCGATTCCAATTGCCACCTCATCCCCCCCCTGCGCAGCCAGCGCGACCGTGATGCCCTGCGCGAGGGCCTCAAGGATGGGACTGTTGATGCCATGTGTTCCGACCATGCGCCAGTGGACGACGATGCCAAATTGCTGCCCTTCGCCGAGGCCGAGCCAGGCGCGACCGGCCTGGAACTGCTGCTGCCGCTGACGCTGAAATGGGCGCGCGAAATGGACATCCCCCTGCCGCAAGCCCTCGCCCGCATCACCACCGAACCCGCGCGCATCCTGGCGCGCAACAAGGGGGAACTGGCGCCGGGGCTCAGCGCCGACCTGTGCATTTTTAACCCCGACGAATTCTGGCAAATCACTCCGCGCACGCTCAAAAGCAGCGGCAAGAACACACCTTTCCAGAATATCGAACTGGCCGGCCGGGTGAAATACACCCTGGTGGAGGGACAGGTGGTATACGAAGGCTGAGTTGTGCTTCCCCAGGCGTTTCGCCGGGGCCTTGAAAGTAGAGTGATTTTCCTTATATTGGCAATATGCGGTTCAAAAACCGCTGTTCGCAAACTCGCTAAATCAAGGAGATGAATCATGGCTGGTATTACCCGTTACGATCCCTTCAACCTGACCCGCGTGGACCCGTTTGGTGATATTGACGATCTGTTCAAGGGCTTCCTGGTGCGCCCGATGGCCTTCGAGGGGCAGCCCCAGATGCAGATCAAGATGGATGTGAAAGAAAATGACGGCGCCTACACCGTTCACGCCGACATTCCCGGTGTGAAGAAGGAGGACATTCATGTCACCATTGAAGGCAACCAGGTTTCGATCAGCGCCGAAGTGAAAAAAGAGAAGGAGGAAAAGCAGGGCGAGAAAGTGCTGCGTTCCGAGCGTTATTACGGCAAGGTGGCACGTAGTTTTACCCTGGCCCAGGATGTCGATGAAGCCAAGGCCCAGGCCAAGTACGCCGATGGCGTGCTGGAGCTGGCATTGCCGAAGAAGGCGGCCAGTTCCGCCAAGAAGCTGTCGATCCAGTAATTCTGCCTGATCGCACAACAGCGGCATCCCGGTCATGCGGGATGCCGCTTTTTGTTTGCGCTCACTTCGCCGGGAGCGCTTGCGGCAATAGGGCCGGGTGAGGGAAAATAGCGCCCGGATCCATTTACACAAAGGCCTTCCCATGTCGCTTTCCCCCGCTTCCGCCAAGGAAAAAGCTGCCATCCTTTCCGAGGCACTGCCCTATATCCGCCGTTTCCAGGACAAGACCATCGTCATCAAGTATGGCGGCAATGCCATGACGGAGGAGCATCTCAAGCACGGCTTCGCCAAGGATGTGGTGCTGCTCAAGCTGGTCGGCCTCAATCCGGTAGTGGTCCACGGCGGCGGACCGCAGATCAATGATCTGCTCAAGCGCGTGGGCAAGCAGGGCGAGTTCATCCAGGGCATGCGCGTGACCGACGAGGAGACCATGGATATCGTCGAGATGGTGCTGGGCGGCCAGGTCAACAAGGAAATCGTCAATCTCATCAACCAGTACGGTGGCAAGGCGGTGGGTCTGACCGGCACCGATGGCGGCATGATCCGGGCGAAAAAACTGCTGGTCAAATCCAAGGGTGACGGCGACGAACTGATCGACATCGGTCTGGTGGGCGAGGTGAGCCACATCGATCCGGCGCTGGTGACCCTGCTCGACACCCAGGACTTCATCCCGGTGATTGCTCCGATTGGTGTCGGTGACCTGGGCGAGGCCTTCAACATCAACGCCGATCTGGTGGCCGGCAAGCTGGCGGAAACGCTCAAGGCCGAAAAATTGATTCTGATGACCAATACCACCGGCGTGCTGGACAAGGATGGCAAGCTTCTCACCGGCCTGACTGCTGCCCAGGTGGATGGCCTGATCGAGGATGGCACCATCTCCGGTGGCATGATCCCGAAAATTTCCATGGCGCTGGAAGCAGTGAAGAATGGGGTCAAGACCAGCCATATCATCGACGGACGGGTGGAGCACGCGCTGCTGCTGGAAATTCTTACCGACGAGGGCGTGGGGACGCTGATTCGCTCCAATACATGAAGATTTCAAGGCGTGAGCCAACCTGGGTGTTCGATCTCGACAACACCCTGCACAACGCTTCCCCGCATGTCTTCCCGCACCTTAACCATGCCA
This sequence comes from uncultured Sulfuricella sp., assembly GCA_964552675.1. Lineage (GTDB taxonomy): Bacteria > Pseudomonadota > Gammaproteobacteria > Burkholderiales > Sulfuricellaceae > Sulfurimicrobium. The sequence continues at coordinate 169,603 of CAZKHJ010000001.1, read as the reverse complement.
TGACCCGGTACCTGCAGGATCATCTGGCTCTGGACGAAGTGGCGGCGAATCGTTTGCGCGATCACTACTGGCAGCGCTACGGAGCGACCCTGCAGGGGTTGATGCGGCATCATGGCACGGATCCCGACCATTTCCTCTGGCATACCCACCAGTTTCCGGCCCTGGAACGCATGGTGCTGCGCGAACGCGGGCTGAGAAGCGCCTTGCAGCGCTTGCGTGGCAACAAGATCGTTTATACCAATGCACCTGCTTTCTATGCCGGGGCGGTGCTGCGCCTGCTGCGGATCGATGACCTGTTTGCCGGCGTGTTTTCCATTGAGGGCGCGGGTTATCGCCCCAAACCAGACCCGCAGGGTTTTTACCGGCTGTTTCGTTGCTGGCGCCTGTTGCCGCAACGCTGCGTGATGGTGGAGGATTCGCTGGGCAACCTCAGAACCGCGAAACGCCTGGGCATGAAAACGGTGCTGGTTGGTTCGGCATCGAAGCGGGTGGCTGGCGTGGATCTAAGCCTGCGTTCGGTACGAGAGCTGTCGCGGGTGCAGCAAAAATTGAAAAAGGAGGTTAGGAATGGCAAGCAAACCGGGTGAACGCAAGCTGCAAATCCTGCAAGTGCTGGCGGAAATGCTGCAGCATCCACAGGGCGAGAAAATCACCACCGCAGCGCTGGCAGCCCGGCTGGAAGTGTCGGAAGCTGCGCTCTATCGTCATTTCGCCAGCAAGGCGCAAATGTTCGAGGGGCTGATCGAGTTCATCGAACAGAGCCTGTTCGGCATCATCAACAAGGTTACCAGCGAGGAACAGAACGGCGCCCGGCAGCTGGAGGCCATGCTTTCCCTGCTGCTCGGTTTTGCGCAGAAAAATCCCGGCATGACGCGGGTGCTGACCGGCGATGCGCTGGTGAACGAAAACGAGCGTTTGCAGACGCGCATCAACCAGGTTCAAGACCGGCTTGAAGCCAGCATCAAGCAATCCCTGCGCATTGCTGCCAGCCAGGGCGGCCTGGGCGTAACGGCCGATCCGGCGGCCCATGCCAATCTGATCATGAGCTTTATCGTCGGGCGCTGGCAGCAGTTTGCCAAGAGCGGTTTCAAGCGCGAGCCGATGGAATTCCTCGACACCCAGAAAAAAATACTACTGGGTTGACGCGTTTCCAGGGCCGCATACCGGGCAGGCGGGGTCTTTCTTCAGCCTGATCTGGCGCCACTCCATGGAGAGGCCGTCGAGCAGTTGCAGACGGCCCAGCAGCGGCTGGCCGATGCTGGCCAGAATCTTGAGCGCTTCTGCCGCCTGCGCCGCGCCAATGATGCCTACCAGCGGCGCGAACACGCCCATTACGGCGCAGCGTTCGCCCTCGTCCTGGGCGCTTTCCGGAAACAGGCAGTGATAACAGGGGCTGTCCGGCTGGCGCAGGTCGAATACCGTGATCTGGCCATCGAAACGAATCGCGGCGCCGGAAACCAGCGGCTTGCGATGTCTGACGCAGGCGCGGTTGACGGCATGGCGGGTGGCGAAGTTGTCGCAGGCATCCAGCACGACATCGGATTGGGAGACCAGGTGCGCCAGTTCTTCGCCCTCGATGCGCTGCGGGATTGCCGTTACCCGGATTTCGGGATTGATGGCTGCCAGGGTGCGCTGTGCCGAGAGGGCCTTGTTGCTGCCGAGGGAATGGGTGAAATGGGCAATCTGGCGCTGCAGATTGGTGAGGTCCACACTGTCGCCGTCACAGATGGTGATGCGGCCCACACCGGCAGCGGCCAGATACAGCGCGGCTGGGGAGCCCAGCCCCCCGGCGCCGATGATCAGGGCATGGGCAGCGAGTAATTTTTCCTGTCCTTCGACACCAAGCTGGGGCAGCAGGATGTGGCGGCTGTAGCGCAGGAGTTGATTGTCGTCCATGTGTGTTTCCTGGCGTCCTAACCCCTCCCCGACCCTCCCCTTCTCAGGGGAGGGGTTAGGGTTACCGGTTTTTCAGAATCTGCAGTCCCTTGAGCAGGTTCACCGCCTGGTTCAGCTGGTAGTCGTTTTTCGATACCACGTCACGTTCGCTGGACTTGCCATCCTCCTTGCTTTCCCCCTTGCCTTTGGCCGGAGCGTCCTTTTTGGGCGCATTCAGCTTGAGCGGCGCCTGTTCAGGCTTGCTTTCCTGGCCATTGACCAGATGGCGTTCCAGGTCGGCTTCGCGCAGGTTGAAAGCAGCGTCCTTTTCCACGCCATTGACCGTGGCCTCTTCCACCACGATGTCGGGCGTGATGCCCTTGGCCTGGATGGAGCGGCCGTTGGGAGTGAAGTAGCGCGCGGTGGTGAGCTTGATCGCGGTGCCGTTGCCCAGCGGCAGGACGGTTTGCACCGAGCCTTTGCCGAAGGACTGGGTGCCGATGATGATGGCGCGCTTGTGATCCTGCAAGGCACCGGCGACGATTTCCGAGGCGGAAGCCGAGCCGCCATTGATCAGCACCACCATCGGTACATCCTTTACGCCGGCGGGCAGATTTTTGAGATAGTCGTTTTCCTTGGCGCCGCGCAGGTAATTTTCCTTGCTGGCGGTGAGCTTCATCTTGGCATCTTCGGTGCGGCCTTCGGTATAGACTACCAGGGCGTTTTCCGGCAGGAATGCTGCGGAGACACCCACTGCGCCGTTGAGCAGGCCGCCTGGGTCGTTGCGCAGATCCAGCACCAGGCCTTTGAGCGCGTCCTTGTTCTGCTTGTAAAGCTCTTCCAGTGCCTTGGCCAGGTTTTCGCCGGTGTGCTCCTGGAACTGGGTGACGCGCACATAGCCGTAGCCCGATTCGAGCAACTTGGATTTCACGCTCTTGATCTTGATGATGGCGCGGGTCAGGGTGAAGGTCAGCGGCTTGTTCTCGCCCTTGCGCATCACGGTCAGGGTAATCTGGGTGTTGGGCTTGCCGCGCATGCGCTTGACTGCGTCGCTAAGCGTCATGCCCTTGACCGGCGTGTCGTCCAGCTTGATGATCAGGTCGCCGCTTTTCAGCCCGGCGTGGAATGCGGGCGTATCTTCGATGGGGGAAACCACCTTGACGAAGCCATCTTCCATGCCGACCTCGATACCCAGTCCGCCGAATTCACCCTGGGTGCCGACCTGTAAATCCTTGAATCCCTCGGCGTCGAGATAGGCGGAATGCGGATCGAGGCCCGAGAGCATGCCATTGATGGCTTCGTTGATGAGTTTTTTGTCTTCCACCGGTTCGACATAATCGGTTTTGATCTTGCCGAAAATTTCCGCGAAAGCGCGCAGTTCTTCAACCGGCAGGGGTGTTTCCGTTTTTTTCTCGGCCACGGCGGAGTAATTCAGGCTCAGCATCACGCCGAGCACCGCGCCCAGGGCGATCAGACCGAATTTTTGCAGTTTGCCGTGCATGTCTTTCTCCACTTCCTTGCTTGAATGATGGTTAGCCTGTTTTGCACCAGGTCAGGGGGTCGAGCGGCCTGCTCTGGTAACGAAGCTCGAAGTATAAACCGGTTTCCGGATTGCCGCCGCTGTTCCCGGTGCTGGCGATGACCTCGCCGCTGCGAATGTTTTCCCCGACCTGTTTGAACAACGATTCATTGTTGCCATACAGGCTCATGTAGCCGCTGCCGTGATCGACAATGATCAGGTTGCCGAAACCGCGCAGCCAGTCGGCGAATACCACCCGCCCGGCGGCAACGCTGTGGACTTCCTGTCCGGCGGCGGTACGGATGAACAGCCCCCGCCACGGTGCGCCGCTGTCCTGTCGCGGAGCGCCGAAGCGGCCCACCAGTTCGCCGCGTACCGGCAGTGGCAGTTTGCCTTTTGACTGTGGCCGCCCGGTGTCGAGGGGAGGCGGGGCGGGTTCCGGCGCTGCTGGCTGGGCCGGCGCGCGAGCCTGGGGCTGGTGTTCCGGTTTCTTGCGAGCCTGCTGTTGTTTGGCCAGGCGTTCGATGAGCTGTGTCAGGCGTTTTTCGTTGCGCTGCAACTGGCCGAGTTCACTGCGTTGCCGCCCGATTTGCTGGGCCAGTTGTGCTACCAGTTTCTTTTTGGCCTGTTGTTGTGCCAGCAGTTGCTGTTTCTGCCGGTCCTGCTCGGCACGGATCTGATTCAACTCCGCCTGTTTGGCTTCGGTGGCATGGGACAGCTGTTGCAGTTTGGCCAGGTTGCCGCGCAATTTCTCCAGCATTTCATTGCGGGCACCGGCCAGATAGGTGTAGTAGCGCAGCTGGCGTGCAGCCTGGTTGGGGTTTTCCTGGTTGAGCAGGATCTTGAACTGGTCCTGCTGACCGGAGCGGTATTGCTGGAAGAGCAGTTTGCCCAGTAATACCTGTTCAATGCTGATGCGCTTATGCAGGTTTGCTTTCTGCTGTTCCAGATTGTTCAGCGTGGAGCCGGCCTCCTGCTGCTGTGTGGCGAGGTTGCGTAGTTTGTGGTTGATGTCGCTGATGGCGCGTTCGGAGGTTTTGAGTCCATCGGTGGCATCTGCGCGGGCGTCTTCCTTGCTGTCGAGTTCTTTTTGCAGCGCCTCGATGCGGCCGCGCAGTTCCTGCAGTTCGGGCTTGGGCGCGGCAGGGGACGAAAGAGGCAGGCAGGCCAGCACAAGTATGCTGGCAAGAAGTGGAATTACGGTTCTGGGGCGAAAAAATCCGGTATTCACTCGAACTCGATCAGCGGGTGTCCCTTCATCTCCCGCGGTTTTTCCAGCCCCATCATTTTCAGCAGCGTCGGTGCGATATCCTCCAGCGCGCCGGTTTCTGCAACCGTGGCGGGGCGGCCAATGTAGAGGAAAGGCACCAGGTTGAGCGTATGCGCGGTGTGGGAGTCCTGCGTGCCCTCGTCGAACATCTTTTCGGCATTGCCGTGATCAGCCGTGATCAGCACTTCGCCGCCGGTTTCCTGCATCGCCGGGACGATTCTGCCAATGCATGCATCAATGGTTTCGATCGCCTTGATGGCAGCTTGCAGGTTGCCGGTGTGGCCTACCATGTCGGGGTTGGCGAAGTTGCAGATGATGGCATCGTACTGGCGGCTGCGGATGGCTTCCACCAGCTTGTCGGTCACCTCGTAGGCGCTCATTTCGGGCTTGAGATCATAGGTCGGCACGTCCGGTGAAGGCACCAGGATGCGATCTTCGCCCGGATAGCAGGTTTCCTCTCCGCCATTGAAAAAGAAGGTTACGTGAGCGTATTTTTCCGTTTCCGCGATACGCAGCTGCCTCAGTCCCAGATGGGACAGATATTCGCCAAAGCCGTTCCGGATCCTTTCCGGCGGGAAAGCGACCGGGACGTGGAAATCCGCGCTGTAGCCGGTAAGAGTGCAATAGACGCTGAGTTTGGGCGTGTATTCACGTTCGAATTCAGCGAAATCGGGTTCGATGAACGGCCGGGTCAGTTCGCGTGCGCGGTCGGAGCGGAAGTTCATGAACACCACCCCATCGCCATCCTTCATCCTGACCGGGGCTCCAATCACTGTGGCCTTGACGAATTCATCGCTTTCCTCGCGCGCGTAGGCGTTGCGCAAGCCTTCGATGGCGCTGGCGGCCTGGTATTCAGCCTTGCCCTGGGTGAGCAGGTCATAGGCGGCCTTGACCCTCAGCCAGCGGTGATCGCGGTCCATGGCGTAATAACGGCCGACGATCGTGGCGATTTTGCCGGCACCGAGTTCGTCGATTTTGTCCTGCAGGCGCTGGAGGTAGATTTCCGCGTTTTTGGGTGGAGTGTCGCGCCCATCCAGAAAGGCATGAACATAAATCTCACTGATGCCATGACGAACGCCCATTTCCAGCATGGCGTGGATGTGGCTTTCGTGGCTGTGCACACCGCCATCCGAGAGCAGGCCGAAAATATGCAGCGCGCCGCTGTTTGTCTTCATTGCCTCAACTGCGGCGGTGAGTTCATGGTTGGTGAAGAAGGAGCCGCTCTTGATGGCCATGTTGATGCGCGAAATTTCCTGGTAGATCACCCGGCCCGCGCCGATATTGAGGTGGCCGACTTCTGAGTTGCCCATCTGGTCGGCAGGCAGTCCGACCGCAGCTTCCGAAGCATGGATAGTGGTGTGAGGGCAGGTGTCCCAGAGTCTGTCCCAGTTGGGCTTGCTGGCAAGGGCGACGGCATTGTCGGGGCCCGCCTCGCGGTGGCCGAATCCGTCCAGAATCATGAGTAAAACAGGTGTAACCGTCATAACAGGGACTTTATTTTTCATTTGTCATCATAATTGATGTATTATTTTATTATGTTTTAATAATGTACGCATTAAACTTATTCTAAAATAGCGTCAAATTATATCGTAGTTGAGGCGGTGATTTTTCCCCATGTTGAATTTTGATCAGGTCGAGTTGATCGACAAGGACGAGCACATTGAGCAGGCGTCCCGGGCGATGAAGGCCATGTCTCACCCCTTGCGGCTGAAAATCCTGTGCGTGCTGGGCGACCGCGAGATCAGCGTGCAGGAAATTGTGGAAAATGTAGGTACCTCGCAAAGTAATATTTCCCAGCATCTGGCCATCCTGCGCGACAAGGGCGTACTGCGCACGCGCAAGGATGCCAACCGGGTGTATTACCGTGTCGGCGATACCCGTACCCTCCAGCTAATCAGCATGATGCGCGACGTTTTCTGCGGTTTCGCCAAGTAAGCCGGTTGTTGTGCTTGTAAATAGGGGTGGCTGACATTATCTTGTAGCCATTGCCTTCACGCGGAGATTTCGCTGTGCCGAACCTTGCCCTCGTATTTCTGTGCGCGTCGCTGTTTGCGCTGCCAGCCCAGGCCGCGCTTCCTTTTGCCACCGCCCCGGTTCAGTCCCGCGAGGTGGATCAGACTTATGCCGCAGAAGCCGTAGTGGAAGCGGTGAACCAGGCCACGGTTTCGGCCCAGATCGCCGGGCGGGTGGTCGAAGTGGCATTCGATGTCGGCGATGTGGTGAAAAAGGGCCAGGTACTGGTGCGCATCGACGAAAGCGAAGTGCGTCAGTCGGTAGCCGGCAGCGAGGCCCAGGTGGCGCAGGCGCAGGCCAATCTGCAGAATGCCCGCCTTGCCTTTGAACGCAGCAAGCAGCTGCTGGCACAAAAATTCGTCAGCCAGGCGGCGGTGGACAAGTCGCAGGCTGATTATCGGGCCGCCGAAGCCCAGCTCAAGGCTGCACTGGCTGGTGCGGGGCAGGCCTCGGCGACGAAAAGCTTTGCTACCGTCGTGGCACCCTATGCCGGAGTGGTATCGGCCCGTCATGTCGAGCTGGGCGAAATGGCCAGCCCCGGCAAGCCGCTGATGACCGGTTTCGACCCCAAAGGCTTGCGCGTGGTGGCGAGCATTCCCCAGTACCGGCTGGCGGAAGTCAGCCAGACCCCGCGGGCCCAGGTGGAGTTTCCCGAAGTGAAGAAATGGGTGGCGGCAAAGGGTATCACCATTCAGCCGGTTGCCGATGCCCGCACCCATACCACCCGCGCCCGTGTCGATTTGCCGGAAAGTCTTTCTGGCATTTACCCCGGCATGTTCGCGCGCGTGCATTTCACCATCGGTCGTGCGCAGAAACTGCTTATTCCCGCGTCAGCCGTGGTATTCCGCAGCGAGGTGACAGCGGTTTATGCGGTTGATCCGCAGGGGCGCATCCATTTTCGCCAGATTCGTCTGGGCGAGCCGGTTGGCCCGAACGAGGTGGAAGTGCTGGCCGGCCTGGCGCCGGGTGAAATCGTCTCCACCGAACCGGTCAAGGCGGGCATGGCGCTGAAGGCGGTGAGGAGTGAGAAGTGAGGAATGAGGGGGAAAATGTGACGGCACCCGACACCTCGCCCCTCACCCCTCATCCCTTACCCCAAAAAATGGGTATTTCCGGGCGCGTTGCCGGCACTTTCCTGACGTCGCAGATGACGCCGCTGATTGCGCTCATCGCCTTTCTGCTCGGCCTGTTCGCGGTGCTGGTGACGCCGCGCGAGGAAGAGCCGCAGATCAATGTCACCATGGCTAATGTATTCATCCCCTTCCCGGGGGCATCGGCCAAGGACGTGGAAAATCTCGTCGCCACACCGGCCGAGCAGGTGTTGTCGCAGATATCCGGTGTCGAACATATTTTTTCCGTGTCCCGCCCCGGCATGGCGATTCTCACCGTGCAGTACAAGGTGGGCGAGGATCGTATCCAGGCGCTGGTGCGTCTGTACGATACGGTGCAGTCGCGGCGCGACTGGGTGTCGCCCAATCTGGGCGTGCTTGATCCGGTCATCAAGCCGATCGGTATCGACGATGTGCCCATCGTTGCGGTTACCCTGTGGACGGAAGACCCGCAGCGCGGCGCGTATGAGCTGGAGCAGGTGGCGCATGCTGCCGAAATCGAGCTGAAACGCATCAAGGGAACACGTGAGGTGTTCACTATCGGTGGTCCGAAACACGTGGTGCGGGTGGTGATGGATGCAGAGCGCATGAAGTCGCACCAGGTTTCTGCCCAGGATATCCGCGATGCGCTGCAGGTGAGCAACGCTTCCCAGCCTTCCGGCAATCTGGTGTCGAACAATCAGGAAATCCTGGTGCAGACCGGCACTTTCCTGTCCAGCGCGGCGGATGTGAAGAAGCTGATGGTCGGCGTGCAGGATGGCAAGCCGGTGTTCATGACCGATGTGGCTCAGGTCGTCGACGGGCCGGATCAGCCCGGGCGCTATGTCTGGCTTGGCACGGGGCCGGCGGCAAAGCAGCAGGGCATTGCCCGGCAGGGGGAGTTCCCCGCAGTCACCCTGGCGATTTCGAAAAAACCCGGTGAGAACGCGGTGGATGTGGCCAATCGCGTGATCCAGCGCGTGCAGCAACTGCATGGCAGCGTGATCCCCGAAGGGGTGGAGGCCAGCGTCACGCGCAATTACGGCGTGACCGCCAACGACAAGGCGATGAAACTGATCGGCAAACTGATTTTCGCCACGGCTTTCGTGGTCCTGCTGGTACTGTTCGCATTGGGGCGGCGCGAGGCGGTGATCGTCGGGGTAGCGGTAATGCTGACCCTGGCTGCGACGTTGTTCGCTTCCTGGGCGTGGGGTTTTACCCTCAACCGGGTGTCGCTGTTCGCCCTGATTTTTTCCATTGGCATTCTGGTCGATGACGCGATCGTAGTGGTGGAAAATATTCACCGCCGCCGCGAGCTGGAGCCCGGCAAGCCTTTGTCGGAAGTGATCCCCGAGGCCGTGGACGAAGTGGGTGGCCCGACCATCCTGGCGACTTTTACCGTGATTGCCGCCTTGTTGCCGATGGCTTTTGTGTCCGGCCTGATGGGGCCGTACATGAGCCCGATTCCGATCAACGCCAGCATTGGCATGGTGATTTCCCTCGCCATCGCCTTCGTCATTACGCCCTGGCTGGCGCTGAAGCTGCTTGGCCACAAGCATGATGCGCCGAGCCACAGCGAGCTTGGCACCGAATCCCGGCTTTCCCGTTTTTTCCGGCGGCGGCTGGAGCCCTTCCTAAACCGTGAGCAGGGGCGGAGCGCGCGGCGTAAATTATGGCTGGCGGTGCTGGGCATGATCGTGTTCGCCCTGTCGCTGGCGGTGGTCAAGCTGGTGGTGCTGAAAATGCTGCCGTTCGACAACAAATCCGAGTTCCAGGTGGTGGTGGACATGCCGGTTGGCACCCCGCTGGAGCAGACTGCCCGCGTCATGCGCGAGATTGGCACCTACCTGGCGACGGTGCCGGAAGTGACGGATTACGAAGCCTATGTGGGCACTGCCGCGCCGATCAATTTCAATGGCCTGGTGCGACAGTATTTCCTGCGTGCCAGCCCCGAGCTGGGCGATATCCAGGTCAACCTGGTGGACAAGCACGAACGCAAGCGCAAGAGCCATGAAGTGGCCCAGGCGGTGCGGCTGCCGATTGAGAAAATTACCGAGAAATACGAGGCCAACGTCAAAGTGGTTGAAGTTCCGCCCGGTCCGCCCGTGATGTCACCCATCGTTGCGGAAATCTATGGCCCGGATTACGAGGGCCAGATGCGGGTGGCGAAGAAGGTGGGCATGGAATTCGCGCGTACCCCGGATATCATTGGCATCGACGATAGCGTGGAGGAAGTGTCGCGCAAGTTCGTGCTGCGCGTGCTGCAGGGCAAGGCGGCGCTGATGGGGGTGGCGCAGAAGGATATCGTGGCGGTGATGAAAATGGGTCTGTCAGGCGAAGATGTGACCCCGGTTCATACTGGCGAGGCCAAATACGAGATTCCGGTGCGCGTTACCCTGGCGCCGGAGCGGCGGAACAATCTCGACGAACTGCTCAAGCTGACCGTGCGTGCCCGCGACGGCGCCCTGGTGCCGCTTTCCGAACTGGTGGAGGTGTCGCCCGGTATTGCTGAGAAAACCATTTACCACAAGGACCTGCTGCCCGTGGTGTATGTCTTCGGCGATATGGCGGGCAAACTGGACAGCCCGCTGTATGGCATGTTCTCCATCCGGGCGCTGACCAACGGCATGAAGCTGTGGGAAGGGGGCTCGCTGGGGGATTATTTCATCCGCCAGCCGGATGACCCTTATGCCGGCTATGCCGTGAAATGGGACGGTGAATGGCAGGTGACCTATGAAACCTTCCGTGACATGGGTATCGCCTATGCCGTCGGACTGGTGCTGATCTACTTGCTGGTGGTGGCGCAGTTCCGCTCCTACCTGGTGCCGCTCATCATCATGGCGCCGATTCCGCTCACCATCATCGGCGTGATGCCAGGTCATGCGCTGTTCGGTGCGCAGTTCACCGCCACCAGCATGATCGGGATGATCGCCCTGGCCGGCATTATCGTGCGTAATTCAATCCTGCTGGTGGATTTCATCAACATGCAGGTGGCGGAAGGCATGGCGTTTCAGGAGGCAGTGATCAATTCCGCCGCCACCCGTGCCAAGCCGATCGTGCTGACCGGGCTGGCGGCCATGCTGGGGGCGCTGTTCATTCTGGACGACCCGATTTTCAACGGCCTGGCACTGTCCTTGATTTTTGGCATACTGGTCTCCACCTTGCTGACGCTGGTGGTGATTCCGGTGCTGTATTATGCGGTGATGTACAAGAAGTTCAGTGTTCAGTGATCAGTTGTCGCCCCGGTTTTTACTGATCACTGATAACTAAGAAAGGAGTTTTTGAAAGTGCAATTCATTCAGAACAACCTGGGCCTGGTGGCCCTGGTCTTTGTCAGCGGCATGATGCTGTTCTGGCCCATGATCAACCGCCGTATTTCCGGCATCAAGGAAGTCGGCACCCTGGAAGCGACCCAGCTTATCAACCACCATGACGCGCTGGTGCTGGACGTGCGCGAAGATCAGGAGTGGGCCGGTGGGCATATCCCCCATGCCCGGCATATCCCGTTGCGCCAGTTGTCTGGCCGCATGCATGAACTGGAGAAATTCAAGGACAAGCCCATTATTGCCATTTGCCGCAGCGGTGCACGTTCCGGGCATGGTTGCAGCGTGTTGCGCAAAAACGGCTTCGAGCAGGTTTACAATCTGAGCGGCGGCATGCTGGCGTGGCAGCAGGCCAATATGCCCGTCGAGCACAAGTGATAGCAAAAAGGAAAGTGAAATGGCAAATGTAACGATGTATTGCACCGGTGTGTGCCCCTACTGCACCATGGCAGAAAAGTTGCTGAACAAGAAAGGCGTAACCGAAATCAACAAGATCCGCATCGACCTCGAACCAGGCCGCAAGGAAGAGATGATGGAACGCACCGGCCGGCGTACCGTGCCGCAAATTTATATCGACGACTTCCATGTTGGCGGCTTCGACGACATGTCCGCGCTCGACATGGAAGGCAAGCTGGAGCCCTTGCTGGCCCAATAGCAGGAGGTGCCGGATGAATGTCGTTTGCCCTGATTGCCAGGCCATCAACCGCGTGCCGGATGAGCGCCTGGGCCAGAACCCGAAATGCGGTAAATGTGGCGCTTTACTGCTCGACGGCAAACCGCTGGAACTGGGTGCGGCGAATTTTTCCCGCTTTATTGCTAGGAACGACATGCCCGTCGTGGTCGATTTCTGGGCGCCCTGGTGCGGGCCGTGCAAAATGATGGCGCCGGTGTTCGCCCAGCTTGCCGCCGAACTTGGCGCCCGTTTCCGCTTCGTCAAGGTGAATACCGAAGCGGAGCAGGGATTGGCGCAGCAGTTCGCGATTCGCAGCATCCCCACCCTGGCTTTGTTCAGAAATGGCGCCGAGGTGGATCGCATCGCCGGGGCCATGGATGCCGCCAATCTGAGGAGCTGGTTGCTGCGGCATTGAGTGCCATTTTTCCGGCGCTTCGCGTTACAATCCCCCTTTTTCAGAGATTTTCATAATGAGCGAAGAACAAAAGCAGTCCGTGTTTGGCATCGAAAAGATCTATGTGAAGGATCTTTCCCTCGAAACCCCCAATTCCCCGCAGATTTTCCTTGAGCAGGGCGCGCCGGCGATCAGCGTGGAAGTCCATACCCGGGCCGAGCAATTGGGCGAAGGCGTGTTTGAGTCAGTGCTGACGGTGACGGTGACTTCCAAGCTGGAAGGCGAGAAAACCGCATTCCTGGTGGAAGCTGCACAAGCAGGTATTTTCCGTATTCAGGGCGTCCCCCAGGCGGAGATCGAGCCGCTGCTTGGTGTTGCCTGCCCCAATATTCTCTATCCCTATGTGCGTGAAGTGATTTCGGACATGGTGGTGCGTGCCGGTTTCCCGCCTGTCGTATTGCAGCCGATGAACTTTGAGGGCATCTATCAGCAGCAGAGACAGACGCAGGCAGCCGAACAGCCTGCGACAACGCATTAAGCCGGGCAGGAAATGGGCGGCTGGCGCATTGCCATAGTACTGCTGGCCGCTGTATTTCCTTTTTCTGCATCGGCGCTGGAATACCGTTCCATTGCGTCGGATCGTGTCGTGATGTATGACGCCCCTTCCCTTCATGGCAAGAAACTGTATCTTGCCAGCCGTTATTACCCTGTTGAAGTGATCGTCAACCTGGAAGCCTTCGCCAAGGTGCGCGATGCCGCTGGCGACCTGTCCTGGGTGGAGAAAAAGAACCTCAGCGACAAGCGCATGGTGCTGGTCAGTGCGCCGCTTGCTGACGTGTATCAGGCGCCGGATGGCAGGGTATTGGCATTCCAGGCAGAACGCGGCGTGGTTCTGGAACTGGTGGAGTACGCCGGCAGCGGCTGGATCAAGGTGCGTCACCCGGATGGTGTCATGGGGTTTGTGCGGACTTCCCAGGTGTGGGGCTCATGAACATCGCCGTACTTGGAGCAGGAGCCTGGGGCACGGCGCTGGCGGCCAGTCTTGCTGGCTACCATAAGGTAAGCCTGTGGGCACGGAATCCCGTCCAGGTGGCGGAAATGACCTCGACCCGCGCCAACTCGCGCTACTTGCCCGAAGTGCCGCTGCCCGATACGCTGGATTTTGCATCCGACCTCGCATCCGTTCTGGCTGACGCCTCCCTGGCGCTGGCCGTTGTACCCAGCGGTGCGTTGCGGCCTCTGCTCAGGGAACTGGCGCGCCTGGCGCCCGGATTGCCAGTGGTGTGGGCATGCAAGGGATTCGAGGCGGGCAGTCGAAAATTGCCGCATGAAGTGGTGGCCGGGGAGCTTCTGGCGTCTACGCCGTGCGGTGTGCTGTCCGGGCCCAGTTTTGCCCGTGAAGTCGCGTTGGGGCTGCCCACGGCCCTGACGCTTGCTTCCCGCGACGAGGAGTTCGCCCGCCAGACTGCGCTGTCCTTGCACAGCAGCCGTTTGCGCATCTATGCCAGCAATGATGTGATGGGTGTGGAACTGGGCGGAGCAGTAAAAAATGTTCTCGCCATTGCCGCAGGCATCTCCGATGGCATGGGCTTTGGCCATAATGCACGCGCTGCACTGATTACCCGTGGGCTGGCGGAAATCACCCGTCTGGGACTCACGCTGGGCGGGCGCCAGGAAACTTTTATGGGGCTGACTGGCATGGGCGACCTGATCCTGACCTGTACCGGCGACCTTTCCCGCAACCGTCAGGTCGGCCTGCAACTCGCGCAGGGGAAGTCTCTCGAAGCCATTCTGCGTGATCTTGGCCATGTGGCGGAGGGTGTCAACACGGCTCGCGAGGCGGCAGAACTGGCTCGGGAACAGCAGGTGGATATGCCCATCACTCAGGCCGTATATCAGGTGCTATATCAGGGGCTGGCTCCACGCACGGCGGTAGAGGGGTTGCTCAATCGTGTTCCCAGCGCGGAATTCGAACGCTAAATGCCACCCTCGAAACCGTTTTGCCGCCACGCTTCATAAATCATTACCGCCGCGGCATTGGATAAATTCAGGCTGCGGCTTTCAGGTTGCATTGGCAGGCGTATGCGCTGCTCCGGCGCAAAATCTGCCAGGATTTCAGGTGGCAGCCCCCGGCTTTCCGGACCGAAAACCAAGACATCCCCTGCCTGAAAGTGCACTTCGGTGTGACGTGTCGCACCCTTGGTAGTGGCTGCGAACAGCCGGCTCCCGGAAAAGTGTGCCTTGCATGCCGTCCAGTCCGGATGAACCTTGAGCGTGGCATATTCGTGATAATCCAGCCCGGCACGTTGCAGCTGTTTGTCTTCCAGCGTGAATCCGAGTGGTTCCACCAGATGCAGGGCGGTGCCGGTATTGGCGCAGAGACGGATGATATTGCCGGTGTTGGGCGGGATTTCCGGCTCGAAAAGTACGATTGCAAACAATTTCTTGTGTCCCGGTTGGAAAAACGTTAATTTAACACTATCAATAAGATGTGTTTTACTTATGACAAATGACATGAGAAACCGGGGCGACGATGGCCAAACCTGAAAAAATCCGGCTGGGCGAGGTGCTGATCCAGCAGAAGCTGCTGACGGAAGCGCAACTGATGCAATCCCTGGCCGAACAGAAAAGCAGCGGGCGCAAGCTGGGCCGGATTTTCGTCGAAAACGGTTTTGTGACTGAGGAAGGGATTGCCGAGGCGATTGCGCGCCAGTTGCAGATTCCCTTTATCAATCTCAAGTTTTACAACGTTGACACCGAGATGGTCAACCGGCTGCCGGAAACTCAGGCACGCCGCTTTCGCGCGCTGGTACTGGAAGATCGCGGGGCCGCGCTGCTGGTCGGCATGGCCGACCCTTCCGACCTGTTCGCCTTTGACGAGCTGGCGCGTCTGCTCAAGCGCGATATTGACCTTGCTGCCGTGGCGGAAAGCCAGTTGCTGCAAACCATCGACCGCGTTTATCGTCGTACCGATCAGATCAGTGGTCTGGCCCAGGCGCTGGAAGAAGAACTGGGCGATACCGTGGTGGATTTCGGCGGGCTGGGCGCGACCACCAACCTGGAAGAAGCCCCGGTGGTCAAGCTGCTGCAGACCATGTTCGAGGATGCTACCCAGGTACGTGCCTCGGATATCCACATCGAACCGCAGGAAGCCAAACTACAGATCCGTTTCCGCATCGACGGCGTGCTGCACCTGCAGACGGAAGCCGACAACAAGATCGCGGCGGCGCTGGTGCTGCGTCTCAAGCTGATGTCCGGCCTTGATATTTCCGAGAAGCGCCTGCCCCAGGATGGCCGTTTCAACATCAAGGTGCGCGGGCAGTCGATCGACGTGCGTATCTCTTCCATGCCCACCCAGCATGGCGAATCGGTGGTCATGCGTCTGCTCAACCAGAGTGGCGGCATTCTGACGCTCGACAAGCTGGGCATGCCGCCGGAGATGCTGGAAAAATTCCGCAAGATTCTTCATCGCCCCAATGGCATGGTGCTGGTGACCGGGCCGACCGGCTCCGGCAAGACCACTACCCTGTATTCCGCCCTGGCGGAACTGAACTCGATCGAGTCCAAGATCCTCACCGTGGAAGACCCGGTGGAATACCGTCTTTCCGGCATCAACCAGGTGCAGGTCAACGAGAAGATCGACCTGTCCTTCGCCCGTGTGCTGCGTTCCACTTTGCGTCAGGATCCGGACATCATCCTGGTGGGTGAGATACGCGACCAGGAAACCGCGCAAATCGGCCTGCGGGCGGCAATGACCGGCCACATGGTGCTGTCCACCCTGCACACCAACGATGCCATCAGCACCCCGATCCGCCTCATCGACATGGGCGTGCCGCGCTTCATGGTGGCAACCTCGCTGCAGGTGGTGCTGGCCCAGCGCCTGGTGCGCCTGGTATGCGAAAGTTGCGCCGAATCGTATGCTCTCAAGCCTTATGAACACGAATGGATGCGCCTTGAACTCAAGGATGCCGTGGATCAGCACCAGTACAAGCATGGTCGCGGCTGCACCAACTGCAACGGCACCGGTTACCAAGGCCGCATGGGCATCTATGAGATGCTGGAAATGAACTTCGAAATGGTCGAGGCCGCCAATCATCACGACCCACAGCATTTCATGAAAATAGCGCGGCAGCAGATGGCTGGAAAGACCCTGCGCAGCCAGGCAGTGGGCGAAGTCATCAAGGGGCGGACCACGGTGGCGGAAGCGATGCGGATCAGCAATCAGTTCGAGGATTGAAGGCATGCGTTTGACGGCAGAACAGATTGAGGCAATCAAACAGGAAACAGAACATTATTTCGGCCCGGGAACGGATGTCTGGTTGTTCGGATCCCGCGTTGATGATAACGAACGGGGTGGGGATATCGATCTTTATGTGCAACCCCAGATTGAAACGGCTGAACAGTTGGTCGCCGCACGTTTCGCTTTCCTGGCGCGACTCAAACGGCGAATTGGTGATCGCAGAATCGATGTGGTCATACGCCGTAAAGGTGGCGAGGAGCTTCCTATATATGCATTGGCGCGTCGTGATGGGGTTCATTTGTGAGCACGCTATTTGTGGCGTTGCTTGCCCAATGTGAGACTCACGTGCGCCGAATGTTGTGGGCCATGGAATACTTCAGGGCAGAACTGCCGCTAACCCCTGATGAATTACGCCGGCTTGACGACGAAGCCATAGCGGTTCTGGATCAATTTACTACACGTTTTGCGAAACTGCAGGACACCATGGGTGCCAAGCTGTTTCCTGCGATACTGGAATTAACCCGGGAGCCAGGTGATTTTCCCGCTTATCTGGACAAGCTGGATCGACTGGAAAAAATCGGGGCACTACCTTCTGCCGACGAGTGGCTGGAAATGCGCGAAATCCGCAACGCTTTTGCCCATGATTATCCGGAAGACAGCGAAATACAGGTGGCAATACTGAATCGGGCATTTGTTGCAGCACAGCGGCTGGTTGAAATCCTGCAACATGTAAATATTTTTTCGCAGCCTTACCTGGCGCGTGATCATGGATAAGTGGACGATTTGAATGCCATTCTTTGCCTATAAAGCCCGCAACGCCCGTGGCGACCTGATCGAGGGCATCCAGGAAGGCCCTGATAGCGCGGCGGTGGCGGATATGCTCTTCAACAACGGCATAACCCCGGTGGAAATCAGCCTGTCCGCCAAGGGGCCGGCGAAGGAGGGGGAAGGGCTGCTGGAGCGTTTACAGCAGCAAAAGATTTCTGCCATCGACGTCATGCTGTTCTCGCGCCAGATGTATACCCTGCTCAAGGCCGGCGTGCCGATCATGCGTTCTCTGGCCGGCCTGCAGGAGTCAACGCATAACCATTCGATGAAAAAAGTGCTGCAGGACATGCGCGAAAGCCTGGACAGCGGGCGCGAGCTCTCTGCCGCCATGCGCCGTCACCCCGATGTGTTCAACCCGTTCTATGTCAGCATGGTGCGAGTGGGGGAAGCGACCGGTATGCTGGAGGAAATTTTCCTGCGTCTGTTCTATTACCTGGAATTCGAGAAGTCGACCAAGGACAAGATCAAGTCGGCAATGCGTTACCCCACTTTCGTGATTATCGCGATGGTGGTGGCGATAGCGATCATCAACCTGTTCGTGATTCCTGCTTTTGCCAAGGTGTACAAGGGTTTCAACGCCGAATTGCCGGCCATGACCAAACTCCTGATCGCCACTTCGGACTTTACCGTGCAGTACTGGCCCGTGATGCTCATGATCCTGGCCGGTGCGATTTATGGCTTCCGCCTTTATATCGCCACCCCGGTGGGGCGCTATCAGTGGGACAAGACCAAGTTGCGTCTGCCAGTGGTGGGCAGCATCATCGAAAAAGCCACCCTGGCCCGCTTTGCCCGCAGCTATGCCCTCACCAGCCGCAGCGGGGTGCCCATCGTGCAGGGACTGGGTGTGGTGGCGCAGGTGGTGGACAATGACTTCATCGCAAAAAAAATCGATGCTATCCGCGAAGGCGTGGAGCGGGGCGACAGCATCCTGCGCACAGCCGTGGCGTCCGGCGTGTTCACCCCGGTCGTGCTGCAGATGATTGCGGTGGGGGAGGAAACTGGTGAGCTGGACGACCTGATGCAGGAAATTGCCGAAATGTATGAGCGCGAGGTGGCATATGAAGTAGACAACCTCTCTGCCAAGATCGAACCCATCCTGATCGTTGGCCTGGGCGTGCTGGTCCTGATCCTGGCCCTGGGTGTGTTCCTGCCGATCTGGGATCTGGGCAAGGCGGCGCTGCACAAGTGAGGGGGCGGCAAACCGGCTCCTCTATGCTGGAATTTGCTGTGGCCAGCGTGGTGCTGAGCCTCCTGGCATTTATATTGCTTGATCGTCTGACGTACTACCAGGCTTTGGCTGAAAAAACCACGGTCGAAATGACGGTCATGAACATGCGTTCGGGGCTGCGCTACAAGGTGGCGGAGATGCTGATGCATGGGAAGGAAGCCGAGCTTCCCGGCCTGGCCGGTAAGAACCCGGTCGAGTGGCTGGCCGCGCCGCCGCCTGGATATCTTGGAATAAGCAGTGTGCTGACGTGGCCGGATCTGCCTCCGGGGGCTTGGGGTTTTGACGCGGCGCGCCATGAATTGCTCTATCGCGTCAAGGATGAGCAATATTTTGTGGCGGCCCGCAGCGGGGAGTTGGGCTTGCGTCTGCGGGTAAATCTATTGAAGGACCTGGTGTCGCCAACCGGGCCGGAGAGCGTAGTGGGGGCGGAAATCGTACTGGTGGAAAAATACCGCTGGTTCTAGTGTTTTTTCGCGGTAATGTCCTGAGTAAGGCTTTAGTAACGGCAAGTATTGCCGATATAATTCGTGAATAGCAACAATCCAAGGAAATGATGAAATGAAATACCAGCAAGCCGGTTTTACCCTGATTGAGCTGATTGTCGTGATCCTGATTCTGGGCATTCTTGCCGCGACGGCGTTGCCGCGCTTCATCAATGCGCAGCAGGATGCGCGTATTGCCAAGGCGCAGGGTATCTATGGTGCGATCCGCTCTGCCTCTGCGTTAGGCAAGGCGCGCTGCGAACTGGATCTGGGACGAGGGCTGGTTGCTGCCGGAACCTGCGGTAATGCCGCGCCTCAGGTGACTATGGATGGCCAGGCAGTCAATATCGTGAATCGTTACCCGGCCGCTACTGCAGCGGGGATTATTATGGCAGCGCAACTTGATGCCAATTATGACAACCTGACAATTGTTGCGGGAAACCCCATCCTGATTGAAGTGAACGGAGCCACGACTCTGGCGACATGCAGTGTGTCCTATACCGCTGCGACAGCAGCAGCTGCGCCGGTAATTCAGGTCACTACGACGGGTTGCTGATTTTTTTACAGATTTTCCAATTTCATATATTCAAGGAGCAGTCATGAATACAAGCAAGAAACAAACAGGTTTTACCCTGATCGAACTGGTAGTGGTAATCGTGATTCTGGGCATTCTCGCTGCGACTGCGTTGCCGAAATTCGTAGATTTGAAGGATGACGCGGAAGATGCCGCTGCGAAAGGTGTTGCGGGTGGACTCGCTTCAGCGGCTGCGATCAACTACGGCGGCTGCTCGGTGAAAAATAATGTGGTGACGGCTAACAAGTGCGCACAAGTGGCGAAGTGTTCGGATGTTGGTGCATTGCTGAACCCCACGCTTGCCATCGGCACTGCTTGCAGCACGACTGCCTATTATCTGGTGGCGGATACTGCGGTCGCAACCAATGGCACCTCGGCTACCTGCACCTTGCGCAAAGGCAAGGCGGCTGGCTGTGCTACTTTCTGGACGGCAGATTACACCGCAATTGGTGCTGGTAACTAAGTGTTGAATGAGCAATAAATGGGGGTTGGCCCCTCTTGCTTGAAACAAAGGGGCATTTCTGCCCCTTTGTTTCTTATGCGTACAGACAAAGCGTTTTCTCCTGGTGACGATTATTTGACGGATGTGTTGAAAAACTGTGCTTGCCCGGGGTGAAAATGCAAAGCGATGGCCGACAGCTTATGAGGTATCACGTAGATTGCCTGGAGCATCAATCCTGCCCGGTGCCGGGGGTGGAGGGTGGTTTACCTTCGGAAGGAGGGTTCACCCTGGTCGAGCTGGTGGTGATCCTGGTCATTGTCGGTGTGCTGGCCGTAGCGGCCTTGCCGCGCTTTGCCGACCAGACGGTATTCGAGGCACGCGGCTTTCATGATGAAACCCTGTCCCTGCTGCGCTATGCGCAGAAATCGGCGATCGCCCAGCGGCGCACGGTGTGCGTAACCCTGAATGCAACAGGCGTAACCATGACCATGGTGAGCGCGGCGGATTCGACCAATTGCGCGGCAACCACGCCGCTGGCTTTGCCAGCCACGCCGCGCGGCGGAACTGGGCTGGTTCCCTCGGTGGGCAGCTTTGCTTTTTATGCTTTGGGAAACACGGATCAGGCCGCCAATGTCACGGTTGCCATTCCCGACAACGCCCTCATCACAGTGGATGCGGTGACCGGCTATGTCTACTAGCTTCCGCCAATCCGGCATTTCCCTGATCGAACTGGTCATTTTTATCGTGATCGTGAGCGTAGGCATAGCGGGTATTCTGTCGGTAATGAACGTGACCGTGAAATCCAGCGCCGATCCGATGATACGCAAGCAGGCGGTTGCCATGGGTGAGGCGATTCTGGATGAGGTGCTGGCCAAGGACTATTGCGATCCCGATCTTACGCCGCCCACCTGTACGGTGTCGCGCGAGGGGTCTCGTACTCTCTATGATGACATCGCCGACTATGATGGCCAGACCATCCTGGGCAATGACACTCTGGGCGCTTCCACGATTCCGGATCTGGCGGCTTATTCCGCCACGATCAGCCTGGCGGATGTGACCATCAGTGGCGCTGCCATGAAGAAAATCACCGTCACCGTGACTGGCGGCGGGGAATCTGTTCAGCTGTTCGGCTACCGGGCCAATTACTGACATGCGCAAACTTATGTCCCCTTCCCGTATGCACGGCTTTACCCTGGTCGAGGCGGTCATGGTGATCGTGATCACCGGCATCCTGGCCGGAATCGTGGCGGTCTTCATCAAAAGCCCGGTGGACAGCTATTTTGACGCCGCGCGCCGCGCCGAACTGACCGATATCGCCGACACCGCGGTGCGGCGCATGGCGCGCGACATCCATCTGGCGTTGCCCAACAGCGTGCGTAACCCAGGCGATGGTTCGAATCTGTGTATCGAATTCATTCCCACCCGCATCGGCGGGCGCTACCGTGCCGCAGCCGAGGCTGCCGGCGGCGATATCCTGGATTTCACCGCCGTGGACGACAAGTTCGACATGCTCTGGCCAAACAGCAGCCTGCTGCCTGCCGCAGACCGCATCGTGGCCGGGGATGTGGTGGTGGTTTACAACGACGGAAGCGCCAGCGGCAACGCCTACAGTGGCAGCAATGCCATTCAGGTCGCCAGCCTGGCCGAGCCGGGCGGGACGGCCAATACTACTGCCATCACCTTTGTCGGGGCGGGAGCAGCGGTGCCTTTCAATCGCAAACAGCTGCCCAGCGAATCGTTTGCCAACCGCTTCCAGGTGATTCCTTCAAGCGAGCATGTGGTGGCCTATCGCTGCGATGGAGGGGTGCTTTACCGCTACGCGCACAAGCTGACCGCTGCCTGGGGGCTGCCAGCGGACTGCGCGGCCATGGCCCCGGTGGCGGCAGCCGCCCGGCTGGCTCAGGGCGTAACGGTTTGCAGCCTCAAGTACGAGCCGCCCGGCACGAGTACCGGACTGAGCCGCTTCGGCATCGTGTCGATTTCCCTCGGTATCAGCCAGTCCGGCGAGACGGTGAACCTTTACCACCAGATTCACGTGGACAATACGCCATGAGCGCCATCCACCACTTTTCACGGCCCGGATTGCAGCGGGGGTTTGCGCTGGTTTCCGCGATTTTCCTGCTGGTGATCCTGGCGGCGCTGGGCGCGTTCATGCTCACCATGTCGACTTCACAGCACCTTACCTCGACCCAGGATTTGCAGGGCTCGCGCGCTTATTGGGCGGCCAAGGGTGGGGTTCAGTGGGCGCTGGACAGGATCAAATCCACGGCGGCATGTCCCGTCAGCCCCACCGTGCTGGCCCTGGATGGATTTTCCGTGTCGGTGACCTGCGATTCCAAGACCTACACCGAAGGCACGGATGCCAAGATTATTTACTGGCTCGGTTCCACCGCGACAAACGGGGGGGCGGTCGGCAGCATCAGCTATACCGAAAGGCAGGTCAATGCGTTTGTCGAGTTCTGAAAACAGTGGCGGGCAAAATGCTTGCTGCCGGCGTGGGCAGGGAGAACGATGATGGCTGAATCCGTTGTGAAATTCGTGAAACCGGGGCTTGCCGGATTAAGCCGGATATTCGGACGTGGTTTGCAAGCCATTTTTGCGCTGGTCATGCTGGGGTGTCTGGCGCTGTCTGGCGAAGCTCATGCCAACCGTGTGATCAACTCGGCGACCCTCGACGGGGGCGCCAGCGTGACGGTAGGGCCCGGTAGCACAATCGCTGCAGTCGTGACAGTCACCACCAATAATACCGGGACCGGCAACAATTGGCGATCAACCGGCTGGCGGATTGCCACCACTGCGCCAGGCGCGGTGACCTGTGTCGATCACCCCAACCATGATAGTTCTGGTACCAATAGCGAAACGTTTGATATCACGGCGCCTGTCGCGCCCGGCACCTATAATGCGTACTTTGTCGCGTATGACGATAACGGTTGTAGCAGTGGGGCAAGTGCGACCTACACCATGGCAAGTGCTGTTATCGTGGTTGCCATGCCGCCATCGGTTGTGTCCATCAACCGCACCAGCTTTGATCCGAGCGCGGCCAATACCTCGGTAACCTGGAGCGTGGTTTTTGATTATGCGGTGACCGGGGTGGATGCCGCGGATTTCGCGCTGGCGCAGGCCGGTGGGGTGAGCGGTGCCAGCATCACCTCGGTGACGGGCAGCGGGACGACCTGGACGGTTACGGCGAATACGGGGACGGGCACGGCCGGGACGCTGAGGCTCGACCTGGTCGATAACGATACGATCGTGTCCAGCGGGCTGCCGTTGGGCGGCGCCGGACTTGGTAACGGCAATTTTTCGGGCCAGTCCTATACCTTGGTGCCAAATTATTGTTCGACGGTGCCCAGTGCAATTTTTTGCGATGACTTCGAGCGTTCAAACGCGGGGTCGGTCAGCAATGGCTGGACGGTAACGCCGGCAAATGCAGCCAATTGCACGGGGACTGCCGGCAATACGGGCTGTGCCGGTATCGACCGGGATATCCCGCCTTTCAACAATTACGCCGTGCCACATGCCACCAACACGCGTTCCATGTTCACCCGCTGGAATATCGTGTCAGTCGACAGCCCGAGCGTTAATTTGGCGGGGCGCCCTGCCGCTCTGCTCAACTTCTGGATTCGGCGCGGGCACGATTCGTTCAGCGAATGCCCCGAGGCAACGGGTGAGAATTACCTGGTGCAGTACTATGCCAGCGATAGCACCTGGAAAACCCTGGCGCAATATCCGTCCAGCCCTTCGGCGGCCCTGTGCGATGGCGAAATCTTTACTCCGACCATCCAGCTGCCACCCGACGCGCTTCATGCCGGGTTCAAGCTGCGCTTTTATCAGCCTGGGGGCAGCGGCCAGACGGGTAGCGGAGGAGCGCCCGGGGTGGTGGGCTATGACTACTGGCACATGGATAACGTGGTCATCACCGAGGCGCCATCGAGCAGTTATATCGGGGCATTCTGCGACAATTTCGAGGGCGGCCTGGGGCGCTGGAGCATCACGGCGGAAGGCTTCCCGGGTGGTACCAGCATCGGGGATGCCCGGCTGGGCACCACCGATTACAATTCGGCCAGCCACGAACTGGACATGCGCTGGGGCTATGTCGTGGCGTCCACCCTGCGTACCGACATGCGCGGTGTGGGCGGGAATATCACCTACTGGGTCAAGAGCGGGGGCGGTACCACCAACCGGGCGCCGGATGCGGGGGAGAATCTGGTCGCCGAATATTACAACAGCGCGGGTACCTGGACGCAGCTGGCAACATACCTGGCCAACGGCAGCACGACCAGCACCATCTACAATGCCAGTTTCCCGCTGCCTGCCGATGCCAAGCACGATGGCTTCCGCCTGCGCTTCCGCCAGCTGGCCGGCAGTGGCTACGACCTGGACTACTGGCATGTGGATGACGTCTGCGTCGGAGCCGGGCTGCCTACCGCCGACCTGTCACTGGCCATGACGCGCGGCAGTGCGCTGGTGCCGGGTGAGAACGTGCCGTATACGCTTACCGTTACCAACAACGGGCCGGGCACCCTGGCAGGCTCGCTGCAGATTGTCGATACCCTGCCTGCGGGGTTGAGCTTCTTTTCATCTTCCGGCACCGGATGGAGCTGCAGCGTGGCCGGGCAGGTTGTCACCTGCAACTGGGTTGGTACCCTGGTCAGCGGCGCCAGCGCACCGGCCCTGACGCTGACAGGCTCTGTTGCCCTGAGTGCCACGGGTACGATCACCAATACCGCAACGGTTACGGGAACGGTGACGGACAACAATCTGGCCAACAACACCGCGAGCGATACCGGCAGCATCGCTACGGCTACCAAGGTGGCGGAATATCACCTCGACGAAGCGAGCTGGAATGGCTCTTCGGGCGAGGTCAAGGATACGGCCGGCTATGCCGGCGGACCATTCAACGGTTCCGCGCTGGCGAGCAGCAGCCCCTTGCCCACGCCGACCCTGACCAGCCCGGCACTTTCCGGCAGTCCCGGTACCTGTGGTTACGCGACCTTGCCGGGACCGGCTGCCAATGGTGGCGCCTTTACCCTTTCCGGCTTGCCCGTTGCCACGACAGCCGGTAGCAAGAGCAGCGTCGCCTTCTGGATGTACTGGGATGGCACCGAAAACGTCATGCCTATCGGCTGGAGTCAGCATGGTCTGCTGCTGGCGAGTGGATCCTTTGGCTTCACCACCAACAATGGCGATATTTACGGCATTTCCTCGGCGGGCCTCGCCAATGGCTGGCACCATGTGGCAGCCGTATTCACCAACGGCAGCGTGACTTCCAACCAGCTCTATATTGACGGTACCCTCCAGACCCTCAGCCAGCGCATGGGCAGCCCCAATCTGGCCAATGCCGTGGTGGGCTCGACCTTGCAGGTGGGCGGCTGGCTGCAGAATACCGGCTATCGTTTCATCGGTTTCATGGATGAAGTGCTGGTATACCGGAATGTGCTCAGCCCGGCGGAAGTGGCCACAATTTTTGCTACGACCCACGCCTGCCCCCCGATGCTTAACCATATCCGCATCGAGCACGATGGCGAGGGGCTTACCTGTACGCCGGAACCGGTAGTGGTGCGGGCCTGTGCCAATGCCAACTGCACCTCGGAGTATAGCGGCAGCGTGACGACAACGCTTTCGCCGACTGGCTGGGTGGGCGGAAACACCATTACCTTCTCCGGTGGCCACACCACTGCCCAACTGAGCAAAACCACGGCCGGCACGGTCACGCTGGGCGCTTCCTCGACCACCCCGGTTCCGACCGTCGCAACGCGCTGTTTCATCGGCGCGACAGAAACGTGCAGCATGAATTTCATCAACACCGGTTTCATTTTTTCCACCACCGGCGTATCGCCATTCAATCAGGTGATTCCCACCCAGACCGCCGGAACGAGCTCGGGTAACCTGTACCTGGTGGCGGTGCGCACCGATACCACCACCAAAGCCTGTGAGGCCGCGCTGCAAGGGGCCAATTCGGTGAATCTGGCCTATGAATGTCTTGACCCGTCAAGCTGCTACGGCGCCAACCTGATGAGCGTCAATGGCGGCAGCGGCGCCACCACCATTGCGCGCAACAATAGCGGCAGCGTGAGCAGCTATACCGCCGTCAACATGACCTTCGATGCCAACGGCGCTGCACCCTTTACCATGGTATATAGCGATGTGGGCGAGCTCCGGCTGCATGCCAGCAAGGTGGTGAATGGCGCAACCCTGACCGGCAGTGGCGGTGGCGCGGGTGGCAATGGCGGATTCGTGGTCAAGCCGGCCGGATTTGTGCTGTCCGCCATTGAACAGACGGCTGCTCCGAATCTGGCCAACCCGGCGGCTGCGGATGCCGGTGGTGCAAAATTCGTCAAGGCAGGCGAAGCCTTTTCCGTCACCGTCACGGCCGTGACTTCGACCGGCAGCACGGCCTATAGCTATGGCCGGGAAAGTACCGCCGAGGGCGTGAAGCTGACTTCCACCCTGAAGACCGGCCTGGGGCTGACGCACAATCCGACGCTGACCAATAATGCCGCATTCGGTACTTTCACCAATGGCGTGGCCACCGGGACGACTTTCAGCTGGGACGAGGTCGGTATCATCACGCTTACGCCCAGCGTTGCGGACAGCAATTACCTCGGTGCGGGAGACGTGACCGGTACGACCAGCGGCGATGTCGGACGCTTCTATGCGGCCAAATTTGCGCTGTCTGCGGGTGCAGTCACCAACCGTGCCGATCTGTGCCCTAATCCGCCTGCGGTACAGCCGGCAGGGTGCCCCACTACCTTTAGTTATGTCGGGGAGCCACTGAATGCGCTGTTTACCCTGACGGCCCAGGCCGTGGGTGGTGCAACGTTGCAGAATTACAATTATTCGGCTACTGCCGCGAATAACTTTGCCAAGCTCAATCCCATGGCTGCCGTGACAGCCGGTACCGGCGGCCCGCTTGGCATGGGTGCCGTCAACAGCGGTGCAACCCGTACCCCGTTCCCACCCTGCGGGGTGGTGCCGGCGCACCCCTGCCTCACGCCGGGGCAAGCTACCGCCGGCACTTTCACGGCGGGTGTGGCGGACATCGTCGTGCCGTTCTCGTTTTACCGTGGCAATACGCCCGTGGGCCCTTTCCCGGCAATGGAAATCGGCATTGCTCCGCAGGATAGTGATGGCGCCCTCCTGGCGGCCTATGATCTGGATACCGTGAATGTCGTGGCGGGAACCAACAATCATGCCAAGGTGGGAAACACGACCGACATCCGTTTTGGTCGGTTGTGGGTGGGCAATGCCTATGGAACCGAAAAACGTGACCTTACCCTGCCTTTCGAAATGCAGTACTGGAACGGGCAGGCTTTCGTCAAAAACACCTCGGATGACCGCACGCTTCTGACCACGGCCAATATTGCCCTGGGGAATTATCAGGGGGCGGTCAATGCGGCCAATTTGCCTGCCACGGCCATTTCCTTGGGCACTTTCAATGGCGGCAGCGGGAGCATTACGCTTGCTGCACCTCTTGCCGCAGGCAGCGCCGATGTGCTGATCAACCTCGGCAGCACGGGAAGCCCGGCCAGTTGCAGCGGCCTGACGGGCGGGACTTCGGCCAGCAGCACTTACCTGAGTGGCAAGTGGTGCGGCAGCGAATACAACCGGGACCCGGTTGCCCGTGCGACATTTGGCATATTTGGCAGCAGCCTTAAAAAAGGGCCGATCTATCTCCGGGAAAATTACTGATCAGGGATGAATAATCAATTGACAACAACAACTTATTCATTTAACTTCAAGCCGATTATTTAATCGGCGAATTTATGCCCTTTTTTACCAGAAAAAAACTGCAGCCCGGCTGGATGGCCATGCAATTCACTCCGGATGGGGTGTGTCTGGCCCATGTGCGCCGGGTAACCGACAACAGGCCGCTGGTGAGCGTCTGTGCCGTGCATCGGGCCGACCCAGCGGATGGCCATGCCTTGGAGAAACTGGGCAAGGAAGCTCATCTCAACCGCTACCAGTGTACGTTCGCACTGAGTTCCAGCGAATATCAGATGCTGGTGGTAGAGGCGCCCAATGTTCCCGTTGCAGAACTCAAGACGGCAGTGCGCTGGCGCATGAAGGATATGCTGGACTTCCCGGTAGATGATGCCACGATCGATGTGCTGGATATCCCCGCCGACAAGAATGCGCCATCCCGTGCCCGTTCCCTGTTTGTCGTGGCGGCGCGCAATGACATCATCCGCCGCCGCATGGAGGCTTTCACTACCGCGAAACTGCCGGTTTCCGTGATTGATGTGCCCGAACTGGCGCAACGCAACATCGCCGCCCTGCTGGAAGAGCCGGGCCGTGGCCTAGCGCTGTTGTCGTTTGGCGAGGATGGCGGATTGCTGACTTTTACCTATGGCGGCGAGCTTTATTCCTCGCGCCATATCGAAATTCCCCTGTCCCAGCTGAGCCAGGCCGACAGCGAGCAGCGCCAGCGCCATTTCGACCGTATTACCCTGGAACTGCAACGCTCTTTCGATCACTTCGAGCGCCAGTTCAGCTTTATTACCCTGAACCGCCTGATACTTGCTCCCCTGCCCCCGGAAGTGAATCTGGAAGCCTATCTGGCGACCAATCTGTACGTGCCGGTTGCCACCATGAATCTGGATGAAGTATTCGATTTTTCCACTGTCCCGGGCGTGGGTGCTGTGCAGCGGCAGCAGTGCTTTCTGGCGCTGGGCGCGGCGTTGCGCGCGGAGGACGCTGCGCCATGAGCCAGCAGATCAATCTTTTCAATCCGGCCTTTCGCAAGCGGCGCGAGCTTTTTACCGCGCTGATGCTGGTTCAGGCATTGCTGGCCCTGTTGCTGTTATTGGCCGGCGTGTATGTTTACCAGCATCGCCAGACGCAGATGGTCAGTAAGCAGGCCGGGGAGCTTGCCGCGCAACTGGAGCAGGAAAAAGCACGGCTGGTGAAAGTCACTGCCGAATATGCGCCCCGCCCCAGGAATGAGGCGCTGGAGAAACGTGCCAACGAGCTGGAGCTGCAATTGAAGGGGGAAGAGGCTGTGCTGGAGGTATTGCAGGGCGGCAGCCTGGGCAATACCCAGGGCTATTCCAGCTATATGCGCGCTTTTGCGCGGCAGAGCGTGAACGGCCTGTGGCTGACGGAGTTCAGCATCAGAGGGGCGGGCCGGGACATGGTTATCGGTGGGCGCACTTTGCGCCCCGAACTGGTGCCGGCTTATATCCAGCGTCTGAACCAGGAGGCGGTGATTCAGGGCGGCAGCTTCGCGGCACTGGAAATGCGACAGCCCAAGGTTGACCCGGCTGCCGATGGCAAGCCGGTTCCCCTGCCTAATTATCTTGAATTCCGGCTGGGCGCGGTGGTGGAGACAGCCAAATGAAACAGCAGTGGCAACGCCTGGCAGCAAAACTCGATGCCCGCAACCAGCGCGAGCGGGCACTGATCTTTGTCATGGTGCTGGTGATATTTGGCAGCCTGCTCAACGCATTGTGGATCGACCCGTTGCTGGCCAGAAAAAAGAAGGCAACGCAGGAAGTTGCTGCACAGCAGGAGCAGCTACAGGGCTTGCGTGGCCAGATCCAGGCAATTTCTAGCGGTGGCCTGCCTGACCCCGATGCCCCTACCCGCGTGCGGCTGGCGGGGCTGGAGCAGAAACTGGCACAGAGCCAGAGCGCCTTGCAGGCGATGCAACACAGCCTGGTGCCGCCGGGCAGGATGGCGCGTCTGCTGGAAGATGTGCTGACGCAGAATCGCGGCTTGAAACTGGTGTCGCTCAGAACCCTGCCTGTCAGTGGGGTGCTGGATACGCCGGAAAATACTCCGGTGCAGCCCGGAGCCACGGGGCAGGCAAAGAAGGAAGCGGAACCCAAACTGGCCGGCCCGGCCATTTACAAACATGGGGTTGAAATTGCCGTGAGCGGCAATTATGCCGAATTGACCCAATATCTCGATACCCTGGAAAATTTGCCCTGGCGGATGTTCTGGGGCAAGGCGGAAATGCGGGTCGAGGACTATCCGCGTGTTACCCTGACGATTACGCTTTATACGCTGAGTATGGACAAAACATGGCTAAGCGTCTGATTACGGGTGTTTTTGCCCTTGTGCTGGGAGGTGGGGCGGCAGTGCTGACTGCGGAAACGCTGCCGGATCCTACACGCCCGCCAGCGGAGGCAGGGCTTGCGGGTTCTGCAGTTGCAGCAGTGGCCAGCGGCCCCATGCTGCAGTCGGTGATGATCGCCCCTGGACGCAGGTCGGCGGTAATCAGCGGACAATTGCTGACGGAAGGGGCGCTGTTCGGGGAAGCAAAGCTGGTCAGGATTGCCGAAGGTGAGGTGGTGTTGTCCGGCCCGGACGGGCAGCAAACCCTCAGGCTTTTCCCGGACGTGGAGAAACACGTGGCGCTGCCGCCCCAAGCTCAGCCTGTAAATCTGTCCAAACCCAAATCGAAACGCAAAACTGAACAAAAGGCACCATGATGCGCAACACTTATTTAGGTTTGTTGGCCCTGGCTCTGGCCGGATGCTCGGCCACGCCGGCAAAGCACGGCACAACCTTTGACCAGATCAATGCCGAACTGGAGAAGGCCGGGCAGGGACGGGCCAAATCCGCGCCGGCTGATGCAGTAGGGGCGGCGCTGTTGCCGCCGCTCCGGATGGAAATGCCGCCTGCCGAAGGCAAGCCGCTGGAACAGCGTTTTGATCTGGTAGTCAGCAATGCGCCTGCCAACCAGGTGTTCATGGGTATTGTGAACGGCACCCGCTACAGCATGCTGGTTTCTCCTGAGATCAACAGCGCCATTTCCGTCACCCTCAAGGACGTGACGGTGTTCGAGGCGCTGGATGCGATTCGCGAAATGTACGGCTATGAATACAAGATTGACGGTACCCGGATCTATATCCAGCCGTTGACCATGCAGACCCGCATCTTCAAGGTCAATTATCTGGTGGGCCGGCGCTTTGGCGGTTCCGATACCCGGGTACATTCCGGCTCGATCGGCACCGCGCCTTCATCCACCAGCACTTCCGGCACGACTTCCACCACCAGCGGCCAGACCGGCATTGTTCAGGAAAGCAGCACGATCTACACGGCCACGCGCAACGATTTCTGGGCGGATCTGGAGGATTCGGTGCGCACGGTGATCGGCTGCCGCATGCCTACCCGTACTTCGGGGGCTTCGACTGCCACGACGGGCATGACCGGCGGTGCTTCGGCTGCCGCCCGCAGCGTGGAAACGGTTGCCGGGCGCGGCGTCGAGGGTTGCGAAGGAGGGCGCAGCGTGGTGATCAACCCCCAATCCGGCGTGGTGGTGGTGCGTGCCATGCCCAACGAGCAGCGCGACGTGTCGGTGTTCCTCAAGGCCTCGCAGCTCTCGGTTGAGCGTCAGGTCATGCTGGAAGCCAAGATTCTCGAGGTCGAACTGAATGATGGCTATCAGGCGGGCGTCAACTGGGCAGGCATTGCCAATTTCACCAAGACTTCCATTGCGCTCGGCCGTTCATCCAACGGTTTCGTGGCCAATTCGGGAACCAATCCCGGCGTTCAGCTGGCGACTTCGACCATCAATGCCAACGGTACGCCGACGCTTACCACCACGCTCGACGGCATCAATGTCAACCCCCTCCTGACGGCTACCCAGGGCGTTTTCGGCTTTGCCGTAGCCAACCAGAATTTTGCCTCGCTGCTGGAATTCCTCCAGACCCAGGGTAATGTGCAGGTGCTGTCCAGCCCGCGCATCGCCACGCTGAACAATCAGAAGGCAGTGCTGAAAGTGGGGGTGGACGAATTTTTCGTTACCAATGTGACTACTACCACGACCACCGGCACTGCTACTACCAGCACGCCATCGGTGACCCTGCAGCCGTTTTTCTCCGGCATTGCGCTGGACGTGACGCCGCAGATTGATGAAAACAATATCATCACTCTGCATGTCCATCCTTCCGTGAGCAAGGTCAGTACGGTCAACAAGCTGGTGGACCTGGGGGCTGCCGGTACGATCAACCTGCCGCTGGCTTCCAGTAATGTGTCCGAAACCGACAGCATCATTCGCGCCCAGGACGGCCAGGTGGTGGCGATAGGCGGGCTGATGAAACAGCTCATGAGCGAAGGACG
Organism: uncultured Sulfuricella sp.; assembly: GCA_964552675.1. Classification (GTDB taxonomy): domain Bacteria; phylum Pseudomonadota; class Gammaproteobacteria; order Burkholderiales; family Sulfuricellaceae; genus Sulfurimicrobium. The sequence goes on along the minus strand of CAZKHJ010000001.1, from coordinate 137,588 downwards.
TTCCCAGGTCCCTGGTGTGGGCGATGTGCCTGTAGTCGGTTCCCTGTTCCGCCAGACCAACCAGAGTGCCCTGAAGCGGGAACTGGTCATCCTGATCAAACCGACCGTCATCCAGGGTGATGATGGCTGGCTGCAGGATGTTCAGGAAAGCCAGCAGCGCATCCAGAAGCTGGATCGTGGCTTCTCATACGGCGGGCGGGCCGATGTGTTCGGCGCAGGGGCGGAAAAACGACCGCCGCCGGCGCCGTAAATGGCCGAATGGCAGTCCGCCATGGCTGAAGGCTGACAGTCGCCATGTACCTGGAACATTTTGGCCTGACCGAACCACCCTTCGGTATCACCCCTGACACCAGCTTCTTTTTTGCCTTCAGCAGTTATCAGGAGGCGCTCAATACCCTGCTGGTTGCGGCACGTACCGGTGAGGGCTTCATCAAGATTACCGGCGAAGTGGGAACGGGGAAAACCCTGTTGTGCCGTAAATTCATGGCCAGCCTGGGCCGCGATTTCGTCACTGCCTATATCCCTAACCCTTACCTTGAGCCACGAACCCTGCTGCTGGCCGTGGCCGAGGATCTGCTCATTCCGCTGGATGCAGGGATAGACCAGCATCATCTGCTCAAGACGTTGACCCTGGGGCTGCTCAATTTTGCCCGCAGCGGCAGACGCGTGGTGCTGTGCCTGGATGAGGTCCAGGCGATGCCATTGGAAACACTCGAAGCCCTGCGTCTGCTCACCAATCTGGAAACGGAAAAACGCAAGCTGCTGCAGATCGTGCTGTTCGGCCAGCCGGAGCTGGACGACAAGTTGCAACAGGAGTCGGTACGCCAGTTGCGGCAGCGCATCACCTTCCATTACCGGCTGGGGACGCTGCGTCGAGCCGAGCTGGAGCAGTATCTCGCGCATCGGCTGGCCATGGCTGGCCATGGCGGCGGACCGCTGTTTACCCGTGGCGCCATACTTCAGCTGTGTCGCGCCAGCGGTGGGGTGCCACGACTGGTGAATATTCTGGCGCACAAGGCGCTGTTGCTGGCCTATGGCGAGGGGGGGGCGCAGGCGGGAGCCAGGCATGTGCGTGCGGCGGTAATGGATACCCCCGCTGCGCGGCAGCTCCGCTGGTGGCACCGGGTGCCCGGATGGAGATGAGGGAAACGGCATGAGCGTAATCAATCAGATGTTGCAGGAACTGGAACAGCGCCGTGCCGATGGCGGTGCAACAGCAGCACAGGTACGCGCGGTGCGGCACCCTGACAGGTCAGGTGCCGTCCGCTGGGTGTTGCTGGCTGTGCTGGTGGCTGCGGCGGCGGGGAGTATTTACTGGTTTGCGGGTGGCCATGAAGGAAAAGCTTTCCGTCCGGCCTTGCGTTCCGTGGTGGTGCCTGCTTTGCCCCCGGCGGCAGGGACTCGGCCAGTACCCGCATCGCCTCAGCCAGAAATCATGCCGCAGGTGCTGCAACTGGCGGGAGAACTCAGCCAGTTGCCGGTCCTGAGCAAGAAGAATGCTGCCGCAGCAGAACCGGCCCCGCCGGAAGCCGTATCGCCATCTGCTGCAGAAAGCCCGCCCAAGCCTGCTGCCCCAGCCCAGAAACCACCCGCAGCCGAGGCGGCGACCCCATCGCCCGGGGCGATCAACAAGGAAATCAGGCAGCCCAACCCGCAACAGCGGGCCGAGAATGCCTACCGCCAGGCCTATGCCAGCCTGCAACAGGGGCGCATGGGCGAGGCGGAAGAAAGCCTGCGCCAGGCGCTGCAGCTCGATCCACGCCATGCGGCGGCCAGGCAGGCTTTGGCGGTGCTGCTGGTGGAAACCAGGCATCTTGATCGTGCCGAGCAGCTGTTGCAACAGGGGCTGGAACTCCAGCCCGGGCAGCCGGGGTTCGCCATGACATTGGCTCGGCTGCAGGTGGAACGGGGAGACGTCGCCGCCGCGCTGGCGACCTTGCAGCGTCATCCGCCTGCAGGCGAGGGCGCCGAGTATCACGGTTTCATGGCCGCACTGCTGCAACGCAGCGAACGCCACAAGGAAGCGATTGAGCATTATCAGAGCGCGCTACGCTCCAATCCCGCCTCTGGGCCGTGGCTGCTGGGGCTGGGCATGTCTTTCCAGGCCGATGGCCAGAATGCCCGTGCTGCGGATGCCTTTCGCCGCGCGCGCGCCAGCGGCGGCCTGAGCCCCGAGTTGCAGGCCTTTGCGGAACAGCGCCTGAAACAGGTGCAGTGAAATATTCAGCCTAAAAATCTCAGCACATCACCGCAAAGAAAACAGTAAAGTCGCTTCGGAAACAGGCTGAATTTTCCCTCCGTGATTTCTTTGCGTCTTCGCGCTTCCACGGCTCAAGAAGCACCTCTCTGGGCTCAGTAATCAGTAGGGGACGGGCGCTATTTCTCCAGCGTTCGCGCTACGGTCCAGGCGCTGATTTCCCTTGCTCCTTGCCGGCGCAGCGCCCGCCCCAGTTCGTTCAGACTGGCGCCGGTGGTCATTACATCATCCAGGATGGCGATGTGTTTTCCCGTCAGATCCACGGTGCAGGCAAAAGCATTGCGCAGATTGCCGGCACGCTCTTTCCACGGCAGGCCAACTTGCGGTGCAGTTGCGCGAATGCGTTCCGCGCCTTTGGGCAGGAGCGGGATATCGAGGCGTCGTGCAACTACCTTGGCCAGTTCCAGTGCCTGATTGAAGCCGCGTTCTCTCAGCCGCAAGGGGTGCAAGGGCATGGCAATCAGCAGATCCGGGCGCGGAGCGGCTTCTGCGCGTTGAGCCAGTGCGGCAGCGAGCGGAAGGATGATGTTCAGCTGCTGGCCATATTTCAATCCCTGGATCAGGGCGTCGAGCGGGAAATCATAACGGAAAGCCGCGATGGTGCGGTCTGTGGAAGGCGGGTGGCGCAGGCAGTGACCGCAAACTTCGCCGCCTGGGGTGGGCAGGGAGCAGCGTGGGCAGTGGGGGAGGTCAAACCAGGGCAGGGCGGTGCGGCATGATGTGCACAAGCCTTCGCTGGCATTCGGCGCGCCACATAGCAGGCAATCCTGGGGCAATATCGAGTGCACAAGATTTGTGCAGCTGTTCAGAATGGCGGTGCGAAAATTTGACAAGTGAGACGCAATCCCTAATGATGCGCACAATTTTAACACCCCCTGACCTCCCGGCATGGAATCAAAAAAACTCATCAGCGCCAATAGCCAGCGCCTGTCTGCCAGAATATTCAACCTCGCCAGCATAGTGGCGACGGTTATCCCGCCACTGCTGATGATCTGGATTGCGGCATCGATTTTTGCCTACGCTTCGGTGGCGCACCATCCCAATCCCAGGGTGGTGCATTACAACCGGATTGCCGGTTATCGCTTCTACGGGGTGGCGGGCGCGATGGTGGTATTCGGCCAGCCGATTTACGGTTTGTTTGGCAACTGGCACGGATTGCTGGCGGTATGGGCAATTCTGGCCCTGGTAATCATTCCTCTGGGGCTGCGCGACCTGCTCCGGGTGCAGCGGGAAAACTGGCAGGACATGGAAATCGAGGTGAACACACATGAATGACATTGCGGAGCTGAAGCAGGTAGCCAGGACGCCCTGGACGGTGGCGGAAATCGAGGCATTGTTTGCCTTGCCGTTCAACGATCTGGTATTCCGGGCGCAGACGGTGCATCGCGAGCATTTTGATCCCAATGCGGTGCAGGTCAGCACTTTGCTGTCGATCAAGACTGGTGGCTGTTCAGAGGATTGCGGCTATTGCTCCCAGTCGGCGCACCACGAAACGCCGGTGGAGCGCGAGCCCCTGATGGAGCTGAGCGAAGTGATCCGCGCGGCGGCCAGGGCCAAGGATAGCGGGGCTACCCGTTTCTGCATGGGCGCAGCCTGGCGCGGGCCGAAACAGAAGGATTTGCTGCCAGTGCTGGAAATGGTCCGCGCCGTGAAGGCAATGGGCCTCGAAACCTGCGTCACGCTGGGCATGCTCAAGGAAGAGCAGGCTGCCCAGCTCAGGGAAGCGGGGCTGGATTATTACAACCACAATCTGGACACTGCGCCGGAATTTTACGGCCAGGTCATCACCACCCATACCTACCAGGATCGCCTCGATACTCTGGGCCGGGTGCGCAAGGCCGGTATCAAGGTATGCAGCGGCGGCATTATCGGCATGGGTGAGTCGCGTACCCAGCGCGCCGCGCTCATCGCCCAATTGGCCAACCTCGACCCGGTTCCGGAGTCGGTGCCGATCAACATGCTGGTGCAGGTCGAAGGCACGCCGCTGAAAAACGCGGAAAGCCTGGATCCGCTGGAGTTCGTGCGCACCGTCGCGGTTGCGCGCATCACCATGCCAGCCAGCCTGGTACGCCTGTCCGCTGGGCGCGGCGAAATGGCGGACAGCCTGCAAGCCTTGTGTTTCCTGGCTGGCGCCAATTCAATCTTCTATGGCGAGAAACTGCTCACCACCGGCAATCCTGACACGCAATCCGACCAGGCGCTGTTCGAGAGACTCGGCATTCGCGCCATGGCCGCGTAAGCGGGAATGCCTTTTTCATTTCTTGCCGAGGAACTGAAGCTCAGGGAGGCGGAAGGCCTGCTGCGCCGCCGCCGCATTCTGGAAGGTTCGCAGGGCGTCCGGGTGCGAGTGGATGGCGCAGAACTTCTGTCCTTCTGCAGCAACGATTATCTTGGCCTGGCCAGCCATCCCTCACTGACCCAGGCTGCCCACGAAGGTGCACTAAGCTTTGGCGCCGGCGCCGGCGCCTCGCACCTGGTCACGGGCCACACCGCTATGCATCATGAGCTTGAGCAGAAACTGGCCGAATTTGCCGGGCTGCCGGCTGCGCTCCTGTTTTCCACTGGTTACATGGCCAATCTTGGTGTCATCACTGCACTACTCGGGCGCAATGATGCGCTCTTCTGCGACCGCTTGAATCATGCCTCGCTCAACGATGCGGCATTGCTGTCACGTGCCCGGATGCTGCGTTACCCCCACAACGATCTGGCGGCGCTGGAGAAACAGCTGGCGAATTCTGATGCCCGGCGCAAGCTGGTGGCAAGTGACGCGGTATTCAGTATGGACGGCGATATCGCACCCGTGCCCGAACTGCTGGCTCTGTGCGAAAAATACGATGCCTGGCTGCTGCTCGATGACGCCCACGGCTTCGGTGTGCTGGGAAAAACCGGGCGCGGTATTCTGGAACACTATGCTGTGTCCCGTTCCCTTGATGTTTCGCGTCTTGTCTACATGGCTACCCTGGGCAAGGCTGCCGGGGTATTCGGTGCCTTCGTTGCCGGCGCGTCAGCGCTGATCGACTGGCTGGTGCAGAGTGCGCGCAGCTATATCTACACTACCGCAACGCCGCCGATGCTGGCGGCGGCGCTACTGGAAAGCTTGCGCCTGATGGATGCGGAAGGCTGGCGCCGCGAGCGGCTGGCCGAACTGATTGCGGCTTTGCGCCATGGCCTTGAATCCTGCCGCTGGCAGCTGATGCCCTCAGAGACGCCGATCCAGCCGTTACTGATCGGCTCCAGCAAGGAGGCGGTCAGGATCAGCGAGGGTTTGCTGAGCCGGGGCCTTCTGGTGCCGGCCATCCGTCCACCCACCGTGCCGCAGGGAACGGCACGCCTGCGCATTTCTCTTTCCGCTGCGCATACCCGGCAGGATGTTGAGCAGCTGGTCAGCGCTTTGCATGAAATGGAAATGCAATGAGTTTGCATGTCGAAATCAGTGGCAGCGGACCTGATCTCGCGCTGCTGCATGGCTGGGGCATGCACGGCGGCATCTGGGATGGGGTGCGCGGCGAACTGGCGCGGCAATTCCGGGTGCATGTGGTGGACTTGCCCGGCTATGGGGGCAGCCCGTCATGCCAGCCTTATGACCTGGTGCGTCTGGCACAGGCGATGGCCGTAACCTTGCCGCCAAGAATTAACGTCATCGGCTGGTCCCTGGGGGGGCTGGTGGCGCAACGCTGGGCGCTGGATCAGCCGCAGCAGGTGGAAAAGCTGATGCTGGTGGGGGCCTCGCCCTGCTTCGTGCAGCGTCCGGGCTGGGCCTGCGGCATCGAGGCGGAAGTGTTGCGCACTTTTGCACGCGATCTGGAACAGGATTATGCCGGCACCCTGCTGCGTTTCCTCTCTTTGCAGGCACGCAGCGGCGAGAATGTGCGCACCGTGATGAAATACCTGCGCGTGGCGCTGTTTGCGCGCGGCGTGCCTGGAGCCGAGGTGCTGAAGGCCGGGCTGGATGTGTTGCTGGATAGCGATCTGCGCCTTGAGGTCGGCAAACTTCTCCAACCCCTGTCGGTGGTGCATGGGGAGCGCGACATGCTGGCGCCAGCCGATGCCGCGCGCTGGCTGGCGGGATGTGTGCCGGATGCGCGGCTGAACATGATTGCGGGCTGTGCCCATGCGCCTTTTTTGTCTCATCCAGAAGAATTTGTGCAGTCTGTAATGGAGTTTTTCCCGTGACTGATGTGCTGGCTGAACCATCGCGGATCGACAAGCGGCGCATGCGCCGCTCTTTTGACCGCGCGGCGAAGACTTATGACCATGTGGCAGTATTGCAGCGCACGGTGGCTGAACGCATGGCTGAACGCCTGCAGTATGTGAAATTCACGCCCCAATTGATACTCGACGCCGGGTGCGGTACCGGGTACGGTCAGAAATTATTGCGCGAACGTTATAAAACCACGCGGCTGATCGAGCTGGACATCGCGCTGGGCATGCTGCATGTGGCGCGGGGCGCGCGTCCCTGGTGGAGAAAGCTGCTGCCCACGGGTGGTACAAGTTATGTATGCGGCGATCTCGATGCGCTGCCCCTGCAATCCGGCAGCGTAGACCTGGCATGGTCAAATCTGGCCCTGCAGTGGTGCAATGATCTCGACGCCACCTTCGCCGGCATCCGCCGCGTGCTGGCGCCTGATGGCCTATTCATGTTCAGCACCTTCGGCCCTGATACCCTGCAGGAACTGCGCCAGGCATTTGGCGCGGTTGATGGCCATACTCACGTCAGCCGCTTCCAGGACATGCACGATGTCGGTGACGCGCTGGCGCGGGCTGGGTTTGCCGAGCCGGTGATGGACATGGAGCACTTCACGCTCACCTATGATGATGTTGCCGGACTGATGCGCGATCTCAAGGCGCTGGGCGCGCACAACGCCACCTACGGGCGGGGGCATGGCCTGAGCGGCAAGACGGCGTGGCGGACGATGGAAGCCGGGTACGAGAAACTGCGCCGCGACGGCAGGCTGCCCGCTACCTACGAGGTGGTGTATGGCCATGCCTGGGCGCCCAACCAATTGCCTGACGGGCGGCGGGTGGTGCGCATGCCGTCTCCGGGTCAACGGGGGCGATGATGGCGCGCGGCGTTTTCGTTGCCGGCACCGATACCGGCGTGGGCAAGACGCTGGTGTCATGCGCCTTGCTGCATGCCTATGCGGCGGCGGGCAGGATTGCGGTGGGGATGAAGCCGGTGGCGGCAGGGTGCGAGGAGACGCCGGAGGGCTTGTGCTGCGAGGATGTGACCATGCTGCGACAGGCTTCCAGCGTGCAGGCCCCCCTGGAACTGGTGAATCCTTACGCTTTTGCCCCGCCTATTTCTCCCCATATTGCCGCTGAAGAAGCCGGCCAGGTGATTGATCTGGCGCGTGTCCGGCGTGCTTATGACGCTTTGGCAGGGCTCGCTGAGCAAGTGGTGGTGGAGGGCGTGGGCGGCTTCCGGGTGCCCCTTGGGAAACATGCGGATACTGCCGATCTTGCCCGGCGGTTGTCCTTGCCAGTCGTGCTGGTGGTGGGCATGCGCCTGGGGTGCCTGAACCATGCGCTGCTGACGGCAGAGGCCATATCGTCACGGGGTTTGCGGCTGGCGGGCTGGGTGGCAAACCGGATTGATCCGGGTATGGCGTGCTTCGGAGCTAATCTTGAGTCGCTGCAACAGCGCCTGGATGCTCCCCTGCTGGGCGTGGTGGCGTATATGCCACAGCCGGACCCGGTCAGAGTGGCGCGGGATATGCACCTTCCCCGTGATTGACAGGGGATGATTCAGGATAGTTTCATCCTTTACAAATTTGCCAATTGCTTCATAATTAAACGCCTATGATACTGTCACGCACCAGCCAATACGCCATCCAGGCGCTGATCTATGTCGCTACGCAGCCACGCGGCGAACCTGTTCTCAACCGGGAAATTGCCGAGCATCTGGGCGTGCCTTCTGCTTACCTGGCCAAAATCATGCAGAACCTGTGCAAGGGCAATCTGCTGTATTCCTTTCGTGGCCGCCTGGGCGGATTCTGTCTGCGCGAGAACGTTGAAAAAACCGATCTGATGCAGGTACTGGTGCTGACCGAGGGTACGGGTTTTACTGATGATTGTGTGCTGGGACTGAAGGTTTGCAGCGATGAAACCGCCTGCCCGATGCATGTCCGGTGGAAGCCGATCAAGGAAAAAATCGTGCTGCTGCTGCGGGAGCAAACCCTGGAGAAACTGGCGGCAGCCGTCCAAAGTGGAAAATATCGAATCACCGACCTGCCGCATGCGGCAATCAACCCCTGAGCCGTCATGCTTGCCATCAATCTGAAAACCAAACGAATTCACCCTGTCAGCGCCAATGATGCTGTCTGCGCCCCCATAGCCTGCAAGGATTGCGGGATCTATGGCCTGTGCAAGGCCGTGGGCGGCGAGGCTGATCTCAGCCTGCTTGATACGCTGGTAAAAAACCGCCGCACCTACAAGCGCGGCGAGCCCCTGTTTTCGATTGGCGAGCCTTACCGGGCGGCATTCGCGATCCGCAGCGGTTCAGTGAAAACCTCGGTGTTGACCGATGATGGCCGGGTGCAGGTGACGGGATTTCATATTTCAGGCGAATTGCTGGGCCTTGATTCCATGGTGGCCGAACGTTATAACTGCGAAGCGCGTGCGCTGGAAACGACCAGCGTGTGCGAGGTGCCATTCGGATGCTACGAGGAATTGGTCGAGCAGGCGCCGGGTTTGCAGCATCAGATGCTGAAAATCATGAGCCAGGAAATTGTTCACAATCAGGAAATGATGTTGCTCCTCGGCAAGAAAAGGGCAGAAGAGCGGCTCGCCAGTTTTCTGGTCAATCTTTCCCGGCGCCTTGCGTCTCACGGACGCCACGCCGAGGAAATCAAACTCAGCATGTCGCGCAGCGATATCGGCAATTACCTTGGCCTGGCTGAGGAAACCGTGTGCCGGGTCATTACCCGTTTTGAAGAAGACGGCCTGATTTCGACCCAGCGCCGCCTCGTGCGACTGACCCAACCGGCCCGCTTGCAGGAAATTGCACGGGGCGCCCACGCTGCTGCAAAGTGAAGAGCGGCGCCGTATTTCACGGCCTTTGCCTTGGCGGTAAAGACAAAATATCTCTGCAAAGTTGACATTGGTCAGGGTTTTTTGGGCTGTTTCCGGCTATATTGGCGGATAGTGTGCGCTCGGCAGAAGTGTTTGGTCGTCCGGTGCGCCGGTTTTATCAGTAAGCATCATTAGCAGGAGTCGGGGCCAGGCGAGGGTCAGTGCTTGGCTTTTGTCTTGCCCTTTAGCCTGGGCGAGAAGCTGAATCTCTCTGGCTGGTAATGTTGTGGCTCGCTTCAAAATACAAAAGGAGAAGGTTATGGCGGCAGTTGGCGTCGCAGGCACCGAGCAATATAACTTCGATATTGTCCGGAAATTTACGATCATGGCCTTGGTGTGGGGCGCGGTCGGCATGTTCGTGGGGGTGTATATCGCCTCCGAGCTGGCATGGCCGTTCCTTAACTTCGATTTGCCCTACATTACGTTCGGCCGTCTGCGCCCGGTGCATACCGGTGCCGTGATTTTCGGCTTCGGCGGCAGCGCCCTGTTTGCCACTTCCTATTACGTTGTCCAGCGCACCTGTCAGACCCGCCTGTTCGGCGACGGCATGGCGAGCTTCACCTTCTGGGGCTGGCAGGCGATTATCGTGCTGGCCGCGCTCAGTTATGTGATGGGTTATTCCCAAGGCAAGGAATATGCCGAAATGGAATGGCCGATCGACCTGCTGATCGAAGTGGTGTGGGTGGTGTACCTGGTTGTTTTTGTCGGCACCCTGATGCGCCGCAAGCAGCCGCATATCTATGTGGCCAACTGGTTCTACCTGTCCTTCATTCTGGCAACCGCCCTGCTGCATACTTTCAATAACCTGGCGGTTCCTGTCAGCCTGTTCACGCTCAAGTCCTACAGCCTGTTCGCCGGCACCCAGGACGCCATGACCCAGTGGTGGTATGGCCATAACGCAGTGGGCTTCTTCCTGACTGCGGCTTTCCTCGGTATGATGTACTACTTCGTGCCCAAGCAGGCCGGCCGCCCGATTTATTCCTACCGTCTGTCCATCGTGCACTTCTGGGCATTGTCCTTCCTCTACATGTGGGTGGGTACCCACCACCTGCACTGGACCGCGTTGCCGGACTGGACTTCTACCCTGGCTGCAACTTTCTCCATCATGCTGCTGCTGCCTTCCTGGGGTGGCATGATCAACGGCATCATGACGTTGTCCGGCGCCTGGGACAAGCTGCGCACCGACCCGATCATGCGTTTCATGATTGTGGCCTTGTCCTTCTACGGCATGTCCACCTTTGAGGGTCCGATGATGTCCCTGAAAGACGTCAATGCCCTGTCGCATTACACCGACTGGACCGTGGGGCATGTGCACTCTGGTGCGCTGGGCTGGGTGGCAATGATTTCCTTCGGCTCTCTGTACCATCTCATCCCCAAGCTGTGGGATACCAAAATGTACAGCGAAAAGCTGATCGGTATTCACTTCTGGCTGGCAACCATCGGTACCTTGCTGTACATCACCGCGATGTGGATTTCCGGCATCATGCAAGGCCTGATGTGGCGCGCCTTTGATGATTTTGGCAACCTGCAGTATTCCTTTGCCGAGTCCGTGGCTGCAATGCATCCCTTCTATGCGATGCGCGCAATCGGCGGCATGTTCTTCCTGACCGGTATGCTGATCATGGTGTACAACGCCTTTATGACCATCCGTCAGGCCAGTGGCCAGGTTTCCGCCGTGGCGGTGAATCCTGCCAAGGCAGCGGCATAAGATAGCATCGGGAGCAGGCGGGTGCGGTTGTGCCCGCCTACGAAAAAAGATTTAAGCGAGAAATAATATGTTCAATTTCAAACACGAATGGATTGAAAAAAACGTCGGCATCATGCTGGTGGCGATCATGCTTGCCATCAGCATCGGCGGCCTGGTTGAAATCGCCCCGCTGTTCTTCATCAAGGAGACGGTAGAGAAAGTGGATGGCGTGCGCCCCTACACTCCCCTGGAATCGCGTGGCCGCGATATTTTTGTGCGCGAGGGCTGTTACCTGTGCCATTCCCAGATGATCCGTCCGTTCCGTGACGAAGCGCTGCGCTATGGCCACTATTCCCTGGCCGCCGAGTCCAAATACGATCACCCCTTCCAGTGGGGTTCCAAGCGTACCGGCCCTGATCTGGCGCGCGTGGGCAAAAAATACTCCAACGACTGGCACGTACAGCACCTGATTGATCCCAAGTCCATGGTGCCGCCTTCCGTCATGCCGCGCTACCCCTGGCTGTTGACGACCGCGCTGGATTACTCCGACATCGCCGAACGTCTCAAGGCGCTGCGTCAGGTGGGCGTGCCCTATTCCCTGACCCAGGGTGAATATGACAGGAACGTCAAGGACTTTGGTGCCGAAGTGGCGAAAACCCTGCATATTCCCGATGCCCAGAAAAATCTCATCGCTCAGGCTCAGGCCGGAAACTTTGACGGCGACCGCAGCAACATCAGCGAAATGGATGCCGTCGTAGCTTACTTGCAAGTGCTTGGCACCATGGTGGACTTCAGCAAGTACGATAACGACGAATTCGTCAAGTTCCGCTAAGAGAAAAGCTGGATGGAATGGTTGCTGTGGTTCTCCCGGGATGAAAATACCAAGCCGCTCGCGCTGCTGATCTTTTTCATCACCTTCTGCCTGATCCTGATTTATGTGTTCGGCAGCAGAAAGCGCGGCGAGAAACTGGAATCCCACAAGAACATACCATTCCTGGATGAGGATTCAGATACTAAGGAAACGAAATAATGAGTCAGCAAAAACCGCAATCAGTGCAAACCACCGGTCACGTCTGGGACGACGACCTGCAGGAATACAATAACCCGCTGCCCTCCTGGTGGCTGATCGGCTTCTATGCCTCGGTGGCCATGTCCATCATCTACTGGCTGATCTACCCCGCCTGGCCAGTTGGCAAGCACTTCACCACCGGTTTCAGCACGGTGAGCTACGTCAATGACAAGGGCGTGGAAAAAACCTGGCACTGGAATACCCGCTCCCAGTTGATGAAGGATATGAACGAAGCGGAGAAGATGCAGAAGCCGTATTTCGACAAGGTCGCGGCCACGCCGTTCGAGCAGATCGCCAAGGATCCGGAGCTGACCAGCTTCGTCAATTCCGCCGGCAAGGCAATTTTTGCCGATAACTGCGCACCCTGCCATCAGATTGGCGGCGAGGGCAAGATCGGCTTCTTCCCCAACCTGACCGATGACGACTGGATGTATGGCGGCACGCACGCCAACATTCAGGAGACCATCAGCAAAGGCCGTAATGGCTATATGCCGGCGTTCAAGGAAGTGCTCAACGATACGCAACTGGACAATCTGGCCAACTATGTGGCCAGCCTGTCCGGTGAAAAGGCGGATGCTGCCAAGGCCAAGGCCGGCGATGCCCTGTTCCATGGTGATGTCGCTGCCTGCTATTACTGCCATGACAACAGCGCCAAAGGTCGCAAGGAGCTCGGTTCCGCCAATCTGACCGACAAGATCTGGCTGTGGGCTGATGTGCCGGGCCAGAGCAGTGCAGAAGGGAAAATTGGAGCGATCCGCACCGTGATCGCCAATGGTCTTAACCGCGGCGTGATGCCAGCCTGGGAAGGCCGCCTCAAGCCGGAGCAGATCAAGCTGCTGACCGCCTATGTCCATGGCCTTGGCGGTGGCAAGAAGTAATCAATATTAGGGAATGCTGATATAATGTGGCCCGCTTCGGGGGTGTTCTCCGAAGGCGGGCTCTTTTATTTTCGGTATTTCTGGAGCATCCTGTGCCGACAAACGACGCTTCCCCGCTATATCAAAAACGCATCCCGATCTTTACCCGTTCGGTAAAGGGGAAATTCCGCTCCTTCAAGTGGGCCATGCTGGCGCTGGCATACGGCGTTTATTTCGGGCTGCCCTGGCTGCCCTGGCATCGCGGACACGAGGCAGCCTCGCAGTCGGTGCTGTTCGATCTGCCCGGGCGCAAGTTCTATCTGTTTGACCTGGTGGTCTACCCCCAGGATATTTTCTGGCTCTCCCTGCTGCTATTCATTGCCGGGGCCCTGCTGTTTTTTGCCACCGGCCTGATCGGGCGTGCTTTCTGCGGCTATTTCTGTTTCCAGACCGTGTGGACCGATGCCTTCATCGCGATCGAGCGCTTGATCCAGGGGGAACGCCCGGCGCGGCAACGGCTTTACAAACAGCCATGGAATGCTGAAAAAATACGCAAGATTGGCCTGACCCATGCGCTTTGGCTGGCCTTGGCGTTCTGGACCGCCTTTACCTTTGTCCTGTATTACGGTTACGCTCCCGACCTGACCATCCGGTTTTTTACTGGAAAAGCACCCAGCGTAGCCTATTTCACCACCCTGACCCTGACGCTCAGCACCTATGTGGCGGCAGGCTGGGCGCGCGAACAGGTGTGTCTGTACATGTGCCCCTACGCACGCTTCCAGGGTGTGATGTACGACCCCGAAACGCTGGCCGTGGCCTATGACAGCCGGCGCGGTGAAGGTGAGGCGGGACGGGCAATTGCCCGTGCCGGCCTGCGTACCCGTGAAGAACGCCAGAGCAAGGGACACGGCGATTGCGTTGACTGCAAGCTGTGCATCCAGGTCTGTCCGACCGGAATCGATATTCGCAAGGGACTGCAATACCAGTGTATTGCCTGTGGCCTGTGTATCGACGCCTGCAACGGCATCATGGATTCGATGGGCTATCCGCGCGGCCTTATTCGTTATGACTCGGAAGCCAACCTGGCAACCGCTGTGCCAGCCAAACCAAAGCTGCACTGGACACGGCTCAAAATTATCGGCTGGGGTGTGGCGCTGGTGATCATGACCGGCGCACTGATCAGCAGTGTGGGGCACCGAACCAGTATTGATGCGGCAGTGCAGCAAATCCGCCAGCCGCTGTTCGTCGTCCTGTCGGATGGGCAGATTCGCAACCGTTATCAGGTTCGTATCACCAACAAGGCAGTAGAAGATGAAAAATATGTGATTGGCGTCAGAGGCATACCTGAATCAGCTCTGGATATGGGTAATTTTTCCGAGGTGACGGTACACGCGGGCAAGAGTCTGATTGTCCAGGCCAGTGTGATGCTGCCGCCCCAAACGGCAGCAAATACCCACGCCTTCGAATTTGTCGTTACGCCGGCCAGCCAGCCAGCCAAGGCCGTTGCTCTGCCCACTCGTTTTGATTACAGGCACGAGGAGTGAATTAGCGTGTTTCAGACCCTGTTTGGCGGCGCCCTGCTCATCATTGTTTTGTATTACCTGTTGCGTGTTTTTGGCGTGAGCAACTACTGGCGTGGCGTGATCAGCGGCATCGTGCCGGCGATCGGCTACATGGCCTATGCCACGGTGCACTGGCCGGGTGGCGACGTGATGTCCATGCATATTGCCGTCTATCTGGCCACGGCGACGGTGCTTACCGTGATTGGAGGACGCAAGGCTGCGGCGGCAAAACGGTTGCACTGGGGCCCTCGCATAATCATTGTTTTCTTTCTTGGCCTGTTTGTGGTTGATGGTGTGTTGCTGCTGGTTTCCGGTCAGGGTGTGCCGCCCGCAGTGGCAAAGTGGCTGCTGCCGCCAGCGAAAAAGAATGCCCAGGTTGCCCATACCGCATTTTCCGGTGTGGTGCCGCATGGGGAGGAAGCGGCAAAAACAGTCAATCAGTTCATGGCCAGCACCGACAAGCAGAACCGGCTGGGCTGGCAGGTCAGCGTCAGCGGGCTGGAGCACCTCGTGCATGGCGGGCAGGCAAATATCGCACTCAATGCCAGCGAGGCGGATGGCCGCCCCTTGCGTGGTGCCACGGTAGTGCTGGCCATGCTGCGCCCCGGCCTGGCCCAACCTGAGCAGAGGGTTTCCCTGGTCGAAACTGATGCCGGCATCTATCGCGGCCAGTTGTCCCTGACCCTGCCCGGCTTGTGGGTGGCGGTAGTCCGGCTGCAACGCGCGAATGACCGCTACGAAATGCAGCAGCATGTCGAGGTGTCCGCCGCGCGATGAGCGGGGATGAAGCCTGCTACCATTGCGGTCAGCCCGTGCCGCCGGCTGCGAAATTTCCGGTCAGCATCGAGGGCACGGCGCATGACATGTGCTGCCGGGGCTGCCAGGCCGTGGCCCAGGCAATTGTCGACAACGGCTTGCAAGCGTATTACAGCCACCGTACCGCACTGCCCTCTACCGCCCAGGAACTGATTCCTGCCGAGCTCTCCAAGCTCACGCTGTACGACCACCCCGAGATCCAGAAAAGCTTTGTCATTGAGGAAAAGGATGGCGCGCACCTCAAGCAGGCATCGCTGATCCTTGAAGGTATCACCTGCGCAGCCTGTATCTGGCTTAACGAGCGCCACCTGCAGCAGTTGCCGGGGGTGACATCGGTCCAGGTCAACTACGCCAACCACCGCGCCCGCATCAGCTGGGATGAGCGCGAGATCCAGCTATCGCGCATCCTGCGCGAAATCCAGTTGCTGGGCTATAACGCCCACCCCTATAACGCGCTGCAGCAGGAAGAACTGCGCCGCAAAGGGCGCAGCCGGGATATTCGGCTGATCGCGATTACCGGCCTGTCCGCCGGACAGGTGATGATGCTCGCGGTTGCTCTGTATGCCGGTGCCGCATTCGGCATCGAGCACAGCACTGCGCAGCTGCTGCGCTACGTCAGCCTGCTGCTGACCCTGCCGGTTTTTCTCTATACCTCGCTGCCCTTCTACGTCAGCGCATGGCGTTCGCTGAAATCGGGCAATCTCAACATGGACGTGCCGGTGAGCCTAGCGATCATTGCCGCTTTTGTCGGCAGCGCCTGGGTGACATTTCGTGGCGAAGGCGTGGTGTATTACGACGCCATCACCATGTTTACCCTGTTCCTGCTGTCCACCCGCTTCATGGAACGCAACGCGCGGGAGCGCTCGGTGGAAGCGACGGAAAACCTGCTCAAGCTGGTGCCGGCCATGGCCTTGCGAATCCGTGCTGGCCAGCAGGAAACGGTGGCCGTGCTCGACCTGGCTGCCGGGGATGTGATTCTGGTCAAGCCCGGCGAAGCCGTAGCTGCCGATGGCGAAATAATTGAAGGCGTGAGCAGCGTGGATGAGGCGCTGTTGACCGGCGAAAGCCGTGCCGTGGCAAAGGAAACCGGTGCGCCGGTGATTGCCGGCAGCATCAATCTGGAAGGGCCGCTCACCATCCGGGTCAGCGGCGTGGGGGAAAACACCGTGCTGGCCGGCATCGTGCGCCTGCTCGACCGTGCCATGGCGGAAAAGCCGCGCCTGGCGTTGCTTGCGGATCAGGTTGCAGGACGCTTTACCTATGTGCTGCTGGCCTTGACCCTGATCGTGGCGCTGGCCTGGTGGTGGGTCGATCCCGGCCGCCTGCTGGAAATCGTGCTGGCGGTGCTGGTGGTGACCTGTCCCTGCGCGCTGTCCATTGCCGCTCCCGCCGCCTTTGCCGCCGCCGGATCGCACCTGCTCAAGCAGGGCATCCTGCTGACGCGCGGCCATGCGCTGGAAACCCTGGCCAAAGTGACGCATGTGATATTCGACAAGACCGGCACCCTCACTTATGGCAAGCCGCTGCTGCATCAGGTGCTGGCGGCGGAGGATGGGGACGAGCAGACCTGCCTGCGCATTGCTGCCAGCCTGGAGCAGGCGTCCGAGCATCCGCTGGCGCAAAGTTTTCTGGCGCGGATTGGCAAAAATGAGCTGATGCCGGTGAGCGAGGCGCAGAATTTTCCCGGCAAGGGCGTCTCTGGGATGATTGACGGACGGCGCTATACGCTGGGCAACAGCGCCCTGTCCCCACTGGCGCGGCAACTGCCCGCTGATCGCCTGGAGACGCCGCCGGGTGCCACGGTAGTCTGGCTCTGCGATGAACAGCGAGTGCTAGCCCGGTTCGCGCTCTCGGACGAACTTCGCCCTGAAGCGCATGGGCTGGTTGCCGAGCTGAAACAGCAGGGCTTCAGGGTCTCCATCTTGAGCGGCGATTCGGAAGCGGCGGTCAGGCACTTCGCCACGCTTTTAGGGATCACGGATTTCCGTTCGGGCCTGCATCCCGAGGACAAGCTCATCGCGTTGAAAGCGCTACAGGCAGAAGGGGCGGTGGTGGCGATGGTGGGCGACGGGGTCAACGATGCGCCGGTCCTGGCAGGCGCGGACGTATCCGTTGCCATGGGCGGCGGCACCCAGGTGGCGCGAGCCAGCAGCGATATCGTGCTGTTGTCGGAAAAACTGCCCGACATCTGGCGTTCTCTCCAGGCGGGCCGTGCCACCATGACGGTGATGAAACAGAATTTTGCCTGGGCAGCGGGGTATAATTTCCTGGCCCTGCCTTTCGCGGCATTGGGGTTTATTCCCCCCTGGCTGGCGGCGCTGGGCATGTCCGTGAGTTCGCTGGTGGTGGTGCTGAACGCCCTGCGCCTGCGCCAGATATAGAGGTTGAAAATGACGCCCATCCTGATGTTCCTGCTCGGCCTGGCCGCTTTCATGGTGCTTATCGCCGGTGCGGGCATCTTCTGGGCCATCAGGAGCGGCCAGTTCGAGGATATGGAAGGACCGGCCCAGCGTATCCTGATGGACGACGACGACCCGCTGATCCCGCGCCGGGGCAATGCGCCGAACGGATTGAGGGACGGCGAAAAATAAATTAAAATACCGCACTAACTAATTTGGAGTGATGGCAATGGCTAACCTGTTTACCAAAGAAAACCTGCCGATGACGGTCGTGATCTCGCTGATCGTCTGGTCGTGGTTGAGCTTCCTGTCCGTGGTGCTGTCGTAAGCGACTCCCGGATGAAAAAAGGCGCCGTGAAGCACGGCGCCTTTTTTATTTCCCGGCCAGCATGGATTTGAGCTGCGCCAGTCTGGCCGAGCCTTCTGCCTTTTGCGTTTCCGGGTCGCTCTGTCCCCGCCCCGCCCCGCGCAGATCCTCCTGATACAGTTCGCCGATAAAACGGCTCGGCTCGCAGCCCTGCCATTCCCCGCCGCGCTTGCGTTTATGGCAATGGCTCAGGGTCAGGCCTTTCTGGGCGCGGGTGATGCCTACGTACATGAGTCGGCGCTCTTCCTCGATCTGGCCGTTATCGATGCTTTCGCGGTGGGGCAGGATGCCTTCTTCCACCCCAATCAGGAAGACATGCGGATATTCCAGCCCCTTGGCAGCGTGCAGGGTGGAGAGGCGCACCGCATCAATTTCCTGATCCTCGCGGCTGTCGAGGATATTGATCAGGGCGATGGTCTGCGTCAGCTCGATTACGGTCTTGCCGTCTTCTTCGCCCTTGCGGTTGATCCACGCGACGAATTCCTGCACGTTGTCCCATTTGGCCTGCGCCGCGCGGGTTTCCTCCTGGTCGAACAGCCAGGCTTCGTAACCGATGGCGGTGAGCAGATCAGCCATGATGGCGGTGCTGGGCTCGCGCTCGGCGCGATGGGTGAGGTGGTTGATGAAAGTGCAGAATTCCAGTAACGGTTGATACTGCTTGGCTCCCAGTTGGTGTTCCAGCCCGGCCTCGAAGACCGCGGCAAACAGGCTGACATGCCGTTCCGCCGCATAGTTGCCCAGCTTTTCCAGCGTGCCAGCGCCGATGCCGCGCCGGGGCGTGGTCACGGCGCGGATGAAGGCCGGGTCGTCGTCGCTGTTGGCCAGTAAGCGGAGATAGGCAATGATGTCCTTGATTTCGCTGCGGTCGAAAAATGATTGCCCGCCGGAAAGGATGTAGGGAATCTTCTCGTTGCGCAGTTGCTGCTCGAACACCCGCGCCTGATGGTTGCCACGGTAAAGAATGGCGTAATCGGCGAAACGGGTGCGGTGCTGGAACTTGTGGGTTTGCAGGCGCATCACCACGTTTTCCGCTTCCTGCGTGTCGTCCTTGGCAGCCATGACCTGGATCGGGTCGCCATGCCCCAGATCGCTCCACAGCTTTTTCTCGAACAGCTTGGGATTGTTGGCGATCAGCGTATTGGCAGCGCGCAGGATGCGCACCGTGGAGCGGTAGTTCTGTTCCAGCTTGATGACATGCAGGCTGGCGAAGTCTTCCTGCAGGGATTTCAGGTTCTCCACATTGGCGCCGCGCCAGGCATAGATCGCCTGGTCATCGTCGCCCACGGCGGTGAAGGCGCCGCGGCTGCCGGCGAGCAGCTTTACCAGTTGGTACTGGCAGGAATTGGTGTCCTGATACTCGTCGATGAGCAGATAGCGCAGCTTGTTGCTCCATTTTTCCAGCACTTCCGGACAACGCTCGAACAGCTCCACCGGCAGCCGGATCAGATCGTCGAAATCCATTGCCTGATAAGCCTGCAGGGTATCCTGGTAAGTCTGGTAAATCCTCGCCAGTTGCCGCTCCACCTCATTCTCCGCCGCATCGGCCGCAGCGGAAGGGGTGAGCAGGGCGTTCTTCCAGTTGGAAATGACCGACTGGGCGCGGCGGATTTCCTTCTTGTCCGTGGTCTTCAGGATATCGTTGAGAATGCCGCCGCTGTCCGAGGCATCGAGCACCGAGAAGCGCGGCTTGTAGCCCAGATGTTTCGCTTCCTGGCGCAAGATGTGCAGACCGAGGGAGTGAAAGGTGGTGACCGTAAGTCCACGCGCCGCCTTGCCCTGCACCAGCTTGCCGACACGCTCCTGCATCTCGCGCGCGGCCTTGTTGGTGAAGGTGATGGCCGCGATATTGCTGGCCGAGTAGCCGCAGGTTTCGATCAGCCAGGCGATCTTGTGGGTGATGACGCGGGTCTTGCCGCTGCCCGCGCCGGCCAGCACCAGCAGGGGGCCGTCGAGATATTTGACCGCTTCGCGTTGCGGGGGATTGAGTCGGGAAAGCATGCAACAAACCGCTCCTGAATGGGCAGCCATTTTATCACGCCTCCCCCGCGCAAAAACTGCCTGGTCATGCTTTACCTTGGCACAGGAGAGGATGATACTGGGCAGTAGGGGTTCCCTCAGCACACTCTCAAGGAGTTCGTCATGAGCCACAAACACAGCAACCTGCTGCGCGCCATCTTCCACGATCCGGTCAGCAACAACATTCACTGGCGCGAAATCGAATCGCTGCTGAATCATCTGGGCGCCAAAATTGTCCCGGTGCACGGCGCACGTTTTCACGTGATCCTCAACGATTGCGATGATTTCATCCACCACCCCCACCAGAGCAGTGTCTGCGACCGGACCATGATCAAGCACCTGCGCGAATACCTCACCCGCGCCGGGGTTACGCCATCGAGTTACGAGAACGGCGAGTAAGCCGTTGCGGGTTATTGCCTTGCCGGGCCAGAGTGTCACTGCCGATTGATGGGTTTGCCACAAGCCGTCGGGGAGGCGGCTTGTCCCGAAATTAAAATCGGTGTATAAGGCGGGATTTTGTTGCGTAACACATTATTTTTAATAATAAAATAGATAAAAGTCAATTTTTCAACAAGCCCCGATAACGAACCCTGATCATGCATGTACCCCTGACTTTCCATCCTTCCCGGGCCGCCAAGGCGGATGTTTCCGGACATGACTCCCCTATCATTGGCAACCGTGTCGAGTTGCAGCTGATCACCACCTTGCGCTGCAACCTGAAGTGCACCTACTGCTCGGCAGCGGTGGGCGACGTGCTGGGCTCGCAGGGCAACGTCACCTATACCCTCGATCATCTCGATGCCTTCATTGGCAAGCATCTGGGCGGATACGAGGTGTATGTCACCTTCTACGGCGGGGAGCCGACGCTGAACCTGGAGTTCATGCAGGCGGTCATGGACCGCTATCCGGCTTTTCGCTTTCAGTTGCAGACCAACGGCACCCTGCTCGATGATCTGCCGGACAGCGTGCTGGCGCGGCTGTCGAATGTCCTGGTTTCCATTGATGGCGGCGAGGAAGTGACCGATGGCTACCGCGGCAAGGGCATCTACCGCCAGGTGGTGAAGAACGTCAACAAGATCCGTGACCGGCTGGGCGGCACGCTGACAGCCCGCGTCACCTGGAGCAGCGCCGACACGAGCTTCGAGGAGCTGGACGAGCTGGCGCAGTCCTTTGATTACGTCTATTTCCAGTTCGTCGCCATGGAAGGCGCCTATGCGCCCGAGATGGTGGAAAAGCGGAAGGCGGTGCTGTCACGTCTGGTGGAAAAATTCTTTGCCAGCGAGGAACGGGTTTATCCTGTTATTCCCGTGATGGGGGTGGTGCGCAACCAGGTGCTGCCTTCACGCGCCACCGAGCTTTACGCAGGGCTGACCCAGTGCCGGGTGTCCAGCCACATCCTCAATATCATGCCGGACGGCAAGATTTTCCCCTGTCCCGACATGATGTACATGCCGGACATGCAGCAGGGCGACATCGTCGCCAACTGGCTCAGGAAAAGCCCGCTCCAGCCTCATCCCGACATGCCGTGCCAGGCTTGCGAAGCCTTTGCCTGGTGTCGCGGCAACTGCATGAAGAACCTGCACCTCGCCTATGTCAAGAAGGACGAGGCGTACCGGCGGGAGGTGGTGGAACCGATCTGCGATCTGGTGCGTTTCCTGGGGCAGGAAGTGGCACGGCGCAATCCTCATGGCTGGTATGCCCGCGCCCCGCTGGCGGCACGCAAGGTGCTGGCGGACAACGAGGTTTACGAGTACGTCGAGATCATGCCTTGAGGGCCGGCTCCGCCGCCAGCATGGCGGCGCGGCTGTGCGGCGTTTCCAGGCTGATGCGGCCGAGCGTGCCGGTGCGGTAGTCCTTCAATAGCGTCAACGCCGCCTGTTCGAGGTCGGCATCACCGCCCTTGAGGCGGAAGCCGCGCCGCCTCGCCACGGCTTCGACCACGCCGACGCCATCCAGTCCTTCCACGGCGCAGCCGTAGCGCTCTGCGAGCAGGGCCGGGTAGCGCACCAGCAGGATGTTGGCGAGGAAAACCGCCACTTCCTCGTCGATGACGGCATTGCGTCCGATGGCATGGCTGGCGGCAAGCATGTAGCCGTCGCTGTCATGCTCGATTTTCGGCCACATCAGGCCGGGCGTGTCGGTGATCGACATGCGGTCATTGAGTTCGATGCGCTGCTGGCTCTTGGTGACCGCCGGCTCGTCGCCGACCGCCGCCACGCGCTTCTTCAGCAGCGCGTTCATCAGGGTGGATTTGCCCACGTTGGGGATGCCCATGATCATCATGCGCAGCGGCTTGAGGTTGGTGCCGCGATGCGGGGCGAGCTCCTGGCACAGCTTGGGCACCCTGGCGACATCGCCTGGTTTCTTGCATGACAGGGCAACTGCCTTGACGCCCGGCTGGGCATTGTAGAACTTGAGCCAGGCCTGGGTGGCGGCCGGGTCGGCAAGGTCCGCCTTGTTGAGGATTTTCAGGCAGGGACGCTGGCGCTGCAGGCGCAGTTCGCGAATCATGGGGTTGCAGCTTGCCTCGGGCAGGCGGGCATCCAGGACTTCGATCACGATGTCGATGAATTCCATGGCCTCGGCGGCTTTCTTGCGCGCCGAAGTCATGTGGCCGGGGAACCAGTTGATGGGCATGGGTAATCAATAAAATAATCAAAAGCTTATTTTACCCGTACTCACCTGCCGCGTCATGTCCGTGGCGAAAAGGGTAGAATACCGGCCTGACAGAATTCAGCGGAATCCCCCTGCATGTTGCGATTGACCGAAATCAAGCTTCCCCTCGATCACCCCGAAAGCGGGATCGAGGCGGCGATTCTGAAAAAGCTGGGCATCCGGGCGGATGATCTGCTCTCCTATGCCATTGCCCGGCGCGGCTACGACGCGCGCAAGAAGGGGGCGATCACTTTTGTTTACAGCCTCGATGTCGAGGTCAGGCATGAGGACGCGTTGCTGAAAAAATTGCGTGGCGATCCGCATGTCGCGCCGGCGCCGGACACCTCTTACCATTTTGTCGCCCACGCACCGGAAAACCTGGTCGAGCGCCCGATCGTGATCGGCATGGGCCCGGCCGGGCTGTTCGCGGCGCTGATCCTGGCGCAGATGGGCTTCCGCCCGATCGTGCTGGAACGCGGCAAGGCGGTGCGCGAGCGGACAAAAGATACCTTCGGCCTGTGGCGCCAGGGGGTGCTCAACCCGGAATCCAACGTGCAGTTCGGCGAGGGCGGCGCGGGCACTTTTTCTGATGGCAAGCTGCACAGCCAGATCAAGGACCCCCGCCATCTGGGCCGGAAAGTGCTGACCGAGTTCGTCAAGGCCGGTGCGCCGGCGGAAATTCTCTACGTCAGCAAGCCGCATATCGGCACTTTCCGGCTGGTCAGCATGGTGGAAAAAATGCGCGCCACCATTCTCGAACTGGGCGGGGAAATCTGCTTCCAGAGCCGGGTTGCCGACCTTGATATCCAGGATGGCCGGATTGCCGGGGTGGTGCTGGCCAGCGGTGAGCGCCTTGCCAGCCATCATGTGGTGCTGGCGGTGGGGCACAGCGCGCGCGATACTTTCCAGATGCTCCATGAATGCGGCGTGTATGTCGAGGCCAAGCCGTTCTCGATCGGCTTCCGCATCGAGCATCCGCAGACACTGATCGACCAGTGCCGTTTCGGGCCCAGCGCCGGCAATCCCCTGCTTGGCGCGGCGGACTACAAGCTGGTGCATCATTGCAGCAACGGGCGCTCGGTGTACAGCTTCTGCATGTGCCCCGGCGGCCAGGTGGTGGCGGCGGCTTCCGAGCCGGGACGCGTCGTCACCAACGGCATGAGCCAGTATTCGCGCGCCGAGCGCAATGCCAACAGCGGCATCGTGGTCGATCTCACCCCCGAGGATTTTCCCGGTGGCCCGCTGGCGGGGATCGAATTCCAGCGCCAGTGGGAAGCGCGTGCCTTTGAACTGGGCGGCGGCACCTATGAAGCGCCGGGGCAACTGGTGGGCGATTTTCTCGCCGGCAAGCCTTCGACCAAACTGGGCTCGGTTCAGCCGTCCTATCTGCCGGGGGTGCATTTGTGCGACTTGAGCACGGCCCTGCCGGATTATGTCATTGCCGCGATCCGCGAGGCGATTCCCGCCTTCGACAAGCAGATCCGGGGCTTTGCCATGCACGATGCGGTGCTGACCGGGGTGGAAACGCGCACCTCCTCGCCGGTGCGCATCAAGCGCGACGAGCATTTCCAGAGCCTGAATACGCGCGGCTTGTATCCATCCGGAGAGGGGGCGGGGTATGCGGGGGGGATTCTTTCCGCTGCGGTGGATGGCATCAAGGTGGCCGAGGCGGTGGCACTGGACATGACGCGCTGAAACGGGGATCGTATGTCAGGTTTGATTGGCGTTTGTGGAGTTTAAGAATATGAAGCGTTTTGCCGTGGTGTTGTGTGTACTGGGATGGTCATCTGTGGCGTATGCCGCCGATGCGGGGCTGGCGGAAGTGCAGGCCCTGGGCCGCCTCAATGGACAGGCGCTGGCCTGTGCCCAGAATGAAAATATTGCCCGGATCAAGGCGGTGATGATCGGCTATGCGCCCAAGTCGCGCGAGTATGGCGCAACATTCGAGCGTACTACCCATGAATCCTTCCTGGAGCGCAGCCGCGAGCAGGAGGCCTGCCAGGATGCGCCGGTGATCGCGCTTCAGGTGGAAGAGCTGGCCAGCCGGCTGCGCGCGCTGTTTCCCGTAGAGGAAAAACAGCAATGACAAAATTGCGGGCAGCCGTGCTGCTGGCCCTGCTGGTCTGCGTTACCCCGCTGCGGGCGGAAACGGCTGTTGGCGCGGAGCAGCCGGAGACCGGCATCGTAAGCCGTTATCTGCTCATGGATACCAAGGGGCGCGCGGTGAGCGACCAGGATTTTCGCGGCAGCTTCCAGCTGATTTCCTTTGGTTATACTTTCTGCCCGGATATCTGTCCCACCACCCTGGCGGAAATGTCGCTGATCATGAACCGGCTGGGCAAGAAAGCCGAGCGCCTGCAGCCCATCTTCGTCACGGTTGATCCGGCGCGGGATACGCCAGAGGCATTGAGTCGCTATACCGCTTTTTTCCACCCGCGCATCATCGGCCTGACCGGCACGCCCGAACTGGTGCGCCGTGCGGCTGACAATTTCAAGGTGCGCTACGAGAAGCACCGCGAGCCGGGCGGCGATCCCAAGCGTTATTCCATCGACCATTCGGCTGGCATGTATCTGCTCGGGCCGGACGGCAGCTTCGTGACCAAATTCGCCTATGCCACTTCGCCGGCGGAAGTGGCCGACCGGATCGGCGCCATCATGGAGGACAGCACGCTTTCCTTGCCCGGGCGTCAGTCGTCCGGCGCCCGGCGCGCGCACTGATCCGGCTATTTTTTGCCCAGCAGCCCCTGTACTGTCTGCATCAGGTCGGCGGGCAGCACCACGGTCTTGCTGTTGGGTGCCGAGGCCATGTCGCGCATGGCGGCGATGTACTTTTCGCCGAGCAGGTAGTAGGCGGGAAATTCCCGGTCGGGAATGGCATCGGTGACTTTCCTGATTGCTTCCGCTGCGCCCTGGGCCAGGGTGATCTGGGCGGCTGCGTCGCGTTTGGCGGCTTCGAGCCGTGCCTCCGCTTCCAGGATGGCGGCCTGTTTGTCGCCTTCGGCCTTGGTGACGGTGGCCTTGCGCTCCCGCTCCGCCGCCGCCTGGCGTTCCATCGACTCCTGCATTGAGTGCGAGGGCTTGATATCCTGGATTTCCACTGATTTCAGCGTCAGCCCCCAGTCCGCCACGTCGTCGGAAATGGATTCCTTGAGACGCACCTTGATCTGCTCGCGCGATGACAGCGCCTGGTCCAGTTCCATTTCGCCGACGATGGAGCGCAAGGTGGTCTGGATGATGTTGACGATGGCCATCTCGAAGCTGGTGACGCCGTACACCGCGTTCTGCGTGTCCGTCACCTTGACGAAGGCGATGGCGTTGACGACCAGCACCGCGTTGTCCTTGGTGATGACTTCCTGCTGCGGGATGTCGAGAATCAGATCCTTGGTCGGCACCTTGTAGGAAACGCGGTCGATGTAGGGGATCAGCAGGTGCAGGCCGGGCAGCATGGTGGTGTGGTATTTGCCTAGCCGTTCCACTACCCATTCCTCGCCCTGGGGCACGATGCGCACACCTTTTGCCACTGTGACGGCGACGAAAACGAGAAAGATGAAGCCCAAGAAGGTGAATTCCATGTTGTTGTCTCCTATTTTTTTGAAACTTTCAGGGTTTGCCCGATCACATCCACGATGCGTGCCCGCTCGCCGGCGGGAATGGCTTCGTCGGCGATCACCGGCCAGCTTTCCGAGCCCAGGATGGGTTTCTGGAAACGGATTTCGCCCTTGTGCATCTCCGAGACTTCCTTGACGATCAGGCCGGTTTCGCCGATGAAGGCTTCCTTGGCAATGCCGGCCTTGGTGCGGTCCGGATTCTTGAAATAGCGGAACCACAGGAACACCATGACGCCCGAAAGTACTGCCCACAGCGTCAGCTGGGCAGCCGGCGAAAGGGGCAGGGCGAGCATGATGATGCCCACCAGCAATGCGCCCAGGCCAAACCAGATCAGGAAAAATGCCGGTACCGCCAACTCCAGCAAGGCCAGAATGATGCCGCCTGCAATCCAGTGCCACCATGCGAATTCCATAGCTTCCTCCGGTAGAATGACAGCAACACCTTAACAAAAATAAAGCCAGATGCCCACTTATGCCATCGGCGACCTTCAGGGTTGCCATCTTGCCCTGGAAAAGCTGCTTGACCATATTGCCTTCGATCCGGCACACGACAAAATCTGGCTGGTCGGCGACCTCGTCAACCGTGGCCCAGGTTCGGTGGAAATCCTGCGCTGGGCCAGGGATCTGGGCGATGCGCTGGTTACCGTGCTGGGCAACCACGACCTGCACACTCTGGCGGTGGCAGAGGGCTATGTGCCCTTGCACCGCAGCGACACCATCCAGGATGTGCTGGCGGCGCCGGACCGCGATGAGCTGCTGGACTGGTTGCGGCGCCAGCCGTTGGCACATGGCGAGAACGGCTACCTGATGGTTCATGCCGGTTTGTTGCCGCAGTGGACGCCGCAGCAGGCCCTGGCCCTGGCGGGGGAAGTGCAGGACGTACTGCGCGGCGAGGGCTATCATGGCTTCCTCGAACACATGTACGGCAACGAGCCGCGCCGCTGGCGCGACGATCTGCACGGCATGAGCCGTTTGCGCCTGATCACCAATGCCATGACGCGGCTGCGCTTTTGCAGCGCCGAGGGGGAAATCGACTTCGCCCACAAAGGCGAGCTGGGCAGCCAGCCGGCGGGGCTGATGCCGTGGTATGAAGCCCCAGGTCGCGCCAGTGCCGACACCACCATCATTTTTGGCCACTGGTCGGCGCTGGGCCTGTTGCTGCGCCACAATCTCGCGGCGCTGGATACGGGCTGCCTGTGGAGCGGCGAGCTCAGCGCGTTGCGGCTGGAAGACCGTCGCCTGTTTCAGGTGTCGTGTGCCGGACTGCCAGGTTCAAGGCGCTGGAAATAGCCTGCTCGGCCTGAGCGGCCAGTTCCCGGCGTTGTTTGCCAGTGCAGGGAATTGGCGCGAGAAAGTTCAGTTCCGCCCTGATTTCCCGGCGCGCCAGGATTTTGCGCAGCGAATCCATCATCGACATCTCGCCGTAATAAGCCGCGGCCTCATCGTGCCCGCCCCCCGGCAGAAGGTAACGCAGCGCCACCGGCTGCAAGGCTGATTCCGCATTGACCGCCGCCTGCAACAGGGAGGAGAGGAAGGGGCGCAGATGGCTGCCGTCGGTGGTCGTGCCCTCGGGGAAGAAGGCCACGCAATCACCGTTCTTCAGCGCCGCAGTGACGGCATCGTTGACCCGCGCGGTATCGCGGCGGCGGCCGCGCTCCAGGAACAGCGTGCCGGTGACCGATGCCAGCCAGCCCACGATGGGCCAGTGACGCACCTCAGCCTTGGAGACAAAGCGCACCGGGCGCACGGCGTTGAGGAGATAGATGTCCAGCCAGGATACATGGTTGGAAACCACCAGCATATTGCGGCTGGCGCTATCCGGCGGGAGTCCCTGAACGGTTAGCCGTACGCCGAACAGGGCGAGCAGTCCGCGCGACCATTCCCGCGTCAGCGTCAGGCGCAGACCGGGGCTGGCCCAGGGCAGAACCGCGGCGGCAGTCAGGACCCCGCGCGCGAGATGCAGGCCCAGCCGGAGCAGGCGCCAGGCGCGCACCAGCCGGGATGTTTCCGCTGTCATTTAATCCAGGCTGGCGCCGAACTTCTGTTTGAACAGAGCGGTGATCTCGTCGCGCGTGTGAATGTGGTTCTGCCCGCCTCGGCTGGCGATCTTGAGTGATCCCATCAGAGCGGCCAGGCGACCCGTCATTTCCCAGTCCATGCCGTTGACGATGCCGTAGAGCAACCCGGCGCGATAGGCGTCGCCGCAGCCAGTGGGATCCACTACCTGAGGTGCCTCAACGCAGGGAATTTCCAGCATCTTGCCGTCGGCGTAAATCAGCGAGCCTTTTGCGCCCAGCGTGACTACCAGTGCGCGCACCTCTCCAGCCAACTGTTCGAGCGTCCTGCCGGTGCGTTCCTGCAGTAGCTTGGCTTCATAATCGTTTAACGCGACATAATCGGCCAGCGCGACGAAATTCAGCAGTTCCTCGCCGTTGAACATGGGCAGGCCCTGGCCCGGATCGAATATGAAAGGCGTGCCTTTTTCGTGGAATTCCCGCGCATGCTGGAGCATGCCGTCGCGCCCGTCCGGGGCGACGATGCCGAGCGCAACATTGCTGGCGTCGTGCACGTGGTTGTGGTGGGAAAAGCTCATGGCGCCGGGGTGGAAGGCGGTGATCTGGTTGTCGTCCAGGTCGGTGGTGATGAAAGCCTGGGCGGTATAGGAACTGCCCACGCGGCGCACATGGGTTTGCGCCAGCCCCAGCGCGTCCAGCCGTTGCGCGTAGGGCTCGAAATCGTCACCCACGGTGGCCATGATCAGGGGCTTGCCGTTCAGCAGCTTGAGATTGTAGGCGATATTGCCGGCACAACCGCCGAACTCACGGCGCATTTCCGGCACCAGGAAGGCGACGTTGAGGATATGGATCTGTTCCGGCAGGATGTGGTTCTTGAACTGGTCGGGAAACACCATGATGCTGTCGTAGGCCAGCGAGCCGCAAATCAGTGTATTCATTATTTCTTTCTCGGGGTGGTTACTCAAAATTCCAGGGCGATCCGGAGCAGGCCTTCCAGCACCAGATTGTTTGCAGTTTGGGTTGGGATGCCCAGCACAGGCAGCAGAATATCCATATCGCCGCCGCTGAGCAAACAGAGTGGCCGGGTGGTGAGCGTGCGATAGCTGCGTTCAACTGCACCAGCGATGGCATGGGCGGCGCCGCTGAACATCGCATCGGCGGTGTTGTCGGGAAAATCCGCGAATTTGCCGTGTTGCGCGGGCAAGCTGGCGGTATTGCGTGTCAGGGCATCCAGCATCAGGCTGAAGCCGGGGAGAATCAGGCCGCCACGAAACAGGCCATCGGCGGCAAGGGTGTCGATAGTGACGGCAGTACCGCTCTGCACTACCAGTACATCATGCCCAGGATAAAGGTGATGCGCGGCGATCAGGGCCGCCCAGCGGTCGCTGCCGAGCTGATGCGGGATGGCGTAGCCGTTGCGGACGCCACATTGCGTTGCCTCGGCACGGATGAAACAAGGTTGTGTGCGCCACTGCTTGCAGGCTGCTTCGATGTGTTGTGCCGCCGGGTTGCCTGCGACATTGGAGACGATGGTGGTTTCCGGTGCTGGCAGCCCGGCCCATTGCGCGGCCAGTTCCGGCCGGGCCGTTGCCGTCCAGGACTGCCCGCTCCAGCCTGTGCCATTGTGCAGGCCCCATTTGATGCGGCTGTTGCCGGCGTCGACGGCAAGTATGCTCATGTGCCGCTCCGCATGGAGACCTCGCCGGCGGTGAAGCGGCGTTCGCCTTGTGTGTTACGCACCAGCAAGGCGCCGTCCTCGGCTATGCCGGCAGCAGTGCCATGATGCGTGCTGCCGTCCGGCATGAGCAGGCGCACCGGCTGCTCGTGATAGGCGTGGTGGCGGCTCCATTCCTCACGCAGGGAGGCAAACCCCTGAGCTTCGAATTGTTGCAGCACTTCGCCCAGATGCGTCAGGATCAGCGCCAGCATCCGGCTGCGCGAAGGAGGGGAGGGGAGGGCCGAGGCCAGATCGGTCGCCTCCTGGTCAATGCTCGTGCGGATTTCGGGTCTGAGCTTCAGATTGAGGCCGATTCCGATCACAGCTGCGCTCGGGCCCAGCATGTCGCCCTGCAATTCGATCAGGATGCCGGCCAGCTTGCGATTCTCGTGCAGTACGTCGTTGGGCCATTTCAGCTGCGCACCTGCCGCCCCGGCCTGATGCAGGGCGCGTATCAGCGCTACGCCCACGGCGAGGCTGAGGCCGGACAGTGATGCGGCACCGAGATTGAAGCGCCATAGCAACGAGAAGGTCAGGCTGCCGCCCAGGCTGGCGTGCCACTGCCGTCCGCGCCGGCCCCGTCCGCCGGTTTGCAGCTCCACCGCCAGGCAGCTGCCATGCGCGGCGCCCAGCGCGGCTTTGTGCAGCAGCAGAGTGTTGCTTGATTCGGCGCTTTCCAGTACTTCCAGGGCGATTGCAAGCTCCCTGTTATCCAGTGCAGAAAGCACTTCTGCGGCGTCAATCCACTGCAAGGGTTCGGCCAGGCGGTAGCCGCGCCCGGCCAGGCGAAACAGCCTGACTCCGTGCTGCTCCATTTCGCGCAGTGCCTGGCTTACCGAAGCGCGGGAAATGCCGAGCGCGCGTGCAATATCCTCGCCGGAGCGGAAGCTGTCGTGGCTGAGCAAGCGAAGAATGGCGAAGGGGGGTGATTTCAAAACATGCGGGGTGGTAGGGTTGACGCCGCCAATACTAACATATTGTCCACGCAGCCTTATCTCCTGTAGCGGGCGGCAATTTACTTTCCCATGCCATGCCATTACACTTGAAGCCACGCTGGTTTTGAGCACTACTGCCGCTGAATAACGAAACAAAAAGGACAGGCAAAATGAAAATCTCCCATGCAACGCTGATTGCCGTTGCCCTTGCCACTGCCGGGTGCGCATCACAGGTGCCGGTGGCGCAGACCTATCCGGTAAGCTACCAGAAAAAAGCCAAGGCTTCCCATCACTGGGACGTGCTGGCCGCCGACGTGGTTTCGCAGACCGAAGCTTCGCTGGAAAAGAACAATTACCTCGATGGGCGGGCGCTGTATGTAGCGCCATCCGAGGAGAAAACCACGTTCAATCGGGCATTTGCCAATTTCCTTACCAGCCAGCTGGTTAATCGCGGCCTGCCGGTCGGAACCACGCGCGAGGGTGCGGTAATCGTTCAGTATGAGACCCAGCTGGTCAGGCACAACAGCGACCGCCCCAATTACAGTCCCGGCATGTTGACGATGCTGACTGCGGGGGTGCTGGTGGCGCGTGATGTGGCGCTTCATGCTGCAGAAGAGTCGCTCTACCTGGGCGGGATGGCAGTGATCGGGGCGGCGGATCTTGGCTTTGGCCACATCGCAGGCGGCCCGACCAAGACCGAGGTGATCGTGACGACTTCGATCACGGCCAACGGCCGTTATCTGATGCGCAAATCCGACATCTATTATCTGGAAGACGTGGATGCCAGCCTGTTTATCGAAGCGCCGGCAAAAGCTTCCCCGGTCAGGGAATGGAAAGTGGTGGGGCAATGATGAAAAAACAAATCGCTATTGCGGCAACGCTCCTGCTGACGCTTGCATCCGGCTGCGCGAGCGGGCCGACCTACGAGGCGGCGGAAAACAGCCGTTTCATCCAGGCCAATTACAGTGGTGTTGAATCCTTGCTGGCGTCGTCAAAATACGCCCTGGACAAGGATTTGCCGATCGTTGTGGCGACTCTGGTCAATGTCGATGTGTTGACCGAGTCCTCGCGCTTTGGCCGGGCGTTGTCGGAACAGATTGGCTCGCGTTTTACCAAGCTGGGTTATGCCGTGGTCGAACTCAAGTTGCGCGAGAATGTATTCGTGAAACAGAGCGAGGGAGAGTTCCTGCTATCCCGCGAGGTGAAGGATATTTCCCGCAACCACAAGGCCCAGGCCGTAGTGGTGGGCACTTATGCCGAAGGCCGCGACTATGTCTATGTGCACCTGAAGCTGATCGGTATTCACGACAATCTGGTCATGGCTGCGCATGATTACGTGTTGCCGCTCGATGCCAATGTCAAATCGCTGCTGAAGCCGGGCCGATCCTGAATTCAGGGCTTAGCCGAAGGTGCCGGATTCTTCCGAGAGCAGGCCGGTCAGGCCTTTTCTGAGTAGCGTCATGGCATTCGGCACCTCGATTTCGACTACCTGGTCGATGGTCCAGGATTTATCGCGCTCTGGCATGAGGTCTAGCATCTTGCTGCCGAGGAAGCGCCGGCAGGGATAGCCGGGCTCGCCGTTTTCATAGTCGAACGTGGCGTAATCCGCCAATCGGTCATTGAGCAGGCTGATGAAGCGGGACTGGTAGCTGTCCGCTGAAGGGCCTATATAGGTATTCTGGTTGTCTTCCAGAATTTCGGCCAGCCGTTTCGCTATGGCGCCGATCAGAGCCGCGCGGTATTCCTCGTCTACCCGGCCATAGACGAAGCGGTCGGTATACTGGAGCAGGAAGGCCAGGTATTCCGCGATCATGGCGAAGCCTTGTTCCTTCGAGCTGATCTGGAATTTCTCCTGCTGCATGTGGGTGACTTTTTCTTCTGCCACCCGCCAGATCAGCGAGGCAATGACCGTGGCGACCTGCTGCGGGCTTTTGGCCCCATCGGCACGGTTGTGCCATTGGCTTCTGACGCGTATTGCCATGCTGTTACTCTCCTGTTTATGCCCGGATGTTGTTTATTCTTCGCCGGTTTCGACCGGCCTGGACGGGTCGGTGATCCAGTCGCTCCATGAACCGGGATAGAGGCGCGCGCCCTTCAGCCCTGCGTGCTCCATGGCAATCAGGCTGTGACAGGCTGTGACGCCGGAACCGCACATATGCACGACACGTTCGGGCGGGATGCCGTCCAGCAAATCGAGATAGGCTTCGTGCAATTCTTCCGGTGACATGAAAGTGCTGTCGAGGTCGAGATTGTCCTCAAAGGGATAATTCACGCTGCCGGGAATATGTCCGGCCACTTTGTCGAGCACCTCGCGTTCGCCGCTGAAACGCTCCTCGGAGCGTGCGTCAATCAGCAGGCACTGGTTGTTGCCGAGCGCTTTTTCGATACATTCGGCATCCACCCACATGGTGTCGTCAGGATGGGCAACAAATTCTGCCGGAACAATTTGTGGTAATTCGGTGGTGAGCGTTTGCTTCTGTTTCAGCCAGCGCTGTATGCCGCCATCCAGCAAAGCTACGGCGTCATGGCCGAGCCAGCGCAGGAGCCACCACATGCGTCCGGCCATGGCGCCGAAGCTGTCGTCGTAAACCACGATCTGTTTGTCGTTGTTTACGCCCCACTGGCCTAGTTTTTGGGCCAGCAATGCTGCATCGGGCAGCGGGTGTCGGCCACTGGTGGCAGTGGCTTCGGCTGACAGGTCATTATTGAGATGTGCATATCGCGCGCCGGGGATATGTCCTGCAAGGTAGGCGCGATAGCCGGAATCGGTGTCGGTAAGGGTGAAGCGGCAATCGAAAACAATCCAGTCGGGATCGTTGATGTGTTGCGCCAGTTCGTCTGCGCTAACGAGGGTGGTGAACTTGGTCATGGTGAGGAGTGGGGAGCGAAGAAGTGATAAGGAGCAAGGCACAATGTCTGGCCTTACTCCTTATTACTAATTCAGTCGCTCCCCACTGATTTTTAGTAGCCGCCTTTGCCGAATGGCTTGGGCAGGCCGGCAACTTTTGCCGACTGGCGGTTGGGCTGCATCGGGAACAGCGTGTAGAGATGTTTTTTCCAGTCCGTACCAGGGTGATCGGCGTCGAAATCCTTGCACATGTTACGGAAGTTAGGCGTCTGGCCATCTTCCTTGTACTTGTTGCGCATGTAGTTGACCACGATCCAGTGCTCGTCAGTCAGTTTGATGCCCTCGGCTTCGGCGATCACGGCCACTACGTCATCGCTATAGTCCGGTTCCAGCAGAAAGCCGTCATCGTCCACTTCCAGTTCGGTGCCATTTACGACGTATCCCATAGTTTTCTCCTTATCTAAAAAGGTCGTTGAGTGAAAAAATTGCGCTCAGGTAAGCGCGTTAATGGATTTGTGAGGGATGAAAATACCGCAGCCAATCTTGCGGTATTTTCCCAGTCCCTGCTGCTGCATCAGAAACGAGTGCTCCACCGGCAGACCATGAAGCATCAGGCTGAATCCACTGACTATGCCGTCCTGCGTTCTGATGGTCTGGCGTTTGCCGCAAATGAAGCGGGAATCGATTTTCATTTCATCCAGCAGACGGATGATATCATTGGTAAAGGCCAATTCATCTTCGCTGCCGGTTGCAACGCAATGGGCGAATAGTGGTGTATGGCGCGAAAGGGGACGAATTTTCCCTGTGCCGATTTCGAGTTGGTTGCCACCAACGTGGATGGTTTTCCCGGATAGCTGCATCAGTTCAGGTACGCGTGCAGAGGCGATGCGGATCATCAGCTTGGTGCGGCGGTTGAGAATTAGTTCGCCATGTCCGGTATCTGCGCCATGAATGGCATGTACCCCCCCCAGCGGTTCGTCGGCAAGCCAGGGTAAAAGGCGTGCCAGTTCAGTGAACAGGGCATAGCCATGGTCAATGGGTAGCAACGACCCCTTGAGGTCGAACTGAACATCGGTAACCAGTGATTCGTCGACGAGGGGAATTTCCTGATTGTAGCTTAGCCAGCCGATTTTGTTGCTCCTTGTTCCTGTGTTTTTGCCCATTCCAGCAAGGCGTTGCCCCAGTGCTGGGCGGTCTCCCTGTCGATCTCGAAAATGGTGAAGCGCTTGATCTCTCGAATCCGCAGGCGCAATGTGCTGAACCCCGCTTCGTGGTTGACTTGCTG
Organism: uncultured Sulfuricella sp.; assembly: GCA_964552675.1. Taxonomy (GTDB): domain Bacteria; phylum Pseudomonadota; class Gammaproteobacteria; order Burkholderiales; family Sulfuricellaceae; genus Sulfurimicrobium. Next base: position 102,424 of record CAZKHJ010000001.1, on the reverse strand, counting down.
CAACTCGATTTCCTGGCGGTAGGGCGTCGCCATAAATTTGTCGAAATTTATAAATTCGTCCATAATGCCTGCTCGGATTTTTTAGAGCGCCAGATTATAAACGACAGATAGGTTCAACTCACTCACTCTGCAAGTGGCATACCCCTTATGGGTAGTATCATGATAACCCGTAAAGGGTGGCAGGGTACTCCCATTCAAGGGGCGAGGTAGCCGTGAAGAATGATGGAAATGAAAATTGTAACTTTGTAATATTCGCGGCAACTGCTGGAGTTCGAGCGACCTGGTGGTGAACATGCCGCAAGCCCGTAGGCGCAGTAAGAATTACGCAACAAGTTGATGTTTAATTTGAGATGGCTGGTGCCGGGAAAGCCGGCATAGCTGGACGTTACTTTTTTTTGGAGAACATCTATGGCTAAAAAAATGCACGATACGCCGAATCTGGACCAGCTTGAGAGTGGTCCATGGCCCAGTTTTGTGACCGGCCTGAAGCGCGAAGCGCAGAAACGCGACATCATGGTTGACCTGCTGGGTCAGCTGGAAACCTCCTACAAAACCAAGAAAGGTTACTGGAAGGGTGGTACGGTGGGTGTGTTCGGTTACGGTGGCGGTGTGATTCCGCGCTTTACCGAGCTTAAGGATGAGCACGAAAACCCGGTATTCCCTGACGCGGCTGAATTTCACACCCTGCGCATCCAGCCGCCTGCTGGCATGCACTACGATACTGCTACCCTGCGCAAGTTTGCCGACATCTGGGACAAATACGGTTCTGGTCTGATCGGTCTGCATGGCCAGTCCGGCGATATCATGTTGCAAGGCTGCTCCACTGCCAACGTTCAGCCGGCCTGGGAAGAAGTGAATGCCATGGGCTTCGACATGGGTGGCGCTGGTCCTGCGCTGCGCACTTCCATGTCCTGCGTGGGTGCCGCGCGTTGCGAAATGTCCTGCTTCGACGAAGCCAAGGCCCTGCGCACCATCATCAATGCCAACATCGATGACATGCACCGCCCGGCCCTGCCGTACAAGTTCAAGTTCAAGTTCTCTGGCTGCCCGAATGACTGCGTGAATTCCATTCAGCGTTCCGACATGGCTACCATCGGCACCTGGCGCGACAACATCCAGGTCAACGAGCAGCGGGCCCGTGATTACATGAAGAGCCACGGCATGGACAAACTGGTCAATGACGTGATCAGCAAGTGCCCAACCCGCGCCATTACCCTGCGCAATAAGGCTGATGCTGTTTCCGGTGATAGCGTTTCCAGCGTGGCGGTTGACGATCAGCACGTGATGCAGATCGAGAACCACGACTGCGTACGTTGCATGCACTGTCTGAATGTCATGCCTGGCGCGCTGCTGCCTGGCAAGGACAAGGGCGTGACCATCCTGGTCGGCGGCAAGAGCGTGCTGAAGATCGGCGCTACCATGGGTACTGTGGTGATCCCTTTCATGAAGCTGGAAACCGAAGATGATTTCGAGAAGCTGAACGATCTGTCCCGTAACATCATCGACTTCTTCGCTGAAAACGCGCTGGAGCACGAGCGTACCGGTGAGATGATTGAGCGTATCGGTCTGGTGAACTTCCTGGAAGGCCTGGAGCTGGATATCGACCCGAACATGGTTACCCACCCGCGTGCCAACCCCTATGTGCGCATGGACGATTGGGAAGAGGAAGTCGAGAAAGCGAACGAGCGCAAGGCTGCGGCCTGATCCTGCGTCGAAATTGGTTAGTCTAGTTATCAATAATTGGAGAATAAATAATGGCTGAATTGCGTGCACCTGATGAGTGCGGCGTACCAGATCCCGCGCCTTTCATGCATCCGACCCTGCGGAAAAATTACGGCAAGTGGGTGTTTCACTCCCATCCGAAGCCGGGTGTTCTTTACCACCGCGCCGAGAGTGGCGACGAAGTCTGGACTGTCAAGTTTGGTACTGCCCGTCAGCTGGATCTCTACACCGTGCGCCTGTTGTGCGATCTCGCCGACAAGCATGCCGATGGCCACATGCGTTTCACCGCACGTAGCAACGTGGAGTTCATGGTTACCGCCGAAAGCAAGGTTGATCCCCTGATCAAGGACCTGAACAGCCACGGTTTCCCGGTCGGCGGCACCGCCAACTCCGTGTCCATGATTGCGCACACCCAGGGCTTCCTGCACTGTGACATTCCTGGTACCGATGCTTCCGGCGTGGTGAAGGCGCTGATGGACGAGCTGCACGACGAGTTCACCAAGTGCGAGATGCCAAACCGTGTCAAGCTGTCCACCTCCTGCTGCGAAATCAACTGCGGCGGTCAGGCAGACATCGCGATCATCATGCAGCACACCAAGCCGCCTAAGATCAATCACGATCTGGTTGCCAACGTGTGTGAGCGTCCTTCCGTTGTGGCGCGTTGCCCGGTGGCCGCGATTCGCCCGGCTCTGGTAAACGGCAAGCCTTCCCTGGAAGTGGACGAGAAGAAATGTATTTGCTGCGGCGCCTGCTTCCCGCCCTGCCCGCCGATGCAGATCAACGATCCGGAGCATTCCAAGATCGCAATCTGGGTTGGTGGAAAGAACTCCAACGCCCGCTCCAAGCCGACTTTCCACAAGCTGGTTGCTGCTGGCCTGCCCAATAATGCGCCGCGTTGGCCTGAAGTTGCCGCAGTGGTCAAGAACATTTTGGCTGTTTACAAGGCTGATGCTCAGCCTTGGGAGCGCATGACTGACTGGATCGACCGTATTGGCTGGCCACGTTTCTTCGAAAAGACCGGTCTGCCTTTCACCAAGTTCCATATCGATGACTGGCGCGGTTCCCGTACGACCCTGAACGCATCCACTCACATCAGGTTCTAAATTGGGTTTAATCACGGTCGCGGGCGCGGAAACGCCAGCGGCCGGGATTATTGCTACTTTAAAGTTTATTGATACAGGACATTCAGGGATGAAATTCGGAATTTTGATTAATGAAGGTCCCTACAATCATCAGGCCGCTGACTCTGCGTACCAGTTTTGCAAGGCGGCGATTGAGAAGGGGCATGAGATTGACCGTGTGTTTTTCTACCATGACGGTGTGAATAACGCGACCAAACTCACCGAGCCGCCGCAGGATGACCGCAATATCGTGCAGCGCTGGAGCAAGCTGGCTGAAGAGCACAGTGTTGATCTGGTGGTGTGTGTGGCTGCTGGTCTGCGTCGCGGTATCGTCGATGACAATCTGGCTCCTGGTTTCAGGATTTCCGGTCTGGGCCAGTTGGTCGAGTCCGGTATTCGCTCTGACCGCCTTGTGACCTTCGGCGATTAAGATAGGGAGTTATTATGAGTGAAAGCACGGGAGGTATCGAAATGGAAGAAGACATGTCCGGTACCGTAAAGAAATTTGCCTTCATTAATCGCAAGGCGCCATACGGCACGATCTACGCGCTGGAATCGCTGGAAGTGGTGCTGATCAGCGCCGCTTTTGATCAGGACGTGAGCCTGGTGTTTGCGGATGACGGTGTTTACCAGCTCAAGAAAGGCCAGGCAACCAAGGCTGTAGGGATGAAGAATTTTTCTCCTACCTATCGCGCTCTGGAGGGCTACGACATCGAGAAGCTGTATGTCGAAAAAGAGTCCATGGAAGCCCGCGGCCTGACCACCGACGATCTGATCGTTGACGTGGAAGTGCTGGATGCTGCTGAAATGGCCGCGTTGCTCGGTGAGCAAGACGTGGTTCTGAGTTTCTAGGAAGGGGATGCAGATGTTGCACATCGTGAATAAATCGCCGCTGGACAGAAACGCTCTCGAAAGCGCCTTGCGTATGGCCAAGCCGGGTAGCACCATTCTTCTGATTGAAGATGCTATCTATGCTGTGACCAAGGGGAACAAGGCCGAGGGTCAGATTAAAGAGGCCATGAAAAACTGCTCCGTATGCGCGCTCTGGCCGGATCTGGAAGCACGCGGCATGCAGGATACCGTGATTGACGGTGTTAAGCAGGTAGACTACAACGGTTTCGTGGATCTGGTGGCAGAGAGCAAATCCGTGATGTCTTGGTTGTAATTGCAACGCTTTTTGATTAAAGGAGAAACATATGGGCTTCGAAATTAACGGTAAGACTTACGAAACGGACGAAGAAGGTTACCTGGTTAACCTGGCTGAGTGGGACGAAGAAGCAGCCAAGTACCTGGCTATCGAAGAAAAAGTCGAGATGACCGACCAGCACTGGGAAGTGATCAACTTCCTGCGCGAGTACTACAACGACTACCAGATCGCACCTGCTGTGCGCGTTCTGACCAAGGCCATCGGCAAGAAACTTGGGCCTGAGAAGGGCAACAGCAAGTACCTGTATGAACTGTTCCCATACGGCCCAGCCAAGCAAGCCTGTAAAATTGCCGGCCTGCCCAAGCCTACCGGCTGTATCTAAGGCGTTTGAAACAAGGCGGGTAATGCGCTGCAGGCAGAAAACTGTCTGCGGCGCATGGCGCCTCTCAAGAATAATCTCGGCAAGCGTCGCTTGCCGTCAGTATGCTACTTTCAGGGGATGTACATGTCGTTTCTGACCGTACTGTTTGCGTGCATGTTTTACGCCGCCGCCGCGATGCTGGTGGTTGGATTGGCCATTAAAATACGCTGTTATGCCCGCACGCCAGCACCTTTGAAGATTCCCACCACGCCAGCGCCTACAACCTTTGTCGGTGTAAGGCTGCGTATGCTGCGCGAGGTGACGATGTTTGAAAGTTTATTCAAATCCAACAAGTGGATTTGGCTATTTGGCTTCATGTTTCATGTATCCCTGCTATTGGTGACGCTACGCCATTTGCGCTACTTTACCGAACCAGTCTGGTTCTGGGTTGATATGGCGCAGCCATTCGGAATTTATGCCGGTTTTGCCATGGTTGCTGGCCTGGGCGGATTGTGGGCGCGTCGTTTTCTTGTTGACCGGGTACGTTATATCTCGACACCATCGGATCATCTGATGCTGGCTTTACTGATTGCGATCGGCCTGACCGGCCTGGGCATGAAATTTGTGGCTCATACCGACATCGTTGCTGTCAAGGCATTCATACTTGGCCTGATGGTATTTGATTTGCAGCCTCTGCCAGCCGATCCGGTGTTGTTGGTGCATCTTACGCTGGTGGCCGTGCTAATGGCGATATTCCCGATCAGTAAGTTGTTGCATGCGCCGGGGGTCTTCTTCAGCCCGACTCGCAATCAGATCGATGATTCTCGCGATCGTCGCCATCTGTCTCCTTGGGCGGCACAACTGGAAGCTGGCGCACAGTCAAAGTCGGACGCCTAAACATAATTTAATTGGCATAAATCCATAAAGTAACAGGCGTAAATTAAAAGTTAGCAGGAGGAATAGTGGCTGCTCCACAATTTGAGGTACCCAAGCTCACGGGATATATCGATGTCCCGGCGATCAAGCCGGGCGCATCTGCGCACGTCAAGTCGTTCCCCGCTGCCGCCCCTATTCAGGAGGCGATTGGGTTCCCAGGCCAGCTGGTTGAGGACTGGCACGATAAAGCCATCGCCAAAATGGGCGATCTGCTGGGAAGATATCGCTCGTTGCAGGTATTCATGGATGCCTGTGTGCATTGCGGTGCCTGTACCGACAAGTGCCACTACTTCATCGGTACCGCTGATCCGAAGAACATGCCGGTAGCGCGTCAGGAATTGATGCGCAAGGTTTATCGCCGCCATTTTACTTTCGCCGGAAAATATTTTCCCTCGCTGGTAGGGGCGATCGACCTGACCAAGGAAGTGCTGGACGACTGGTACAGCTACTATTACCAGTGTTCCGAGTGCCGCCGCTGCTCGGTCTACTGCCCTTACGGCATCGACACTGCCGAAGTGACCATGGCCGGCCGTGAAATTCTCGATACTGTTGGTTATGGTCAGAAGTACACCAACGAAATCATGGGCAAGCTGCACCGCATCGGTAATAACCTGGGTCTGCCCGGGCCCGCGCTGGAAGACACCCTGAGTGGTCTGGAAGAGGATATTTTCGACGCCACCGGCGTGCCGGTGAAGTTGCCAATTGATGTCGAAGGCGCGGAAATCATGCTGGTGACTCCATCCGCAGATTTCTTCTCCGAGCCGCACGTAGAAAGCCTGATCGGCTATGCCAAGGTATTTCATGCGGCCGGCGTGAAGTGGACTCTGAGCTCCAAGGCGTCGGAAGCAGGCAACTTCGGCATGTTCATCGGCAGCTACGAAAATATGCGCCGTGCTGCGATGCGTATTCGCGATGCAGCACTGGATTTGGGTGTAAAGCGCATTGTTGTCGGTGAGTGCGGCCATGCGTGGCGTGTTGCATACAGTTTCTGGAATACGCTGACCGGTGTCGGCCATGGCGGCAATGATCCTTTCTCCAGGCAGTTGCAGCAACAGCTCGACCCGAATTACCCCGCGCCACAACATATCTGCGAATATACGCATGACCTGATTCAGCAAGGCAAGCTGAAGTTCGACAAGTCGCTTAACGACCATCGCGTCATTACTTTCCACGATTCCTGTAACGTGGCTCGTGGTTCGCGCATGGGTGATATCCCGGGCGGGCAGTTCACTATCCCGCGCGACATCATCAAGGCGGTAGCCAATAATTTCCACGACATGCAGGAAGGCACGATCCATGAGGCCACCTTCTGCTGCGGTGGCGGTGGTGGCCTGCTGACCGACGATTTGATGGAGGTGCGCGTCAAGGGAGCCCTGCCGCGGATGGAAGCATTCAATAATGTCGTGCAGGACAAACAGGTCAACTTCCTGGCGTTGATCTGCGCAATCTGCAAGGCGCAGTTCACCAAGGTGATCCCATATTACGGTTTTGACATGAGCATGGTGGGGGGTGTGCACCAGCTTGTGGCTACAGCCATCCAGCTTGAAGTGCCTGAAGATACAGGCGAAGAAACTGAAGCATCAGACGATTAGTAACCTAAAACACTGTCGGCGCTTTAATAAACGCCGCGGCCTGAAAATTGTAGATAGGAGATTGCATACATGTCAGCCTCATCCGAAGAAATGAAAAACGCCAACCTGACCTTCCGCCGCTTCAAGGACGGGCAGACCAATAATGACTGGCGTCAGCTGCAGGACAAGATTTTCCAGGCCGGCTGGACCCACAAGTGTCCGGAATATGTTCTGTCGACTCCACCCTGCCAAGGCAGCTGCCCGGCTGGTGAGGACATTCGCGGCTATCTCGATATCGTGCGTGGCGTGGAAAAACCGCCCAAGGATAGCAACTGGCAAACCTATGCTTTCCAGCGTATTACCCAAGCCAATCCCTTTCCCTCGGTGATGGGGCGTGTTTGCCCGGCTCCGTGCGAAAGTGGCTGCAACCGTAACCAGGTCGATGACTTCGTGGGCATCAACTCGGTTGAGCATTTCGTCGGTGACTACGCAATTGCCAACAAGCTGACCCTGCCTCAGGCAGGCGCCAGCACCGGCAAGAAAGTCGCCCTGATCGGTGGCGGCCCTGCTTCCATGTCTGCTGCCTACCAGTTGCGCCTGAAGGGCCATGCCTGCACCATTTTTGATGACCATGCAATGCTCGGCGGCATGATGCGTTACGGTATTCCCGGTTTCCGTACCCCACGCGATGTGCTCGATGCCGAAATCCAGCGCATTCTGGATCTGGGCGTAGAAGTCAAGCTGAATACCCGCATCGGCGTGGATGTCACGCTGGAACAACTGGAAAAAGATTACGACGCCATTTTCCTCGGCATGGGTGCACAGTCCGGCCGCATGCTGCCAGTTCCTGGCTTTGACTCCGCCAACTGCGTGAATGCCATGGCATTCCTGCGCGCCTTCAACGATGGCCGCCTGCAGCACGTCGGCAAGCGCGTGGTGGTGATCGGCGGTGGTGATACCTCAATCGACGTGGCAACCGTTGCACGCCGTCTGGGTAACATCACCGTGGCAACCGAGTCTGATCGCCCCGAGCACATCATTGCCGGTCAGGTTGCTCACGACGTGGCGGCCGTGTCCGCCCGTGAAGGCGCCGAGGTTATTCTGGTTTCCCGCGCAACCATCGACAAGATGAATGCCAACAAGCATGAAATCGAGCAGGCACTGGCCGAAGGTATCGAAATCATCGGTGGCGTCACCCCGATCTCCGTGGTCAAGGGTGCGGATGGTCGCGCTACCGCCCTGCGTGTGGCTGAATTCGAAGTGGTCAAGGGTGAAACCATCATCAAGGCCGGTACCGAGCGTGATATTGCTGGCGATCTGATCGTTTCCGCAATCGGCCAGGCAGTGGATTTCACCGGCTTCGACGGTTTTGACAACGGCAAGGGCCTGATCAACGCCAACAAGAACTATGAAGTGCCGAACAAGAAAGGCTACTTCGTTGGTGGCGACGTGATTCGCCCTCACCTGCTGACTACCGCCATTGGTCACGGTTCCATCGCTGCCGAAAGCATCGACGTGTACCTGAAGGGCGAAGAGCAGGACAAGCGTCCCAAGATCGACGTGCATCACTGGGATCTGGTGCGCAAGCTGATCGAAACCGAACATGCACCAGCAGACTTCAAGTCTGCATCCAAGGATGAAATTGCCAAGGCCGAAGGTTACGCCAAGGAGATCGACCTGGGCGTGCGCGGTACGTCTGCAGCCAAATTTGCAGTGCACAATTTCGAAGATCGCTCCGACAAGTACGTGATTCCATCCAACGAACTGTTCCTCGGCCACTTCCCGTTTGTGCCGCGCAACAAGCGTGAGCACATCACCCTGAATGCCGAGCAGGCACTGGGCCACTTCGAAGAGCGTCTGATGAAGCTCGACGACAAGCAGGTGGTCGCGGAAGCCAAGCGCTGCATGAGCTGTGGCCTGTGCTTCGAATGCGACAACTGCGTGGTGTACTGCCCGCAAACCGCCGTGTTCAAGGTTAAGCGCACCGACTCTACCACCGGTCGTTACGTCGATACCGACTACTCCAAGTGCATCGGCTGCCATATTTGCGCCGACGTGTGCCCGACTGGCTATATCAAAATGGGTATGGGTGATTAAACAATGGTCAGCCTGGCGAAATTGCGCGAGATGCTGAACTGGCAGCGGGGCGCCGTAGTGGCCGCCCTGCTGGCGGTTGGCGCCATCGCGACGGCATCGGCGGATGCTCATGAAGGTTCTTCCGGTAGTCGCGTGGCCAAGCCTGTTCATGCAGAGGCTTCGGGCGACAAATGCGTGAGGGATGAGGCGTACATGAAACGGCATCACATGGACGAGCTCAAGCATCATCGCAACGAGACCATGCGCAAGGGCATCCGTACCAAGGAAATGAGCCTGCAAAACTGCGTTGAATGCCACGCAAGCAAGGAAACCAAGAGCGTACTGGGCAAGGATGGCTTCTGCCAGAGTTGCCATAGCTATGCTGCGGTCACTCTGGATTGCTTCGAGTGCCATTCCAGCAAGCCCAAGTCGGCAACGCCTTTTCACCCGGTCGTGAGCAAGAATGGGCAGCAGGGCAGGGAGGCAGGGCTGGCAGTCAAGATGCGTCAGGAAATGCAGGCCAACCCCGTTGAACCGAACACCACAGGTGGGGCAAGTAAATGAGCAACAAGGTGGACAACACATCAAACGATAAAGAGCCGGCCAATGGCCGTCGCCAGTTTCTCGGCTGGGGCGTGGCGATGGCTGGGCTTGCAATTGCTCCTGGCATAACCCTGTTTGATCTGGCTCACGGGCGTGCGCCGGAAGAGGCGGCTTCGGACAAAGTTCGCTGGGGTATGCTGATTGATAGTAGTAAGTGTGCAACCGGCTGCGACGATTGTGTGTCGGCATGTGGCAAGGAAAATGGCTTCGGTGGAAAACGCGAAACCGATTCACAGTGGATTCGCAAAATCGAGCTCAAGGATCTGCGCAACGGTAACTCGCACAGCCTGCCGATGATGTGTCAGCATTGCGAAAATCCACCATGCGTGGATGTATGTCCGACTGGTGCATCCTTCAAGCGGGCAGACGGCATCGTACTGGTGGATCGCCATATCTGCATCGGCTGTCGCTACTGCATGATGGCCTGTCCATACAAGGCGCGTTCCTTCGTGCATGAAGAGCTGCATGACCAGAATCCGGACGTGCCGCGTGGCAAGGGGTGTGTCGAAGCCTGCACCCTGTGCGTACAGCGCATTGACCGTGGTGGCCAGCCTGCTTGCGCGGATGCCTGTTCGGCGGCAGGACATAACGCTATCCTGTTTGGGGATCTGAATGACCCGAACAGTGAAATCTCCAAGCGCATTGCCTCTTCCGCTACCACTCAGGTGCGCGCCGACCTGAACCTCAATGTTGGCGTCCGCTATCAGGGAATCTAAATTGCCATGAATTTCGAAGCATTTCACAAAATTGAAGAGCGCGCATTTTATGCGCTGGCTGCCCTCCTTGGCCTGGTTGTCCTGATCGGTCTGGGTGCGGCGCATTACATGGAAACGCATGGCCATGTGGTGACCGGCATGAACAACCAGATCGTGTGGGGCCTTCCTCATGTGTTTGCGGTGTTCTTGATCGTGGCGGCATCGGGCGTGTTGAACGTGGCCTCGATCGGTTCGGTGTTCGGCAAGCCCATGTACAAGGCACGTGCGCCACTGTCCGGTTTGCTTGCCATAGCGCTGCTGGCTGGCGGTCTGACCGTGCTGATGCTGGATCTGGGACGACCGGATCGTCTCATCGTGGCCATGACGCACTTCAATTTCAAGTCGATTTTTGCCCTGAACGTGATTCTTTACACCGGTTTCTTCGCTATTGTGGCCACCTACTTGTGGACCATGATGGAGCGTAAGGTGTATGGCTATTCCAAATATGCCGGTTTTTCCGCATTTATCTGGCGCCTCGCGCTGACCACTGCGACCGGATCAATTTTCGGTTTCCTGGTGGCACGTCAGGCGTATAGCTCTGCACTCTTGGCGCCGATGTTCATTATCATGTCGTTTTCGTATGGCTTGGCGGTGTTCATCGTGGTGCAGTCGTTCATGTACGCCTGGAATGGTCTGACACTGGATGCGGCGATTCTGCGCCGGATGAAAAACCTGCTGGCAACTTTCGTCGGTGCGGTGTTGTATTTCACCATCGTCTATCACATGACCAACCTCTATTTTGCCAAGCAGTGGGACTTCGAACGTTTCATCCTGCTTGACGGCGGCGTGTTTACCAAGCTGTTCTGGGTGGGTCAGATTCTGGTTGGTACGCTGATTCCGCTTGCCATGCTGCTGCACCCGACTCTGGGTACCAAGTGCAAAACTGTGCTGTGGTCTGCATTACTGATCATCCTTGGCGGTTTTGCCCAGCTTTACGTCATCATTATCGGTGGACAGGCATTCCCGTTGGATATTTTCCCTGGCATACAGGAAACCAGCAGTTTCTTTGATGGGGCAATTCATCACTACAATCCTTCTTTGCCGGAGTTCCTGCTGGGCATGGGCGGCGTGGGAATCTCTTTGTTGATTACCACTATTGCAGTGAGAGTGCTGCAGTTCATCCCTCAGGACGACTTCAAGCATGTCCATGCGGAAACGATGATAGACTGAGCCACGCCTTTTTGGCACATAACCCGAAGCGTTGCAGAGGTAGAGGCGCGTCATGACAGACAACCTCACGATCTGTGACCGCTTCGGGTTTGCTTTTGGTGCGCGGACTGTTTATCCCGCTCCTTTTTAAGCCATGTCCCGCCTGCTTATATCAGCCGCCCATAAATCATCCGGCAAGACCACGGTCAGTATCGGATTGTGCGCGGCGTTCACCAATCGTGGCCTTGCGGTGCAGCCCTATAAAAAAGGGCCAGATTTTATCGACCCGATGTGGCTGAGTGCCGCTACCGGGCGGGATTGCCATAATCTGGATTTTTACCTCATGGGTCGTGACGAGATTGTCGCAACCTATCAGCGCAACGCTGCCGGCGCCGATCTTTGTCTGATCGAGGGTAACAAGGGACTGTACGACGGCCTTGATCTCGATGGCAGCAACAGCAATGCGGCCCTGGCCAAGCTGCTTCACGCACCGGTGGTGCTGGTGATCGACGCGAGAGGCATGACACGAGGAATCGCACCCCTGATTCTGGGATATCAGGCATTTGATCCGAATATACGTATCGCTGGCGTGATTCTGAATAATCTTGGCGGCGCGCGACATGAAGCCAAGTTGCGTGCGGTGATTGAACATTACACGGACGTGCCGGTGCTGGGGGCGATTCATCACGATGCCCGCCTGCAAATCACAGAACGTCATTTGGGTCTGATGCCCAGCAATGAAAGCCGCGAGGCGGTAGCGCATGTCCAGCAAATTGGTGCAATTGTCGGCAGCCAGGTTGATCTCGACCGTCTGATCCAGATCGCCCACAGTGCCCCGGCACTTGCGCTGCCAGAAATGCATGAAACGGACCAATTTCCCGGTGCGCCTGCAGAAAAAGTCCGTATTGGCCTGGCTCGTGACCGTGCCTTTGGCTTCTACTATGCAGATGATTTGGAGGCAATGCGTCAGGCCGGTGCGGAAATCGTTCCTTTCGATACCCTGAGTGATGTTGCCTTGCCTCCGGCGCTGGATGGCTTGTTTATTGGCGGAGGTTTTCCCGAGTTGTTCATGGCTCAGCTGGAGGGCAACGCCTCCTTGCGGCAGGAAATCCGGCATGCGATCGAGTCCGGCCTGCCAGCTTATGCCGAGTGTGGTGGCTTGATGTATCTTGCCCGCAGCCTGTCGTGGCAGGGGGAAAGCCATGAAATGGTTGGTGTTATCCCGGGCGATGTGGTCATGCATGGCAAGCCGGTTGGGCGTGGCTACGTCAGGGTACGGACTACCGGCATGGGGCCCTGGCCGGGAGAAGAAGGTGGCAGGGAACTGCTGGCACATGAATTTCATTACTCCAGCTTGGAAAACGTGCCGAGCGACCTAACTTACGCATTTCAGGTCATGCGTGGTCATGGCATTGATGGCAGGCATGACGGTATTGTGTACAGGAATCTGCTGGCTTGTTATACCCATTTTCGCTCCTTGCGGGGTTATAACTGGGCAGAGCGTTTCGTGGCGTTTGTGCGAGCGAATAAGGAAAATGGCAGGACGGGAAAGATTTGTTAACTTCAGGAGATGGAAAAATGGTCAAGGTGACGGCACAAGCCGCTGAGCAAATACAGAATGCGGCAGCACAGGCCGGTGCGGAAGGCATGGCATTGCGCATTGCAGCGAAGCGCGATTTTGATGGCTCGATTCAGTATGGCATGGGTTTCGATCAGGAAGCCGAGGGAGACACGCTGGTTGATTCCGAGGGCATCAAGGTTCTGGTCGGTGCCCAGAGCGTCCCCCTGCTGGGCGGTGCGGTACTCGACTTTGTCGAACTCAGCCCGGGCAATTCCCAGTTTATTTTCATTAACCCCAATGATACCGGCGGTTCCTCGTGCGGATCCGGTGGTGGTTGCGGTGGCGGCGGTTGCGGTGGCGGTGGCGGTGGTGGAGGCTGTGGCAGCCACTAAGGTAATCGGGCCATGGTGCCTTTCGATCTGATTGTGATCGGCAGTGGCCCCGGTGGGTACAAGGCGGCAATCACTGCTGCCCACCTGGGGGCGCGTGTGGCGCTGGTGGAAAAGGGTTTGCCTGGAGGCACCTGTCTCAACCAGGGGTGCATCCCGAAAAAAACCCTTATCCACCTCGCCCTGCTGATTGAAGATGTCGCCGAATTGCAGGGCCGTGGCCTGGCTGGCAAGGTCAGCGGTGACTTTGCTGGTGCCATGGCGCACAAGAATGCCGTTGTGGCGGGAATTCGCGACAACTTCAATGTTTGGCTCAAACGTTTGGGCGTACAGGTTTATCACGGTGAGGCGAGTTTTCTGTCCAGACGTGAGGTGCTGGTGCGTCCAAATTCAAATGCAACGGACTTGCCAGCCAATCTGCAGGGCAAGGAGAACAGCGAGCCTCTGCCCGAGGAAATGCGCCTTCAGGCCGAGCGCATTATTATCGCTACTGGCGGCGCGCCACGTGAACTTGATGTCTGTCCCAGCGACGGGCGGCATATTCTCAATTCGCGCGATTTCATGTTTAAACTGAATCGGGTGCCCGAATCAGTGCTATGTGTGGGTGGTGGCGCCATCGGTGTGGAGTTGGGTTTTCTGCTGCACCAGTTCGGGGCGCGCGTGTGTATTGTGGAACAGGGGCAGCGCCTGCTGGATCAGCCGCAGATATCTGCCCGCGCCAGCAACATTCTGGAGCGCAAATTCAAACGTATTGGCATAGAGATACGCAAGGGTTTGACCATCAGTTCCAGCCGTCTGGTTTCAGACGGTGTTGAAATCACTTTCTGCGATGGCCGGCGCGAAACCTATCACAAGGTTCTGGTGGCGGTAGGTCGTAAACCATTGTCCTCTGGACTGGGGCTGGATCAGATCGGGGTGGAAACCGATGCGGAGGGTTTTATCCGCGTGTCGGAATATTTGGAAACCAGCGTGCCCGGTATCTACGCCATCGGTGACGTCAAGGGTGGCCCCATGACGGCCAATGCGGCCCTGCATGATGCCAAGGTGGCAGCGGCCAATGCCATCAACGGAAATGTGCTGCATACCAATTATCACAAGGTTCCAGTCGTCATCAATTCTGCCTTTGAAATTGCCGCCGTGGGTTTGACCGAAGATCAGGCTGAAGCTGCGGGGTTCGAACCGGATGTGGCACGGGCGAGTTTTGGCGGCTCCGGCAAGGCGCGTGCGCATCATGATTTTGAGGGCTTCATCGAAGTCGTGCATGATGAGCAGTCGGGACAATTGCTGGGTGGCTGCATCGTTGGTCCCGAGGCTGGCGAGCAGATACACATGATGACTGCTGCCTGCCAGTCGGAACGGGGACTGTGGTTTTTCAAGGATCTGAGCTACAGCCATCCCTCCTGGTGCGAAGAAATGGAAACCGCAATAGACCCTTACACCTCAGCGTACTCCCGTGCTCACAATGAGGTGGTGCCTGGAATTTATGCTCAGGCCGGGCGCAAGGCCTGATTCATTGTTGTTTTGGTGCCGTCTGGCCATTTTCGCGCATCGCTTTGTCAGCCGTCTGGTGTTCGCTCTGAAAGATCGGTGTGGCGGGGGTTTGCGGAAGAGGGGCCTGATAGGGTTTTTTCTCTTCGCCGCAAGCCGAGAGAAGCAGGCAAAGTGCAGCGGCAAAGCGGCGTGACGTCATGATGTATTGCCATGTAGTGATACGTGGCGCCATTTTCGCTTTTCGTGATGCTTGAATCAAGCTATGGAGAGGACAGAGGAGTAGCAATGTCGGCTGAAGAGAAAAAACCCAAGTCGCTGAAATTGCCCAAAAGCGTCAGCAAGGGAAAGAAGCAGCAGCGCCTGGATCTTGCACAGTTCATGAGCCACCAATATCTGTGCCAGTCGCTCAAAGTATCCGAAATCCACACGCTGCTCAAGTATCTGACCCTGCGACAGTTCGGCGAAGGGGACATCCTGGCCGATATTGGCGAAGTTGGGGATGCACTATATCTGGTGGTGCAGGGTGAAATAGCCCTGATGGTGGAGGACAGGAAGAAACAATATGAAATCGTGCGCGAAGGTCCTGGCGAGATGCTCGGCATCATGTCATTCTTCGACCGGCGGCCGCGTTCGGTGCGCCTCGTGGCCAAAGCGCCGGACACCCAGGTATTGCGGCTGTCGCGCGCCATGTACAAACGCATGAAGGTCGAACACCCCTTTATTGCCATCAACCTGGTGGAACATGCCCTGATCAATCTGGACTGCCTGTTCCGCAAGGTGAGCAGGGATTTTGCCCAGTTTTCCCATCATCTCTACGGTACAGCGGGCAAGTAAGCTTATTTCAGCAGTCCCTGCTGTGCCAGGAAAGTGTGCAGGATCTCGATTCTGACCAGGCTGTCATTCATTTCCAGCATGTTTTGCCGTACCGACAGCTTGAGCGGCAGGAGTTCCGCCAGGCGATAGCCCACCCACGCCAGATCGTCATAACGCAGCGGCGGTGCAAAGCGGTGTTCTCCAAGATGTTCGATGATATGGCGCAAAATGGTGGCGCAGGCCTGGTGTTGCCCGGGCAGGGGCGAGTCCTGCTCTTCCGCGATATTGACGACCTGTGCCATGACCAGGCCGTTTTTCTCGGTATGCGAGCTTTCGATATGGAAGCGCCGGATGCCCCGCACTGAAATATTCAATACACCAGCCTGCTGCATGTCCCAGTCAATGATATCGGCCAGGCAGCCTACTGCTTCGGGTTGCGCCGGTGTCCCGGTTCCATCTCCCTCGCGAATCAGGCAGATGCCGAAGGGTTTTCTGTCCCTCATGCAGGCACTTATCATATCCATGTAGCGCGGCTCGAATACCCTGATGGGAAGCATCCCGCCGGGAAAGAGTACGGTTTTTAGCGGAAATAGCGGGATTTCAAATGAAGCGTGATGTTTTGCCTGTGATATGAAGTCTGACAGGCGCTGTTTGAGCGTCATGGAAAGGAATGGCAGCCGGATCAGGAAGTGGTCTCGCCCCAGCGTGCCAATAACTGGTGTGGGACGCCGAGGTGGTCGAGAATGCGGGCTACCACGAAATCCACCAGATCCTGAACGGTTTCCGGATGGTGGTAAAAACCGGGATTGGCGGGCAGGATGACTGTCCCAAGTCGGGCTAGCTTGAGCATGTTCTCCAGATGGATGGCGGAAAATGGCGTTTCCCGTGGCACCAGAATGAGCTTGCGTTGCTCCTTCAGTGTCACATCGGCAGCCCGCTCGATCAGGTTGTCGCTCATGCCGGTGGCAATGGCCGCCAGCGTACCCATGGTGCAGGGGCAGATCACCATGGCATCGGCGGTATTGGTGCCGGATGCAATAGGCGCAAACCATTCCTCGCGGCCAAAAACCTGGAGCTGTCCGGGCAGATGGGCAAAACGCTCGCGCAGTTGCGCCTGCAGTTCGCGGCTGCCAGAGGGAAAATTCAGGCCCATTTCCTGTTGAGCGACAATCTGGGCGGCCTGCGAATAGAGCAGATATACGGTTTTATCACCCGCCAGCAGGCATTCCAGCAGGCGCATGGCGTAAGGCATGCCGGATGCGCCGGTGAGGGCAAGCGTGATGGTCGCGGAAGGGTTCATTGACACATTGTAGGGGAGTCGCTGTTCAAGCTCAATTTGGATTTTGTGCTGTTGGCGCGGGCTCCCTCGCGGGAAAAGGTCTTGCCGGTCAGCGTGTCCGATAAGCCCAGTGCAGCATGGCAATGCCGGCCATGATCATGGGCAGCGATAACCATTGACCCATGGAAAGCCCGAGGCTGAGCAGGCCGAGAAAGTTATCCGGTTCGCGGGCAAATTCCGCCAGAAAGCGGAAACTGCCATAGCCGATCAGGAACAGGCCGGAAACCGCCCCCACAGGCCGTGGTTTGGTGGAAAACCACCACAGCAGGGCGAACAGGGCCAGCCCTTCAAGGGCAAACTGGTATAACTGTGAGGGGTGGCGCGCAACGCCGTCGGCGGCCTGGGGAAAGATCATCCCCCAAGGGACATCGGTGGGACGCCCCCACAATTCACCATTGATGAAATTGCCGATGCGTCCGGCGCCCAGCCCGAGCGGTACCAGCGGCGCGATGAAATCGGTTACGGCCAGCCAGGATTTGCCGCTCTTGCGCGCAAACAGCCATACCGCCACCAGCACACCGAGAAAGCCGCCATGGAAGGACATCCCGCCCTGCCATATGGCAAAAATTTCCACCGGGTGCTGCAAATAATAAGTGGCCTTGTAAAACACGATATAGCCCAGCCGTCCGCCCAGCACTACGCCCAGCACACCGTAGAACAGCAGATCGTCGAGTTCGCGCTTGTGCCAACCCAGATCTGGCCGGGCCTGCATGCGTTGGCGCCCGAGGCCGAGAAACAGGGCAAAAGCGGTGAGGTACATCAGGCCATACCAGCGAATGGCGAGCGGTCCCAAGTGCAGGGCGACGGGGTCAAACTGGGGATGAACAAGCATGAAAAACAGCGGGCGAGAAAAACTGAAATTTACCACAGCACAGCGCTGCCCCAGAGAAATTTTAGTTGCAATTGATAACTGTTATCGTTTATGATGAGAGTCATTCTCAATTGATGCATGAAGATTTCATTTCTGCCGTACTTAATAATTGTGGGGGAAGCCATGAAGTTCATTCCGGATTTTTCTATCAGCACCTCGAAAATGTCGCTCTTGCTTGCGGCGGCATTGTTCCATGCCACGGTAGGGCTGGCTGCCGAGGGCGAGTATTCGCTGAAAATTCAGAACCATCGCTTCGAGCCGCAGGAGCTTGTCGTTCCTGCGGGCAAGAAAATAAGGCTGTTGATCGAGAATCGGGATGCCACGCCGGAAGAGTTCGAGAGTCACGACCTCAACCGGGAAAAGGTGATCGCAGGCAACGCCAGTGCAAGCATTTTCATTGGGCCGTTAGCGCCAGGGAGTTACCGGTTTTTCGGAGAATTCAACGAGAAAACTGCAAAAGGCGTCATCGTCGCGCAATAACTTTTGGGAGAGCCGAAATGTTTGGAACTGCTGTAATCGTGTTTCGCGAAGTGCTTGAGGCCGCGCTGATTATCGGTATTCTTGCGGCAGCGACGCGCTCGGTCCCCGGCAGCCGCCGCTGGTTGATCGGCGGGGTGGTGGCGGGACTGGCTGGCGCATCTCTAGTGGCCGCTTCAACTGACGCTATCGGTGCCATGGCGAGCGGTGTCGGGCAGGAACTCCTCAATTCGTTGATTCTTGGTGTGGCGGTGCTCATGCTGGCCTGGCATAACATCTGGATGAGCTCTCATGGCAAGGCGCTGGCATGCGAAGCGAAAGCCATGGGCGGAGCAATCCAGGATGGCCGTCAGGCAAGCTCCATCCTGCTGGTTGTCGTCGGCTTGGCCGTGTTGCGGGAAGGTTCAGAAACAGTGCTGTTCCTGTATGGCATTTCCGCATCGGAAAGTGCCGGATCGTCTTCGATGCTGCTGGGCGGCGTGACCGGCATTCTGACCGGCATCGCGGTGGGATATGCCCTGTACGCAGGGTTGCTGCGCGTGCCCATGCGTTGGTTCTTTGCTGCAACCGGCCTGCTGGTGCTGCTGCTGGCGGCGGGAATGGCCTCCCAGGCTGCCCATTTTCTCATTCAGGCAGATATTTTGCCGAGCCTTGCCGCCCCGCTCTGGGACACATCGGGCCTGCTTGCCAAAGACTCGATCCCCGGGGTGTTTCTGCACAGTCTTGCTGGATATGACCCAAGGCCCTCTGGCATGCAGGTGATTTTCTATGTGCTGACGCTGGCCTCGATTTTGTTTGGCATGAAGTGGGTTAATTATTCGAAACAGAAAGGAATGGTTGCATGTTGAAAAGAGATTGTTTGTTGCTTTGCCTGGGTGCTCTTTGTGCTGCAAGTGCTCAAGCGGGACCTGCCGATTATGTTTACATGCCGACGGTCGAACATGGCGAAAAGGAAATCGATTTCAAATTCGGTTCCGCCAAACAGCCCTCTGGAGGAACTGCGCAGGTGGCCAGCCTGGGCTTCGGCTATGGGGCAACGGAAAGGTGGTTTACCGAAGTTTATTTGAAAACCGAACATGAAAATCCGGAGCCGAGGCTGAACATTCTCGAATTCGAAAACAAATTCCAGCTTACCGAAACCGGAAAATACCCGTTCGAGCTTGGCTTGATCACCGAACTGGAGTTTCCGCTCAACAAGGCAGGAGAATCAAACGAATTCAAATTCGGGCCCTTGCTGCAAACCGAGTTTGGCAAGCTCCAGTTGAACGGCAACCTGTTGTTTGAAAAGAAATTCGGTGGGGATGATGAAATGCCGAAAGTAACGGTGTTTCAGTACCAGTGGCAGGCAAAGTATCGTTTGCACAAGGCATTCGAGTTTGGTTTGCAGGGATTGGGTGAGCTGGGCAAGTGGAACGACTGGGCGCCGCACAATGAGCAGGAACACAAGCTGGGCCCGGCCATTTTCGGCAAGATTCCCGTCGGCAACCATGCGGCCATCAAGTACAACGCTGCCTGGCTGGTCGGAATGACAGACGCTACGCCAGACAATACTTTCCGCATGCAGATGGAATACGAATTCTGACGCTCGCAAGATAGGGTACGGGCATACTTCTGGACGCGCCCGCCGCTTTTGGCGAGAATGGCAGGCTGCGTTTACAGATTTCAAGGATAGCATCATGCCCGTATACCGTTCCCGTACCACCACCCATGGCCGCAACATGGCTGGCGCCCGCGCCCTGTGGCGCGCCACCGGCATGACCGACGGCGATTTCGACAAACCCATCATCGCCATCGCCAACTCCTTCACCCAGTTCGTGCCGGGGCACGTGCACCTCAAGGACATGGGCCAGCTGGTGGCGCGCGAGATCGAGGCGGCTGGCGGGGTGGCCAAGGAATTCAACACCATCGCGGTGGACGACGGCATCGCCATGGGGCACGGCGGCATGCTCTACAGCCTGCCTTCGCGCGAACTCATCGCCGACAGCGT
This sequence comes from uncultured Sulfuricella sp., assembly GCA_964552675.1. Taxonomy (GTDB): domain Bacteria; phylum Pseudomonadota; class Gammaproteobacteria; order Burkholderiales; family Sulfuricellaceae; genus Sulfurimicrobium. The sequence continues at coordinate 82,055 of CAZKHJ010000001.1, read as the reverse complement.
CGAATACATGGTCAACGCACATTGCGCCGATGCGCTGGTGTGCATCTCCAACTGCGACAAGATTACTCCCGGTATGCTGATGGCGGCCCTGCGCCTCAATATCCCGACCATTTTTGTCTCGGGCGGGCCAATGGAAGCGGGCAAGGCGGTGATCCACGGCAAGACGCTGGCGCTGGATCTGGTGGATGCCATGGTGTCTGCGGCCGACGCCAACGAATCCGACGCGGACGTGGCGACCATGGAACGCTCCGCCTGCCCGACCTGCGGTTCCTGCTCCGGGATGTTCACCGCCAATTCCATGAATTGCCTGGTGGAAGCCCTGGGTCTGGGCCTGCCCGGCAACGGCTCGCTGGTGGCGACCCATGCCGACCGCAAGCGCCTGTTCCTCGAGGCCGGCCGCCTGATCGTGGCGCTGGCCCGGAGCCATTACGAGCGCGACGATATGAGCGTGCTGCCGCGCTCCATCGCCACTTTCGAAGCTTTCGAGAATGCCGTGGCGCTGGACATCGCCATGGGCGGTTCGACCAATACCGTGCTGCACCTCCTGGCGGCGGCGCACGAGGCGGGGGTGGACTTCACCATGCAGGATATCGACCGCATGTCGCGCAAGGTGCCACATCTGTCCAAAGTGGCGCCCAGCATTCAGACCTATCACATGGAAGATGTGCACCGTGCCGGCGGCATCATGGCGATTCTCGGCGAACTGGACCGCGCCGGCCTGCTGCACCGCGACCTGCCGACCGTCCACAGTCCATCCCTGGGCCAGGCGCTGGAACATTGGGACGTGCGCCGCACCACGGATGAAAAAGTAAAAACCTTTTACCGCGCTGCACCGGGCGGCGTGCCGACCACGGTGGCTTTCAGCCAGGACAAGCGCTTCGCCGAACTGGACCTCGACCGCGCCAACGGCTGCATCCGCGACCGGGCCCATGCCTATTCGCAGGACGGCGGCCTGGCGGTGCTGTACGGCAACATCGCCGAGGACGGCTGTATCGTCAAGACAGCCGGGGTGGACGAGAGCATCCTCAAGTTCACCGGCCGGGCGCGCATTTTCGAAAGCCAGGACGATGCCGTGGCAGCCATCCTGGCCGACCGGATCGTGGCTGGCGACGTGGTGGTGATCCGCTATGAAGGCCCGCGTGGTGGACCGGGGATGCAAGAAATGTTGTATCCGACCAGTTATCTCAAATCCAAGGGGCTGGGCAAGGCCTGTGCGCTACTCACCGACGGGCGCTTCTCCGGCGGCACGTCGGGCCTCTCCATCGGCCATGCTTCGCCGGAAGCGGCCGAGGGCGGCGCCATCGGACTGGTGGAGGAAGGCGATACGATCGAAATTGACATCCCGGGCCGCAGCATCAACCTGGCGGTGTCGTGGGAGGAGCTCTCGCACCGGCGTGCGCTGATGGAAGAAAAAGGCAGCAAGGCCTGGCAGCCGGTGGCGCGTACACGCCTGGTGTCCCAGGCTTTGCAGGCTTATGCCGCAATGACTACCAGTGCGGCTCGCGGCGCGGTACGCGACGTTTCCCAACTCAAGCGCTAAATCCATGGCCCTGTCCACTCACGAGCACAAACTTACCCTCGCCGAGATTCTCGCCGAACTGGTGGCGGACGGCCTGGTGCCTCAGGCGAATGCCGACAGGATCAATTTCCCGGCGCGCAACCTGGGGGCTGTCAAGCTGCACCCGCTGGTGGTGGTGGCGAGCCAGAAATGGAAGAATCCCCACCCCCCCTTCCAGAATCTGGATCTTGAGATGTTGACCCAGTGGCTGGCCGGGAAGGTTGGTCTGCCCTACCAGCATATCGACCCTCTCAAGGTGGATGTGTCCGCCGTAGCCAAGGTCATGTCGCATGCCTATGCCTCGCGCTTCATGGTTCTGCCGATCGAGGCCGATGGGCGTGAGGTGGTGGTGGCAACGGCCGAACCCTTCGAGCGCGAGTGGGAACGGGAAATCAGCCAGATCCTGCGTTGTGATATTCGTCGCGTAATTGCTACCCCGGAGCAGATTCAGCGTTACCTGCCGGAGTTCTACAATCTGGCGCGCTCGATGAAGGGTGCGCTGAAGCTGCATGAGGGCGCCGGCCAGTCCGGAGTAGCCAATTTCGAGCAGCTGGTCGAGCTGTCGCGTGCTGGCCATCTCGATGCCAACGACCAGCACGTGGTGCAGATCGTGGACTGGCTGTTCCAGTACGCCTTCGAGCAGCGCGCCTCGGATATCCACCTCGAACCCCGGCGTGATTCGGGCAATGTGCGTTTCCGCATCGATGGCGTAATGCACAACGTCTACCAGATTCCGCCCCCGGTGGTGATCGCGATTACCAGCCGCATCAAGGGCCTGGGGCGCATGGACATCGTCGAGAAACGCCGCCCGCAGGACGGTCGGATCAAGACGCGCACGCCGGACGGCCAGGAGGTCGAACTGCGACTGTCCACCATGCCTACCGCCTTCGGCGAGAAACTGGTGATGCGGATTTTCAATCCTGACGTGATCGTGCAGGATTTCAGGGATCTCGGTTTCAGCGAGCAGGATGAGCAGCGCTGGGATCAGATGGTTTCCCAGCCTAACGGGATTATTCTGGTCACCGGCCCGACCGGTTCGGGTAAGACCACCACGCTGTATTCCACCTTGCGTACCCTGGCTCAGCCTGAGGTTAATGTCTGCACGGTGGAAGACCCGATCGAGATGGTGATGCCGCAGTTCAACCAGATGCAGGTGCAGCACAATATCGGCCTGGATTTTGCCACCGGCATTCGTACCCTGATGCGGCAGGATCCGGACATCATCATGGTGGGCGAGATCCGCGATCTGGAAACGGCGGAAATGGCGATTCAGGCAGCCTTGACCGGCCACCTCGTACTCTCCACCCTGCATACCAACGATGCTCCTTCCGCCATCACCCGCATGCTCGACCTGGGTGTGCCCGGCTACCTTCTCAATTCCACCGTGCTGGGCGTGCTGGGCCAGCGGCTGGTGCGGACCCTGTGCCCGCATTGCAAGGAAAAATCCGGTATCGATGCGGAAGAATGGAATGCCATGGTGGCGCCCTGGAAAGCGACGCCGCCTGCTGCCATCCAGGCGCCCAAGGGATGCCTGGAATGCCGCATGACAGGGTATCTCGGACGTTCCGGCATATACGAAATCATGCTGATGTCGCCGCTGCTGAAAAAACTGGTCGCCACTTCTCCCGATCTGGCTCTGCTGCGCGAGCAGGCTTACAAGGAAGGCATGAAGCCGCTGCGCATCAGCGGTGCGCAGAAAGTGGCGGCAGGGATCACCACCCTGGAAGAGGTGCTGCGCGTCACGCCGCCGCCGGGGCAGTAGTCAACCGCTGGCAGAAGTGGACGTTAAGATATTGCGTCATGCACAAATCGAGTCTGGATTCGCTGCAAAAAGCTTGCAAAGGTGGCGGGTTGGTTTAAGATAATCAACTCTGAATTTGGCGGTTTTGTTACAAATCTTTTATTACTGATCACAAGGAGTCGATATGAAAGCAACCTGGTTGGGAATGGCCGCTGCGGCCGCATTGCTGGTTTCTGGCCACGCCTCTGCTGCGGTGGATGCCGCTGCTGCGCAGGCGCTGGCAACCAAGAGCGCCTGCATGAGCTGCCACGGGATTGACAAAAAAATCGTCGGCCCGGCATACAAGGACGTAGCCGCCAAATACAAGGGTGACAAAGGCGCGGCCGCCAAGCTGGCCGCCAAGGTCAAAGCCGGTGGTAAGGGTGTATGGGGCGAAGTGCCAATGCCGCCCAATGCAGCCGTTTCCGATGCCGACATCAAGACCCTGGTGGAGTGGGTTCTCAGCATCAAGTAAGCTTGGTTCTGCCATATAAAAGCCGGCCTTGTGCCGGCTTTTATTTTTTCAGTGTCAGAAATTCGCTAGAATGACGCGCTTATCAAGTTGCAAACAAAGGGAGCCCAAATTGAAAACACGCCTGCCAGCCCTGCTGCTTTCTGTCCTGTTGCTTAACCTGGCTGCTTGCGGCAAGCAGGAAGCACCCTCTGCCGTTACCGCTGGTGGCGAGGAAGTCGTTGTGAAAATCGGTGCAATCCAGCCGCTCACCGGCCCGCAGGCGCACTTGGGCAAGGACAACGAGCATGGCACGCGCATGGCGATCGACGATGCCAATGCGAAGGGCATCAGCATCGGCGGCAAGAAGGTCCGCTTCGAACTCGTCAGCGAGGACGACCAGGCTGACCCCAAAACCGCCACCATCGTGGCGCAGAAAATGGTGGATGCGAAAGTCAACGGCATCATCGGCCATCTCAATTCCGGTACCACCATCCCGGCTTCAAAAATCTATTCCGATGCTGGCATCGTGCAGATTTCTCCTTCCGCCACCAATCCCAAGTACACCGAGCAGGGCTTCAGGACCGCGTTTCGCGTGATGCCCAATGACGTGCAGCAGGGCAAGGTGCTGGGTGACTTCGCCGTGACCCGGCTGGGCGCCAAGAAAATCGCCATCATCGACGACCGCACTGCCTATGGCCAGGGCCTGGCCGACCAGTTCGAGAAGGCGGCCAAGGCTGCAGGCGGTGACATCGTGGCGCGCGAATTCACCACCGACAAATCCACCGACTTCATGGCCATCCTTACTGCGGTGAAAGCCAAGAACGCCGACGTGCTGTTCTTCGGCGGCATGGACGCCCAGGGCGGCCCGATGATGAAGCAGTTCAAGACGCTGGGCCTGAGCGCCAAATTCCTCATGGGCGACGGCGGCAGCACGCCGGAATTCATCAAGCTGGCGGGCGGCAGCGCCGAAGGCGCATACAGCTCCCTGCCAGGCCTGCCGTTGGACAAGATGCCTGGTGGCAAGGCGTTCGGCGACAAATTCAGCGCCCAATACGGCCAGATCCAGCTCTATGCACCGTATTGCTACGACGCCGTGAGCGTGATGATCGCCGCCATGCAGAAGGCGGATTCCGCCGACCCGGCGAAATATCTGCCGGTATTGGCCGGCATCACGCATGACGGGGTGACGGCAAAAGTCAGCTTCGATGCCAAGGGCGACATCAAGGATGGCGCGATCACCCTGTATCAGGTGAAAAACGGCAAGTGGGAAGTGCTGGAAACGGTGGGGGGTGCAGTGCCGACCCCCGCCGCAGCGCAGTAAATTTTGGATATCTTTCTCCAGCAGCTCATCAACGGCCTGGTGCTGGGCAGCGTCTATGCCCTGATCGCGCTGGGCTACACCATGGTGTACGGCATCCTCGAACTGATCAATTTCGCCCATGGCGAGGTGGTGATGATCGGCGCCATGGTCACGCTGGCGGTGGTGAATGCGCTGCTGGCCAGCGGGGTGGACCTGCCCGGCGTCATGATCGTTGCCAGCGGCCTGCTGGCGGCGGTCGCCGTGTGCATGGCGCTGGGTTTCGCCATCGAGCGCATCGCTTACCGGCCCCTGCGCCGTGCGCCGCGCCTGGCGCCCCTGATCACCGCCATCGGCGTGTCCATCGTGCTGCAGAACGTGGCCATGATCCTGTGGGGACGGTCGTATATCTCCTTCCCGCCCATCCTGCCGGCCACGCGCCATGACCTCGGCGGCGCGGGCATCACCGACCTGCAGATCTTCATCTTCCTGCTGGCGCTGATGCTGATGGCGGGGCTGGTGCTGCTGGTGAGCAAAACCCGCATCGGCCGCGCCATGCGCGCCACCGCCCAGGCGCCGGAAATCGCCGGCCTGATGGGGGTGAACGTCAATGCCGTGATCTCCTTCACCTTCATCCTCGGCTCGGCCCTGGCTGCCATCGCCGGGGTGATGGTGAGCGCCTACTATGGTATCGCACACTATTACATGGGCTTCCTGCTCGGTCTCAAGGCTTTTACCGCAGCGGTGCTGGGCGGCATCGGCAACCTCGCCGGCGCCATGCTGGGCGGCCTCCTGCTGGGCGTGATCGAGAGCATGGCGGCGGGCTACATCGGCGACCTTAGCGGCGGCTTCCTCGGCAGCCACTACCAGGATGTATTTGCCTTTTTCGTGCTGATCGGGGTGCTGGTGTTCCGGCCCTCGGGTTTGCTCGGTGAGCGGGTCGCTGAAAGAGCATGAGCTGGCAGCAACTCAAATCCAGTCCCCGCGCGGCAATGGTGGCGTCTGCCCTGCTCGGCCTGCTGCTCGCCGCCGCGCCCCTCCTGGTTGGCGCCGGGCTGGGCAACGGCTGGGTGCGCATCCTCGATTTTGCCCTGCTCTACATCATGCTGGCGCTGGGGCTGAACATCGTGGTCGGCTATGCCGGCCTGCTCGACCTGGGCTATGTCGCCTTCTACGCTGTCGGCGCCTATCTTTACGCCCTGCTGGCCTCGCCGCATTTCGGCCTGCATCTGCCGGTGTGGCTGATCCTGCCGCTGGGGGCGCTGGTGGCGGGGCTGTTCGGCATGACGCTGGGCGCGCCGACGCTGCGTTTGCGCGGTGATTACCTGGCCATCGTGACCCTGGGCTTCGGCGAGATCATCCGCATTTTCCTCAACAACCTCAACGCGCCGGTCAACATCACCAACGGCCCGCAGGGCATCAGCATGATCGACCCGATCGGCGCGGGCGGGGTTTCCCTGAGCCAGTCGTTCGAGCTGTTCGGCCTGCGGCTGCCGGGCATTTACGCCTATTACTACCTGTTCCTGGCGCTGGCCCTGCTGATCGTGCTGATCTCGCTGCGCCTGCAGGATTCGCGCATCGGCCGCGCCTGGGTGGCGATCCGCGAGGACGAAGTGGCAGCCGAGGCGATGGGCATCAACACGCGCAACATCAAGCTGCTGGCTTTCGCCATGGGCGCCAGTTTCGGCGGGATTTCCGGGGGGCTGTTCGCTGGCTTCCAGGGCTTTGTCAGCCCGGAAAGCTTCAACCTGATGGAATCGGTGATGATTCTGTGCATGGTGGTGCTGGGCGGCATGGGGCATATCCCCGGCGTGATCCTGGGCGCCATCCTGCTCACCGTCCTGCCCGAGGCGCTGCGCTATATCGGCCCGCTGGAACAGGCCCTGTTCGGCCGGGTGATTGTCGATCCGGCCGACCTGCGCATGCTGATTTTCGGCCTGGCGCTGATCGTGGTAATGATCTTCCGCCCCGCCGGGCTGTGGCCCTCGAAGACACGGCGGCGTGAATTCAGCAGCGATGCGGCGGTGCTGGAGCACGAGCAGGAGGCGCTCTATGACGTCCAGCGCTAGGCCGTTGCTGCAGGCAGTAAAAGTGAGCAAGCACTTCGGCGGGCTGGCTGCCTTGAGCGAGGTTTCCTTCAGCATTGGGCGCGGCGAAATCTACGGCCTGATCGGCCCCAACGGTGCCGGCAAGACCACCCTGTTCAATGTGCTGACCGGCCTGTACACGCTGGATGAAGGCCAGGTGACCCTGGACGGCTACGCCATCCATGGCCGGAAACCCAGCCAAGTCACCGCTCTGGGGCTGGCGCGCACCTTCCAGAACATCCGCCTGTTCGCCAACATGAGTGCGCTGGAGAACGTCATGGTGGGGCGCCACGTGCGTACCCGTGCCGGGGTGCTCGGCGCCATCCTGCGCTGTGGCAGGACACGCGCGGAAGAGGCGGCCATTCGCCGCCGCGCGCATGAGCTTCTGGCCTACACCGGCATTGCCAGGCATGCGAATATGCTGGCAAAACATCTTTCCTACGGCGACCAGCGCCGCCTCGAAATCGCCCGTGCACTGGCCACTGAACCGAAGCTGCTGGCCTTGGACGAGCCTGCCGCCGGCATGAATGCGAGCGAAACCGCGACGCTGGAAAAACTGCTGCAGACCATGCGCGCCGATGGCGTGACCCTGCTGCTGATCGAGCACGACATGAAATTGGTGATGGGCCTGTGCGACCGGGTGGCGGTGCTGGATTACGGCAGGAAAATCGCCGAGGGCTGCCCGGCTGAGGTACAGCGCGACCCGCAGGTAATCGAGGCCTACCTGGGCGGGAGTATCGCATGAGCCTGCTCGAAGTGCGCGGCCTGAACGTCTCCTACGGCGGCATCAAGGCGGTCAGGGGCATCGACCTGACGGTTGCCCAGGGCGAGCTGGTCTGCCTGATCGGCGCCAACGGGGCGGGCAAGACCACCACCCTCAAGGCGCTGGCGCGGCTCCTGCCGGCAAACGGGGAAATTCTGTACCAGGGCCAATCCATTGCCAGCACGCCGGTATTCGACCTGGTGCGCCAGGGCATCGCGCTGGTGCCGGAAGGGCGCGGCATTTTCGGCCGCCTGAGCGTGGAAGAAAACCTGCTCATGGGGGCTTACAGCCGCGCTGACACGCCCGCCATCCGGCGCGATCTGGCGCGCAATTACCACCTTTTCCCGCGCCTGTTCGAACGCAAAACCCAGCAGGCGGGCACCCTCTCCGGCGGAGAGCAGCAGATGCTCGCCATCGCCCGCGCCCTGATGAGCCGGCCGCGCCTGCTGCTGCTCGACGAGCCGAGCATGGGCCTGGCGCCGCTGATGATCGGCAAGATCTTTGAAACCATCCGCGCCATCTCGGCCGAAGGCGTGACCATCCTGCTGGTGGAGCAGAACGCCAAACTCGCGCTGGAAACCAGCCATCGCGCCTATGTCATGGAAAGTGGCACGATCTGTCTGTCGGGCCAGGCCGGGGCGCTGCTCAATGACCCGCTGGTACGCCACGCTTATCTGGGAGAATAGGGCTGCTAATTGCCCAAATGGGGTGTCGCGGTTCTCAACGGGTTGACGGATTGCGGTATTTGCCAGATATGGTATTGTGAACATCGAAGGATTGGGCGCCCGTTCGGCAAAATGGCGGCCCGCCACCAGCCCGACACGCTCGGCCTTTTCCATCTGGAAGCTTAAAATGCGCCCAGTCGATACAGACATTGCCGCCATTGCCGCCATAATCGACCGGCAACTGTTCGAATCGATTCTGGACGGCGTTCTCATCCTCGACGGCCAGGGCTACATCGTCAATATGAACCCGGCCGGATGCCGGCAACTGGGCTTCAGCCGCGACGAACTGGTGGGCATGCACATCACCTGCCTGGACACGCCGGAATACGCGGCCAAGGTTTCCGAGCGGCTGCAGCTTATCGACACCCACGGTTCCGCCGTATTTGAGACAGCCCACGTCCGCAAGGATGGCTCGGTGCTTCCCGTGGAGATCCACTCGACATTGCTGGATATCCATAACCGCAAGTTTTATCTGAGCGTGATACGCGACATTTCCAGGCGAAAGGAGATGGAAAGCAGCTTGCTCGCCGTGCAGGATGAATTGAACAGCACCCTGAACGCCATTCCTGACCTGCTGTTCGAACTGGGGCTGGACGGCCGTTACCACAGCTTCCGGGTTCCTCATGCCGGGTTGCTGGCCGCGCCACAGGATGCCCTTGTCGGCCGCAGCGTATCCGAGGTGCTGCCGCCGGACGCTGCGGCGAGTTGTATGGAGGCCTTGCGGGAGGCTGATGAGAAAGGCTATTCGATTGGCCATCAGTTCCAGCTGGCATTGGGCGGCGATGCGAAATGGTTCGAGCTCTCTGTCGCCCGCAAGAAAGGGACCTATCCAGGAGAACCCCGTTTCGTTGTTCTCTCCCGCGACATCACAGAGCGCAAACAGGCTGCAGCGGCGCTGCTCGAAAAGGAGTCGCAGTACCGTATCGCGCTCGAAACCGCGACGGATGGATTCTGGATGATTGATTTGCAGGGCCGCCTGCTCGAGGTGAATCACGCCTATGAGCGTCTGTCGGGATATCGCCGCGACGAATTGCTGCGTATGCGCATCCCTGATCTGGATGCCGACGATGACCATGAGACCATGGCCAGGCGCATTCAGCAGATCATCCGCGAAGGCGGCAGCGCCCGCTTCGAACGCCAGCACCGAAGGAAAGACGGCAGCGTCTGGCCGGTGCGGGTGGTGACCACCTACGCCCCGATCGCGGGCGGGCGCTTTTTTGTGTTCCTCACCGACCTGACCGAACAAAAGTCAGTGGAAGCCTCGCTGCAGCTTGCCGCCATGGTGTACGACAACAGCAGCGAAGCCATGCTGGTCACCGATGCCGACAACCATATCATGGCGGTGAACAAGGCCTTCGAAAGCATGACCGGCTACAGCGCTCATGAAGTGCTGGGCAAATCGCCGGGCATGTTCAAATCCGGGCGCCACGACCGCTCTTTTTGTCAGGCCATGTGGCACGCCCTCACCACTGAAGGATGTTGGCATGGCGAGGTCTGGGACAAGCGCAAGGACGGCCAGGAACATGCCAAGCTCCTGACCATCAACGCCATCAAGGATGATGTCGGCACAACCTACCGCTACGTTGCCCTGTTCACCGACATTACCGAACGCAAGCAGTTCGAGGAACTGATCTGGCGGCAAGCCAACTTTGATGCGCTGACCCGGCTGCCCAACCGCCAGATGTTTCACGATCGCCTGCAACATGAAGCCAAGAAGTCGCACCGCTCCGGCCGGCCAATGGCTTTGCTGGTCATCGACCTTGACCGGTTCAAGGAGGTCAACGATGCGCTCGGGCATCACAAGGGGGATTTGCTGCTGATCGACGCGGCCGCACGACTCGGCCAATGCGTGCGCGATTCCGACACCGTTGCGCGCCTCGGTGGCGACGAATTCACCGTCATCCTGTCCGAAATGGACGACATGACCGGCATTGACCGCATCGCGCAGGACATTATCGGCAAGCTCGCCACCGTCTTCCAGCTCGAAGGTGAGCAGGCCTTTATCTCGGCCAGCATCGGCATTTCCCTTTACCCGGATGACACCACAGACCTGGATGTCCTGTTCAAGAACGCCGATCAGGCAATGTATGTGGCCAAGAGCACAGGCCGCAATCGCTTCAGCTACTTCACGCCCGATTTGCAGGATGCTGCGCAGAAGCGGCTGCGGCTCGCCAATGATCTGCGCGCGGCCCTGGCATCCGATCAGTTCCTGCTCCATTACCAGCCTATCGTCGAGATGTCGACCGGCCAGATTCACAAGGCGGAAGCGCTGATTCGCTGGCAGCACCCGGAGCGCGGCATGGTCAGTCCGATGGATTTCATTCCCATGGCTGAGGAAACGGGACTGATCGTTCCGATCGGCGACTGGGTGTTCAAGGAGGCCGTGCGTCAGGTCAAGCGATGGCGCAGCAGGTATCGCCCGTCTTTCCAGGTCAGCGTGAACAAGTCCCCAGTGCAGATCCACCACCATGCCGGATGCCATGCCGCGTGGCCCGAGTACCTGAAGGAACAGGGGCTGCCAGGACAGAGTGTCACGATCGAAATCACCGAGGGGCTGCTGCTCCATGCCGAGGCCAATATCAACCAGAAACTGCTGGACTTCCGCGATGCCGGCATTCAGGTCGCCATAGATGACTTTGGCACGGGGTACTCATCGCTTTCCTGCCTCAAGGAATTCGATATCGATTTTCTCAAGATCGACCAGTCATTTGTCCGGAATCTCGGATCCGGAGGCAGTGATCTGGCGCTTTGCGAGGCGATCATCGTGATGGCCCACAAGCTGGGGTTCAAGGTCATCGCGGAGGGCGTGGAAACGCGACAGCAGCATGACCCTGCTGCTCGCTTCCGAATGCGATTACGCCCAAGGCTATCTCTATTCCCGGCCGCTTCCCGCCGCAGAGTTCGAGCAGTTGCTGGCGAGCCCGCCGCCCTTTCCATCCTGATCGCGCTGTGTCTGGTGCTGCTGCCCGGCATCGCCGGATGGGCCGGAGTGATGGCGTTGCAGCCATGATCTGCCCGGTTCGGAATACGGATGCCACATTCACGGAGTATTGAGAATGCTAGGCATTTGTATCAACATATAGGCAATGCCATTTCTGCTTGAGGAGTGTTGCCATGCCCCAGTCGCTGATGAGCCTTTCCCGGGCGGGGCGCCTGGTGGGGGTGACCCGTGGTGCGTTGCAGAAAAAAATCCAGCTGGGTGAGCTGTCCTCGTTCGATGGCATGGTCACGGTGGACGACCTTCTGGCGGCCTATCCTGGCGCGCAGCTGGAAGACAATACCGAATATGAGCGGATTTCCCATATCAAGGAGCGGGCATTCGGCAAGCGCGTGTTTGAACGTGCGCTGCCGGAGGCGGAAGTGCTCGCCGCCCGTGTCACCGAACTGGGGACGGCGCTGGCCAACAGCCAGACCCAGGTGAAACAGCTGAACATCCTGCTCGACCGGTTGCGCGGAAAATTAAGCGAAATCGAGAGCCAGTGCAAGGCCGAGACCAGCGTCACGGTGGGGGATCTCAAGTCCTGGCTCAAGGATGAAATCGCTGCAGCAATGGAACCAGGCTATCCCAATCCCCTGATGGTGAGGGACAGCATGCTGCGCGTCATGGCGGCGCATGTGCATATCCTGCCCAGCGGCCACGACTTCTTCATCGATGGCCCGGACACGATACTGGAAGCTGCGCTGCGTGCCGGTGTGGCACTCAATTATGGCTGCAGTGGCGGCAATTGCGGCTTGTGTAAGGCCAGGGTGGTGTCCGGCCAGATCAAGAAAGTGCGCAATCACGATTACGTCATCCCGGAAACCCAGAAAAATCAGGGGTATATTCTGCTGTGCAGCAATACCGCCGTCAGCGACGTGGAGATCGAGGCGCCCGTGGCGGGGGGGGTGCAGGATATTCCGTTTCAGCAGATCGATGCCAAGGTCAAGTCGATCGAGCCGCTGGCGCCCGATATGGTGCTGCTGCATGTGCAGACGCCGCGCACCCAGCGCCTGCGCTTTCTTGCCGGCCAGTATGTCACGCTCCAGGTGGGCAAGTCCCTCAGTGCCGAGCTCCCCATTGCCAGTTGTCCCTGTGATGACCGCAATCTGCTTTTCCACGTGCGCAGCATGCCCGGCAACCTGTTTTCCGATTATGTGTTCAATCGCCTCAAGAGCCATGATGTGGTGGAGGTCGAGGGCCCGCAGGGCGAGTTCATCCTGCATGAGAAATCGCCCCGCCCGCTTTATTTCATTGCCTTTGATGCCGGTTTTGCGCCCATCAAGAGCCTGATCGAGCATGCCATGTCGCTGGATGCCGCCGAAGCCATGCACCTGTACTGGATCGGATCGGATGAGCGTAGCATTTACCTGCCCAATGTGGGGCGTGCCTGGGCTGATGCCCTGGACAATTTCCATTTCACCTCACAGGTGGCAGGGTATGATTTGCGCTCAGTGAGCGGCAGGCGCGAGGAAATGCTGCGCGAACTGCTGCAGGGTATCGTTCGTGAACACCCTGATGTCAAGGATAGTGATATTTATATCGCCGGCCCGGTAGCGGCACTCGAGATTGCCGAACGGTTTTTCCTCGGCCTGGGTTTGCCCAAGACACGTGTTTTTGCCGGTGCAGTGAAATAACATTCAAAAGGGGATTCCAATGAGCAAACCTGTCTGTGCCCAGCGCGCACCCTATGTCCTGGAACTGGAAGCCGGTGACTACTGGTGGTGTTCCTGCGGCAAATCGAAAACGCAGCCTTTTTGTGATGGCTCGCATCAGGGAAGTGACTTCTCGCCACAGAAATTTACGCTGGGGGAAAAAACCAAGGTCTGGCTGTGCGGCTGCAAGGCCAGCGCCAAGAGCCCGTTCTGTGACGGGGCTCACAAGAAAATCGAGGGGTAGGGGGCTATTGCGGGCAGGGCACTGCTTTCAGTTCGGTGCCGGGGAATGCCTGTTTGAGCTTGACCAGTTCCGCTTCGATATTTGCGCCCGCAGCCCGGATGAGCAGGCTGGAATGCCCGTCGCCTGGGGTGCGTGGCCCGGCCTTGGCTGATTTGACCCCCTTGTCGCGGATCTGGGCCAGATATTTGCTGGCGGCTTCTTCGGTGGAGAATACGCCGAGAGAGATGGCATGGCGCCATTTGTTGTTGTCCTGCATCACGAAGCTGTCCTCAACGCCGAGGGATTTCAGCTCGTCCACTTTCTTTTGTGCTTCCTGTTTTGATTTCAGGGGCGGGATATAGACCCAGTGGGTGCTCGCCTTTTCCGGCATGTCGCGCACGGCAAGATCTTTTTCGTCCAGTTGCAGCGGTTTGAGTGCCATTTTGACGCGGGCAATGTCCTGGCTGGAGAACATCCCCCACTCCAGACATATCTGGGGCAGGACGGGGTTTGTCGGAACGGGGGGGGGGATTTCTTCTTCGGCCATCAAGCGGATTTTTTCCGCGAGATAGGGGGCATGGCCAACCATGGTGTCGGTGCCAGGCCTGCCCTGCGGTAGCTGTATCACCACGGCAAACGCGATATTTCCCAGCAATAGCAGGGTGAAAATCCATTTCATGGTTGCGGCCATGGTGTGTGCTTGCTAGCCTCGCCAGGCCAGATCCAGCTCGCGCGCAGCTTTTACGTCGTCCAGACGGCGTACCGGCATGGAGTGTGGCGCACCCTTGACCAGTTCGGGCTGGCTGTAGGCCTCGTCACGAATCTCCCTGAGCGCCGCGATAAAGGCGTCGATGGTTTGCCGCGACTCGGTTTCGGTCGGCTCGATCAGCAGGCATTCCTGGACCAGCATCGGAAAGTAGGTGGTGGGAGCGTGGAAACCCTTGTCCAGCAGACGCTTAGCCACATCCATGGCGGTAACGCCGGTTTCGTCCTTGAGTTTTTTCAGGGTGACGATGAATTCGTGACTGGCGCGGCGTTGGGGAAAGGCAATGTCAAATCCCGCCCGCGCCAGTTCCACCATCAGGTAATTGGCGTTGAGGGTGGCGAATTCGGCTACGCGGTGCATCCCTTCCGCGCCCAACATGCGGCCATAGACATAGGCGCGCAACAGGATGCCGGCATTGCCCATGAAGGCGGAGAGGCGGCCGATGCTCTGCGGCCGTTCCTGCTCGGTCAGCCAGCGGTAACGACCGTTTTCCCTGGCAACGATCGGCACGGGCAGGAACGGTTCCAGGCGCGCGCTCACGCCCACCGGGCCGGCGCCGGGCCCGCCGCCGCCGTGCGGGGTGGAGAAGGTCTTGTGCAGGTTGAGGTGGATCACGTCGAAACCCATATCGCCCGGCTTGACCCGGCCGAGGATGGCATTGAGGTTGGCGCCATCGTAATACAGCAGGCCACCGGCATCGTGCACGATGCGCTGGATGTCCTGGATGCTTTTTTCGAACACGCCCAGGGTGGAGGGATTGGTCAGCATCAGCCCCGCCGTCTGCGGCCCGACAGCCGCCTTCAGCGCGGCCAGATCGACGTTGCCGTCAGCGTCGGTGGGGATTTCGCGCACCGTGTAGCCGCACATCACCGCCGTGGCCGGGTTGGTGCCATGAGCCGCATCCGGCACCAGAATTTCGCTGCGCGTCGTGTCGTTGTGTGCGTCATGGTAGGCGCGGATCATCGCCACGCCGGCAAACTCGCCCTGTGCCCCGGCCATCGGCGTGAGCGAGACGGCGGCCATGCCGGTCACTTCCCGGAGCATTTCCTGCAGATCGAACATGCAGGCCAGGAAACCCTGTCCGGTGTTTTCCGAGCTCATGGGATGGCGTGCCAGCAGCTGCGGCAACATGGCAAGCTGGTTGCAGGCGCGCGGATTGTATTTCATGGTGCAGGAGCCGAGCGGGTAGAAGTGAGTGTCGATAGAAAAATTCTTCTGCGACAGCCGGGTGTAATGACGCACTGCATCCATTTCCGAAACCTCCGGCAACAGCGGGGCCTGCTTGCGCCGCAAATGGGCAGGGATATCGTTGCATGAGGCCAGGGCAGAGGGGGCCTGGGCGGCGTTGCGGCGTTTGGCTTGGGAGAGTTCGAAGATCAGCATGTTGTTTTTCAATCGAGGCATTGAATCACGGAGGGCGCGGAGAAGACCAAGAACATGGCGGAAGTGCCGTCCTTGCCTCCGTGGTTCAAAAGTTTTATTACCGGCTCAAAGCCGCGATTGCCGCATCGTAATCCGGCTCCTGGGTGATTTCCGGCACCAGTTCGGAATAGATCACCTGGTCGTTTTCGTCCACGATGACCACGGCGCGGGCCATCAGGCCGGAGAGCGGCGGGTCGGTGATCATGACGCCGTAATCCTTGTGGAAATCACGCCCGCGCATGGTGGAAAGCATGACTACCTTGTCCAGCCCTTCTGCGCCGCAGAAGCGGCTCTGGGCAAAGGGGAGATCGGCGGAAATCACCAGCACCACGGTATTGTCCATTTCGCTGGCGCGCTGGTTGAACACGCGGGTGGAGGTGGCGCATACCGGCGTATCGATGCTGGGAACGATGGACAGCACCTTGCGTTTTCCGGCGAAGCTGCTGAGGGACACATCGGCCAGATCCTTGCCGACCAGCATGAAGCTGTGGGCCGTTTCGCCTGCCTGCGGGAAATGCCCGCCAACATTGAGCCGTTCACCTTCGAGAGTTACGCTTGACATGATGGATCTCCTCGTCTCGTTTACCACTTGCTATTCGGGCCGGGTACCAGCTTGGTGCAAGCTGGCCCCGCGTTGCGACGTTCCACGATACGTTTCAGTTGTTCGGCATATTTTTCGATGTCAGCCGGCGTTTTGGTTTCGGTTGCGCAGACCAGCAGCGACTGGCCGAGTTCCGGGTAATACGGGGAGAGGTCAAAACCGCCGACCATGCCCTGGGCTTCAAGGGCGCGCAGCACCTCCGCCACGGGAACCGGCAGGCGCAGCACGGTTTCATGGAACACGGGCTGGCTGAATGCCTGTTTGACACCGGGAATCGCTGCCAGCTTTTGTGTCAAGGACAAGGTGTTGGCGTGGCAGGCCGAAGCTACCCGTTCCAGGCCATCCGCACCCAGCAGCGCCATGTGGAGGGTGGCGGCGGTGGCCATCAGGCCCTGGTTGGAACAGATGTTGGACGTTGCCTTGGCGCGGCGGATATGCTGTTCACGCGCCTGCAGGGTCAGGGCGAAGCCGGGTTTGCCGTCGAGATCGACGGTGCGGCCGATGATGCGTCCCGGCATCTGGCGCACCAGCGCCTGCTTGCAGCACATGAAGCCGAGAAAGGGGCCGCCGCTGGCAAGCGGCGAACCCAGCGGCTGGCCTTCGCCGACAGCGATATCCGCGCCTTTTTCGCCCCACTCCCCCGGCGGGGAAAGCAGCGCCAGAGCGATCGGGTTCACCAGGCCGATTACCAGGCCGTTTTGGGCGTGCGCCCAGTCGGTGAGTTCATTGACTTCTTCCAGGCAGCCGAAGAAGTTGGGCTGCGGAATCACCAGCGCGGCGAAATCCTTTTCATCCGGCAGTGAAGTGGTGCCTTTTGCCGGATCGTAATCCAGCTCGACCAGCTCGATTTTCTGGTGCCTGACAATGCTGTATACCGCCTGGCGGTAGAACGGGTGCACTGTTTTGGGCATCAGGATGCGGCGCGAGGTTTTGTGCGCGCGCACCGCCATCAGCACTGCCTCGGCCAGGCCGGAGGCGCCATCGTAGAGGCTGGCGTTGGATACGTCCATGCCGGTCAGGGAGGCCATCATGGTCTGGTATTCATACAGCAGTTGCAGCGTGCCCTGGCTGGCCTCGGCCTGGTAAGGGGTATAGGCGGAGTAAAATTCGCCGCGCGTGGCGATCTGCCACACTGCTGCCGGAATGTGATGTTCGTAGGCGCCTGCGCCGGTGAAGTTGAGGAAGCGGCCATCGGCTTCGGCGCGCTCCGTCATGAGGCGGGCGATGTCCATTTCGACCATGCCGGGTGCGATGCCGGTCAGTTTTCCGCTACGCAAACCGGCGGGGATTTCGTCAAACAGATCGTCGATCGAAGACACGCCAATGCGTGCCAGCATGGCCTGGATATCTTCGTCGGTATGGGGGATAAAGGGCATGTCTAGTGTGCTTCGCTGTCCACCAGTGCCTGGTAGGCCGCTGCATCGAGCAGGCCAGCGAGATCGGCGGCATTGTCCGGCTTGAGCTTGAACATCCAGGCAGCATAGGCGTCCTGGTTGATGGATTCCGGGGCGCCTTCCACTTCCGCGTTGGCGGCGATGACTTCGCCGGCGATGGGCGCATACACGTCGGATGCGGCCTTGACCGATTCCACCACGGCACATTCCTCGCCCTGGCCCAGTTTGCGGCCAACTACCGGATTTTCGACAAAAACCATGTCGCCCAGCAGTTCCTGGGCGTGGTGGGTGATGCCCACGGTTACGCTGCCGTCAGCCTCAAGCCGAGCCCATTCATGGGACTTGGAATATTTCAGATCGGCCGGAATAGTCATTTTTTTGTTCCTTTTGCGTCGGTAATGATTGGGCTGAATTATGCCACTAAACGCTTGCCATTGCGCGCGAAGGGGTAGCGTACCACCTGCGCGTTGAGCAGTTTGCCGCGAATCTCCACCTGCACCGTATCGCCGGTCGCAACGGCGGCGGGAAGGCGCGCCAGGGCGATCGACTGGTTGAGGGTAGGGGCGAAGCCGCCGCTGGTGATTTCGCCTTCACCGTGCGGGGTGATCACTTTCTGGTGGCTGCGCAGCACGCCCTTGTCGAGCAGCAACAGGCCGGCCAGTTGGCGCGTCACGGTGGTGCTGGCGAGCGCCTGCTTGCCGATGAAATCTCGCGGGCTGGCGAGGTCGACCGTCCAGGCCAGTCCTGATTCGAGCGGGGAAACGCTTTCGTCCATATCCTGGCCATAGAGATTCATGCCGGCCTCAAGGCGCAGGGTGTCGCGCGCGCCCAGACCGATTGGCGCCACGCCCTGTTCCTGCAGGGTTTGCCACAGGAAGGGCGCGGCTTTGGCCGGTACCATGACCTCGAAGCCATCCTCGCCGGTGTAGCCGGTGCGGGCGATGAACATGGTGCCCATTTCCACTGCCTGGAACGGCTTGAGCTGTTCACTGATTTCCCGCGAGCCCGGCATGGCGGCCCACAGTTTTTCACGCGCGTTGGGACCCTGGACCGCAATCATGGCAAGGTCGCGACGGGGAGTAAGCGTTAACTGGGGTGCCAGCTTCTGGCGCTGCGTTTCCATCCAGGCCAGATCCTTTTCCGCCGTGCCGGCATTGACCACGATGCGGAACCAGTCCTCACGCATGAAGTAGATGATCAGGTCGTCGATCACCCCGCCCTGTTCGCTCAGCATGCAGGAATACAGTGCCTTGCCGGGCAGGGTGAGGCGGTCGATATTGTTTGCCATCAGCTGGCGCAGAAAATCGCGTGCGCCCGTGCCGCCCAGGTCCAGCACCTGCATGTGGGAAACGTCGAACATGCCGGCATCGTTGCGTACCTTGTGATGTTCCTCAAGCTGGGAGCCGTAATGCAACGGCATCTCCCAGCCGCCGAAATCCACCATCCGGGCGCCGGAGGCATGGTGGGCGGCGTTGAGGGGAGTCTGTTTGAGCATGGTTTTCTCCATAGGGTTTCAGGATGGATAGAACAGATACAGGCGGTAACCTTCCGCCTTGAGATCGCCCAGGTCCATTAACAATTTGACCGCCACGTCACCTCTGGCGGGAATGCCCTGTTCCAGCGCGGTACCCCGGCGCAGGTATTCCCCGGGAAGAAACACGCGCCGTGCCACCATCTCGTCCCTGGCATTGGTGAGCGTAAGTTCCAGCGCGGGGTAGGCCTGGACATGGGGCGCCCGGTTGCGCAGAACGCTGGTGAGCACCACGATACTGGCCCGGCTTGGGTCGGCATTCAGTTCCGAGGTTTCAATGCCCAGCAGCTCGGCGTTCCGTGGCAGGCTGACGCGGCATTCGAGATAGGCGCAGCTTTGCTCCAGCACCGGTCGCAGCGGTGGATAGCTGGCTGCGATCATGTCGCGAAAGAAGTAGCCGCCCTGCAGGGCCAGTGCCAGCAGGAGAAACAGGCTGGCTGCTGCCCATGGCCAGGCGCGCTTGGGTTTGGGGGGCGGGGCGTATTTGGGCCGGTCGGGAGAAACCTTGGGCTGAATTTTTTCGGGTGGAGGCTGGACCCGGATTACACGGATTTCCGGCTGAGGTCCGGGGGCGGGTTCTGGCTCCGGCTCCGGTTCCGGAATGATTTCAACGGGCGGGTTTTCTGCCGGGGGAGGGGTTTCTGCGGGTTTTTCGATGACTGGCGCGGTTTCGGCCTGAACGGGGGTCTCTATCGGTGGCGAGAGCTCCTGTGCTGGCGTGTCTGCCTCCCTGGAGGCTTCATGCGCCGGCATTTCCTCCTGCAGCGCTTCCCGGGCATTGAAAATATGGTGGCAGCGGCCACAGCGTACATCGCCATGCCGTGCCTGCAACTGTTCGTCCGTCACGCGAAAGCGTGTCTGGCATTGCGGGCAGGCGGTAATGCCGCTCATGGCCTGCGTGTGCCGGAAAGACATGCCCAGCCTTCCGCCTCATCCGCCATGCCGATATCGAACCACTGGCGGTAAACCGCGAGCACATCGTCGGCCTGGTGGGAGAGGATGCCGGACAGCACGATTTTTCCGCCAGGCCGGGCGGAATTTGCCAGCATGGGGGCAAGTATTTTCAGCGGATTGGTAAGGATGTTGGCAACGACGACGTCGGCTTTCACTGAAGGCGCATCGTTGGGCAGATAGAATTCGGCCGTGACCTGGTTCTGCCCGGCGTTGAACTGGCTGGCCTGAATGGCCTGGGGATCGATATCCACCCCGACCACGTGGCCGGCGCCCAGTTTCAGCGCGGCAATGGCCAGAATGCCGGAGCCGCAGCCATAGTCGAGCAGCGTTTCGCCGCCGTGCAGGTTGCGATCCAGCCATTGCAGGCACAGGCGCGTGGTGGGATGGCTGCCGGTGCCGAAAGCCAGGCCCGGATCGAGGATCAGGTTGATGGCGGCGGGGTCGGGCGAGTCATGCCAGGTCGGCACGATCCACAGGCGCGGGGAGATCGGGATAGGCGCAAATTGCGCCTGGGTCTGGCGCACCCAGTCCTGTTCCGCCACCGCCTCCACTTCAAAGGCGGGCGCCACCGCGAGGCAGGCGGCCTGTGCCGCTGCCGCGACCACGGCGGGCAAATCCGCATCGGCTTCGAACAGGGCATTGACCAGCGCGTCCTGCCATACGCCGGCGGGCGGTTCGCCCGGTTCGCCAAAGATTTCCTGTTCGTTCTCGGTGCCGGCATGGGCGTCCTCGATCGACACCGAGAGTGCGCCCAGGTCCATCAGCGCATCGCTCAGCCCTTCGGCGGTTTTGGCATCCGCCGCGATTTTCAGCGCTTGCCACGCCATGATAGATCCACCTTGTCCCAGGGTTATTTGGCTTCTTTTTTACGTTCCGCCAGCTTGTGCTCAAGGTAGTGGATGCTGGCGCCACCCTGCAGGAAGGCGGCGTCGTGCATCAGATCCTGATGCAGCGGAATATTGGTCTTGATGCCGTCCACCACCATCTCCGACAATGCCGTGCGCATGCGGGCGACAGCCTGGTCGCGGGTGTCGCCATAGGCGATCAGCTTGCCGATCATGGAATCGTAATGGGGCGGCACCAGATAGTTGTGGTAGACGTGGGAGTCCACCCGGATGCCAGGCCCGCCTGGCACGTGATACTGGGTGATGCGGCCCGGCGAGGGGACGAAGGAGAAGGGGTCTTCGGCGTTGATGCGGCATTCGATGGCATGGCCGCGGTAGTGGATGTCCTTCTGCTTGTAGCGCAGTTTTTCACCCGCAGCGATGCGCAGTTGTTCCTGCACGATGTCCACGCCGGTGATCATTTCCGTGACCGGATGTTCCACCTGCACACGGGTGTTCATCTCAATGAAGAAGAATTCGCCATTCTCGTACAGGAATTCGAAAGTGCCCGCACCACGGTAGCCGATCTTGCGGCAGGCTTCGGCGCAGCGTTCGCCGATCTTGTCGCGCAGCTTGGGGTCGAGCCCCGGCGCCGGGGCTTCTTCCACAACTTTCTGGTGACGGCGCTGCATCGAACAGTCACGCTCGCCGAGGTAGATGGCATTGCCGTGCTCGTCTGCCAGCACCTGGATTTCGATGTGGCGCGGGTTTTCGAGGAATTTCTCCATGTAGATCATCGGGTTGCCGAAAAAGCTCTGGGCTTCTGTCCGCGTCATGCCGACCGCGTTGAGCAACGCCGCTTCGGTGTGCACCACGCGCATACCGCGTCCGCCACCACCGCCTGCCGCCTTGAGGATGACCGGGTAGCCGGTTTCCCTGGCGATGCGTTTGATTTCTTCGTCGTCGTCAGGCAAGGCGCCGTCGGAGCCGGGCACGCAGGGTACGCCGGATGCCTTCATGGCGTCCTTGGCGCAAACCTTGTCGCCCATCAGGCGGATGGTTTCGGGGCGCGGGCCGATGAAAATGAAGCCGCTGTTCTGTGCGCGCTCGGCGAAATCCGCATTTTCCGAGAGAAAGCCGTAACCGGGGTGGATCGCGGTGGCATCAGTGACTTCCGCCGCGCTGATCACCGCCGGAATGTTGAGATAGCTCAGGGTGGAGGGGGGCGGCCCAATGCATACCGACTCGTCTGCCAGCTTGACGTATTTGGCTTCCCGGTCGGCTTCGGAATGGACGGCAACGGTCTTGATGCCAAGTTCGCGGCAGGCGCGCTGGATGCGCAGGGCGATTTCGCCGCGGTTGGCGATGAGGACTTTCTCTAGCATGTCTGCCCCTTAACCGATGATGAACAGGGGTTCGCCGTATTCGACCGGATGCCCGTTTTCGACCAGGATCGCTTTGATCACGCCGCTCTGGTCGGCCTCGATTTCGTTGAGCAGCTTCATTGCTTCGATGATGCACAGGGTGTCGCCGGCGGTGACATTCTGGCCCACTTCCACGAATGCTTTGGCGTCCGGCGAGGAGGCGCGGTAGAACGTGCCGACCATGGGCGACTTGACCACGTGGCCGTCGGGTTGCGCCGGTTCAGCTGCGGCGACGGGGGCGGCGGCAGGCAGATTCACCTGCTGGGTCGGTGCGGACATCATTTGCTGCGGCTGGGCATAATGCATCACCTGCGGTGTCTGGCTGTAGCGGCTGATGCGTACTTTTTCTTCCCCTTCGGTAATTTCCAGTTCGGCGATGCCGGAGTCTTCCACCAGGTCGATAAGTTTCTTCAGTTTGCGTAAATCCATGATGAGCCCTTGTCTTTTAAGGTTGTGCCAGAGCGAATTCCAGTGCCAGTTCGTAGCCCTTTGCCCCGAGGCCGCTGATGATGCCCACGGCGAGATCGGAGAAGTAGGAGTGATGGCGGAAGGATTCGCGGGCGAAAACGTTGGAGAGATGAATCTCCACGAAGGGAATGTTCACTCCCGCCAGGGCGTCGCGCAGGGCAACGCTGGTGTGGGTGAACGCGGCAGGGTTGATCAGGATGAAATTTACTCCGTCACGCCCGGCCTGATGAATGCGGCCGATCAGCTCGGCCTCGCTGTTGCTTTGAAAGGTTTCCAGGCTGGTTGCTGCCTGCCGGGCCTGCTGAACCAGACGCTGATTGATGTCATCCAGCGTGTCGCGCCCATAATGCTGTGGTTCACGGCTACCCAGCAGATTCAGATTGGGGCCGTGCAGGACCAGAATTTTTCGGTTTGCTGCGGACATCCGGCCACCTTATTGTGTGGTTTTCATGACCGCAAGTTTGCCGCAAATGGGGGCAATTTGTCCAGTTTTTGCCCCAAATTCACGGAAAATACGCCTTCTGGAAAGAGGTGGGAAGGCGTTCTGGCGCCCTATAACAGGGATTTGAGTGTGCTTTCCAGTTGTTCGTGCTTCAGTTCGCCCGTAACGGTGGACACGATGTTGCCGTTTTTGGCAAAAATCGCGGTAAATGGCAACCCTCCGAGGCGGTTTCCTGCCAGTTTGCCCAGTTCTGCCGCATCGTTCTCACCCAGTAGAATGGGGTAGTTGATGCCCATTTCATCGACGAAGGCCTGCACCTTGTCCTTCTGGTCCAGCGCCAGGCCGACAAAAATCACATCCTGTGCACGGTATTGTTCCTGCAGCTTGATGAAATCCGGGATTTCCGCGCGACAGGGCGGGCACCACGGCGCCCAGAAATTGAGCACCAGGATTTTCCCCTGCCACTGCTTCAGCGGCTGGGCTTTCCCCTCCAGATCGGGCAGTGAGGCGGCGAAGATTTTTGCACTGTTGCTCTGGCTTGTTTCGGCAACAGCCGTTTTTCCCCGCTCCGAGCAGGCATTCAGCCCGGAGGCCAGCAGGGCGCAGAGCAGCAGGATAGAGATATGTTTGAGCGGCTTCATTTGAGCAGGTTCTCCGTGCTGGCGAGGAATTTTTCCGGGTTTTCATAACCGACCACGCGGCCTTTTTCCTTGCCGGCCGGGTCGAAGAAGATGATGCCCGGCGGGCCGAACAGGCCAAATTTCCTGAGCAGGGCCTTGTCGTCGTCGCTGTTTGCCGTGACATCGGCCTGCAACAGAACCATGTCCCTGAGCCGCGCCTGAACCTTGGCATCATTGAAAGTGAAACGCTCCAGTTCCTTGCAGGATACGCACCAGTCGGCGTAGAAATCCAGCATCACGAATTTGCCTTGTGTCTGCGCCAGGCGCTGTTCGAGTTCGGCCACATTTTTGATTTTTTCGAAGCGGGCATGGGGTGCATCGGCAGCCGCAGCCATGCCTCCGGCGCGCAGGCCGGACAGGGGCTGAAGGATGTCGCGTCCGCCCGACAGCGCGCCGATCAGCAGGGCGATGCCGGCAATCAGCGCCACCACGCCCACGCCTTTCCAGAATTTGGCCCAGCCCCTGACCGGAAGCGGCAGGGGGTCGAGGGCATGGAGGTAAATCGCCGAGACGATCAGCAACACCGCCCACAGCAGCATGTGCGCCACTGCCGGAATGACCGGTGAAATCAGCCAGACCGCTACGCCCAGCAGCAGCACCCCGAAGAATGCCTTGACCGCCTCCATCCAGCCGCCGGCACGCGGCAGCAGCGCACCCGCCGACATGCCCACCAGCAGCAGGGGCATGCCCATGCCCAGCGCCATGGCGAACAGTGCCCAGCCACCCAGCCATACGTCCCGGGTGAGCCCGATATAGGCCAGCGCCCCCGCCAGCGGCGCGGCGACACAAGGCCCGACGATGACTGCCGAAAGCGCGCCCATGGCGAATACCCCGGTCAGGTGGCCGCCCTTCATCTTGTTGCTGGCGTCGTTGAAGCGGCTCTGGATGAAATTCGGCATTTGCAGCTCATAAAACCCGAACATGGAAAAAGCCAGAGCCACGAAAACCAGGGCAAATACGCCCAGCACCACCGGGTTCTGCAGCGCGTTGGAGAGCAGCGTGCCGGACAGGCCTGCCGCCACGCCAGCCGCAGCATAGGTGATGGCCATGCCCATGACGTAGGCCAGGGACAGGGCGAAAGCGCGCGGCTTGGTGAGGTGCTGGCCCTGGCCGACGATGATGCCGGAGAGGATGGGAATCATCGGGAAGACGCAGGGCGTGAGTGCCAGCAACAGGCCGAAACCGAAGAAGCTCGCGACCACCAGCCAGAAGCTTCCACCCTTGAACAAGGCGGCAATCTGGGAGGATTCCGAGCGGTTCTGTTCTCCGGCGACGGGCGGCGTGGCAGGCGTGGCGGCTTGCGGTGTGCCGGATGAAACGTGTTGCGCGGCTTCTCCGGACGGCAGGGCCAGATCGAAATTCTTCTGGATCGGCGGGTAACAGACGCCCTTTTCGCTGCAACCCTGAAAGCTGGCGGCCAGGGTCACTTTTTGCGCTTTTCCCTGGAGATGAATCAGTGCCTCGAAAGGGTGGTGATAGACCTCGGTGGTGCCGAAATTGGGGTCGCTCTTGGCTTCTCCCCTGGGAAGTTCGACTTTGGCGATGCTGGCATCCGCAGCGTCCTTGAGGATGAATTTGAGCTTGTCGCGATAGAGGTAGTAGCTTTCGGCCGGCGTGAAGCTGGCTACCAGGGTTTGCGCATCTTTTGCCTTCACCGTCAGCTTGAAGGCCTGGTCAGGCTCAAGAAATTCGTCCTGCTTGCTGCCGCCCATGCCTGCCAGCGAGTTTGGCGCCGCCAGGCCGCTGCTTGCCGCAGGCGCGGAGGCAGCTTCGGGCAGGGCAAGCGTTGCCGTCTGGGTCAGCGGCGGATAGCATACTCCGGCATCGGCACAGCCCTGCGAAACGACTTTCAGGGTGAGATTCCGCTCTGCTGCGCGGGCAGGGGTGACCGGGATTTTGATGGCGAGATTGCCGCGGTAGGTTTCCACCTTGCCGAAGTATTCGTCCTGCTTGATCTTGCCTGCCGGGAATTGTGCCGTGCCCAGTGTCGTGCCGGCCGGCTCGGCGGAGAACTTGAATTTCTCCCGGTAGAGGTAGTATCCATTGGCGATCTGGAACCGTATTTCCAGTGTGCCCGCATCCAGCGCCCGGGCGGAAAATTTGAATGCCTGCTCCGGCTCCAGCAGGTCTCCTTCCTCGGCGTGTCCGCACAGTGCATAGAGCATGAGAAGGGCGCTGATGAAAAAACGCATCATGTGTGTTGTTCCTCGTTATTATTGGGTTTCTGCCGCTACCCAGGCGAGATATCCGGGCAGGCCGGCGCTGAGTGGGACTGCGATGATTTCGGGAAGTTCATAGGGGTGCTGTTGCCGGATGGCGGCCTCGACCTTGCCGTAACGGGAGGCCGGTGTTTTAATCAGGAGCGGAATTTCCTGCGCGCTTTCGATCCGGCCCTGCCAGCGGTAGATGGAAGCGCACGGCGCCAGCACGTTGACGCAGGCGGCAAGACGATCCGTAACCAGCATTTCCGCCATGCGGCGGGCGCTGTCCTGGTCGGGCAGATTGGTGATGACTAACAGAAGAGGCTCCATAACCCCATGCGATTCTTGTTGATCGTTTTCATTTTACTCGGTTTCCCGGCGCTGGAGATTTTTGTGCTGGCAAAACTGGCCGGCATCATCGGCTGGTGGCTGCTGCTGTGGCTGATTCTTGGCGCTCTGGCCGGCTGGACGCTGATCCAGGAAGAAAAGCTGGCCATGTTCGGGCGTCTGTTTTCCTCGCTCCAGTCCGGGCAGCCACTGGGTTACGCCATGCTCGACAGTTTGCGCACCCTGCTGGCCGGCGTGCTGCTGATTTTTCCCGGCGTGGTGAGCGATGTCATGGCGCTCCTGCTCCTGCTCTTGCCACGTCCCAAGGCGCTCCGTCGTCCTGCTGCCGAAGAAAGCGGCGATATCATCATCGAGGGCGAATGGCAGCGTGAAGAGGACAGGCGGCTGAAATAATCAGCGCCGGCTCAGCATCAGGCCGATCTCGTCCTGATCGTTGATGCCTGCATCCAGCTCGACGAACTGCTTGTTTACCGTTGCCTGGATTTTCTCGTCCACCAGGTACACCGGCCATTCCTCGCCGCGCATACGCAGCATTTTCAGCAAGCCGCGCAGGTTCTGCACGCTGGGGGGGAGCCGGAGATCCTCGGCGGTCTTGCCGATGCGGTCGGCCAGGGTGGAGAAATACAATATTTTTGCCATTTTGAACTTGCTTCTGGTTATTGATGCCGGGTTGTCGTCATTTCCCGCACTTCACGCAGGATGGGCACGGCCAGCCCAGCCTCGTCGGCATGGGCGATGGCGCGGGCCAGGCGTGCCGGCGCGCTGCGGCCGGTGCACAGATGGGCGGGATCGGCCTCGATGGCTTCGACCAGGCCCTGAATCAGGCGGGCACGGTCGTTCTTGTGCCCGGTCAGCCAGTCCTGGATGTCCATCACTTCGTCCTGCACCACCAGCACGAAATCCCGGTGCTGATGCCACAGGTCGCCCACATTGCCGCCCGTGCGCAGGCCGGCAATGTTGGTGACGAGGATGTAGAGATTCTTGCGTACCAGCTCATAGAGCAGTTCGTCCTGGTCAGGGATGCGCGCACATGGCAATTCCACCGCGCGCAGCGCCGCCAGAACGGTTTCGGTCTGGGGGCCGAAAACCGGGGAGGGGAGCAAAGGCTTGGCGTCGGTGCCTTTTTTCTTCTCGAACCACACCGGGATCACGGTTGGCGCGGTGATGCCGTGCTGTTCCCAGTCGCGTGGCAGCAACTCGTTCTGGATCAGGGCGGCACGGCTCTTCCATCCTGCGGGCAGGTGTTCCAGCACGTGCTGCAAGTCGCCTTCGGCTACCGCCACCAGCACCAGCAAGGGCTCGGGGTGCCGGGCGGCGACGATGTCCATGTCGTCGCCGCGGTTGACTGGCACCACCGTATAACCGGCGCGCAGGAATCCACCGGCAAAGACCCTGCCGAGCTGGCCCAGGCCGATGATGATGACGGCCTGCATGTTATTGAATCCCCTGGCTCACGAGGTAATCCTCGTAATTGCCGATGTGGTGGCGATAGCCGCCCTTGCCGTCCAGTTCGATGATTTGCGTGGCCAGCGAGGAAACGAACTGGCGGTCGTGGCTGACGAAAATCAGCGTGCCCTTGTATTGCTCCAGCGCCATGTTGAGTGACTCGATCGATTCCATGTCCATGTGGTTGGTGGGTTCGTCCATCACCAGCACGTTGGGGCGTTCCAGCAGCAGCTTGCCGTAGAGCATCCGCCCTTTCTCGCCGCCGGACAGGACGCGCACCGACTTCTTGGTGTCGTCGCCGGAGAACAGCAGGCGGCCCAGGGTGGCACGGATGATCTGGTCGTCGTCACCGGGCTGGCCCCACTGCTTCATCCAGTCGAACAGGGTGTCGTCGCAATCGAAATCGGCGGCGTGATCCTGGGCGAAATAGCCGATCTTGGCTTTTTCCGCCCACTTCACATTGCCCTGCTCCGGTTCGACCTCGCCCATCAGCATTTTCAGCAGGGTGCTCTTGCCGGCGCCGTTGGGGCCGATGATGGCGAGGCGCTGGCCCGCGTCCAGGCTCACCATCAGGTTGTGGAACAGCACCTTGTCGTAGGCCTTGGCCACTTCCAGCATCTCCACCGCCTTGCGGTGCAGCTTGTCCTTGTCGTCCATCTCGAAACGGATGTAGGGATTCTGGCGGCTGGAGGGCTTGACCTCGACCATCGCATCCTTGAGCTTGTCCGCCTGCTTGGCGCGGCTGGTGGCCTGGCGTGCCTTGGAAGCGTTGGCGGAAAAGCGTGCGACGAAGGCATTGAGTTCGGCGATCTGTTCCTTCTTCTTGGCGTTGTCGGACAACATCCTTTGCCGTGCCTGGGTCGCGGCGACCATGTACTCGTCGTAATTGCCGGGATAAATGCGGATCTCACCGTAGTCCAGGTCGGCCATGTGGGTACATACGCTGTTGAGGAAATGGCGGTCGTGGGAAATGATGATCATGGTGCTGGAACGGGCGTTGATTACCTCCTCCAGCCAGCGGATGGTGTTGATGTCGAGGTTGTTGGTGGGCTCGTCGAGCAGCAGGATGTCCGGGTCGGAGAACAGCGCCTGCGCCAGCAAAACCCGCAGCTTGAAACCGGGCGCGACTTCGCGCATCGGGCCGGTGTGCAGTTCGAGCGGGATGCCCACGCCCAGCAGCAGCTCTCCGGCGCGCGATTCGGCGGTGTAGCCGTCGAGTTCGCCGAACTGGGTTTCCAGCTCGGCGGCGCGCATGTAGTCGTCCTCGCTGGCCTCGGGGTTGGCGTAGATGGCGTCCTTTTCCTCCTTGACCGCCCACAGTTCGGCATTGCCCATCATCACCACGTCCAGCACCACGCTATCCTCATAGGCAAACTGGTCCTGACGCAATTTGCCCAGGCGTTCGCCCTGATCGATCGAAACGTTGCCTGCGGAAGGCTCCAGATCGCCGCCGAGAATTTTCATGAAAGTGGATTTGCCGCAGCCGTTGGCGCCGATCAGGCCGTAACGGTTGCCCTCGCCGAACTTGACGGAGACGTTCTCGAACAGGGGCTTGGCCCCGAATTGCATGGTGATGTTGGCGGTGGAGATCAATTTATGGCCTGTGCGCGAAAAATGTGCTTATTATAGCAATTTGAAACGATCTGGCGGGAATGAACCCCGGCCCTGGTCGGCGGATGCCAAAATCACCGGCCTCACTTCCTTGGAATACAGCGAAAGTCATGCCACAACCAACCCAACAGCTCGGGTCTTTGCCCTCAGATCCTCCACTGGTGAGACTTACCGTCGGGCAGAAACTGGCGGCGATTTTTTTCGCTTTTTTCCTGCTCACCGCCAGCAGCCTGGCGGTGATGGAAGCTCTCTACAATGGTGTGGCTGATGTTTCCCAATTGGTCAATGATAGTGGCAAGCTGCGTTACCTGAGCCAGCGTCTGGCGTTCTACACCGCCGAGTCGGCCTTGCAACGCCGCCCCAGCGCCGAGATACCTGCCCTGATGACGCGCTTTGATGCCACGCTGGCGCAAGTCGAACAGGCTGCTGGCAATCTGCATCCCTTGCTGCAGCGGGAAAGTGGTGAGCTTGCCGGCCAGATCAAACAGGTGCGTGACAGCTGGCGCACCTTCCGGCAGACACTGGAAAAAAATCTGGCGGACACCAATACCATCCTGGAACCGGGGGATTTGCCCCGTCTCAGCCGTGAAACTGACGCCATCCTGGAACACGCCGATCAGATGGTAAGCGCACTCACCGCAGCAACGCAGCGGACGCACCGTCGGATTAACTGGCTGATTGCGGGTGTGGTGGCGCTCAACCTGGCATTCTTTGTCGTCCTTACCCTGTTTGCCCGCCGGCGCATCGTGGCCCCGCTGGTGGAAGTGACCGAAATGGTCAGGCGATTTGCCGCAGGAGATCGCAGCGTGCGGACGAAAAATCACCGCTACGATGAAATCGGCGATCTCATGCGCGGCTTCAACCAGGGCGCAGAGCAGATGGAAAGCTATATCGGCGAGATTTCCCGCCTTGCGGCAATCATCGAGGCGACGCTGGATATCGTCGGCACCGCTACGCTGCAAGGCAAAACCTTATATATAAATCGGGCCGGGAAGACGGTTTTTGGTATCTCGCCGGATGAAGATAT
Source organism: uncultured Sulfuricella sp. (assembly GCA_964552675.1). Classification (GTDB taxonomy): domain Bacteria; phylum Pseudomonadota; class Gammaproteobacteria; order Burkholderiales; family Sulfuricellaceae; genus Sulfurimicrobium. The sequence goes on along the minus strand of CAZKHJ010000001.1, from coordinate 51,397 downwards.
CAGTACGCTCGATATTGCGGGCTATCACCCCGCCTGGGCCGCCAGACTGGTGCGGGAGGTGGGCATCCCGACTGCGCTGCGTGAGGGGTACTGGACGGGGGAGAGTGCGATCCTGACACGAGATGGCCGCGAACTCCCGGTGTCCCAGCTCATCCTTATTCACAAATCCGAGAGCGGCCAGGTTGCATTCCTTTCCACGCTCATGCGCGACCTCAGTGCGCGCAAGGCGGTTGAAGCCCAGCTGCGCAAGCTTTCCCAGGCGGTGGAACAGAGCGCCAACACCATCGTCATCACCGACCGCAATGGCGTGATCGAATACGTCAATCCCTACTTTTATGCCCTGACCGGCTATGCCCCGGAAGAGATCATCGGTCACAACCCACGTGTCTGGCAGTCAGGTCAGACGCAGTTGGGAACCTACCAGAAAATGTGGCAGACCATTCTTGCCGGGGAGGTATGGCGCGGCGAAGTGTGCAACCGCAAGAAAAACGGCGAGCTGTTCTGGGAGGCGTCGACGATTTCGCCAGTCAAGAACGAGAAGGGGGAGATTACCCATTTCGTCAGCGTCAAGCAGGACATTACCCAGCGCAAGGAAGCGGAGGAAAAACTGCGGCTGTGGCAGAGGGCGCTCGAATCCAGCGTCAATGCCATCACCATTACCGATGCCACCCAGGCAAATTTCCCCTATGTCTATGTCAACCCCGCCTTCGAGCGCATCACCGGCTACAGCGCCGCAGAAGCGCTGGGGAAGAACGGTCGCTTCCTGCAGAACCAGGATACCGATCAGCCCGAGCTGGAGCATATCCGCCATGCGGTCAAGGAGCAGCGTGATGGCAGGGCACTGCTGCGCAATTACCGCAAGGATGGCAGCCTGTTCTGGAACGAGCTTTACATTTCGCCTGTGCGCAATGATGCGGGGCAGGTGACCCACTACATCGGTATCCAGAACGACGTGACCGAGCGCAAGCAGTATGAGGAGCAGCTTGCCTACCAGTCCGCCCACGACACTTTGACTGGATTGCCCAACCGCAATCTGGCGCAGGACCGCATCGCCCAGGGTATCATCTTTGCCCAGCGCACCAACCGGCAACTCGCCCTGCTGTTCATCGACCTCGATAATTTCAAGTTGATCAACGACAGCCTGGGGCACAATATGGGCGACCAGTTGCTGCAGGCTGTGGCGCAGCGCATCAGTGACTGTGTGCGCGGCGGTGATACCGTGGCCAGACTGGGCGGCGACGATTTTGCCGTGATCCTCACCGATGTTTCCCAGGAAGAGGATATTTCGCGACTGGCGCACAAAATTCTTGCCGCCATCGCCGAACCGGTCATGGTCGATTCCCGCCAGCTGACGGTCACCTGCAGCATCGGTGTCAGCCTTTATCCGCGCGACGGCGGGGATGCCTTTACCCTGCTGAAAAACGCTGATGCCGCCATGTATCGCGCCAAGGAACAGGGGCGCAACAGCATCCAGTATTACACCGCCGAGATCAACAGCCGCGTGTTCCAGCGCCTGATGCTGGAGAACAGTTTGCGTGTCGCGCTGGAGCGCAACGAATTTGCCCTTCATTACCAGCCTCAGGTCAGCCTGCTGAGCGGGCAGGTGAGCGGCATGGAGGCTTTGCTGCGCTGGCGCCATCCCGAGCTGGGCATGGTTTCCCCGGCCAATTTCATTCCCCTGGCGGAGGAAACCGGCCTGATCATTCCCATTGGCACCTGGGTGCTGCACACCGCCTGCAAGCAGACCAAGGCATGGCATGACGCAGGGCTGCCGCCGGTGCGCGTGGCGGTCAACCTGTCGGCGCGCCAGTTCCGCGAAAACATTCCGCAACTGGTGGAACAGGCCTTGGCGGAAAGCGGGCTGCCGCCCCAGTTCCTGGAACTGGAAATCACCGAGAGCGTGGCCATGCAGCATGCCGAAAGCACCGAACAGACGCTGCTGGCGCTGCGCGATATGGGGGTGCGGTTGTCGATCGACGATTTCGGCACCGGCTATTCCAGCCTCAGCTACCTCAAGCGCTTCCCCATCAACAAGCTCAAGCTGGATCAGTCCTTCGTGCGCGACATCATCGCCGACCCCGACGATGCCGCCATCTCGATGGCCATCATTGCGCTGGCGCATGGCCTGAAGCTCGACGTGATTGCGGAAGGAGTGGAAACCGAAAGCCAGCTGAGCTTCCTGCGCCAGCATGGCTGCGATGCCATCCAGGGCTATCTGTTCAGCCGCCCGGTGGCATCGGAGCAGATGGAGCAGCTGCTGCGCGATGGCCGTTGCCTCGACCTTCCACTATCATGACGGGATGACAAAGGACAGACACCGAAACCCGAGGTTACTATGGTTCCCCATCTCACCACGGCCCTGACCGGCCCGCTGCTTGCCCTGGAACAGCACATCCTGGATTCACAGCCGCGCATCGAGCAATGGTTCCGTTCCAAATGGCAGGATCATAACGCCCCCTTTTATGCTTCGGTGGATTTGCGCAACGCCGGCTTCAAGCTGGCGCCGGTGGACACCAACCTGTTTCCCGGCGGCTTCAATAATCTGAACCGGGATTTTCTGCCCCTGTGCGTGCAGGCGGCGATGTCGGCGGTGGAAAAAATCTGCCCGGTGGCGCAGCGCTTTCTGCTGATTCCGGAAAATCACACCCGCAACACTTTCTACCTGCAAAATGTGGCGCGGCTGGCGACCATTCTGCGCCATGCCGGTCTCTCCGTGCGTCTTGGCAGCCTGCTGCCGGAAATCACTGCGCCCACCGTGCTGGAATTGCCCGATGGCCAGACCCTGACCCTGGAACCGGTCCGGCGCGAGGGCGGCAAACTGAAGCTGGATGGCTTCGATCCCTGCGCCATCGTGCTCAACAACGACCTCTCCGGCGGCGTGCCGGAAATCCTGCAGGGGCTGAAGCAGCCGATCATCCCGCCGCTCCACGCCGGCTGGGCGACGCGGCGCAAGACCCATCACTTCAGCGCTTACGACCAGGTGGCGACGGAGTTCGCCAGCATCATTCACATGGATCCCTGGCTGATCAACCCCTATTTTGACGATTGCCGCGAAATCAACTTCCAGGAGCGCAGCGGCGAGGAATGCCTGGCGGCGAAAGTGGACGAGCTGCTCCAGGACATCCGCGAAAAATACCGCGAATACGGCGTGACCAACGATCCCTTCGTCATCGTCAAGGCCGATGCCGGCACTTACGGCATGGGCATCATGACGGTCAAGGATGCGTCCGAGGTCAAGGGCCTCAACCGCAAGCAGCGCAACAAGATGTCGGTGATCAAGGAAGGCCAGCAGGTCAGCGAAGTCATCATCCAGGAAGGGGTCTACACCTTCGAGAGCATCAACGAGGCGGTGGCCGAGCCAGTGGTGTACATGATGGACCACTTCGTGGTGGGCGGCTTCTATCGCGTTCATACCGGGCGCGGCCAGGACGAGAACCTCAACGCCCCCGGCATGCATTTCGTGCCGCTGGCGTTCGAAACCTCCTGCACCCTGCCCGATTGCGCCGCCGGGCCGGATACGCCGCCCAACCGCTTCTATGCCTATGGCGTGGTGGCGCGGCTGGCATTGCTGGCGGCGGCGATCGAGCTGGAAAACACCCGGCCGTGACGGCTGCCTGAACCGCAAAGACGCGAAGGCGCAAAGATATGCTAGAAAAGTCATCTGGTATTTATCTGCTCCTCAACCGTTTCGCTCCCCATGAAAATGCTGTTCTTCCTTTGCGTCTTTGCGGTTAACAAATTGCAATCTTTGCGTGAAACACATGAGACAAACCCCCTCCAGCTCCCCCTTGTCAGGGGGAGGGCCCACCTCCTCCCCTGACAAGGGGAGGCCGGGAGGGGTTCTGAATGAATAAAAGGCGAGGCGATTTTGTGAGATGTTTCATTGTCAGGGGTGGCGGCTGCCATGCCCGTTAGGTTGAAAGACGCAAAATGGGCCTGATCCGTCGTGTTTTACGCCATTATCTGAAACAGAAAAACATTCGCTTGCACCAGACGGAAATCGACGCCGCCATCGAGCAGCTGTTTTATGAAATCAATCCGCGCCTGCGTTTTCTGCCCGCTTATCAGGAAATGCTGAACAGGCCGGTGTGGAACACGCTACGCCATATCCATCACGTCATCGACGGCATTGCCGGGCCGGTCGATGCTGCCCCCCGGCAATGGAGCGCAAACCCGGCGCTGCGGGCAGTGTTCGCCAGCAGCGCGGAGATGGGCAAGCTGTTCAGCCGCGATCCTGCCCTGCGCAGCTGCATTGCCATGGCGCCACCCGGTCAGGCTGCGAGCTGCCATGTCATGATTGCCTCCACCATGCAGGTCCACAAGGTGCTGGGCGTCGCAATGCGGGGAGAGATGATGCTGCGCGACGTGCCCCAGACGCAGATCAGCTTCACCGATCATCGCATCGTTGCCTTCGCCGACAGCGAGAGCGGTCTGCGCGAAAAACTGAAAGCCTTTGCCCTGGAGTTCGTGGCGCACAGGGTGCTGGCCAATATCGAGGCCGCGCGTTCCGAATGCGAGGGGCTGGAGCAGGAACTGGCGCTGCTGCGCGCCCGCCTGAGGATGAAGCTGCGCCAGGATGGCGGCCAGGCCTGCCTGTGCGACCGCGTTGAATACAGCGAGCACGAGGCGGCTGAAACCTGTGACCTGATCCGGGAAAAGGAGGCGCTGCTGAACCAGTCCGCCATCCATCAGCCGACGCTGGATTATTTCATGCAGCAGTTGCTGGCGGTGCTCAACAGCGTGGACAAGCTGCTTCAGATCCACGCCGTCACGCTGCATCTCGATAACATGAACATCCTGCTCGAAACGCCGGAAGCGAATACGGTTTCACCGGTCGAGCTGACCGAGATTCAGCGCGCCGGCCACCCCGCGCGGATCATGATGATTGCCCGGGTGCCGCGTGACGGGATGCTGGTCTACGATGATATGGCGACGAGAATCGAGGCCGCGCTCAAGGCGCTGTGATGCGTGTTCACCTGGTCAGCCAAGCCGTGGCATCCGTGGCGGGAAGCGGGCGCGAAAAATAATAGCCCTGGATGTTGTGGCACCCCAGTTCCTGCAGCTGTTCGAGTTGCGCGCCGGTTTCCACTCCCTCCGCGATCACGTCCATGCCGAAGCTGCGGGCGATGGCGATGATGGCGCTGACCATGCCGACATGCTCGCTGCCTTCCCCCAGTTTGGAAACGAAGGAACGGTCGATTTTCAGCGCGTCGAACGGGAAATTGTGCAGGTAGCTCAGGGCGGAGTAACCGGTGCCAAAGTCGTCGATATACAGGTGAATGCCGTGAGAGCGGAGCTCGGCAAGAATCTGTTTGCTGGTTTCGGGATTGTCCAGCAGGGCGCTCTCGGTGATTTCCAGATGCAGGCGGTGGGGCGCCAGGCCGCTTTCCTGCAGGGTTTGCAGGATTTCCTCGCTCAGGTGGGGCTGCAGGAACTGCTTGGCTGACAGATTGACGCTAACGAACAGGTCATCCCTTTGCGAGCATTTGCTGTGCCATGCCTGAGCCTCGCGGCAGGCTTCCTGCAGCACCCAGCGGCCAATGCTGCTGATCAGGCCGCTTTCTTCGGCGACCGGGATGAACTCGACTGGGGAGACCATGCCGCGTTCCGGGTGCTGCCAGCGCACCAGGGCTTCAAAGCCGATGGTTTTTCCGCTGCTGGCAGAAACGATGGGCTGGTAGTGTACCCGCAGCTCCCGGCGTTCCACGGCTCGCCGCAACTCGGTTTCCATGGTGACCAGGGCAACAACGTGGGCATGCATCTGCTCGTCGAAAATCGCGGTTTTGGCGCTGCCTTGGGATTTGGCCCGGTACATCGCGGTGTCGGCATCGCGCAACAAGGCCTCAGGCGATTGGTAGGCCGGCCCGCCCAGCGTGATCCCGATACTGGTGGAAATGAATGCTTCGTGGCCGGACAACTCGAACGGCTGGAGCATCACGGCATGAATACGCTCCGCTACCAGGGAGGCATCGACAATGTCTGTGATGTCGTCGAGCAGAATGGCGAATTCGTCACCTCCCAGCCGCGCCACGGTATCGCCGGGGCGGAGGCATTGCTGCAACCGACCCGCGACCGTAATCAGCATCTGGTCGCCACTGCTATGGCCGAGGCTGTCGTTGATGTTCTTGAAGCGGTCGAGATCGAGGAACAGCACGGCATAGCGCAGTTCGTTGCGGCGGATCTCGCGTTTGAGACAGCGGTCGAGGCGATCCAGCAGCAGGGCCCGGTTGGGCAGGCCGGTCAGGGCATCGTAATAGGCGGAATGCTGTAACTGCTCTTCCGCCTGGTGGCGCTGAATCATGCCCCCCAGGGCATGGGTTACGGCGGAAAGGAAATGAAGTTCGGCGGTGTTTTTCTGGTGCCCCTCCTCCAGGTACAGGTTCAGCACGCCCAGCAATGTTTCGCCCGATAGAATGGGCAGACAGTAATGGCCGTGCGGGCCCATGCCGGGAAAGGAGCGCGTGTGGCGTGCATCCACCTCGGCGGCAAAAACCGGTGAGCGTTCCCTGGCGGCCAGTCCGCACAGGCATTCACCGAAAGGGACGCGGCTGCACTGTTGCAGGATGGGAGCGGCGATCCCTTGCTGCGCGGCCAGCAGCAGGGTATTACCATCCTCGGCCACGAGGAAGATGGCACCACTGCCGCGCAGTGCCAGCCAGGGTGTTGCAAGAATGGAGTTCAGCGCATTTTCCAGCCGTTCCTTGAAGGGAATAGGCTGAATGGCGGTTTCCAGCACGGCAGCCAGTGCCTGCTGCAGATGGAAGTCGTGGCGGATTTTTTCCTCGCTGCGCTTGCTTTCGCTGATGTCGCGCAGAAAGGCGCTGAAGGCGGGCTTACCGTCGGTGATGATGAAAGCGATGGCGAGTTCGAGGGGAAATTCCTCACCACTCCTGCGCAGGCCGGTGACTTCAATACGCCGGTTGATGATGTTCCCCTGGCCGGATTCCAGCAGGCGACGGATGCCCTGGCGGTGTGCCTGGCGGTGTTGGGGTGGGATGATTATTTCTGACAGTGGTTCCCCCATCACTTCTGCGGCATCCCAGCCGAAAATGCTTTCCGCCTGCTGGTTCCAGCCGGTAATCCGCTCTTCGCTGTCAATGGTGATGATGGCGTCGAGTGATGTGGCGAGAATGGAGCGGGAGCGGTCCTCGCTCTCCTGCAGCGCAAAATAGGCTTTTTCCCTTTCCTTGATGCGCCGGCCGAGTGTGCGTGCACCAATGCCGATCCCGGTCAGGCCCAGTAGCCAGAGAATGCTGTGCCCCAGGCCCAGTGAAACCATGCGCTTCTTCCCAGCCTCCTCCAGCGGCGCCAGGGGAACTGATACGCTGACGCCGCCCCCCAGTTCGCCTTCCCGGTAGCCTTGACGCCGGTGGCAATCGAGGCAGGCCTCGGCCATCACCATGGGGCGGATCAGGCGCAGGTAGGGAGCGTTGTTGATCGGGGCGATTTCGGTTACTTCTTCCGCACCCTCTGCGAGGCGCTTCAGTGCTTGTGCTTCCCAAGGATCGGGCTGGTTGACCGGGTTGAGCGGGCGCAGGCTGCTGATATGGCTGATGGCGCCATAGCTCTGGTGCGCCAGTTCATTGAACTGACGCACCATCAGGGCGGGATTGATCAGTGTCAGGACGCGTCCCGACGGGGTGACGACGTCGCGCTCCGGCATATAGGCGACAAAAGGATCTGGCTCGGTTTCATGGTCGACGGGAACATATACTCCGCCATGCCGGGTGGCCCACTTGCGGAAGGCCTGATCCTTGAAGAAGTTGGCGCGCAATTCGCTGCGTGCCTGTTCCAGCAGCAGGGTCTCGGTCTGGCGATAGTTCCAGTACAGAGATGCCGCGATTGCGATGGTCCAGGCAAGGGCCAGCGTGAAAGGCCAGCGCTTGAGGTGGAAATGTGGCAGCCTGCTCACGGATGACAGAGGGTTTGGTTTCTGCGGTTTCACGTCAATTTGGGGCATGGTCGTGCAGTAGTGATTAAAGACCCTATTATGATCATGTGATTATTGCAGTAAGTGACATTTATCACAACCGGCCCGGCTCATGCCACCCATTTGCCGCAAAACGGTTATGATATTCGCCGTGAAACTTGCCATCATCCTCGACCCTCTCGAGTCCCTGAAAACCTACAAGGACTCCACCTATGCCATGATGCGCGCGGCCCATGCGCGCGGCCATGTCCTTTATGTGCTGGAGCAGCATGAACTGATCCTGTCCGAAGGCCGGGTCAGGGCCCATGCGCGCAGGGTCGATCTGGTGGCGGAAGAGTTGGAGTGGTATACCCTGGCGGAGCCGGCCTGGCACGAGTTGACGGATTTTGATGTCACCCTGATGCGCAAGGATCCGCCTTTCGATATGGAGTACATCTACAGCACCTATCTGCTGGAGCTGGCGGAGGCGCAGGGCGCGCGCATTCTCAACCGGCCCGGGGCGGTGCGCGATTTCAACGAGAAACTGTCCACCGCCAAATTCCCTGAGTTCATGCCACCCACGCTGGTGACGCGGCAGGCGGAGCTGATCCGCGAGTTCATTGAAAAGCATGGCGACATCATTCTGAAACCGCTCGACGCCATGGGCGGCAGCGGCATTTTCCGCATCCAGCGCCACGATCCCAATCTCAACGTGATCATCGAGACCATGACGCAGCTTGGTGCCCGTACCGTGATGGCTCAGCGCTATATTCCGGAGATCGTTCTGGGCGACAAGCGCATCCTCCTGATCGACGGTGAGCCGGTACCCCATGCCCTGGCGCGGATTCCCAAGGCGGGCGAGACCCGCGGCAACCTCGCTGCCGGCGGCAAGGGCGTGGCCCAGCCGCTATCGCCGCGCGACCGGGAAATTGCTGCTGCGCTCGGCCCCCGCCTCAGGGAGCTGGGGCTGTTCCTGGTCGGGTTGGACGTGATCGGCGATTGCCTCACCGAGATCAACGTGACCAGCCCCACCGGTTTTCAGGAGATATCCGCCCAGACCGGCTTCGACGTGGCGGGGATGTTTGTGGATGCGCTGGAAAAACTAGTGAGGAGTAAAGAGTGAGGAGAGAGGAGTCATTTGCGGAGAGATTGGGTTTACTCCTTACTCCTGTCTCCTTGCTCCTCACGCTTTTGCTCCTCGCCGGCTGCACCAAGGAGCCACCCCTTTACCAGCAGCAAAGTTACGTCTTCGGCACGCTGGTGGAAGTGAGCATTTACGGCGAGGACGAGGCCCGTGCCAAAAACCTCGCCGGCCAGGTGCTGGCCGATTTCGACCAGATGCACGAATATCTCCACGCCTGGAAGCCGGGCAGCCTCAGCCGGATGAATGAGATTTTCGCCAATGCACCGGCCAGGGCGGCAATTCAGCCCGGGATGATTCCCTTGCTGGCGGACGCCACCCGGCTTTCCGAACAGTCAGGCGGACTGTTCAACCCGGCCATCGGCAATCTGATCCGGCTGTGGGGCTTTCAGAACGACGAATTCCAGCCGGTGCGCCCCGATCCGGCGGAAATCGGGAAATGGCTGAAAGCCAGGCCGCAAATGTCGGATATCGTGGTCGAAGGGATTGAATTCCACAGCAAGAACCCGGCGGTGCGCGTGGATCTGGGCGGCTATGCCAAGGGCTATGCGCTGGACGTGGCAGCGGATTATCTGCGCGCGCAGGGCGTGAAGAATGCGCTGGTCAATATCGGCGGCAATATCATTGCCCTGGGCGCCCACGGCAAGCGTCCATGGCAGGTCGGCATCCAGCACCCGCGCAAGCCCGGTGCCATTGCCACGCTGGAACTGCATGATGGCGAGGCCATCGGTACTTCCGGCGACTACCAGCGCTATTTCGAGCTTGACGGCAAGCGCTACTGTCACATCATCGACCCGCGCACCGGCTACCCGGCGCAGGGCGTGCAGGCAGTGACGGTGCTGATTCCCCGGCGCAAGGATGCGGGGGTGCTGTCAGATGTCGCCTCCAAGCCGGCTTTCATCGCGGGCAGGAATGGCTGGCGCGAGGCGGCGCGGAAAATGGGGGTCGAGCAGGTCATGCTGATCGACGCGCAGGGCGAAATTTACCTCACCCCGGCAATGAAACAGCGCCTGAACTTTCTTGAACCCAGCCTGAAACTGCACGAATCGCCCTGACGGCCAAGGCCGCCTCCCTCACCCCTGCCCTCTCCCGGAGGTAGAGGGGGCGGAGTATCGCTATGCGACTTTTGTTTTAGCGGGGTAAAATGACTTCCTTTTTTCTGTACGCCTCAAACTCCAAATGATCGGTATTCTTATCGTCGCCCATGGCGCCCTGGGCGAGAGTCTGATTCACTGCGCCAGCCACGTCATGGGCAGCCGTCCGCTGAATCTGCAACAACTCGGCGTCACCATTCACGACGACCCCGTGGCGATATTGCCCCAGGCCAGGGAATTGCTGCGCCAGCTCGATCAGGGCGATGGCGTGCTGATCCTGTCGGACATTTACGGCGCCACCCCAACCAACATCACCTGCCGCCTGCTCGAACCGGGGCGGGTGGAGGGCATTGCCGGGGTCAACCTGCCGATGCTGGTACGGGCGCTCACCTATCGCGACGAATCGCTGGCCACCGTAGTGGAGAAAGCCCTTTCCGGCGGCCACGACGGCATCATTCACACCACCCTGGAAGCCTGCCATGTTGCAACAGGACGTTGAAATCACCAACAAGCTGGGGTTGCACGCGCGTGCCTCGGCCAAGCTGACCCAGACCGCCGGCCAGCACAAAAGCCAGATCTGGCTCAGCCGCAACGGCAAGCGCATCAACGCCAAAAGCATCATGGGCGTGATGATGCTGGCCGCCAGCAAGGGATCGACCATCGGTGTCGAAACCGAGGGGGAGGATGAAGAACAGGCGATGAAGGCAATCCTCGACCTGATCAACGACAAGTTCGGGGAAGGTGAATGAACAACTCCCCCATCCTAACCTTCCCCCTGAAGGGGAAGGAACTGACCGGCACAGGCTCCCTCCCCTTCAAGGGGAGGGCCGGGGAGGGGATGGGTTTTTTGCGCGTGGGAGCAATGGCATGAGCTTCACCATGCATGGCGTCGCCGTTTCCGGCGGCATTGCCATCGGCCATGCGCATCTCATCTCGCACGTCGGCCTCGACGTGCCGCAATACGGCCTCACCAAGGCGCGGGTTCCCGAGGAAGTCGCCCGCTTTGATGCTGCCATCCAGGCTACGCTGGAGGAACTCAAGGAGCTGCGCCACAATATTCCTGCCCATGCGCCGGCGGAATTCGACGCCTTCCTCGATCTGCATATCCTGATCCTGAGCGACCCCACGCTCTCGACCGTGCCCAAGGAGCGCATCGAGAGCCAGCGCGTCAATGCCGAATGGGCGTTGAAGCAGCAGATGGACACCCTGCTGGCGCAGTTCGACCAGATCGAGGACGATTACCTGCGCGAGCGCAAGGCGGACGTGGTGCAGGTGGTGGAGCGGGTGCTGAAATCACTGCTCGGCCATGCCACCCTGCATACGCCCGGCCCGGCCAGCCCGGACCAGACCAGCATCCTGGTGGCGCACGATCTTTCCCCCGCCGACATGATGCTGTTCAAGCAGCACCAGTTCGCCGCCTTCGTCACCGACGTGGGCGGCACCACTTCCCACACCGCGATTCTGGCGCGCAGCCTCAACATTCCCTCGATCGTGGCGCTGCACCATGCGCGCAGCCTGATTCGCGAGCGCGAACTGATCATCGTCGACGGGACCCAGGGCATTGTCATCGTCAACCCGGACAAGACGGTGCTGGCCGAATACAAGCTGCGCCAGAGCCAGTGGGAGCTGGAAAAGCAGAAACTCAAGCGTCTCAAGTCCACCCGCGCCACCACCTTGGATGGCACGGTAGTGGAGCTGCACGCCAATATCGAGCTGCCGGACGACATCGGCGACGTGAAGGCCAACGGCGCCACCGGCATCGGGCTGTTCCGCAGCGAATTCCTGTTCCTCAACCGGCGCGATCTGCCGGGCGAGGAAGAGCAATTTCTCGCCTATCGCCGCGTGGCGGAAGAAATGCACGGCTTTCCGGTCACCATCCGCACCCTTGATCTGGGCGCGGACAAGCAGTTGTTTGGTGCGGAAAATACCAGCGCCAACCCGGCCCTGGGCCTGCGCGCCATCCGCCTGTGCCTGGCCGAGCCGCAACTATTCCACACCCAGCTGCGCGCCATTTTGCGCGCTTCACACTACGGCAGGATCAAGCTGCTGATTCCCATGCTGTCGTCCCTGACCGAGATGAACCAGGCTTTTCATCTGCTCGCACACGCCAAGCAGAGCTTGATGGAAGACGGCATTTCTTTCGATGACAGCATCCCTGTTGGCGGCATGATCGAGATACCTGCCGCAGCGCTGGCCGCCCACGTTTTTGCCAAGCATCTGGATTTTCTCTCCATCGGCACCAACGACCTCATCCAATACACCCTGGCCATTGACCGCACCGACGACAGCGTGGCGCATCTTTACGATCCGCTTCATCCCGCAGTTCTGCAACTGGTGTCCTATACCATCAAGTGCGCTGACAAGGCCGGCATCCCGGTTTCGGTGTGTGGCGAGATGGCGGGTGATGTCAGGATGACCCGCCTGTTGCTGGGCCTCGGCCTGCGCCAGTTCTCGATGCACCCGGCGCATCTGCTGACGGTGAAGCAGCAGATCCTGCGCACCAACGTGCCGGAATTGCCGTCGCTGGTGAGCCGCATGCTCAAAACCGAAGAGCCGGAAAGAATGCACGCGCATCTGGCGCGCTTGAATGCCTGAGCCAAATTCACGATAATCGCCCGGATATGTCCAAACCCGATTCAGTCGGCGTCGTCACGCCGCAAACCGCCCGTTTTGAAACGCCACTGACGCTCAAAAGCGGTGCCATCCTGCCGTCCTATGAGCTGGTGTATGAAACCTACGGCACGCTCAATGCCGAGAAGTCCAACGCCATCCTGGTCTGCCACGCGCTGTCCGGCCACCATCATGTCGCCGGCTACCATTCCGAGCACGACAAGCGCCCCGGCTGGTGGGATAACATGATCGGCCCGGGCAAGGCCATCGACACCAACCGTTTCTTCGTCATCGGCCTGAACAATCTCGGCGGCTGTCACGGCTCGACCGGCCCTTCCAGCATCAACCCCCATACCGGCAGGCCCTTCGGCGCCAGCTTCCCGGTGGTGACGGTGGAGGACTGGGTGGAGACCCAGGCCAGGCTGGCCGACCGGCTCGGCATCCACCAGTTCGCCGCCATTGTCGGCGGCAGTCTGGGCGGTATGCAGGTGCTGCAATGGAGCATCAACCATCCCGACCGCCTGCGCCATGCCCTGGTGATTGCTGCCGCGCCCCGGTTGACGGCGCAGAACATCGCCTTCAACGACGTGGCGCGCCAGGCGATCCTGACCGACCCGGATTTCCATGGCGGCGATTTCTACGCTCATGGCGTGGTGCCGCGCCGTGGCCTGCGCATCGCCCGTATGCTGGGCCACATCACCTACCTGTCGGACGACGTGATGGGGGAGAAATTCGGCCGCGTACTGCGCTCAGGCGCTTACAACTTCGGCTACGAGGTCGAATTCGAGATCGAGTCCTACCTGCGCTACCAGGGCGACAAGTTCGCCGACAGCTTCGACGCCAATAGCTACCTGCTGATGACCAAGGCGCTGGATTACTTCGATCCCACCCACCACCATCAGCACGGTTCCCTGAGCGAAACCCTGCGGGTTGCGCGGGCGAAATTCCTGGTGGTTTCCTTCTCCACCGACTGGCGCTTTTCCCCTGCGCGTTCGCGCGAGATCGTCAAGGCGCTGCTGGACAACAACCTGGATGTGAGCTACGCGGAAATCACCGCTGCCCACGGCCATGATGCCTTCCTCATGGAAGACCCGCAGTATCACAACCTGGTGCGCGCCTACATGGAACGGGTAGCATGTGAGGAGGGGGCGGCATGAACAGGAAGCAGGGGCCCCGCGTAGCGGGGATGCGACCGCCCGTGAATGACGCCGGCCACCGACGAAGCCCAGAAAAATGCGTAACGGAAGTCAAGGAGGGGGCGGCATGAACAGGAAGCAGGGGCCCCGCGTAGCGGGGATGCGACCG
>CAZKHJ010000001.1:0-37238 GCA_964552675.1 uncultured Sulfuricella sp. | reverse complement strand
CCGACGAAGCCCAGAAAAATGCGTAACGGAAGTCAAGGAGGGGGCGGCATGAACATGGATTCCGCCACGGTGCGGCACGATTTCGAAACCATTGCCGCCTGGGTCAAGCCCGGCTCGCGCGTGCTCGACCTGGGCTGCGGCGACGGCACCCTGCTCAAGTATCTCAAGGACAGCCGCCAGGCACATGGCTACGGCGTGGATATCAAAGATGCCAACGTTCTGGCCTGCGTGAAAAAAGGCCTCAATGTCATCCAGAATGACCTTGATGCCGGGCTGTCCGGCTTCGAGGCGAACTCCTTCGATTTCGTCATCCTGTCGCAAACCCTGCAAGCCATGCGCCACATCGAACAGGTCATCTCCGAAATGCTGCGCGTCGGCAGGCAGGCCATCGTCGCCTTCCCCAACTTCGGCTACTGGCGCCATCGCGTGCAGGTCATGCAGGGCCACATGCCGGTGTCTCCCAACCTGCCTTACCAGTGGTACGACACGCCCAATATCCATCTGTGCACGGTCAAGGATTTCGAAGCCTTCTGTGCCCAGCGCGGCATCCGCATCCTGGAGCGGGTAGTGATGGAGGGCGAGCGGGAAATCGGTTTTCTGCCCAATATCCGTGGCAGCGTGGCGGCTTATCGGGTTGAGCGCGGCTAACCCCCTCAATCCTCCCTTGTCAGGGGGAAGCCGTTGGCTCCTCCCCTGATAAGGGGAGGGTGGGAGGGGTTAACATACCTCGCCATTTAAAAGCACGATCACCCCAGCGCCAGCCGCGCCAATCCCCAGGCGCCATACCCCGCTACCAGCAACCCCGCCGCCCGGCGCACCCAGATGTTCTTCGTCAAAGCCTGCAACTGCCGGGCAAACAGGCCCATGGCGATGAGGTTGGGCAGGGTGCCCAGCCCGAAGGCCAGCATGGCGGCTGCGCCCGTAATGGCATTTCCGCTTGCCAGCGCGGTAATCAGCACGCTGTACACCAGGCCGCACGGCAGCCAGCCCCATAGCGCGCCCAGCAGGAAAGCCTGCGCCGGGTTGCGCACCGGCAGCAGGGATTTTGAGAACGGCTGGATCTGCCGCCACAGTAATCCGCCGAGCTGCTCGATCCGTGTCACGGCCTGCCATAATCCGGCCAGGTAAAGTCCCAGCAGAATCAGCATGAGATTCGCCAGCGCATACAGAACCTGCTGCACCGGCCATAGCCCTTCCAGCAGCAAGGTGCTCGCCCCCAGCGCACCGGCCACTGCACCCGCAGTGCCATAGCTCAGGATGCGTCCGGCGTTGTAGGCGAAGTGGTAGCTGAAGTGCGCCCCTTGACCGGGCAGCTGCATGGAAATGGCGGCGACGATGCCGCCGCACATGCCGACGCAATGCGTGCCGCCCAGCAGGCCGACGAGAAAGAGCGCAAACAGGTTGAGTTCGGACATGCCGGGTATTGTTGCGTATTCCACTGCAAACGGCCACCGGCAACATCCGGTTTTTCTTCATCGCAATTGTTACGTGGTAGCATAAGTGCTACCATCAATCCATGATTATCGTGGTTGATACCAATGTTTTTGTCGGCGCCTGTCTTGGGGCCGGCGCGTCGAATGCCGTGGTGGCGGCCTGTTTGCGCGGAGAGCATACGCCCCTGATGGGTACGGCGCTGTTCACCGAATACGAGGATGTCCTGGGCCGGGAGGCGTTGTTCCGCAACTGCCGCCTGAACGGCGCTGAACGGGCGGAACTGATGGATATCTTTTTTGCCACATGCCGCTGGACACGCATCTATTTCGGCTGGCGCCCCAACCTGCCGGATGAAGGCGACAATCATCTGGTGGAACTCGCCGTGGCAGGCGGTGCTTGCCGCATCGTGACGCGCAATCTGCGCGATCTGGGCGGCAGGGAACTGAAATTTCCCGAGCTTGTGGCGCTCACGCCCGAGCAATTCTTGCAGGAGGTAAAACCATGAGTGCCTTGACCATTCGCTTGCCGGATGACAAACACCAGCGCCTGAAGGAGCTGTCCCGGCGCCGCCATGTCAGCGTGAACCGGCTGATCGACGAAATGACCACGCTCATGCTGGCGGAATTCGATGCCGAAACCCGTTTTCTGCTGCGTGCCGAGCGTGGCCAGGGCAAGGCTGCGCGCGGTATCGGGTTGCTGGAAAAAGCGCAGGGCAAGCCTTGATCCATCGACTTTCCGCTCATCAGGGCATGTGTCCAGGATAGGATATGTTTCGCGAAGCCATTCTCAACCGCCGCATGCTGATTTGCATCTTCACCGGTTTCAGTTCCGGCCTGCCGCTGTATATCCTGATCAGCCTGCTGCCCGCCTGGCTGCGTTCCGAACAGGTGGACCTCAAGGCCATCGGCCTGTTTGCCCTGATCCAGTTGCCCTTCACCTGGAAGTTTATCTGGTCGCCGCTGATGGACCGCTTCGCCTGGCCGCTGCTGGGGCGGCGGCGCGGCTGGATCCTGCTGACCCAGGCGGCGCTGCTGTTTTCGCTGCCGGCATTCGGCTGGTTTAATCCCACGCTGGACATCTGGGCCATCGCCTACCTGGCCGCCGCCGTGGCGTTCTTCTCCGCCTCGCAGGACGTGGTGCTGGACGCCTTCCGGCGTGAAATCCTGCTCGACGTCGAACTCGGCCTGGGCAATGCCATCCACGTCAACGCCTACCGCATCGCCAGCCTGATCCCCGGTTCCCTGTCGCTGATCCTGGCCGACCACCTGCCGTGGAACAGCGTATTCCTGATCACCGCGCTGTTCATGCTGCCCGGCATATTCATGACCCTGCTGGTCAGCGAGCCCGAGCGCATCAAGGGCGCGCCGCGCACGCTCAGGGAAGCAGTGGTGGAGCCGTTCCACGAATTCATCACCCGCTCGGGCTGGCGCCAGGCGCTGCTGATCCTCGCTTTCATCTTTTTCTACAAGCTCGGCGACAGCATGGCCACCGCGCTGGCGACGCCGTTCTATCTCGACATGGGTTTCAGCAAGACGGAAATCGGCCTGGTTGCCAAGCACGCCGGGCTGTGGCCCGCCATCATCGGCGGCCTGCTGGGCGGGGTGTGGATGATCAAACTGGGCATCAACCGGGCGCTGTGGCTGTTCGGAGTGGTGCAGGCGGTGTCCATTCTCGGCTTCGCCCTGCTGGCCAGCAACGGCCACGACCTGGTGCTGCTGGCGGGCGTGATCGGTTTCGAGGCGCTGGGCGTGGGGCTGGGGACGACCGCTTTTGTCGCCTTCATCGCCCGCGCCACCCACCCGCTCTACACTGCCACCCAGTTTGCCCTGTTCACCAGCCTTTCGGCGGTGCCGCGCACGCTGTTCAACTCTGCCACCGGCTACCTGGTGGAGCAGCTCGGCTGGGTCAGTTTCTTCCTTTTCTGCGCCCTGCTGGCGTTGCCGGGCATGGTGCTGCTGCTTAAAGTTGCGCCCTGGTACGGGGATGAGCAGTCATGACTTTTCTGCGGTCTTTCAATATGATGGTTCTTTCCTGTTCCTTTCCGTTCCCATGCCGCCGATGTCGAGCCAAGCATCCCGATCTCTGATCATGCCAGCCCTGTTGCGGCTGCTGCCCTGGGTTGTGCTGTGTCTCGGGCTGATACTTACCTACTTGGCTCAGGACTACGCCAGACAATCCGTCCGGCAGGCCCGCCTCGATGAATTCAACTTCCGCGTCAGGGAGATCATCGCCAATATCGACCAGCGGATGCACAACTATGAGCAGGTGCTGAGCGGTGCCGCCGGCCTGTTTGCCGCAACCCAGCCAGTGTCGCGGGAGGCTTTCCGTAACTATGTCAATGCGCTGAAGCTGGAAGGGAAATATCCGGGCATCCAGGGCGTGGGTTTTGCCCTGTTGCTGCCCGCCAGCGAAAAACAGCGCCATGTCGAGCAAATCCGCCAGCAGGGCTTTCCCCTCTATGACATTCGCCCGGAAGGGGAGCGCGATCCTTACTCCACCATTCTTTACCTGGAACCTTTCGATTGGCGCAACCAGCGTGCCTTTGGTTTCGACATGTATGCCGAAGCGGTGCGGCAGGCTGCCATGGCTCGGGCGCGCGATGAGGACCGGGCCATCATTTCCGGCAAGGTGCGGCTGGTGCAGGAAACCGAAAGGGGCGTCCAGCATGGCTTCCTGATGTACTTGCCGGTGTATCGCAGCCACGCCCCTCACGATACCCTGGAGCAGCGCCGTGCCAGCCTGACCGGCTGGGTATATGCTCCCTTCCGCATGAATGATCTGATGAAGGGCATATTGAGCAGGCATTTCGGCGAGATCGGCGACACCCTGTATCTTGAAATTCATGACGGCAGCGCGCTTTCGCCGGAAACCCTGCTATTCGACTCAAGCGAGGCACGCCGGGAAGGCGATACGGTATTCCAGGCGGTCAGGGAAGTCGCCCTGTTCGGCCATCGCTGGAATGTTGTCATCCGCGCCCTGCCGGGGTTTGGTGCCAGGCCTGCAGATGGCGGGGGCTGGGGTATTGCGTTTGCCGGCGTGGTGGTTTCCCTGCTGCTTGGCGCGATTGTCTGGCTGTTGCTCCATGGGCGGGCGCGCACGCTGGCCGCTGCCGAGCGTATGACCCGTTCGCTGCGCCTGCTGAGTGCCTGCAATATGGCGCTGGTGCATGCCGAGGATGAGCACAAGCTGCTGGCAGAAATCTGTCGCCTGACCGTCGAAAACGGCGGCTATCTTCTGGCTTGGGTGGGCTACGCGGAGCAGGACGAAGGTAAAACCGTGCGCCCTGTCGCCCAGTTCGGCTACGAGGATGGCTATCTCGACAGCATCAACATCACCTGGGCAGATTGCGAGCGCGGCTGCGGGCCTACCGGGACCTCCATTCGCACCGGCCATACCGAAGTCAACCAGAATGTCCTGACCAACCCCAGAATGGCGCCCTGGCGCGATGCGGCCATCCAGCGAGGCTACCAGTCCAGCATTTCCCTGCCCCTGCGCTGCGAGGGCAGGGTATTGGGGGCGCTCGCCCTCTATGCGCGCGACCCCCAGGCTTTTCAGCCGGAAGAAGTGCATCTGCTGGAAGAGCTCGCCGGCGATCTCTCCTTCGGTATCGTCACCCTGCGCACCCGCGCCGAGCGGATCGCGGCCGAGGAACGGGCCGCCTTCCTTGCCCATTACGATCCACTGACCCACCTGCCCAACCACCTGCTGCTGCGTGACCGCTTCGAGCAGGCCCTGGCGATGGCCGAGCGCGAACAGTCCGGCCTGGCCATGCTTCACCTCGATCTCGACAATTTCCAGCAGATCAACGACAGCCTGGGGCATGATGTCGGCGACCATCTTCTGCTCAAGGTGGTGGAGCGGCTGCAAGGCTGCCTGCACGAGAGTGATACCATCAGCCGCCAGGGTGGAGACGAGTTCGTGATCCTGCTCGGCCGCGTCACTGATTTTGCCGAAGTGGGGCGAACCGCCAGCGCCATGTTCAATGCTTTCGTCGAACCGGTCGGCGTTGCCGGCCATCTGCTGAACATCTCCTTCAGCATCGGCATCAGTCTGCTGCCCAATGACGGGGTGGATTTCGACACCCTGCTCACGATGGCAGGCACGGCGGCCTCTCATGCCAAGGGCAGCGGGCGCAATACCTACCGCTTTTTTGCCCGGAAAATGAACGAGGACGCGCTGGAGCAGATCCGGGTGCAGGGTCAGCTGCACAACGCGCTTCGGAACCATGAATTCCTGCTGCATTATCAGCCCCAGGTGGAAACGGGCAGCGGGCGCATCGTCGGCGTGGAAGCGCTGGTGCGCTGGCAGCACCCGGTTGACGGGCTGGTCTCGCCGGCCCGTTTCATCCCCCTGGCGGAAGCGAGCGGCCATATCGTCCCGATCGGCGAATGGGTCCTCAACGAAGCCTGCCGCCAGGCGCGCGACTGGCTGGATCGCGGTCTTGATCCCGGCGTGGTCGCGGTCAACCTCTCGGCATTGCAATTCAAGCGCAGCAATGTGCTGGCCGTGGTTCAGGCCGCGCTGCAACGTTCCGGGCTGGCGCCCGCCCATCTCGAACTGGAGCTGACGGAATCGCTGCTGCTGCAGGACATCGAGGAAACCCTGGAAACGTTGCACAAGCTCAAGGCGCTGGGCGTCCGGCTTTCCATCGACGATTTCGGCACCGGTTATTCCAGCCTGTCCTATCTCAAGCGCCTGGCCGTGGACAAGCTCAAGGTCGACCAGTCCTTCGTGCGCGACCTGGCCACGAATGCCGGCGACGCCGCTATCGTCAGGGCCGTCATCCAGCTCGGCAAGGCCATGCAGCTATCGGTCATCGCCGAAGGGGTGGAAACGCCGGCACAGCTGGATTTCCTGGTCCGTGCCGGCTGCGACGAGATTCAGGGATATCTGTTCAGCCGCCCGGTTCCTGCTGCCGAGTTTGGGGCCTTGCTGGAAAAGGGAAAAATCGAACCTGCCTAGGCCGGCAAGTCGTAATCAATCACCAGCGGGGCATGGTCGGAGAAGCGCTGTGCCTTGTACACCGAGGCCTGCGTGGCTTTTCCCGCGATGCCTGGCGTGGCGATCTGGTAGTCGATGCGCCAGCCCACGTTCTTGGCCCAGGCCTGGCCGCGGTTCGACCACCAGGTGTAGGCTTCGCCGGTGGCCTCGGGATGCAGGCGGCGGTACACGTCGACCCAGCCGGCCTGATCGAACACATGCGTCATCCAGGCGCGCTCCTCGGGCAGGAAGCCGCTGTTTTTCAGATTGCCCTTCCAGTTTTTCAGGTCGATTTCCCTGTGCGCGATGTTCCAGTCGCCGCACAGGATGATTTCGCGTCCGCTGGCCCTGAGTTCGCGCAGATGGGGCAGAAAGCGTTCGAGGAAATAGAATTTGACCTGCTGGCGCTCCTCGGAGCTGGAGCCGGAAGGCAGGTAGAGCGAGATCACCGACAGGTTGCCGAAATCTGCCTGCAGATAGCGCCCCTCGGCGTCGATATCGGCGATGCCCAGACCTTCGATCACCGCATCCGGCTTGCGTTTGGCATAGATGCCGACGCCGCTGTAGCCCTTTTTCTCGGCATAGTGGAAATAACCATGGAATCCTTCCGGATTCAGCATCTCCGGCTTCATGTCGGCGGCCTGGGCCTTGAGCTCCTGCACGCACGCCACGTCGGCTTCCTGCCCTGCGAGCCAGTCGAAAAAGCCCTTGGTGGTAGCGGAACGGATGCCGTTGAGGTTGGCCGAAATGACGCGAAACATGGGGGATCCTTAATTGCAGTTTATCGTATTAATCGTGCCGCCAGATAAAGCAGGCCCAGCAACACCGGCTGGTGCAGCATGTAGACAGCGAGGCTGTGGCGCCCGGCCAGTTCCAGTACCCGTCCGGATGGAGCGGGAAGCAGGGCGCGCGGCAGTTTCTCGGCATGGCGTCCGGCAAACAGCCCCAGCAGCACCACGCCAAACCAGGGAAACAGCGGCACATAATCTTCCGTGACAGGCTTGAAGGTCATGAAGCCGATCCAGTTGGCCCAGGGCTGGTCGAACCAGGGGTGGCTGAACAGCAGGCCCGCCGCGATCCATGCCGCGCCAAGCGCAAGATTGGCTGTGCCGAGCCGCCTGAACAGCAGGCCGAGCACGCTGGCCACGGCGATGAAATGCAGTACCCCGAAAAAGATTCCGCTGGCCGGGAACATGGCGTAGCTGCTCGCGCTGACTGCGGCGGCGCAGCCCGTGAGCAAGGCCAGGCGCCGGGTGAAGGGTGCTGACTTGACGCCCCGGGCCGTGGCCAAGTGCAGGCTGATGCCGACGAGCAGCAGGAACAGGGTGACGATGACCGCGCGCGCGCCAAGCCAGAACGGGCTGTGGTAGAAATCGAAGGTGGCCAGCCGGAAATAGTTGAGATCGAAGCAGAAGTGATAGGCGACCATCAGCATGACCGCCAGGCCACGCGCTTCGTCCACCATGGAAATACGCCCGGGCAAGGCAGGCGCCCCGGGCGTGCGCCGGGCGCGCGCATACCTGGCCGCCCGCGCCATTTACATTTCCTCGATGGCAAACAGCCGGCGGTATTCCCGGTAGGCGAAGCGGTCGGTCATGCCGGCGATGTAGTCGGAAATGGTGCGCGCCCGGTCCTTTTTTACCTTGCCCTGGTATTGCGGCGGCAGCAGGGCGGGGTTGGCGTGCAGGGTTTCGAACAGCTCGCGCACGATGCGGCGCGCCTTCTGGCTCATGCGTTCCACCTGGTAATGGCGGTAGAGATGTTTGTGCAGGAACTGCTTGAGCTCCTGCTGCTCTTTCGCCACTTCCGGGCTGAATGCCATCAGGGTGGGTGCGTGGCGCACGTCGTCGAGCGATCCGGGTGCTGCGGCGTCGATGTTGCGGGTGCTCTGCGCGATCAGGTCGAGCACCAGGGTGTTGATCATGCGTCGCACGATTTCATGGATCAGGCGCCGTCCGGCAAGATCGGGGTGACGCTCGCGCGCCATGGCGAGGTGGCGTGCGAACAGGCTGACTTCGCCGAGCTGTTCGATGGTGATCAGCCCGGAGCGCAGGCCATCGTCGACATCGTGGTTGTTGTAGGCGATTTCATCGGCCAGGTTGGCCACCTGGGCTTCCAGGCTGGGGCGCAGGTTGTTCAGGAAACGTTCGCCCACTTCGCCCAGGGTTCTGGCATTGGGCAGGGAGCAGTGCTTGAGGATGCCTTCGCGGGTTTCAAAACATAAATTCAGGCCGTCGAATTCGGCATAGCGCTCTTCCAGCAGGTCCACCACGCGCAGCGACTGCAGGTTGTGTTCGAAGCCGCCGTACTCTTTCATGCAGGCGTTGAGCTCGTCCTGGCCGGCATGGCCGAAGGGGGTGTGGCCGAGGTCGTGCGCCAGCGCGATCGCTTCCACTAGCACTTCGTTGAGGCGCAGGTTGCGCGCGATGGTGCGGCCGATCTGCGCGACTTCGAGACTGTGGGTGAGACGGGTGCGGAACAGGTCGCCCTCGTGGTTGACGAATACCTGGGTCTTGTATTCGAGACGGCGGAAGGCGGTGGAGTGAATGATGCGGTCGCGGTCACGCTCGAAGTCGCTGCGCCCCGGCGGCGTCGGTTCGGGATAGCGGCGACCGCGGGTGAGGGCTGCATCGGCAGCGTAGGGGGTGAGTTCGCTCATTTGGGCTGGACGAAACTTTTCAGCGTTTCCGCCAGCTTGTCTGCGGGCGCATCCGCTGTCACCACGCCCTCGCCAATTCGCTTGAGCAGCACGAAACGGATTTTTCCACCCTCGACTTTCTTGTCCAGCCCCATGTAGTCGAGGTAATCCGCCACCCCGAGATCGGGCGCATGGTCCGGCAGCCTAGCGCGCTGGAACAGGCTGCGTACCCGCGCTACGTCGGCTTCGCCGAGCCAGCCCATGCGCTGCGACAGGTCTGCCGCCAGCACCGTGCCGCCCGCCACGGCCTCGCCGTGCAGCCAGTTGCCGTAGCCCATGCCGGCCTCGATGGCATGACCGAAGGTGTGGCCGAGATTGAGCAGGGCGCGCACGCCGCCCTCGCGCTCGTCCGCCGCCACGATTTCCGCCTTGTTCTGGCAGGAGCGCTGGATGGCGTAGGCCAGCGCTTCCTGGTCGCGCGCCAGCAACCTGTCGATATGGGCTTCCAGCCATTCGAAAAACGGCAGGTCGCGGATCAGGCCGTACTTGATTACTTCAGCCAGGCCGGCGGAAAGCTCGCGGTCGGGCAGGGTGTCGAGGGTGGCGGTGTCGGCCATCACCACCTGCGGCTGGTAGAACGCGCCGATCATGTTCTTGCCCAGCGGATGGTTGATGCCGGTCTTGCCGCCCACCGAGGAATCCACCTGGGCCAGCAGGGTGGTGGGCACCTGGATGAAGGGCACGCCGCGCAGGTAGGTGGCGGCGGCATAGCCGGTCAGGTCGCCGATCACGCCGCCGCCCAGGGCGATCAGCGTGGTCTTGCGCTCGCAGCGGTGCTGCAGCAGGGCATCGTAGATCCGGTTGAGGGTGTCGCTGTTCTTGTAGGCTTCTCCATCGGGAAGCACGATAGGCAGGACGTTGACCTCCAGCTGTTGCAGCGTTCGCGTCAGCTTGTCGAGATACAGCGGCGCCACCGTGGTGTTGGTGACGATGGCCACACGTTTCTGCGCCAGATGGGGGCGAAGCAGTTCGCCCTGTTCCAGCAGTCCGGTGCCAATGTGAATCGGGTAGGCGCGGTCGCCCAGTTCTACGGTCAGGGTTTGC
The DNA here is from genome assembly GCA_964552675.1 of uncultured Sulfuricella sp. Taxonomy (GTDB): domain Bacteria; phylum Pseudomonadota; class Gammaproteobacteria; order Burkholderiales; family Sulfuricellaceae; genus Sulfurimicrobium. The sequence goes on along the minus strand of CAZKHJ010000001.1, from coordinate 27,082 downwards.
ATTTTCTCAGTTTCTGTTCCAGTTGACGCACCAGAGAGTGGATGTTCTGGTCGCCGGTATCCATGATGATGTCCGCCACATCGCGATACAGCGGGTCGCGCTGGGTGAACAGCTCCTGCAGCTTTGCCTGCGGGTCGGCGGTTTGCAGTAGCGGGCGGTTCCTGTCGTGGCGGGTGCGTTGCCACAGATCCGTCACTCGCGCCCGCAGGTAGATCACCGTGCCGCTGTTGCCGAAGCAGCGGCGGTTCTCCTCGCGCAGTACCGCGCCGCCGCCGGTGGCCAGGATGATATTGCGCTGCTGGCACAGTTCCGCGATCACCGCAGCTTCCCGGTCACGGAAACCGGCTTCGCCCTCGAGTTCGAAAATCAGCGGGATTTTGACCCCGGTGCGATGCTCGATTTCATGGTCGGAGTCGATGAAGGTCTTGTTCAGGTGCCTGGCCAGCAGCTTGCCAACGGTGGTTTTGCCTGCCCCCATGAGACCGACGAGAATGATGTTTTCAGGAAAGCCCATGGGTGGCAATGATAACGGCTGGAGGCGGGTTTAGCCAGAAAAGCCGGACCGTCAATTGCCTGGCGCCGCATGTGGTTCGGGGCCATGTCTGGCTGTCTGGAAGTCCCGGGTAATTACTGGTTCGCAAGCAATATGTTTTCCAGGCCCGCGATAACGGTAAGGTTGGCCGTTTCCATCGCAGTCAGAGCGGCAAGCGCGCCGGTCAGGTCGCCGGAGCGGAAAAGCTGCACCGCATTGAAGGCATTGGTATGTACCGCCTTGTGGGGCGCTTCCATTTCGCGGTATCCCGGCAAACCAGCAAATTGGGATTTGCCTTCACCGTCGTAATACCATTTCCCGAGACGACAGGCGGAATAATCTGGCAAGCTCTCGGCGCTGATGGGGGAAATCCCCATGAAAACCTTGTATACCTCCAGCTTCAGTGCGAGTTCCTGCAAGTTTGCCAGTTCGATATTGGATACCAGCGAAGCATCCGTAATCGCCGTTTCAAGTTTTCTGGATAGCTCCAGCAGGTGTTGCATGCCCTGGGTGGCCTGAAGACTCTCGTCGCTGTACTGACTGGCGTCTGCTGCGCCTTGCTCCATGATGGTTTTGGTTTGGCCGGTTTCGCTCTGGATCTGGCCGACGAGATCGGCGATTTCCGTTGTGGCCTTGGCTGTCCGTTCAGCCAGTTTACGCACTTCATCCGCGACCACCGCGAATCCGCGCCCCTGCTCACCGGCACGCGCAGCCTCGATTGCTGCGTTGAGCGCCAGCAGGTTGGTCTGATCGGCAATTTCCTTGATCAGCTGGACAATGCCGCCGATCTGGCCCGCCCTTTCGTTGAGGCCGCTGACGCTGAGCGAGGCTTGACTGATGCGGTCGAACATTACATGCAGGTTTTTTGCCATTTTCTCGAAGCCCTGGCGGCTCTTGTCTGATTCCTCGGCCGTCTCCATCGCCATCCCCTTTTGCTGGACCAGTTTGTCGGTCAGGTTCGAGAACGAAGTATCAAGGCCGCCCAGAGACTGGCTGAAATTGGCGAGATTGGTAAACATTCCATTGTGGAACTCATTGCGCTGGCGCAAGGTCTCAACTTCAGCGCGCAATGCTTCCTTTTCGTCTTCGCAGCGGGCGAGCTGGGTTCGCAATTCTGCTTCCTCGGCACGCAGGCGGGCATTTTCGGTGCTTTGCTGCATCAGACTGTCTTTTAGTTTCGACCCAAACATAGAAAGCCCTCTTCAAGAAGTTAAACCCGCGAGAATTTATGCAAAGTGGAAATACTGCGCTAAAAACCGGCCTTAGGGCCGGTTTTCGGTTCTGGATGAATGCTGAAAGGGAGGATCAGTCCGCCTGCTTGCGCAGGAAGGCCGGGATATCGAGAAAATCCACGCCGGACTGCTTCATGGCTTCGAGCTGGGCACCGCGCTCCCGGCGGCGCATCACAGCCGGCTGATCCAGCGCGGCATAGTCCACTTCCATTACCATCGGCGCGTTGTCGGTGCCATTGCGCACCACCAGCTGTGGTTTGGGCTGCTGGCGCGATGTTGCGCCGCCCAGGCCGGTGGCAACCATGGTGACGCGCAATGCGTCGCCCATGTTGTCGTCGAATACCTGGCCGACGATCACGGTGGCGTCCTCGGCGGTGAATTCCTTGACGGTTTCCATGACTTCGTGGAATTCCCGCATCTTGAACGAGGTGCTGGCGGTGATGTTGACCAGCACGCCGCGTGCGTCCTTGAGGTCAATGTCTTCCAGCAGCGGGCTGTGAGCGGCTGATTCGGCGGCGATGCGGGCGCGGTCCACGCCGGAAGCGGTGGATGAACCCATCATGGCGATGCCATTTTCCGACATCACGGTTTTGACGTCGGCGAAGTCCACATTCACCAGGCCCTGGCCGTTGATGATTTCGGAAATGCCCGAAACCGCGCCGTGCAACACGTTGTTGGAGGCGGCATAGGCCTCGATCACGCTGATATCCTCTCCCAGCACTTCCATCAGCTTGTCATTGGGAACCACGATCAGTGAATCGACGTTCTGGCGCAGTTTTTCCAGCCCTTCCAGTGCAGCCTGCGTGCGTGCCGCGCGCTCGAAAGCAAATGGCTTGGTGACCACCGCTACGGTGAGGATGCCCATTTCCTTGGCAACCTCGGCGACGATTGGCGCGGCGCCGGTGCCGGTGCCACCGCCCATGCCGGCAGTAATGAAGAGCATGTTTGCGCCCTGAATCATTTCGGCGATGCGCTCGCGGTCTTCTTCTGCGGCGGCGCGGCCAATTTCCGGCTTGGCGCCGGCGCCCAGGCCCTTGGTAATGGCTGACCCCAGCTGCAGGGTGTTTTGCGCCTGGCTGCGTTTGATCGCCTGGGCATCGGTGTTGGCGCAAATGAATTCGACGCCATCCAGGCCGCTGACGATCATGTGGTCCACCGCGTTGCCGCCGCAGCCGCCGACGCCGATGACCTTGATGACTGCTTCCTGCATGGGGGCTTCCATAATTTCAAACATCTCTCTCTCCTTTTTTACCGTTATCCAGAACCGAACTCAAACCCAAAAACAACGCTTTACTTAAAAAATTTCCCTGACAACACGCCCGCAGGGCTTGTCCCCCAAGGGGACTCCGACCCGCTATGCCCTGAAGGCCATGCGGGCTCGTATGTTGCGGCGCAGACTTACCTGCGAAGCAGGTTATGTCGTAGCCAAACCAACTTCATTTAAAAATTCCCTTGAAACCAACTCTTCATCTTTTCAAAAATCTGCTGCAGCGAGGTGGTGCCCAGCGTGGCAATCTGATGCCGCTGGTGCTGGTCGTGGGCGGACATCAGCAGGCCCAGGCCGGTGGCGAAACGCGGATTGCGCACGACTTCCGCCAGGCCGCCGTTGTACTGGGGGACGCCCAGGCGCACCGGCATGTGGAACACTTCTTCGCCCAGCTCCACCATGCCCTGCATCACTGCGCTGCCGCCGGTGATGACGATGCCCGAGGACATCAGGTCCTCGAAACCGCTACGGCGCAGTTCCGCCTGCACCAGGCTGTACAGTTCCTCGACGCGCGGCTCGATCACCTCGGCCAGAGTCTGGCGCGAGAGCTGGCGTGTTTCACGTTCGCCCACGCCGGGCACTTCCACCATCTCGTTGGGGTCCGCCAGCTGGCGCAGGGCGCAACCGTAGCTGCGTTTGATGTCTTCCGCTTCCTTGGTGGGGGTGCGCAGCGCCATGGCAATGTCGTTGGTGATCTGGTCGCCGGCGATGGGAATCACTGCGGTATGACGGATGGCGCCGTCGGTGAAGACCGCGATATCGGTGGTGCCGCCGCCGATGTCCACCAGGCACACGCCGAGATCCTTTTCGTCCTCGGCCAGCACCGCCATGCTCGATGCCAGCGGCTGCAGGATCAGGTCGCGCACTTCCAGCCCGCAGCGCTTGATGCATTTGATGATGTTCTGCGCCGCCGATACCGCGCCGGTGACGATATGCACCTTCACTTCCAGGCGAATGCCACTCATCCCCAGCGGTTCGCGCACGTCTTCCTGGCCGTCGATGATGAATTCCTGGGTCAGGATGTGGAGAATCTGCTGGTCGGTGGGGATGTTCACCGCCTTGGCGGTTTCGATCACCCGGTCCACGTCCATCTGCGAGACTTCCTTGTCCTTGATCGCCACCATGCCGTGCGAATTGAAGCTCTTGATGTGGCTGCCGGCGATGCCGGTGTAGACCTCGCGAATCTTGCAGTCGGCCATCAACTCGGCTTCTTCCAGCGCGCGCTGGATGGCGTTGACGGTGGATTCGATGTTGACCACCACGCCTTTTTTCAGCCCGCGCGACGGGTGCTGGCCGATGCCGATGATTTCCATCCGGCCTTCCGGCAGGATTTCCGCCACCATGGCGACGATTTTCGAGGTGCCGATATCCAGCCCGACGATCAGTGTTTTCTGTTCCTTGATCCTGCTCATTGTTTTTTCCTCATGCCCCTGCCGGTTTTCCTGCCGCGCTGCCCAGACGTACCGCGAATCCATTGGGATAACGCAGATCCACGTAATTCACGCTGCGGTTCAGACGTCCCAGGGTGCGGTCATAAATCCTGACGAATTTCTCCATCCTTTCTTCCACCTTTTCCCGTCCCAGCTCCACCACCAGGCCATTGTCCAGCTTGACCTGCCAGGCCCGGCGCGGGCTCAGGCTGATCTGCACCGGCTGGTGGCGGATCGGTTCCAGTTGCTGTTTGAACAACTGGTACTGGCTGGCGACTTCGAGTACGCCATCCGCCGGGCCGTTGAATACCGGCAACTGCTGGTCGGATGCAGCCTGGAACAGCTCGCCGTGGGTGTTCACCAATGCCGTATTGCCCCAGCGCGCCAGCACCTGATGTTCTTCCAGTGTCACTTCGAGCTGGTCAGGCCAGCGCCGGCGCACGTTCACATTGCGCACCCAGGGCAGTTTCTCGAAAGTGCGGCGGGTCTTGTTCAGGTCCAGGGTGAAGAAATTGCCCTTCAATGCCCGCGTCACGATGAACTGCACCTGTTCCCGCGTCACATGCTTCAACTCGCCGTTGATCTTTACCTCGCGTAGCGGAAACAGTGGCAGATGCACCACCAGAAACAGCATCGCGTACAGCAGCAGAATCGCTGCCACCGCGTACAGCAGATTCGCCAGCCACAGCATGAGGGCGGGCCTATCCCACATGAGCAAGCTCCAGTACCTTCATCACCAGTTGTTCGAAACCGATTCCGGCATGGCGTGCTGCCATCGGCACCAGGCTGTGATCGGTCATGCCGGGCGAGGTGTTCAGCTCCAGCAGATAGGGCTTGCCCGCTTCGTCCATGAGGAAGTCCACGCGCCCCCAGCCTTGGCTGCCCACCACCGCGAAGCCCTGCTGCGCCAGATGCTGCATTTCTTCTTCCTGCTGCGCCGTCAGGCCACAGGGAATGAGATAACGGGTGTCGTCGCGGAAGTATTTCGCCTCGTAATCGTAAAATTCGGTTGCCGGCTCGATCTTGATTACCGGCAGGGCCTTCCCGCCCAGCATGGCGGCGGTATATTCGCCGCCGCCGATGAACTGCTCGGCGATCACCAGCGCATCGTGCCTGGCTGCCAGCTCATAGGCCGGGCGCAGCTCGCTCAGGGTTTTTACCTTGCTGATGCCGACGCTGGAACCTTCGTTGGCCGGCTTGACGAACAGCGGCAGACCGAGGCGCTGGGCGACGGCGTCAAAATCGCTGTTGGCATCGAGCAGCTCGAAGGCCGGAATCGGCAGGCCGGCCGCACGCCACACCAGCTTGGTGCGCCATTTGTCCATGGCCAGCGCGGAAGCCAGCACGCCGCTGCCGGTATAGGGAATGCCCATCAGCTCCAGTGCGCCCTGTACCGTGCCATCCTCGCCGAAGCGGCCGTGCAGGGCGATGAAAGCGCGGCTGTAGCCTTCTTCCTTGAGCTGGTGCAGGTCGCGCTCGGCCGGGTCGAAGGCATGGGCGTCCACACCCTGGGATTGCAGGGCGCGCAGCACGGCGGCGCCGCTCTTGAGCGATACCTCGCGTTCGGCGGACTTGCCACCGAACAGCACTGCTACCTTGCCAAACTTGTTACCTTTCACGCTTCACCTCTCGCCTACAATTCTTACTTCGCGCACCAGTTCCACACCGTGCGCCTGCTTTATTTTTTCCTGCACCATCGCGATCAGGGATTCGATATCCGCCGCCGTCGCGCCGCCCAGGTTGACGATGAAATTGGCGTGCTTTTCCGATACCTGCGCGCCGCCGATGGTCAGTCCCTTCAGCCCGCAGGCCTCGATCAGGCGCGCGGCATGATCGCCAGGCGGATTGCGGAACACCGAGCCGGCGTTGGGCTGGGTCAGCGGCTGGGTAGCCATGCGTTTGGCCAGCCATTCCTTGGCTTTTTTCTTCGCGGCCTTGCCGTCGCCGGGGGTGAAGCCGAACCAGGCGGCGACGAACCATTCTTCGCCTCCTTCACGCAAGGCCACATGGCGATAGCCAATTTCGTAATCGCTGGGCAGGCGCTCGCGCAACGTGCCGCTGCTGTCGATAGTGAGCACCTTGTGCACGCATTCCCAGGTTTCCCTGCCGTAGCAGCCGGCATTCATCGCCAGCGCGCCGCCTACCGTACCGGGGATGCCGGAGAGGAATTCCGCGCCTTCCAGATTCTTCTGCGCCGCGAAGCTGGACAGCTTGGGACTGCTGACCCCCGCTTCGGCATAAATCAGCCCCTGTTCTGCAAGCCGGATCTGGTTTAGTGCGCCGTGCAGCAGAATCACCGTGCCCTTGAGACCGCCGTCGCGCACCAGCAGGTTGCTGCCCAGGCCGACGAAGTGAACCGGGCCGCTGCAGGCGGACAGAAACTGCACCAGATCCTGCAAGTCTGCCGGCACGTAGCACCGCTCCGCCACGCCGCCGGCGCGCCAGCTGACGTGGGACGCCATCGGCTCCTTGAGCCGGAGTTCGCCGCGCAGGCTGGTTTGCAGGAATTGGCTGGGTTCATTCATGTTCATGGCAGCTGTTTCTGTCCCGCAACGACTTTGGTCGGCACCTGGCCGATCGAGCCTGCCCCCATGACCAGCACCACGTCGCCATCCTGCGCGGTAGTCAGGATGGTCTGGGGCAATTCGGCGACGTCCTCGACGAAAACCGGCTCCACCTTGCCGGCCACGCGCACTGCCCTTGCCAGGGCGCGGCCGTCCGCAGCCACGATGGGGGCTTCGCCGGCGGCATAGACTTCGGTCAGGAGCAGGGCGTCCACGCCGGACAACACCTTGGCGAAATCCTCGAACAGATCCCGGGTCCGGGTGTAGCGGTGCGGCTGGAAGGCCAGCACCAGGCGGCGCTGCGGGAAGGCTCCGCGCGCAGCGGCGATGGTGGCGGCCATTTCCACCGGATGATGGCCGTAGTCATCGACCAGGGTGATGGTGCCGCCGTTCGGCAGCGTAATTTCGCCATAGCGCTGGAAGCGCCGCCCCACGCCCTTGAATTCGGCCAGTGCCTTGACGATGGCGGAGTCCGGCGCGCCCACTTCGGTGGCGATAGCGATTGCCGCCAGGGCGTTCAGCACATAGTGCATGCCGGGCAGGTTGAGAGTGATGTCGAGCTGGCTGATATTGCCGTTCCTGCGTTCCACGGTGAATATCATCTGGCCGTTGCAGGCCTGCACGTTGAGGGCGCGCACCTTGGCATCCTCGGACAGGCCATAGGTCCATACCGGCTTGGTGATGCGCGGCAGCAGCTCGCGTACCACCGGGTCATCCACGCACATCACCGCCATGCCGTAGAAGGGCAGGTGCGAGGTGAAATCCACGAAGGCCTGCTTGAGGCGGTTGAAATCGTGACCGTAGGTTTCCATGTGGTCCTGGTCGATGTTGGTGATCACCGCCAGCACCGGCGTCAGGAGCAGGAAGGATGCATCGGATTCGTCGGCCTCGGCTACCAGGAATTCGCCCGAACCGAGACGTGCATTGGTGCCGGCGGCTTCCAGCCGGCCGCCGATCACGAAAGTCGGATCCATGCCGGCCTCGGCCAGGATGCTGGCGATCAGGCTGGTGGTGGTGGTCTTGCCATGGGTGCCAGCGACCGCGATGCCCTGCTTGAAACGCATCAGCTCGGCCAGCATCATGGCGCGCGGCACCACAGGGATGTTGCGCTCGCGCGCCGCCGTCACTTCCGGGTTGTCTTCCCTGACCGCGGTGGAAGTCACCACTACATCGGCATTGGCGACGTGCCCGCTGGCATGGCCCTGGTAGACCCTGGCGCCCAATTGCTGCAGATGGCGCGTGGTGGCATTGTCGGCAATATCCGAGCCGCTGACTTCAAAATTCTGGTTCAGCAGCACTTCGGCGATGCCGCTCATGCCCGAACCGCCGATGCCGACGAAGTGAATACGCTTGACCTTGTGCTTCATTCTGGTCTCCTTCCTGCCTGGCATCCGGCAGCATTCGCGGACGCTCGCATCCCCGCTGGGCGGGGCCCCTGCTCGCTGCTCATGCTGGCCATGCCGACGAAGTGAATACGCTTGACCTTGTGCTTCATTTCGCCAACTCCTTGCAGATTTCGGCCACCTGCTGTGTCGCATCGGGTTTTGCCAGTGCGCGCGCCGCCTGTGCCATGGCCAGCAGCTTTTCGCGGGTGAATTCCTGCAGCAGCGCGGCAAGCTTTTCCGCACTCAGTTCCGCTTGCTGGATCAGCACGGCGGCGCCGCTGTCGCTGAGGAATCGTGCATTGGTGGTCTGGTGGTCATCGACGGCGTGAGGGAAGGGCACCAGCACGCTGGCTACGCCGGCGGCCGCGAGCTCGGCCACGGTCAGGGCGCCGGAGCGGCAGATCACGATATCGGCCCAGGCGTATTGCTTGGCCATGTCGTCGATAAAGGCCCTGCAATCGGCTTCCACGCCGGCAGCCCGATAATTGCCCTGGAGCGCCTCGATATGCCGGCCGCCCGACTGGTGGACGACTTGCGGCCGTTGCGCTGGCGCAATCATGGCCAGGGCTTGTGGCACCACGTCATTCAATGCGGCCGCGCCCAGGCTGCCGCCCACTACCAGCAGCCGCAATGGGCCTTCGTGCCCGGCCAGGCGCGCGCTGGGCTCGGCTGTGGCAGCGATATCGGCGCGCACCGGGTTGCCGCACCATCGGGTCTCGGCTTTGCCGCAGGGCAGCGGCTTGTCCTTGCCGCTCCTGAAGGCGCCGGGGAAGGCGACCAGCACCCTGTCGGCAAGGCAGGCCAGCACGCGGTTGGTGAGGCCGGCGATGGAATTCTGCTCATGCACCACCAGCGGCCTGGCCAGCAGGGCGGCCATCATGCCGCCGGGGAAGGCGGGGTAGCCGCCCATGCCCAGCACCACGTCGGGGCGGTGCGCGAGCATGGCCTTGAGGCTCTGGTAAAAAGCCAGCAAGAGTTGCAGCGGCAGCGTGATGGCGCGCAGCAGGCCCTTGCCGCGCAGGCCGGAGAAGTTGATCCAGGCCATTTCATAGCCGTGCCGGGGCACCAGCGTGGCTTCCATGCCGTTGCGGGTGCCGAGCCAGACCACCTTCCAGCCCTCGCCCCGCAGAAAATCGGCCACGGCCAGCGCCGGCATCACGTGCCCGCCGGTCCCGCCTGCCATGATCATGAGGGTGCGGCTCATACCGCGTACCCCTTCAACAGTTGCCGATTCTCGAAATCAACTCTCAGCAGCACTGCCAGCGCTATGCAGTTGGCGACGATGCCGCTGCCGCCGAAGGACAGCAGCGGCAGGGTCAGGCCCTTGGTGGGCAAGAGGCCCATGTTGACGCCGATGTTGATGATGGATTGAACTGCCAGCCAGATGCCGATGCCTTGCGCGACCAGGGCGGGGAAATGACGTTCCTGTTTTTCCGCCGCGCGGCCGATGAGGAAGGCGCGCACCAGTATCCAGGCGAAGCCCAGCACCACCACGGCGACGCCGGCGAAGCCCAGCTCCTCGGCGATCACCGCGAGCAGGAAATCGGTGTGGGCTTCGGGCAGGTAGAGCAGCTTTTCCACGCTGGCGCCCAGCCCTACCCCCAGCCACTCGCCGCGCCCGAAGGCGATCAGGGCATGGGAGAGCTGGTAGCCCTTGCCGTAAGGGTCGGCCCAGGGGTCCATGAAGCCGATGATGCGCTGCATGCGGTAGGGCGAAGTCCAGATCAGCAGCAGGAAGCCGATGATCAGCAGCACGATCAGGCCGGCGAACAGGCGCCAGTTGAGGCCGCCAAGGAAGAGGATGCCCATGGCGATGGAGATGATCACGGCGAAGGCGCCGAAATCCGGCTCGCGCAGCAGCAGCCCGCCGATCAGCAGCATTACCAGGAACATGGGCAAGAAGCCCCTGGTGAAATGATCCATCAGCGCCGCCTTGCGCACGGTGTAATCGGCCGCATACATCACCACGATCAGCTTCATGAATTCGGATGGCTGCAGGTTGGCGATGCCAAGCGAGATCCAGCGCTGGCTGCCGTTTACCTCGCGTCCGATGCCGGGGATCAGCACGGCTGCCAGCAGCGCGATGCCTGCCAGGAACAGCCAGGGCGACATCTGTTGCCAGGCACGCAGCGGAATCTGAAAGGCAATCACGCCGGCGATGAGCGCGGCGCCCAGATAGATGCCCTGGCGCAGCAGGAAATAGCTTTCATTGAAGCCGGTCTGCCGGCTGGCCCCAGCGCTGGCAATGGAGGATGAATACACCATGATCAGTCCGAACGCGAGCAGCAGCAGCGACGACCAGAGCAGGGCCTGGTCATAGTCGGAACGTGGTTGCTGGGCGTTGGGGTAATACATCAGTGCGTTTCCTCGCGGGCCAGTTGCTGCGCGGCATTGATGAATGCCTCGGCGCGATGGATGTAGTTGCGGAACATGTCATAGCTGGCACAGGCCGGCGACAGCAGCACGGCATCGCCTGCCTGTGCCTGGCGGTAGGCGAACTGCACGGCTTCTTCCATGCTGCCGGCGCGCAGCAGGGGGACGCCGCTGTGTTCCAGCACGGCGCCGATTCTGGCGCCGTCGCGCCCGATCAGCACCACGGCGCGGGCATGTTGCGCCACGGCGGGGGCCAGCGGGCTGAAATCCTGGCCCTTGCCGTCGCCGCCGGCGATCAGCACGACCTTGTTGGGCATACCGGTCAGGGCTGCCACGGTGGCGCCCACGTTGGTGCCCTTGGAGTCGTCGTAGAAAGTGACGCCGCCGATTTGCTCGACTCTTTCTACCCGGTGGGGCAGCCCTTTGAAGTGGCGCAGCCCGTCGAGCAGCGGTTCGAAGGGGATATTCAGGGCACGGCACAGGGCCAGCGCGGCCAGCGCGTTGGCCGCGTTGTGCAGTCCGGCCAGCGGCAGTTCGGACAGTGCCATCAGCTTCTGCCCGCCTTGCGCCAGCCACTGCCTGTCTTTTTCCCCCAGCAAACCCCATTCGGCAGCGCCGCAGGGCGTGTTCAGGCCAAAGGTTTCGACCCGCCGCCCGGCAATCGCCATGGCCATGGTGCGCGGGTCTTCGCGGTTCAGCAGCTGCATGCCGGAGCCGTGGAAGACACGGGTCTTGGCGGCACCGTACTCGTTCATGCCGGCATAGCGGTCGAGATGATCCTCGCTGACATTGAGCACGGTGGCGGCGGTGGCATCGAGGCTGGAAGTGGTTTCCAGCTGGAAACTGGACAGTTCCAGCACGAACACGCCGGGCATGCCGTGCTGCCCGGCCTCGTCCAGTGCATCCAGCACCGGCAGCCCGATGTTGCCCGCCACTACGGTGTTGAGGCCGGCGGCGCGGCACATCGCGCCGGTCATCTCGGTGACCGTGCTCTTGCCGTTGGAACCGGTGATGGCAAGAATCTTGGAACGGTGGGCCGGGGGCTGCGAGCCGAGGGCCAGCGCGAACAGTTCCACGTCGCCGGCGACCGGGATGCCACGCGCCACGGCTGCGGCAACATGGGGGTCGGCGAGCGGTACGCCGGGGCTGATGGCAATCAGGTCGATGCCATTGAACAGTGCATCGCTGAATGGTCCGGTGGCGAGTTGCACGCCGGGGAATTCGGCGTGGAAGCGGGTGGCGTGGGGTGGCGCTTCGCGGCTGTCCGCGACCGACACGCGGGCACCCCGGCGCAGCAGAAAGCGCGCCATGGACAGGCCGGTATCACCCAGCCCGAGCACCAGAATGTTCCTGTTTTCGAGGTTCGGATTCATCTTAGTTTCAACGTCGAAAGGCCCACCAGGACCAGCATCATGGTGATGATCCAGAAGCGCACCACAACCTGGTTCTCTTTCCAGCCCTTGAGTTCATAGTGGTGATGCAGCGGCGCCATGCGGAAAATGCGCTTGCCGGTGAGCTTGAATGAAGCCACCTGCAGCATCACCGACAGGGTTTCCACCACGAACACGCCGCCCATCACGAACAGCACGATTTCCTGGCGCACGATTACCGCCACCACGCCCAGCGCGGCGCCCAGTGCCAGCGCGCCGACGTCGCCCATGAAGACTTCCGCCGGATAGGCGTTGAACCACAGGAAACCCAGGCCGGCGCCCGCCATGGCGGCGCAGAAAATGGCCAGTTCGCTGGCGCCGGGGATATGAGGAATGCCGAGGTAGCGGGCGAAGTAGAAATGGCCGGCGACATAGGCGAAAATGCCGAGCGCGCCGCCCACCATCACCGTGGGCAGGATCGCCAGCCCGTCCAGCCCGTCGGTGAGATTCACCGCGTTGCTCGACCCGACGATGACGAAATAGGTCAGGATCATGAAGCCGACCGCGCCGAGCGGGATGGACACGCTCTTGAAGAACGGCACGATCATTTCGGTGTGCACCGGCAGGTTGGCGCGGTAAGCCAGATAAGCCGCCACGCTGGCGCCGATCACCGATTGCCAGAAATATTTCCAGCGCCCTGGCAAACCCTTGGGATTGCGGTGGACTACTTTCTTGTAGTCGTCGACCCAGCCGATGACGCCGAAACCCAGCGTGGTGACCAGTGCCACCCAGATATAGGGATTGCGCAGATCGGCCCACAGCAGGGTGGTGATGGCGATGGCAACCAGAATCAGGGCGCCGCCCATGGTAGGGGTGCCGCTTTTGACCAGGTGCGTTTGCGGGCCGTCGTTGCGCACGGCCTGGCCGATTTTCATCAGCGTCAGGCGGCGGATCATTGCCGGGCCGATCAGGAAGGAGATCATCAGCGCCGTGAGGATCGCCAGCACCGCGCGCAGGGTGATGTAGTTGAATACGTTGAATGCGCGGATGTCCTGTGCCAGCCACTGTGCCAGAGCCAATAACATGCTTATTCCTTTGCCTCGAAGCTTTTAACCACCCGCTCCATCTGCATGAAGCGGGAGCCCTTGACCAGCACGGTCACATCTGGCGCCAGCAGATTTTCCAGATCTGCCAGCAATTCCTCGATCCGTTCGAAGAACCAGGCATCAGCACCGAACGCTTCCGCAGTTGCACGGCAGATGTCGCCGTGGCAGAACAGGATGTCTACCCCAGCCTGTTTCGCCGCCGTGCCCAGTTCGCGGTGCAGTTCTGCTGCATCGGGGCCCAGTTCGCCCATGTCGCCCAGCACCAGGATTTTCCTGCCCGGCATGGCGGCGAGCACCGCGATGGCGGCTTTGACCGATGCCGGGTTGGCGTTGTAGCTGTCGTCGATCAGGGTGGCGCCGTGCAGGCCGGGCCTGCGTTGCAGGCGGCCCTTGACGCCACCAAAACCGGCCAGGCCGGCGGCAATCGCTTCGAGCCCGATGCCCAGCGCCGTGGCTGCCGCTGTGGCCGCGAGGGCGTTGCGCACGTTATGCAGGCCGGGTACCGGCAGAGTGGTGTGGCATTCGCCCGCCGGGGTGCGCAGCGTGAGCTGGCTGTCCAGTGCGCCGAGCTGACAGGTGGCGCTGACCTGCGCGGGATGATCCAGCCCGAATTCGATCATGGCGTGGCCCTGTGCCAGTTCCTTCCACAGCGGCGCGAAAGCATCGTCGGCATTGATTGCGGCGATGCCATCCGCGGCCAGGCCGGAGAAAATTTCACCCTTGGCGCGCGCTACGTCGGCCACGCTGCCGAGCCCGGCCAGATGCGCGGCGCCGGCATTGTTGATCAGGGCCACGTCGGGGCGGGCGATTTTGCTCAGATAGCCGATCTCGCCGGGATGGTTCATGCCCATTTCGATCACGGCGAACTGGTGCTGTGTGCGCAGTTTCAACAGGGTCAGGGGCATGCCGATATCGTTGTTGAGATTGCCCTGGGTCGCCAGCACGGCTTCGTTCCCGGCGGCGGTACGCAGCATGGCGGCAAGCATTTCCTTGACCGTGGTTTTGCCGTTGCTGCCGGTGACTGCCACCAGCTTGATGTTCTGCCGGCTGCGCCAGAATGCCGCCAGCCTGCCCAGGGCGAGGCGCGTGTCGTCAACCAGGATCAGCGGCAGGCTTTCCCATTCGTCCCCCCGCTTTTCCGCTTCTGCCCGGCTGACCAGCGCGGCTGCCGCGCCTTGCGCGATGGCCTGGCTGACAAAATCGTGCGCATCGAAACGCTCGCCCTGGAGCGCGATGAACAGGTCGCCTTGGGCCACGGCCCGGCTGTCGGTGGTGACGGCGCTGAAGGTCACGTCCTGTCCCTGTGTGCTTGCATTGATGGCGGCTGCCGCCTGGCTCAGGGTCAGCATGGCTGAGTCTCCCGCAGTACCCGTTGTGCCACTTCGGCGTCGCTGAAAGGCAGTTTCACGCCCTTGATCTCCTGGTAATCCTCATGCCCCTTGCCCGCAATCAGCACGATATCGCCCACGTTTGCCTGGCGGATGGCCCTGTCGATGGCGGCGGCGCGGTCTTCTTCGACATGGAAGTTCGCGCCCATGCCGGCAATGATGTCGTCGATGATGGCGCGCGCATCCTCGTTGCGCGGGTTGTCGCTGGTGACGATGGCGTTGTCCGCCAGACGCGATGCCATCGCGCCCATCAGTGGGCGCTTGCCCTTGTCGCGGTTGCCGCCGCAGCCGAACACGCAGCTCAGGCGAGCGCCCTTGCCCATGATTTCGCGCAGCGATTGCAGTACTTTTTCCAGTGCGTCCGGGGTGTGGGCATAGTCCACGACCACCAGCGGCCGGTCGCCACCGCCGAACTGCTGCAGGCGGCCTGCTACCGGCTGAATGCTGTCCAGCGCGGCAACGGCCTGCTCCAGCCCGGTGCCGCTCACCAGCAGGGTGGCCAGCACGCCCAGCAGGTTGGAGGCGTTGAAGCGGCCCAGCAGGGGGCTGGCGATGCTGGCCTTGCCCCAGGGTGTGGCGACTTCGAAACGCAAGCCGGCGGCGCTCATGTGCAAGTCGCGGCCCTTGATGGCGATCTGGCAGCCGCCGGCTTCGCCGTGAAAGCCATACCCGGCCACTTTCACTCCGCTGCACCCCAGCTTGCCCGCCAGCTCGACACCGAACGGGTCGTCCAGGTTGAGCACCGCATATTGCAGGCCGGGCCAGCTGAACAGGCCGGCCTTGGCGGCGGCGTAGCTGGCCATGTCGCCGTGGTAGTCGAGATGGTCGCGCGACAGGTTGGTGAGCAGCGCCACGTCGAAGTGCACGCCATTGACCCGGCCCTGGTGGAGGCCGTGGGATGAAACTTCCATCGCCACCGCGGCCGCGCCCCGATCCTGGTAGTCTTTCAGCAGTCCATGCAGCAGAACGGTATCCGGCGTGGTATTGGCGGAGGGTGACAGCGTGCCCGGGAAACCGTTGCCCAGCGTGCCAACCAGCGCGGTTTTCCGGCCCAGTGCGGCGAGGCAGCTGGCCAGCCAGTGCGAGCAGGAGGTCTTGCCGTTGGTGCCGGTGACGCCGATCATCCACAGGTCGCGTGACGGTTCGCCGTTGAGCGCCGAGGCGATGGCGCCGATTTTTTCGCGCAGCCCGGCGATGCCGAGGTTGGGGATATGCCACGCCTCATTCCACTGGAAGCCATCGCTGTCCCACAGGATGCTGCTGGCGCCCGCATTGATGGCCTGGGCGATGTAGTGGCGGCCGTCGGCTTCATCGCCGGGATAGGCCGCAAAGGTGTCGCCGGGGCGAATGCGGCGGCTGTCGGAGGCGAGCGCGGTGATGGGGGTGGAGAGGCCGGTCAGCTTCATACCTCCTCCTTTACTTCCGGTGCATCGCTGGGCAGCAGGGTGTTGCTGGTGGGGGCGTCGAGCGGCACGGACAGCATGCGCAGCGCACCACCCATGACGCTGCTGAATACCGGTGCGGCCACCGTGCCACCGTAATACTGGCCCGCGCTGGGTTCGTCGATCATGACGGCGATCACCAGGCGCGGATCGGAGGCCGGTGCCAGGCCGACAAAGGAAGACACGTACTTGTGCGCGGCGTAGCCGCCATTTTCTTCCTTGTGCGCGGTGCCGGTCTTGCCGGCCACGCGGTAGCCCACCACGTTGGCCTTGGGCGCGGTGCCGCCGGGCTGCACCACCAGTTCCAGCATGGAGCGGACGGAGCGGGCCGTTTCCGGGGAGAGCACGCGCTCGCCGGCGGGGATTTCATCCAGTTTCAGCATCGACAGCGGCTTGAGTTCGCCATCGCTGGCGAAAACGGTATAGGCGCGCGCCAGTTGCAGCAGGCTGACCGAAATACCGTGGCCATAGGACATGGTGGCCTGCTCGATGGGGCGCCAGGTCTTGTAGGGGCGCACCTTGCCGCTTGCCTCGCCGGGGAAGCCGCTATGCGGCACCTGGCCGAAGCCCATGTGAGTGAAGGTATTCCACAGATATTCCGGCGGCAGGGTCAGGGCGATTTTGGCCGCACCCACGTTGCTGGATTTCTGGATGATCTGGGCTACGCTGAGCAGTCCCTGGGGATGCGCGTCATGAATCGTGGCCGGGCCGATGGAGAAATGGCCGGGCGAAGTCTCGATCCGGCTCTCGGGCTTGAATTTGCCCGCTTCCAGCCCGGCGGCAATGGTGACCGGCTTCATCGTCGAGCCCGGCTCGAAAATGTCGGTGATGCTGCGGTTGCGCGTGCTGTTGCGGTTGAGCTTGACGCGGTTGTTGGGGTTGTAGGATGGCAGGTTGGCAAGCGCCAGGATCTCACCGGATTTGGCGTCCAGCACGACGATTGCGCCGGCCCTGGCCTGGTGTGTTTCCACCGCCGCCTTGAGTTCGCGGAATGCCAGATACTGAAGCTTGCGGTCGATGCTGAGGACGAGATTGCGCCCTTCCTGCGGGGTCTTGACGCTTTCCACGTCCTCGATGATGTTGCCGACGCGATCCTTGATTACGCGGCGGCTGCCGGTTTTGCCCGCCAGCCAGTTCTGGTAGGTCAGTTCCACGCCTTCCTGGCCGCGGTCGTCAACGTCGGTAAAACCCAGTACGTGGGCCATCACGTCGCCCGCCGGATAATAGCGCCGGTAGCCGCGTTGCAGGAAAATGCCGGGAATGCCCAGCTCCATGACCTTGGCGGCCTGTTCCGGCGGCAGGCCGCGTTTGAGGTAGACGAACTCTTTCTGGGTGCCGTCCAGCCGCTGTTCGATTTCCTTTTTGTCCAGATCCAGCAGCTTTGCCAACTGCCGGGTCTTTTCCGCCGACAGTTCCACGTCCTGCGGGCTGGCCCATACCGATTCCACCGGGGTGCTGATTGCCAGCGGTTCGCCCTGGCGGTCGGTGATCATGCCGCGATGTGCCGACAGTTCGATTACCCGGCTGTAGCGTGCGTCACCCTTCTGGCGCAGAAAGTCGTTGTTCAGCACCTGCAGATACAGTGCACGCACCAGCAAGGCGGCAAACCACAGCAGCAGCAGCGCTACCACTACCCAGGCGCGCCACAGCGGCAGCCGAACGCGCAGTGTCGTCGCGGCGAAACTCATGGCGTCACTCCACGGGCGGGGACGCGATTATTTCCACTCCCTTTGGGGAGCAGGGGAACGACCTGGGTTTTTGCGGGATCGGGCACCTTCATCTGCAAGTAGCTGGAGGCGATTTTTTCAATCCGGGCATGCATCGCCCAGGTGCTTTGTTCCAGCTGGAGCTGGCCCCATTCGATTTCCATCTGCTTGGCGAAACGCTGTTCCTGCTGCAGGTCGACAAATAGTTTGCGTGCCTTGTGCTGGGAGGTAATCACTCCCATGGCGCAGGCGATTGCAATGACCATCAGCAGCAGGTTCAGCTTGGCCATCAGGCGACCCCGGTCCGTTCGGCTACGCGCATGACCGCGCTGCGGCAGCGCGGGTTGGCCGCCACTTCGCGGGGCGAAGGGCGTTGCGCCTTGCCGATGAGGCGCATGCGCGGCTGCGGCAGTTCGCTGGCGCGCAGCGGCAGGCGCGATGGCAGCGTGTCGCGATTGGCTTCGCCCTGCATGAAACGCTTGACGATGCGGTCCTCCAGGGAATGGAAACTGATCACTGCCAGCCGTCCACCCGGAGCGAGCAGCTCAAGGCACTGGGGCAGCACTAGCGAAAGCTCCTCAAGTTCCTGATTGAGGAAAATCCGTATAGCCTGAAAGGTGCGCGTCGCCGGGTCCTGGCCTGGCTCGCGCCGGGGAACCGCCTTTGCCACGAGATCGGCAAGTTGTCGTGTAGTAGCGACAGGCTCTCCCGCTCGCGCCGCAACAAGCGCTCTTGCAATCTGTTTAGCAAACCGCTCTTCACCATAGCTTTTGATGACCTCCCTCAGTTCATCTTCCGGCACCTGCGCCAGCCATTCCGCCGCGGTTTGCCCCTTGCTCGTGTCCATGCGCATGTCCAGCGGCCCGTCGAAACGGAAACTGAAGCCGCGCTCCCCCTGATCCAGCTGTGGGGAGGACACCCCCAAATCCAGCAGCACGCCATTTACCCGGTTGATGCCCATTTCCCGCAAGATCTGGCGCAAACCGGCAAAGCTGCTGTGATAAATGCAAAAACGCGGGTCCGTTATGGCCCGCGCCGTTTCTATTGCCGCCAGATCGCGATCCAGTGCGATCAGCCGGCCATCCTTGTCCAGCCGCTCCAGAATCAGCCGGCTGTGGCCGCCACGCCCGAAGGTGCCGTCCACATAGATTCCGCCAGGCTGGATGTTCAGTGCATCTACCGCCTCCGCGAGCAGCACGGTGATGTGCTGCGGCGTTACGCTCACAGGGAGAAACCTTCCAGCTCCGGCGGCATGCCGCCATCGCGGAATGCCAGCGCCTCGGCGAGCTGCTGGTTCCATTTCTCCTCGTCCCACAATTCGAATTTGTTGCCCTGACCTACCAGCGCCACGCTTTTGTCCAGCCCGGCAAACTGGCGCAGGGGCGTGGGCACGAGGATGCGGCCGGCGCCGTCCATTTCCGCGTCACTGGCCATGCCCACCAGCAGGCGTTGCAGGCTGCGGCTCTGGGGGTTGAAGCTGGAGAGGCTGTTGAGTTTTTTCTCGATCGGTTCCCAGTCGGGCTGGGGATAGATCAGCAGGCATTTGCCGGGGTCGGCGGTGACGATGAGGCGGCCGGCGCAATAGGACTGCAGGAAGTCGCGATGCCGGCTTGGCACCGCCAGTCTCCCCTTGCTATCCAGATTTAGCGTCGAAACACCGCGAAACATGTCACCCCTTTTTTTGTGCTTGGCAGCTTTTTTGTCCCACTTTTTCCCACTTGCCGCCACTTTTTCCCACTATAGATAAAAAAATGGCGCAGGTCAAGGGTAAAACCGGGTTTTTCTTTTATGCGACAAGTAGTTAGGTGAAAAACATGAACTAAAATTTATATGCTTTAGAAATAAGGAGATACGAAAAATAGTGAATGTTGTTTGTTAGGATGAGGGGGCGGCTTGTATTCGGGTGCCCGCTGCGCTATGGTCTGGACCGTTCCCACTCGACGGCTCAAATTCATGAGGCGGTACTTGAAATATGGCCTCGCCATGCTGGCGGGGAGCCTGATTCTCCTGGCCGTGCTGGCGCTGGTGGTTTCCCTGGCGATCAACCCCAACGACTACAAGCCGCAGATCATCCGGCTGGTCAAGGAGAAGAAGCAGCGCACCCTGACTCTGGCCGGCAACATCAGACTGGCTTTCTTCCCCAAGCTGGGCCTCGATCTTGGGCGCGCCTCGGTGAGTGAATCCGGGAGCGAAAAAGAATTTGCCGCCGTGGACAGCGCACGTCTTTATCTGTCCTGGTGGCCTTTGTTGAAAAGGGAACTGGTGGTGGATCAGGTGCGTGTCGAGGGGTTGCGCGCCAGCCTGGTGCGCTTCCGGGATGGCACGAGCAATGTCGACGATTTGTTACGCCCGGAAGAGGAAGACAGGACGGTCAGATTCGCTATCGACGGCGTGAAAATCAGCAACAGTATGTTGCACCTGCGCGATGAAATGAGCGGGCGCCAGTTCACGTTGAGCGGGGTCGAGCTTGGCATGGGACGCCTGGCCGAGGCCCGGCCAACGGAGCTGGAGGTTGCTTTCCGGCTGGTGGGCGACACTCCCCGTCTGGATCTGCAAAACCACTTCAGCGGCAGTCTGTTTTTTGATCATGCAGCCAAACGCTACGCGCTCCGGCATTGCGGGCTGGAAACAAAAGGGGAGGTGGCAGGCTTGCGCGACGTGGTGGCGGGACTGAAGGGCGATGTCGAGCTGGATGGCGAAAGCCATGCGCTCACCCTGGAAAATCTGGCGCTGGCGGTGACGCGCAGGCAGGGCGCATCCGATCTGGATGTGCGGCTGACTGCACCCAGAATCGTCCAGGCACCGCAGCAGCTTGCTGCAGGAAGGGTCGAGCTGGTTGCCAGGATGCAGGATGGCCGCGATGAATCCAGCATGCTTTTGAGCGTGCCGGAAATTTCAGGGGCGCCCGATGCATTCAGGGGCAATTTGCATTTTGAAGCGAATTTTCACCAGGGGGAGAGTGCGTCGGCCATGAAGCTGGATAGCCCGCTGACGGGCAGTCTGACACGGGAGCGCCTGGAATTGCCCAGCTTGCGCATGGGCCTGGCGCTGACCCACCCCAAGGCGCCCAGGCGTGGCGTCAAGGCTGATCTTGCCGGTAGCGCCCGGCTCGATCTGAAGCGGCAGTCCGCCAGCCTGGAGGCTGCTGGCAGTATTGATGGCAGCCGCTTGAAACTCAGGCTGGGTGCTGCGCCTTTGTCCAGTCCCCATCTGAGTTTCGATGCCGGGGTCGATCGCATCGACTTCGACCGTTACCTGGCGGCTGCCGGTTCAGCGGGCGGCAGGCCGCAGCCGGACAAGGGAGTGAAGGCTTCCGCTCCGCGTGGACTCAGCGCCGATGGCGTGCTGCGCGTGGGGCTGCTGCAACTGTATGGCATGCAGGCGAGGAATGTGCGGCTGGATGTCCGGATCGGGGGCGGCAAGCTCGATGTCAGCCCGTTTTCCATGCTGGAAGAGGCGGTGAAGGGCAAGGTGAAGGAAGAGGCTGGGCGCCGGCTGGGGGATGAGTTGAAGCGTCAGCTCTTTGTCCGATGAGTGATTTTGCCACCCGCCTCATCCGCTGGCAGCAATCCCATGGCCGCCACGATTTGCCCTGGCAGGGCAGTTGCGACCCCTACCGGATCTGGCTGTCGGAGATCATGCTGCAGCAGACCCAGGTGGGCAGCGTCATTCCCTATTTCCAGCGCTTTCTCGAGCGTTTCCCCGCGCTGCCGGTGCTGGCAGGGGCTTCCCAGGATGAAGTGCTGGCCCACTGGAGCGGGCTGGGGTACTACTCGCGGGCACGCAACCTGCACCGGGCGGCGCAGCTGGTCATGGAGCGGCATGGTGGGGTTTTCCCCCGCGAATTCGAGCAGATTCTTGCCCTGCCCGGCATTGGCCGTTCCACTGCCGCCGCCATCAGTGCCTTCGCCTTTGGTGCGCAGCGGGCGATTCTGGATGGCAACGTGAAACGGGTGCTGGCGCGCTATTTCGCGCTGGAAGGGCATCCCGCCATGAAGCGTGTGGAAACCCTGCTGTGGCAGCATGCCGAGGCGTTGCTGCCACAGCAGGGAATCGAGGCTTATACCCAGGGCCTGATGGACCTCGGGTCGACTATTTGCACCCGCAGCCGGCCCCGTTGCGGGGAATGCCCGGT
Source organism: uncultured Sulfuricella sp. (assembly GCA_964552675.1). Taxonomy (GTDB): domain Bacteria; phylum Pseudomonadota; class Gammaproteobacteria; order Burkholderiales; family Sulfuricellaceae; genus Sulfurimicrobium. Next base: position 5,152 of record CAZKHJ010000001.1, on the reverse strand, counting down.
GGGCCGGGATTGCCTCGCCCATCACCAAGGCCGCCAGAACGCGCTGCCCCTCCCGCGTCCGCGCAAGGCGCTGCCGGAACGTGAAACCATCATGCTGCTGTTGTTGCGGCAGGGCGAGATTTTTCTGGAAAAACGTCCGCCGGCAGGAATCTGGGGCGGGATGTGGAGTTTTCCTGAAATCGGTCCGGGAGAAGATCCCCGGCAGGCCTGCCTGACGCGCTTCGGCTTCGCGGCCGGTCAGCCACGGGGTTTGCTCGCCATGCGCCACACCTTTACCCATTTCCACCTGCATATCCAGCCGCAATGCCTGGAAGTGCAGAACATCCTGTCTCAGGTGCAGCAGCCGGAAGGTATGTGGCTGGGTCTGGAGGAGGCGCTGGGCGCCGCGATTCCGACGCCGGTGCGCAAGCTGCTGTCCGGCCTGATCAGATCCTGTTAGATATAGGATTTGAACGAGCTGCGCTTGCCCGGTTTTTTCTTCTGGATCACTACGCCCTTGACGGCTTCCAGTCCGGGTATTTCCTCGGTCGGATAGAGTTCGTTGAGCGGGCGCAGGTACCATTTCTGCTCGTGGCTGACCAGCTGGCGGAAGGTGTATTCGTCGTTGTGGTAGGCCACCACGTAGGAGCCGTCCCGGGCTACGCCTTCCGGCTCGACGACGATGATGTCCCTGTCCTCGAATTCGGGCAACATGCTGTCGCCCAGCACCATCAGCGCATAGGGTTCGCCGCTGGAACAGGCGCTGATGGCCTGGTCTTCCTCTGATACGGCTTCGTGGATGGGGATGGTTTTTCTGTGCTGCATGGTACTGAATCCTGAGCGAAATTCTCTGATATTACACCGGGGGGAAGAGGAACGGCAAGCTGCTGGGGTACAATCTGGCTCTATGCTGATCGACACCCACTGCCATCTCGATGCTGCCGAGTTTTCCGCCGACCGCGACCAGGTGGTGGCACGCGCGCGCGCAGCGGGTGTGGGTGCGATTGTCGTCCCGGCTGTGGAATCGGGTAATTTTGCTGCGGTGCTCGACTGCTGTGCGCGCTACCCTGGTTGCCATGCGGCCCTGGGTATTCACCCCATGTATGTGGCGGGCGCGCAGCCGGATGATCTGACAGGTTTGCGTGCTGCCGCCGCGATGCACCACCTGGTGGCAATCGGCGAAATCGGATTGGATTTCTTCGTACCGGGGTTCGATGCGGAAAGGCAGCTGTTCTATTTTTCCGAACAGCTCAGGATTGCCCGCGAATTCGATCTGCCGGTGCTGCTGCACATACGCCGCGCCCAGGACCAGATTCTCAAGCAATTGCGCCGCTTCCAGGTCAGGGGCGGCATCGCCCACGCTTTCAATGGCAGTCGCCAGCAGGCGGATGAATTTATCCGCCTGGGCTTCAAGCTGGGCTTTGGCGGCGCCATGACCTACCCGCGCGCCACCCGCCTGCGCGAGCTGGCCATGGCTTTGCCGCTGGAGGCGATTGTGCTGGAAACCGATGCGCCGGATATCCCGCCGCTGTTCGCCGCGAAAATGCGCAACAGCCCGGAATATCTGCCGCGCATCGCGCAGGTTCTGGCCGAATTGCGCGGTATCAGCCTTGATGTCGTGGTGCATGCAACCAGCGCCAATGCGCGGGCCGTGCTGGGGGCGCTGGCGTGAGCCTGTTGCGGCGCATGGCGCTGCTTTCGATTGCCGCGTCGCTGGTAACCATGGCGCTCAAATTTGGTGCCTGGCATCTTACCGGCTCGGTGAGCCTGTTTTCCGATGCCGCCGAATCGCTGGTCAATCTTGCTGGCGGCCTGGTGGCTTTTATTGCGCTGACCATTGCGGCGCGTCCCGCCGACGATGAGCATGCCTATGGGCATGACAAGGCGGAGTATTTTTCCAGTGGCGTCGAGGGTGGACTGATTCTGGTGGCGGCGGTGTCGATTATCTATGCTGCGCTGGAGCGCTTCCTGCACCCCATGGCGCTGCATGATCTCGGCCCCGGCCTGCTGGTGTCATGCCTTGCGGCGGTGGTGAATCTGATGACCGCGAACATGCTGCTCAGGGCGGCTCGTGCCCATGACAGCATTACCCTGGAGGCGGATGCCAGGCATCTGCTCACCGATGTGTGGACTTCCGCCGGTGTGCTGGGCGGGCTGGCGGTGGTAATGTTCGCACCCCCGGCCTGGCAGATTCTTGACCCCATCATGGCGGTGGCAGTGGGCCTTAATATCGTGCTGACCGGGGTGGCGTTGATGCGCCGCTCCCTGGCCGGGCTGATGGATGCTTCCCTGCCTGAGGGCGAGGTGCGCGGCATCGAGGCCGCGGTGCGGTCACTGCTTCCCGCCGGCGCCTCTTTCCATGATTTGCGCACGCGCAAGGCCGGGCCGCGCCGTTTCATCGAATTCCATCTGCTGTTGCCGGGCGCGACCAGCGTGAGCGAGTCCCATGCGCTATGCGACCGGATGGAAGAGGCAATCGGCGCGGTGCTGCCGCATACTGCCGTTATCATTCACGTCGAACCACAGGAAAATCATGCCTGACTCCATCCGCAGCTTGCCGCCGCAATTCGAACGCACCCATATCCTGCTGGGCGATGCCGGGATCGAAACCTTGTCGAATAAACATGTCTTTGTCGCCGGGCTGGGCGGTGTCGGTTCCTATTGCGTCGAGGCGCTGGCGCGTGCCGGGGTGGGGCGCCTGACCCTGCTCGACCACGATGTGGTGGCCACCAGCAACATCAACCGCCAGTTGCCGGCCCTGCTCTCCACCGTGGGGCAGTCCAAGGCTGAGCTGATGCGCGCGCGCATCATGGACATCAATCCGGCCTGCCAGCTCGAAGTTCTCCGTACCTTCCTCAATGGCGAGAACGTTAACCAGCTGGTGCCGGATTGCGATTACGTGGTGGATGCGATCGATTCGCTCGCCTGCAAGGTGGCTCTGGTGGGCGAAAGCGTGAAGCGCGGCCTGCGCGTGGCCTCCAGCATGGGGGCGGGTAACCGCCTGGACCCGCGCAGAATCAAAATTGCCGATATCGGCAAGACGGAAATGTGCCCTTTGGCCAAGCAGATGCGCAAGCGCCTGCATCGCCATTACGGTCTGCGCAAGGGGGTGCTGACGGTGTTCTCGGATGAGCAGCCGAAAGCGCCCCTGCCGCCGCAACCGGTCGATGGACCGGGGCGGGCGCGGGCGGTAAACGGCACGATCAGCTACATGCCCCCCCTGTTCGGCATGATGCTGGCTGGCGCGGTGATCAAGGCGTTGCTGGAATCATGAGTGTGCCGCAGGTTACTGCCATTATTCTTGCCGGCGGGCGCGGGCGGCGCATGGGCGAGGTGGACAAGGGCTTGCAGCTGTTGCGTGGTGAGCCGATGGTGCGCCGGGTGGCCGGGCGCGTGGCTTCCCAGGCGGATGCGGTACTGATCAGCGCCAACCGTAACCTGGCGCGCTATCGCACATTGGGCTTTGCCGTGCTGGCAGACGAGATGCCCGATTTCCCCGGCCCCCTGGCCGGCCTGCACCGGGCGCTGGGGGAGGTGGGGACGCCGCTCTGGCTCAGTGTGCCGTGCGACACGCCTTTTCTGCCGGATGATCTGGTGGCGCGCCTGCGTGACGCCCTGCTGGGTTGTGGTGCGGAACTGGCGGTGGCGTCTGTGGAGGGGTTCATGCAGCCCGCCATCTGCCTGGGGTATGCGCACCTGCGTGCTGGCCTGGGTGATTTTCTCTCACGCGGCGGACGGCGGGTGGGGGAATGGCAGGCTGGTTTGCAACGTGTGGCCGTGCCATTTGATGATCCGCAAATGTTCAGCAATATCAATACACCAGAGGAACTGGCAAGCGCAGAAGCGGTTTTAAATGCCGGAATCGGTTAATTTTTCCCGAAAAAGGATAGAAAAGTCAGCTAAAAATTAGGTACAATTACAGCTTTTGTAATTTTTTCGGTCTCGTTGAACAGGGATGTGGATATGAGCAAGAGTAATGTAGATCGCAGCAAGCGGCGGTTTTTGATCGCTGCTACCTCTGCTGTCGGCGGGGTGGCAGCGGTTGGCGCCGCGATACCCTTTGTCATGAGCATGCTGCCGAGCGAGCGTGCCAAGGCTGCTGGTGCGCCGGTGGAAGTGGATATCAGCAAGATCGAGCCAGGCATGATCCTGAATGTGGAGTGGCAGGGCAAGCCGGTGTGGGTCGTGCATCGCACCAAGGAAATGCTGGCTGCGCTCAGCAAGAATGACGCCAAACTGGCCGATCCCAAGTCCGAAACCCCGCAGCAGCCCGACTACTGCAAAAACGAAACCCGTTCCATCGACAAGAAGCCCTTCCTGGTTGCAGTCGGTATCTGTACCCACCTCGGCTGCTCGCCGACCTACCGTCCGGAAGTGGGCCCTGCCGACCTTGGCCCGGATTGGGCAGGTGGTTTCTTCTGCCCCTGCCACGGCTCCCGCTTCGACCTGGCGGCGCGCGTGTTCTCCGGGGTTCCGGCGCCCACCAATCTGGTGATTCCGAAACACAAGTATTTGAGTGATAGCCGTCTTTTGATCGGCGATGACAGCAAGGGGGCCTAATAAATGAACAGTCTGACTAAATTGCTGGGCTGGGTTGACGAGCGCTTCCCGCTGACTGCCAACTGGAAGGCGCATCTGTCCGAGTACTATGCGCCCAAGAACTTCAACTTCTGGTATTTCTTCGGCTCGCTGGCGCTGCTGGTGCTGGTGCTGCAGATCGTGACCGGTATTTTCCTGACCATGAACTACAAGCCGGATGCCTCGCTGAATGGCGCAGGCGTACCGGTGGCCTTCGCCAGTGTCGAATACATCATGCGCGATGTGCCCTGGGGCTGGCTGATCCGCTACATGCACTCGACCGGCGCTTCGGCGTTCTTCGTCGTGGTTTATCTGCACATGATGCGCGGCCTGATGTACGGTTCCTATCGCAAACCGCGCGAGCTGATCTGGATCTTCGGTATGCTGATCTATCTGGCGCTGATGGCTGAGGCCTTCATGGGCTATCTGCTGCCATGGGGCCAGATGTCCTACTGGGGTGCGCAGGTGATCATCAACCTGTTCAGCGCCATCCCGGTTGTCGGCCCCGATATCTCGGTGTGGATTCGCGGCGACTTCGTGATCGGTGACGCCACCCTGAACCGCTTCTTCGCCTTCCACGTGATCGCCGTGCCGC